>NZ_JBFAPV010000003.1:0-779506 GCF_040676925.1 Nonomuraea sp. NPDC049486
TCCCGGTAGACGACCGGGTTGATAGGCCGGAGGTGGAAGCGCGGTAACGTGTGGAGCTGACCGGTACTAATAGGCCGAGGACTTGACCACAAAGCGTCTTGCTTCTTTTGTAGAATTGAGTTTTGCTCGCGTCCACTAGGCAATTCTGAGACAACAAGCCCCTGTGGTTTGTGTGTTTCGGAGGGTTACGGCGGTTATGGCGGGAAGGAAACACCCGGTTACATTCCGAACCCGGAAGTTAAGCTTCTCTGCGCCGATGGTACTGCACTCGGGAGGGTGTGGGAGAGTAGGTCACCGCCGGACAATTTTCATATGGGAAAGGCCCCGACAGGTTCTGTCGGGGCCTTTCCTTGTTCATGACGGCTTCGAGGCTTCGGTCTCGGGGGCTTTTCTTGTGGGTGAGCCCTGAGGCTACGCCCACGAGGCTCGCCCTGTTTCATGGAGGCTTCGGCTATCACGCCGGGGCCCGTGCAAAGACCGGCAACGCCGCTGTCAGTTGTTGTCGACGTACTCGTCGCGTAGCTTGCGGCGCTGGAGCTTGCCCGCCTCCGTCCGCGGGAAGTCCTCGCGGAAATCGAACCTGCGCGGGCGCTTGTACGAGGCGAGCCCTTCGGCACAGTAGGCCCGGAGTTTCTCGGCCAGTCCCTCTCCGGCCTCCACGCCCGGTGACGGCTGGACGATGGCGAGCACGCTCTGACCCCAGTCAGGGTCGGGAACGCCGATCACGGCGATGTCCTGGACGGACGGATGGGTGATCAGGAACTGCTCGATCTCGGCCGGGTAGATGTTCACGCCGCCGGAGATGATCAGGTCGGTCCTGCGGTCGAGGAGGAACAGGTAGCCGTCCTCGTCCAGGTAGCCGAAGTCGCCGACCGTGGACATGCCGTCGAGCCGGGCGGCCGCGGTCTTCCCCGGGTCGTTGTAGTACTCGAATGCCTGGCCGGCATTGCTGAAATAGATCGTTCCAGGCTCGCCGTCCGGCACCTCTTCGCCGTTCTCGCCGACGATGCGGAGCGTGGTGCCCGGCTGCGGCCGGCCGACCGTGCCGGGCTTGGCCAGCCACTCCTCCGGGGTGACCTGGGACATGCCGCCTTCGGTGGCCGCCAGATACTCGTAGAGCTTGGGGCCGACCCACTCCATCATCTGCTTCTTGACCTCGACGGGGCAGGGCGCCGCGGCGTGGATCAGGCTGTCCAGGCTGGAGACGTCGTAGCGGAGGCGGACCTCCTCGGGCAGGCGGAGCATCCGGTGGAAGTGGGTGGGCACCATGTGGCTGGTGGTCACCTTGTAGCGCTCGATGGCGCGCAGCACCGCCTCGGCGTCGAACTTGAGGTGGCAGACCACGGTGTGGCCCAGGTGCAGCGCGTTGATGGCGAACGCGCCGGGGGCGGCGTGGTACAGCGGCGAGCAGACGAGGTGGACACCCTGCTTCCGGAAGCCGAGCGTGTAGAAGTGCTTCGAGGCGAGCGGGGCTTCCTGTTCGGGGCTGAGGCCCGACAGCGGCCGGCGCACGCCCTTGGGGCGGCCGGTGGTGCCCGAGGTGTAGTTCATGATGGCGCCCATGACCCGGTCGCCGGGTTGGTCCTCGGGCCGGCCGCTCCACAGCTCGGGGTAGGGCTGCCAGCCCTCGACCTCGTCGCCGATGGCGTAGCGGTGCGCCGGCAGCCCGCCGATCTCGCTGTGCAGGTGTCCGGCCAGGTCGGAGTGGGCGACGAGCACCTTGGCGGTGCTGTCCTTGACGATGTAGGCGACCTCGGGCGGGGCGAGATGGGTGTTGATCGGCACGATGTAGGCGCCGAGCTGGATGGTGGCGAGTGCCAGCTCTATGTACTCCCGGCCGTTGTGCACCAGGATGGCGACCATGTCTTCCTTGCCCACGCCGAGCGCTCGGAGGCCGTGGGAGAT
Source organism: Nonomuraea sp. NPDC049486 (assembly GCF_040676925.1). Taxonomy (NCBI): domain Bacteria; kingdom Bacillati; phylum Actinomycetota; class Actinomycetes; order Streptosporangiales; family Streptosporangiaceae; genus Nonomuraea; species Nonomuraea sp. NPDC049486. The sequence goes on from NZ_JBFAPV010000003.1 coordinate 1,906, forward strand.
GCGGTTGACCTGGGCTCCCAGCTCACCGAAGGTGGTCTCTTCGCCCTGCGGGCCGATGAAGGCCACTCGCTGGGGGTCCTGGAGCGCCAGCGCGTAGAAACCGGGATTCTCGGACGTCGTGTCAGGGTTGGTAGCCGGCATTCGTTCCTCCAGACCTTCCGCCTTGCGGCGATCGCCCAAGGACGCACGACCCTGATTTCAGACACCAAGTGTCCGAAATTGGTCAGGGGATTGGTGTGCGACTTCGTACCGTGAAATTCAGACGAAATGCGTCCGCAACACAGAAGCTAAGACCGGGCCCCGTCGGTGTCAAGGGCGGCCTCGGCGGGACGATAGCCGATGGAGGAGAGCACGAAATCGACGACCCGCTCGGCGTAGCGGGGGGCGTCCTCCAGGAGGGCGGGCATCCTGTCGATCGGCGTGGAAAGCACGTGGTTGACGATGATGCCGTTCACCGCGTCTAGCACCAGGGCCGGCGAGGTGCCCTGGGGGATCTCGCCCCGGTCGATGGCGAGCAGCACGAGCCGCCTGGACAGGGTCCGCCACTGCTTCCCGAGGTCCTCCATGGCCTGGCCGAACAGCTCGGGATAGAACTTGGCCTCGATCTGCGCCCGCAGCCCGACCAGGCCGTCGCGGCTCTGCTGCGCCTTCAGCGTGCGGACGCACATGGCCAGGAGGTCCTCGCGCAGCGAGCCGGTGGTCTCGGCCATGACGGGCATGGTGATCGAGGCCAGGGCCTCGACGATCAGCTTCTCCTTGCTCTCCCAGCGGCGGTAGAGGGCGGCCTTGCCCACGCGTGCCCGGCGCGCGACGGCGTCCATGGTGAACCCGGCCCAGCCGACCTCCGCGTAGATCTGCAGCGTCGCGTCGAGGACTCGGGGCTCGATGCCGGGGTCGGGTGGTCGTCCGGGGCGGGAGGTGGTCGAAGCGGTTTTCATATTTTCTCAGTCTGCCAGGTCTCGGGAGGTTCGCCACCGGTTCCGCGGTATTTACAGACGAACTTTGTCCGGATTATGGTGCTGGCAGGACCCTTACGGAAGGAGCGCTCCCTTGGCGCTGAATCTGGACCTGGTGGGCAAGGAGTGGGAGGGCGGGGGCCGGCGATGGACCTCGGCCGACGCCATCCTCTACGCGCTCGGCGTCGGGGCGGGGGCCGAGGATCCGCTGACGGAGCTGCCGTTCACGACGGAGAACTCGCACGACGTCGCCCAGCAGGTGCTACCCACCTTCGCGGTCATGATCGGCGGCACCGGAGGGTCGATGCCCCCGCTGGGTGACTTCCACCTCGCCCAGGTGCTGCACGCCGAGCAGTCGATCACGCTGCACGGCGCGCTGCCTCCCGAGGGCTCCACCGTGACCAGGAGCCGTGTGGCCGCCTTCTACGACAAGGGGCCGAACGCCATCGCCGTCCTGGAGTCGACAGTCATGGACGCGGACTCGGGCAAGGTGCTCGCCGAGTCCAGCACCGGCACCTTCATCAGGGGCGAGGGCGGCTTCGGCGGCGAGCGAGGCTCCGCCGCGCCGTGGGAACGACCGGAGCGCGAGCCCGACCACGTGGTCACTTACCGGACGCGGCCCGACCAGGCCCTGCTCTACCGGCTGAGCGGCGACCGCAACCCGCTGCACTCCGACCCGTGGCTCGCCGGGAAGGCCGGGTTCGACCGTCCGATCCTGCACGGCCTGTGCACCTTCGGGTTCACCGGAAGGGCGCTGCTGCACACCGCGTGCGGCTCGGACCCGGAGCTGTTCGGCACCATGTCGGCGCGCTTCGCCTCCCCGGTCTTCCCTGGGCAGGAACTGGCGGTGGCCCTGTGGGACGACGGCGAGACCTGGCGCTTCCAGACCACGGTGGCCGGTCGGGTCGTGCTGGATCGCGGCACGTTCAGCCGGAGGACCGGGTGATCGAGGACTTCATGCCCAAGCCGACGCCCGAGACCGCACCGTACTGGGACGCCGCGAAGGCGGGCGAGCTGCGCGTCCAGCAGTGCGGCGCGTGCGGCCGGCACTACTTCTACCCACGGCCGTTCTGCCGCTACTGCGCCTCGCCTGACGTCGCCTGGGTGACGGTGTCCGGCCGCGCGCGGCTCGTCTCGTACGTGATCAACAGACGGCCGATGCCCGGCTTCGAGTCCGTCTCGCCGGTGATCGCGCTGGTGGAGCTCGACGAGGGCCCGCGGCTCATGACGAATGTGGTCGGCGTCGAGCCGGCGCCCGAGAACCTGCCCCTGGACCTGCGGCTCCGGGTGACGTTCGAGGAGCGCGGCGGGACCGTGCTGCCGGTCTTCCAGCCTGAAGAGGAGAGCGCGTGACCAGCATGCACGGCGGCCGGATCGCGATCGTCGGCGCGGCCGAGACCGACGAGATCGGGGTCCTGCCGGGCACCTCGATGCTGCAGTTGCACGCCGAGGCCGGGCTGAACGCCCTGCGGGACGCCGGGCTCACCCCCGCCGACGTGGACGGCGTGGCGACCGCCGGGCCGCTGGCCCTTGACGTGGCGCACCACCTGGGCATCAACCCGCGCTGGGCCGACGGCACCATGGTCGGCGGCTGCAGCTTCCTGCTGCACGTCCGGCACGCGGCGGCGGCCATCGCGGCCGGCGCGGCCGACGTCGTCCTCATCACCCACGGCGAGTCCGGGCGGTCGCGGGTGGGCGCGCCGCGGTGGGGCGGGGCCAACGCGACCCCCGCCGGACAGTTCGAGGCGCCGTACGGTGCCATCACCCCGTACGCCACGTTCACCGTCCCCGCCCTGCGCTTCCTGCACGAGCGCGGCATGGACCGGGAGGACCTGGCCTGGGTGGTCGTCGCCCAGCGGGAGTGGGCGAGCAAGAACCCGCGGGCCCTGCGGCGTGACATCGTCTCGGTGGACGAGGTGCTCCAGGCTCCGGAGATCGCCTACCCGTTCACCAGGGACATGTGCTGTGTGGTCACCGACGGCGGCGGCGCCCTGGTGCTGACCAGCGCGGAACGCGCCGCCGACCTGCCCGGGGGGAGCCGGGCCGTCTACCTGCTGGGCTCGGGCGAGGCCACCGAGAGCGCGATGGTGTCCCAGATGGAGGATCCGGGGTCGTTCCAGGCGTTCCGCCGCTCCAGCGCCGAGGCGTTCCGCACGGCCGGGCTCGGGCACGGCGACGTCGACCATCTGATGATCTACGACGCTTTCGCGCACCTGCCGCTCTACGGGCTGGAGGATCTCGGGTTCGTCGGCAGGGGAGAGTCGGGGGCGTTCATCGCGGACGGTCACACGATTCCGGGCGGCAGCCTCCCGGTGAACACCAACGGCGGCGGGCTCGCGTACACGCACACCGGCATGTACGGGATGTTCGCGATCCTGGAGTCCGTCCGGCAGTTGCGGGGCGAGGCCGCCGCGCAGGTGCCCGACGTGGAGGTCAGCTTCGTGCAGGGGGTGGGCATCTTCTTCGCGGCGTCTGGCAGCCTTGTCCTGTCCAACCGCGGATCTTGATCGAACGGAGCTCGGTGGCGATGCCTCGCACCCCCGGAAAGTCGAGCGGCGTCGTCATCGCCGCCCTGGCCTTCAGCGGCATGGTCGTGTCGATGATGTTCACCCTGGTGGTGCCCATCATCCCCGACCTGCCGAGGCTGGTGTCGGCCTCGGCGGAGGACGCGTCCTGGGTGATCACCTCCACGCTGCTGTCGTCGGCGGTGTTCACGCCCGTGAGCGGGCGGCTCGGAGACATGTACGGCAAGCGCCGGATGATCGTGATCAGCCTCTCGCTGATGATCCTCGGATCGGCGATCTGTGTCTTCACCAGCGCGCTGCCCCTCGTGGTGATCGGCCGTACGCTGCAGGGCTGCGCGGTCGGCGTGATCCCGCTCGGCATCAGCATCATGCGCGACCTGCTGCCGCCCGGCCGGCTGGGCTCGGCCATGGCGCTGATGAGCGCCACGCTGGGCGCCGGCGGCGCCATCGGGCTGCCGCTGGGCGCGGTCGTCGCCCAGTACGCCAACTGGCACGTGCTCTTCCTGGTCGCCGCCGCGATGGGGGCGGCGGGCCTGGTCCTGACCATCACGCTCGTGCCCGTCTCGCCGCTGCGGACAGGCGGGCGCTTCGACTTCCTCGGCGTGGCCGGGCTGTCGGCCGGGCTGGTCTGCTTCCTGTTGCCCATCAGCAAGGGCGGCAGCTGGGGCTGGACGAGCCCGCTGACCCTGGGCCTGTTCGCCGCGGCGGTGGTGATCTTCGCGCTCTGGGGATGGGCGGAGCTGCGGATGCGCAATCCGCTGGTCGACCTGCGGACCACCACCCGGCGCGAGGTGCTGCTCACCAACCTGGCGTCCATCGCCTTCGGGTTCGCCATGTTCGGCACCCAGCTGGTCTTCCCCCAGGTGCTGCAGGCGCCGGCCGCCTCCGGTTACGGGCTGGGGCTCACGTTGTTCGAGGCCGGGCTGTGCATGGCGGTGGGCGGCGGCATGATGATCGTGCTCTCGCCCGTCTCGGCCCGTGTCACCGGAGCCTACGGCCCCAAGGTGACGCTCATGCTCGGCGCCCTGCTCTCCATCGCGGGCTACGTCACCGCGCTGTTCCTCATGACGGAGGTCTGGCACGTCGCGCTGGCCGCGACGATCGTCTCGGCCGGGGCCGGTCTCGGGTACGCCGCCATGCCCGCCTCGATCATGGGAGCGGTGCCCACCTCGGAGACCGGCGCGGCCAACGGCTTCAACTCGCTGATGCGCTCCATCGGCACGTCGACGGCCAGCGCGGTGATCGGCGCGGTGCTGGCCGCGCAGACCGTCCAACTGGGAGCCGTGACTCTGCCCTCGCGCGACGGCCTCCAGATCGCGCTGGTCATCTCGGCGGTCGCGGCGGCCGCCGGGATGGTCATCTCGGCTTTCCTGCCCAGGCGCGGGTCGGCCCGCAGGGGCGCCCGCCCCGAGCCGCCTCAGGGACGTCCCGGCACGCGGCTCCCCGGGAAGGCCGGGGAGCCGCTCGTCGACGACGTCGCGGGCGACGCGCGGTCACGGAGCGCCGACTAGCCGCCGGATCTAGCGGGGGAGGACGAGCAGGGCGTCGCCGACGGCGCGCTCCCCGCCGTCGGACGGCTGGTTGACGACCTTGCCCTTCACGACCATCGCCGTCGACCCGCCGCCGTCCAGGTTGATCGCCTGGGTGGCGCCGAGCCAGCGCATGAACTGGGCAGCCTCGACGAAGTTCGCGCCCACGGTGATGCCCGGCTTGCGGCCGTCGATCGTGGCCACGATCAGGCTCCCGTTGCGGGTGGTGCCGACCAGGGTGCGCGGGTGGCGGCGGAGGATCATGTTGACCGAGTCGTGGCCGTCGCGCCTGGCGGTGATCGCGGTGCGCCCGTTGCGGACCAGGCCCACGCCGCCCGACACGACGTGCAGGTCGGGGGTGAGCTGAAGGTTCCTCTTCTTGCGCAGGTCGCGCACCTTGGTGTCGACCTTGACGGTCCAGCCTTCCCAGAGGTGCTCGTTGAGCCACATGGCCGCCTCGCCGCCGCCGTGGAGCACCCGCTTGCCCTTCGGCACCGCGGCGCCGGGGGTGCGGACCGCCTCCACCCGGCCGTTGGCGTCGATGACCACGTCGGTGCCGTCGACGGCGGGGGTCTTGGCGCCGTACTCCTCGGTGTAGAGGACGAGCTCGTCGGCGGCCGCCGCGCGGTTGACACCGGCGATCGGGTGCTTGGCGCCGTCCTGGGAGACGGCCGTGATCGTGGTCGTCAGCTCGGTGATGCGGGCGGTACGGCCGCGCAGCACGATCGCGGAGCGGCCCGGGACCGCCTCGCTGAGCAGCCTGCCCGCGACCACGGAGGCGCCCACCGGCTCGCCGCGCAACTGCTTGGCGGTGTGGATGTTGAAGAAGCCGCCGTTGACGGCCGCGACCGCGCCGCCCCGCTTGGCCATCGACGAGACCGTCTCGCGCTTGGCCACGCTGGTGCCGAGCGAGGCCGCGTACGAGCCGCGGAAGGTGCGGGCGTCGACCGTGAGCACCTTGACGTGCCACGGGCCGGTGGTCTTGAGTCCGTCGTCGCCCAGGTAGTCGACCTTGACCTTCAGGCCGGCCTTCTTGAGCTTCGCGGCCGCCTTGTCGGCCTTGGCGCGCTGCTTGAACGACCACAGGCCCACGCGCACCATGAAGAGCTCCTGCGCGGGGGCGTCGGCGACCTGCGGGCGCTCCAGCCGCTGGATGCCGGCGACCTCGCCGGCCGCCTCGACCGCGGCCAGCGTGGTCTCCGCGGCCTCGCGGGTGCCGGCGTCGCGGCCGTTCGGCAGGAGCACGGTCACCGTGTAGCCGTCGGTGGACGAGCCCGCCTTCACGTCGTACAGGTCGATGCCCGAGGTCACGCTGGTCATGGTCTTGGTCGGTGCGGACCGCGCACCGAGCGGGAAGTTGGATGACGGGAACTTCACCGTCGCCTGCTCGGCTGCGGCGCCGGGCACGGTGAGGCCCGTGATCGTCGTGGCCATGGCCAGGCCGACGACGAGAGTGCGTCGAGACATGCGAACTCCAGGAGGGTGGAACGGGACCGCCCCATCCTGACGTGATCAAGCTGATCGGGTCTGGAGAACACGCCAAACGGTTGAAAGAGGTTACGCGATCGACATACGCCCGGACTGGTGAGTTCGACCTTCGCCTAGAATGGGTGCGTGAAGCGCATCGGCATGTGGTGGTGGCCGCGAGACGGCCTCTGACCTTCGCATGCGCAAGGGCCGTCCTCAGGGCGGCCCCGGGCGCAGGGCATCCCTCCGGACGGCGTCGACCGATCGAGGAGGGACCATGCAACACACCGTGCTCACCGGAGACCGCCCCACCGGGCCGCTCCATCTCGGCCACTACTTCGGCTCCCTGGCCAACCGCGTCCGCCTGCAGGACCGGTTCCCGATGTACGTGCTGGTGGCCGACTACCAGGTGATCACCGACCGGGATCTGCCGGGGGAGATCCAGCGCAACATCACCGAGTTGCTGCTCGACTATCTCGCGGTGGGGCTCGACCCGGCCAAGGTGACGATCTTCCAGCACAGCGCCGTGCCCGAGCTCAACCAGCTCATGCTGCCGTTCCTGAGCCTGGTGACGGTGTCGGAGCTGAGCCGCAACCCCACCGTCAAGGACGAGATCGCGCACAGCAGCCAGAAGGCGGTCAGCGGGCTCATGTTCACCTACCCGGTGCACCAGGCGGCCGACATCCTGTTCTGCAAGGGCACACTGGTGCCGGTGGGCAAGGACCAACTGCCGCATCTCGAGGTGACCCGGACGATCGCGCGGCGCTTCAACGAGCGCTACGGCCGCGTCTTCCCGGTGCCCGAGGCCATGCTCGGCGAGCGGCCGCTGCTCCAGGGGCTCGACGGCGGCAAGATGAGCAAGAGCAGGGGCAACGCGATCGCGCTGTCGGCCACCGAGGACGAGACGGCCGCGCTCATCCGCAAGGCACGCACCGACTCCGAGCGGCTGATCACCTACGACGAGGAGAACCGCCCCCAGGTGGCCAACCTGCTCATGATCGCGTCGCTCTGCCTCGGCCGGCCGCCCGCGGAGCTCGCCGCCGAGATCGGGTACGGGGGAGCGGCCGCGCTGAAGCGGTTGACCACGGACGCGGTCAACGACTTCCTGCGGCCGATCAGGAAGCGCAGGAACGAACACGGCGAGGCGGAGGTGCGGGAGATCCTGGCCGAGGGCAACCGGCGGGCCCGTGAACGGGCCGTGGTCACCCTCGACGAGGTGCGCGTGGCGATGGGTTTCTAACGCGGGTGGTAGCTGAGCGTCCTGAAGGGCCAGTGCGCGGACAGCCAGGCTGTCACGGCTTCGTACAGAGGCACGTCCAGGTCGGCCCGGTCGGCCCGGACCCAGGAGGACACGTCGGCGTCGTGGGCGTCGCCCGTTGAGGGATAGATGTAGACGCATCCGATCACGTCGCCGTCCGTGTCCAGGACGGTGTAGGTGAAGCCGCGGCGCCGGGCGAAGTCGTCCGCGTGGCGCCGCAGGTCGGCGAGGTTGGCCTCCAGGGACATGCCCTCCACGGGAGGCCACCGTCCGTCAGGGAAGCCCGGGGTCGCGCGGATGTGCTCGATGCTGCTGGTCCAGGCGGCGTGGTCGGCGGCGTTGTGCTGGGGGCCCAGGGGTTCCAGACGGAACCGCGGGGTGACCGGAGGCGCGGGGACGACGAAGTCGTCGGGGACGAAGGCGCGGTCGTTCATGGGGCCGAGGCTACGAGGCCGGACTCCTGGAGCGCATCCGGATTGATCGCGGGCTAGCGCTGGCGGTCGCGGCGGAACGACTCCAGCGCCAGCAGCGCGACGTGCAGCGACAGGCAGGACTCGACGTCGTCGAGATCGGTGTCGAGGATGCGCTCCAGGCGGCGCAGCCGGTCGTAGAAGGCGGGCCTCGACAGGTGGGCCTTCTGCGCGGCGACCGCCTTGTTGCGGCCCGCGTCGAGGTAGATGCGCAGGATGCGGGCCAGGTCGCCGCCCCGCTGGGCGTCGTGCGCGAGCAGCGCGCCCAGCTCGCGCTCGGCGAACGTCTGCAGCCTGGCGTCGTCGCGCAGCAGGTGGAGCAGCCCGCGCAGGCGCAGGTCGGGCAGCCGGTAGAAGGGCCGGGCGTCGGGCTGCCGGACCGCCACGTCGGCCACCTGCTCGGCCTCCAGGAAGCTGCGCCGTACGTCGCGGATGGACTCGACCACCGAGCCGGCGGCGAGCACGAACGCGGATCCGTGCTTCCACAGCTCGCGCAGGCGCTCGGAGAGCGTCGTCAACGCGGGCTCGGCCTGCGTGCGCGGCGGGAGCGGCAGCAGGACGCCCACCCGGTCCTGGTCGAGCGCGCCCACCAGGGCGGGCAGACGGGCGTCGCGGCAGGCGGCGGCCGTCGCCTCGGCCAGCTCGCCCAGCTCGGCCTGCCCGTCGAGCGCCTGGTCGGCCGGGTCTGTCGGGCGGATGACCACGCTCACCAGCCTGCGGCCGGTGAGCGGCACGCCGACCGCGCGGGCGCGGGCCGCGGCCTCGTCAGGGTCGGAGTAGGCGTGGGTGAGGATGCCGGTGATGATCGTGCCGTGGGCCTGGCGCTCCAGCGACTCCTGGTGGCGCTCCAGCAGGCGGCCCAGGGCGAGCGTGGTGGCGGCGCGCTCGGCCAGCACCAGGTCGCGCGGCGACGGCTTGCGGTCGCACAGCAGGATCAGCCGTCCCCAGTCCTGCCCGCGCGCGCCGACGGTGGTGACGAGCCAGCCCGACGCGGAGTCGTACGCGGTGCGGTCGGCGGGGGCGACGGCCCTGGACCTGCTCTCCCAGCCGGCCAGCAGCGCGCCGGTGTCGCGACCGGCAGACTCGCAGGCCAGCACCTGGTGGGCGAGGTTCTCCAGCAGGACCGGGCGGCCCGACAGCCTGGCCACCTGGGCCAGCACCTCCGCGGGGGACGCGCCCTCGACCGACAGCTCGGTGAACACCTCGTGCAGCTGCTCGGAGGCGCGCAGCTCCTCCAACTGGTTGTCGATGATGCGGGCGTGGACGGCCTCGGTGATCTGCACGAACGGGGTCTCGCGGGCGAGCACGATGACCGGCAGGCCGTGCTCCTCGGCGGACTTGATCACGGCGGGGGGCAGCTCGCGGACGAACCGGCGGCCCAGCTCGACGACCAGGCCGGAGGCGCCGACGGAGGACAGCCCGGCGATGTAGCCGGTGAGCTCGGCGGAGTCGTCGGGCAGCGCGACGCCCGTGGTGAGCACCAGCTCGCCGCCGCGCAGCAGCTGGGCGATGTCGGCGATCTCGCCGACGTGCACCCAGCGCACCTTGGTGTCGAGCCGGTCGGCGCCCGCCACGACCTGTGGGCTGCCGCGGCGGACCGTCTCCAGCTCCAGGATGTCGGCGATGGTGGGCAGCACGACGCCGAGCCTATCCGATCAGCCTGTAATCCTGGGCGGGCCATGGTTGACAGACTGCCAGGAAGATCAGCGGATCAGGTCCTCCTCGCGGAACTCCCGCGCCGGGCTCTGCTCGCGCAGCTCCACCCGGCGGATCTTGCCCGAGATCGTCTTGGGCAGCTCGGCGAACTCCAGCCTGCGCACCCGCTTGAACGGGGCCAGCTCGCGCCGGCAGTGCTCGAAGATCGACCGGGCCGTGTCCTCGTCGGGCTCGGCCCCGGGCGCGAGCGTCACGTACGCCTTGGGCACGGCCAGGCGCACCGGGTCGGGGGCGGGCACCACGGCCGCCTCCGCGACGGCGGGATGCTCCAGCAGCACGCTCTCCAGCTCGAACGGCGAGATGCGGTAGTCGGAGGCCTTGAACACGTCGTCGGTCCTGCCCACGTAGGTGATGTAGCCGTCGGCGTCCCGGGAGGCCATGTCACCCGTGTGATAGTGCCCATCGCGCATCGCTTCACTGGATCCGGCGACATATCCGGACATGAGGCCGAGGGGGCGGTTCTCCAGCGGGATGCAGATCTCCCCGTCGTCCCCCGGTTCCCCGGTCTCCGGATCGAGCAGCACGATCTCGTACCCCGGCAGCGGCCGCCCCATCGAGCCCGGTCTGACCGGCTCGCCCGGGACGTTGCCGATCTGCGCGGTCGTCTCCGTCTGTCCGTAGCCGTCCCTGATCGTGAGGCCCCACGCCTTGGCCACCTGGTCGATGATCTCCGGGTTGAGCGGCTCGCCGGCGGCCACGGCGGTGCGCAGCGGCAGCCGCCACGCCGCCAGGTCCTCCTGGATCAGCATCCGCCACACGGTCGGCGGCGCGCAGAAGGTGTCGACGCCCTCGTCGCGCAGCACCCGCAGCAGTTCGGCCGCCGAGAAGCGCTGGTAGTCGTGGACGAGCACGGTCGCGCCCGCGTTCCAGGGCGCGAACACGTTGCTCCAGGCGTGCTTGGCCCAGCCGGGCGAGGACACGTTGAGATGCACGTCGCCGGGCCGGATGCCGATCCAGTACATGGTCGACAGGTGGCCGGCAGGATAGGAGGCGTGGGTGTGCTCGACCAGCTTGGGCTGCGAGGTCGTGCCGGAGGTGAAGTAGAGCAGCAGGGTGTCGCCCGCGTGCGTCGGCCCGTCGGGCGTGAACCGCTCGGCCGCCTGGGAGGACTCGTGGTAGGGCAGCCAGCCGTACGCGTCGCCGACCGCGATCCTGGTGTAGGGGCCGCCGCCGAACTTGCCCGCGTCCTCGGCGTTGGCGATCACGTGGGACACCCCGCCGCGCTCGATCCGCTCGGTCACGTCCTTGCGGGTCAGCAGCGTGGTGGCCGGGATGACGACCGCGCCCAGCTTCATCGCGGCCAGCAGCGACTCCCACAGCTCGGGCTGGTTGCCGAGCATGAGCAGGATCCGGTCGCCGCGCCGCACGCCCTGCTCGTGCAGCCAGTTGGCCACCCGGCTGGAGCGCACGGACAGCTCGGCGAAGGTGTACGAGACCCTGCCGGTGATCTTGAGGGCGATCCGGTCCGGGGTCTCGGCGGCCAGCACGCCGTCGAACCAGTCGAGCGCCCAGTTGAACTCGCCCAGCTCCGGCCACCGGAACTCCCGGCGGGCGGTGGGGTAGTCGGCCTGGAGCAGGAAGTCGCGCGCGGCTCGGAAATCGCTCATGCTCCGGATCCTGCTACGCCGTCAGCCTCGCCTCAAGGCCATCGAGCACCGCCGCGAGTCCGAAGGTGAACATCATCTCGCGCGACTCCCTCAGGTCGGCCGGCTTGCTCTCGCGCATCCGCTCCAGCAGGTCGGGGTGGGCGGCGGCGGCCCGCTCGACGGCCTCGCGCATGCTGTCCTCGTCGAGGGGGTCCCTGGCCATCGCCTCGTTGTAGGCCACTTCGGGGATGGTGGTGCCGAACACGAAGGCGGTCAGCGTGGACGCGGCGTAGTCGATCTCCAGCCCCCGGAACCCGGCGCCCTTGAAGGCCCGGGTGAGCCGGCTGGTGACCTCCAGCGCGTTGGGCCCGAGCGCGGGCGTGCGCCCGATGAGCCCGGCGGACCAGGGATGGCGCAGCATCACCCGGCGCATGCTGTGGGCGAAGGCGCCGGCCGTCTGGCGCCACCACTTCGTCTCCTCCGGCGGCGGCACCGTCATCTCGCCCCAGATCTCGTCGTAGACCAGCTCCAGCAGCTCGCGCTTGTTGGCCACGTACCAGTAGAGGCTGGTCGCGCCCGCGTCGAGCTTCGCGCCGAGCTTGCGCATGCTCAGCCCGTCGAGCCCTTCGGCGTCGAGCAGCTCCATCGCGGCGCGCACGATCTCCTCGCGGCTGCGGCCCGGGCTTTTGGCGGGCCGGGGGTCGCGCGTCCACACCGAGGAGAACTGCTTGCCGGTCATGCTTCCAGATTAAATCCTCTCGCACACTGTACGGGTTTCCTCGTACAGTGTGCGAGTGGAATCGAACGCTGTGCGAGACCCCCGTCGCTGGTGGGTGCTCGCCGTTCTCTGTCTCTCGCTGATGGTGCTGTCGGTCGACGGCACGATCCTCAACCTGGCCATCCCCTCGCTGATCGAGGAGCTCGGGGCCACTCCCTCCGACATCCAGTGGATCCTGGACGTCTACGTGCTGGCGTTCGCGGGGCTGCTGCTGACGGCGGGCAGCCTGTCGGACCGGTTCGGCCGCCGGCGGTTCCTGGTCATCGGGCTCGCCCTGTTCGGCGGGGCGTCGCTGGCGGCCGTCTTCGCGGCCGAGCCGTGGCAGCTCGTCGCCGCCCGCGCGCTCATGGGCGTCGGCGGGGCCATCCTGATGCCGTCGACGCTCTCCATCCTGATGACCGTCTTCGACGCCGAGGAGCGCCGCACCGCCATGGCCGTCTGGGGCGGGGTGGCCATGGTCAGCGTGATCATCGGCCCTACGCTCGGCGGCTTCCTGCTGCAGAGCTACTGGTGGGGCTCGGTCTTCCTGATGAACATCCCGATCGCCGGGCTGGCCATCGTGGCCGCGCTGGTCCTGATGCGGGAGACGCGGGGGCCGGCGCGCAAGCTCGACCCGGTCGGCGTGGTGCTGTCCAGCGTCGGGCTGACGGCCGCCGTGTACGTCATCATCGAGCGCGAGCTCAACTGGGCGATCATCGCGGTGGCGGTCGCCTCGCTGGTCGCCTTCGTGGTGTGGGAGCGGCGGCGCGAGGAGCCGATGCTGCCGCTGTTCCTGTTCGGCAACCGCAACTTCAGCGGCGCGTCGATGTCCATCCTGCTGATGTCCTTCGGGGCGGGCGCCGTGATGTTCATGCTCACCCAGTACCTGCAGTTCGTGCTCGGGTACGAGGAGGTGGTCGCGGGGCTGGCCATGCTGCCGTACGCGGTGGCGGCGGCCGTCTTCAACGGGATCGGCGCCGGGCTCGGGAAGAAGGTGAGCAACCGGGCGCTGGTGAGCGGCGGGCTCCTGATCATGGCAGGGGGGTTCGCCGTCATGGCGACCACCACCGGCTACCTGCCCCTGCTCGTCGCGCTGCTGGTCATGGGCGTGGGCGGCGGGCTGGCGGGCCCGTCCGCGTACACCTCGCTGATGAACGCGATCCCGCTGGAGCGGGCCGGGGTCGGCTCGGCCATGAACGACACCGTCCAGCAGGTCGGGCTGGCGCTGAGCATCGCCGTGCTGGGCAGCGTGCTGGCCGAGGTCTACACCGGGCAGATGCCCGTCTCCGCGCCCGAGGCGGCCAGGGAGTCCATCGGGGTGGCGATCCAGGCGCCCGCCCTGGCGGAGCAGGCCGGTGCGGCCTTCACCACCGCCATGCACGTCGGGTCGTGGGTGGGCGCCGCGTTCTGCGTCGCCGCGGCGGTGGTCGCCGCCGTCCTGCTGCGCCCGCTCGCGCCCACCGAGAGCCCTGAGCCGGTGACCGTCTAGATCGCATCCCCCACAGGGCGGAACCCCGTGCCGGGCCGGCCGGCGCGGGGCTCCGTGAGTGCGCCTGACCTTACGGGCGCTGCGGGCGGTTGGTCATGTGCTCGGCGGTGCCGACATGCTGCTTCTGCTTGCGCATGCCGGCCAGGCCCAGCAGCCCCAGCAGGCCGAGCAGGCCCCACAGGCCGGCGTTGCCGCCGCCCTGGTCCTGCTGCTGAGGTGCGGGCGACGGGTTGACCTGGCTCTGCGCGACGGGAGCGGCGGGAGCCTCCGCCGTCGCGGCCGCGGCCGGGGCGAGCGTCAGAAAGAAGGCCAGCCCCAGGCCCGTGAGAGTCTTGCGCATTGGGTTCCCCCGATCCGGCGGTCCCTCGACCTTCGAAGACCGCCTGTCGCGTCTCCCGGCCTTGTTCCCGGAAGGCTTCCCCCTGATGGGGCGGATCTTCGTATTCCCTGCTAGACGTAGCCATACCATCTCGCTCCATGATGAAACCTCTGCTCCCGGCGGCCGACACCTTGTAAGAGGATTCCGGCGTACGGCGACACCTTGCATTTGGGGACCTGTGGGGATTACGGCGATACTCAAGACATGTCCGAGCTTCTCGCGCGCCACAGGGCCGTCATCCCCAACTGGGTCGGCCTCTACTACAACGACCCCATCGAGATCGTCAGCGGCAAGGGCAACCGCGTCGTCGACGCCGACGGCAAGAGTTATCTCGACTTCTTCGCCGGAATCCTGACCAACATGATCGGGTACGACGTCCCCGAGGTGCGCGAAGCCGTCGAACGCCAGCTCGCCACCGGCGTCGTCCACACCAGCACCGTCTACCTGCTGCGCGGGCAGATCGAGCTGGCCGAGAAGATCGCCCGCCTGTCCGGCATCCCGGACGCCAAGGTCTTCTTCACCAACTCGGGCACCGAGGCCAACGAGACCGCCCTGCTGCTCGCCACGTACGCGCGCAAGAGCGACCAGGTGCTGGCCATGCGGCAGAGCTACCACGGCCGCAGCTTCGGCGCCGTCAGCGTCACCTCCAACAGGTCCTGGAAGAACAACTCCCTGTCGCCGCTCAACGTGCACTTCCTGCACGGCGCCGACCAGCATCTCGCCCAGTTCAGGGGCATGTCCGACGCCGACTACATCGCGGCGTGCGTGGACGACCTGCGGCACGTGCTGTCGACCGCCGTCTCGAACGACGTGGCCGCCCTCATCGCCGAGCCCATCCAGGGCGTCGGCGGCTTCACCATGCCCCCGGACGGGCTGTTCGCCGCCTACAAGGAAGTGCTGGACGAGCAGGGCATCCTGTTCATCTCCGACGAGGTGCAGACCGGCTGGGGCCGCACCGGCAGCGCGTTCTTCGGCATCCAGAACCACGGCGTGACCCCCGACATGATGACCTTCGCCAAGGGCCTGGGCAACGGCTTCGCCGTCGGCGGCGTCGTCGCCCGGGGCGACCTGCTGGACGCGCTGCACGCCGCCGGCGTGGCCACGTTCGGCGGCAACCCCGTCTCCATGGCGGCCGCCAACGCGACCCTCGACTACGTGCTCGACCACGACCTGCAGGCCAACGCCGCGAGGACCGGCAAGATCATCATCGATGGCCTGCGCGCCGCCGCCCAGCGGCTCCCCGTCGTCAAGGACGTGCGCGGCAAGGGCCTGATGTTCGCCGTCGAGCTCGACACCCCTGCCCAGGCCGCGAGGTTCATGGAGGAGACCAAGAAGGCCGGTCTGCTCGCCGGGAAGGGCGGCCTGCGCGGCACCGCCATCCGCATGGCCCCGCCGCTCACGATCTCGGTCGACGAGGCCACCGAGGGGCTCGGCATCATCGTCAACGCACTCGAAGTCATCAACGCGGAGGCAGCGCAGCAGTGAAGGCAGTCAAGCACTGGATCGACGGAGCTCTCACCGACGGCGACCCCCGCACGTCGGAGATCTTCAACCCCGCCACCGGAGAGGTCAGCGGCACCGTCGCGCTGGCGTCCGTGGCGGACGTGGACGCGGCCGTCGCCGCCGCCGCGGCGGCCTTCCCCGGCTGGCGCGACACCTCCCTGGTCAAGCGGGCGCAGGTGCTGTTCAAGTTCCGCGAGCTGATGTACGCGCACCGCGACGAGATGGCGGCGCTGATCTCCGCCGAGCACGGCAAGGTGCACGGCGACGCGCTCGGCGAGGTGGCCCGCGGCCTGGAGGTCGTGGAGTTCGCCTGCGGCATCCCGCACCTGCTCAAGGGCGGCTTCTCCGAGGGCGTCTCGACCCGGGTCGACTCCTACTCGATCCGCCAGCCGCTCGGCGTCGTGGCCGGCATCACGCCGTTCAACTTCCCGGCCATGGTGCCGATGTGGATGTACCCGATCGCGATCGCCTGCGGCAACGCGTTCATCCTCAAGCCGTCGGAGAAGGACCCCTCGGCGTCGCTGCTCATGGCGCGGCTCTGGAAGGAGGCCGGGCTGCCCGACGGCGTGTTCAACGTCGTGCAGGGCGACAAGGTCGCCGTGGACCGGCTGCTGGAGCACCCCGACGTGCGCGGCGTCTCCTTCGTCGGCTCCACCCCGATCGCCAGGTACGTCTACGAGACCGGGACCGCCCACGGCAAGCGGGTGCAGGCGCTCGGCGGCGCCAAGAACCACATGCTCGTGCTCCCCGACGCCGACCTCGACCTGGTGGCCGACTCGGCCGTCTCTGCGGGCTTCGGCTCGGCCGGCGAGCGCTGCATGGCCATCTCGGTCGTGCTGGCCGTCGACCCGGTCGGCGACGAGCTGGTGCAGAAGATCGTCGAGCGGGTCGAGCGGCTCACCGTGGGCCCCGGCGACGACCCCGACTCGGAGATGGGCCCGCTGGTGACCGGGCCGCACCGCGACAAGGTCGCCTCCTACCTCGACCTGGCCGTCGAGGAGGGCGCCAAGGTGGTCGTGGACGGCCGCGAGACCGCGGTCAAGGGCGGCGGCAAGGCGTCCGAGACGCCCGGCTTCTGGCTCGGCCCGACCGTGCTCGACCAGGTGAAGCCCGGGACGCGGGTGCACACCGAGGAGATCTTCGGCCCCGTCCTGTCGATCGTCCGCGTCTCCTCGTACGAGGAAGGCCTGGAGATCATCAACGGCGGCGAGTTCGGCAACGGCACGGCCGTCTTCACCAACGACGGCGGCGCCGCCCGGCGCTTCCAGAACGAGGTGGAGGTCGGCATGATCGGCGTGAACGTGCCGATCCCCGTGCCGATGGCGTTCTACAGCTTCGGCGGCTGGAAGGCCTCGCTCTTCGGCGACACGCACGTGCACGGCACCGAGGGCGTCCACTTCTACACCCGTGGCAAGGTCATCACCTCCCGCTGGCTGGACCCGTCGCACGGCGGGGTGAACCTCGGATTCCCCACCAACAAGTAAGGCGCCGGGGCGGGCGGCGACGATCACCGCCCGCCCCCGGTAGGCTCCAGGGCGTGATCCGCAGCCGTCTGCCCGCGCTGGCCCTCGCCCTGACGGCGCTGGGCTGCACGGGCGCGGCCCAGCCCGCCCAGCTCACCCCCAGCCCGACGGCGAGCCCCGCGACGAGCCCCACGCCCGAGGCGAGCCCCACGCAGAGCGACGGCACGCTGCAGATCCTCGCCTACCGCGGCTACGCCGAATACGGCGGCATCAGCCCACAGGCCAACTGGACCGGCACGTTCGAGAAGGCCACCGGCTGCCGGCTGGCCCGCATCGACACCGTGCAGACTCCCGAGGAGATGTCCGCCAGGCTCCGCACACGCGCCTACGACCTGGTCGCCGCCGGGCCCGTGGTGGCGGCCGAGATGATCGAGGCGGGGCAGGTCCAGGCCATCGACACCGACCGGGTCGAGGGCTACGACGACATCCCCGAGCGGCTGCGCGACCTGCTCACCGTCGGTGACACGGTCTACGGGGTGCCGTTCCTGTGGGGTTACCACGAGTTCCTGTACGACACGCGCCGGACCACGGGCGGCGATCTGGCCGACGTGTTCGGCTCCGACCGGGTCATGCTGCGCGACAGCCCGCTCACGCTCGCTGACGCGGCGCTCGCGGGCGGCGCCGCAGATCCGTTCGAGCTCGACGCCGAGCAGTTGGAAGAGGCGGCCGGGCGCCTGGCGGCCCCGGAGGAGCGCACGCTCTGGGCCAACCAGCTCGACCTGGTCAAGGGCTTCGCCACCGGCTCCGTCGACTACGGCCAGGCCACCCCTCACCTGCGCGAGCTGCTGGTGAAGGCGCGCCTGCCGGTCAAGGCCGTGTCCGCGCGCAAGGTCACCGGCTGGGCCGACTCGTGGCTGCTCGGCGCCGGGGTCACCGCCACCGACTGTGCCTACCGCTGGCTCGGCCGGATGATCGAGCCCGGCACCCAGCGCGACGCCGCCGCGTGGAACGGACTGGCCCCCGCCAATACCAAGGCGTGCAAAGGCCGTGCCAGAAGCGTCTGCGAGGCGTACGGTGCCACCAGGTCCCATCGGCTGGACCGCGTGGTGTTCGCCACGCGCCCTCCGGGGGACTGCCTGCCGCCGAAGGGGGAGTGCACCGACTACGCCGCCTGGTCGCAGCGGTGGCGCGAGCTCATCGAGTAGCGGGGCCGGCTTCCGCCGCCCCGCGTGACCATGCCGCGGGCGCGCCCAACCCCCGCTGGGCGCGACCTGCTGAGACGCCCCGGGCCTTCCCCCCGTCCCGGGGCGTCTCGCCGTCCGCGGGCCTTCAGCGGGTGGGGAAGGCCACCACCGTGGCCAGTGGGGCGGGGACCAGCGCCTCGGCGCAGTCGGCGCACGCCATCGCCGTCGTGTCGTCGGGGAAGCGGCCCACGCGCACTCTCGGGCGCGGCCACCTCTTGTAGCAGACCACGCAGGCCTCGCCGTCGCGCTGGGCGCTCGTCATGCCCTCAGGGTCGAACGTCAGCATGTCCGGTGCCGTTCTGGTGGGACCCCAGTTCATCGCGCTCCCCGCAGAGGTCGCCCGTCCTCGTGTCGGATCCGTTATAACCCCGGCCGGATCCGTGATCGTCTAGTTCCGTGTCAAGTAAGGGTGAATTCTCTACCCAAGACGCCTGCTTTACACCACAAAATCGGGCATCCAGCTACAAGCCGGATGCCCGATTCATGGGTATATCAGAGGGCGGCGACCGCCTTTTCGAGGATCCCCAGGCCCTCCTCCAGCAGGTGCTCGGGGATGACCAGAGGCGGCAGGAACCGCAGCACGTTGCCGTGCGTGCCCGCGGTCAGCACCAGCAGGCCCTCGGCGTGGCAGCGCTTGACGATCTCCTGGACCGCCGCCGGGTTCGGCTCCTTGGTGCCCGGCACCACCAGCTCGATCGCGATCATGGCGCCGCGCCCCCGCACGTCGCCGATCACGTCGAACCGCTCCTTCATGGCGTGCAGCCGGGGCAGCATGATCTCGCCGATCCGGCGGGCCCTGGCGACCAGGTCCTCCTCGGCGATCGTCTCCAGCACGGCCAGCGCGGCCTCGCAGGCCAGCGGGTTGCCGCCGTACGTGCCGCCGAGGCCGCCCACGTGCACCTTGTCCATCAGGTCCGCCCGGCCCGTCACCGCGGCCAGGGGCAGGCCGCCCGCGATGCCCTTGGCGGTGGTGATGATGTCGGGCACGATGCCCTCGTCCTCGCAGGCGAACAGGGTGCCGGTGCGGGCGAAGCCGGTCTGCACCTCGTCGGCCACGAACACGATGCCGTTCTCGCGGCAGAACTCCGCGATCCGCGGCAGGAACCCCTTGGCCGGCTCGATGAAGCCGCCCTCGCCGGCGATCGGCTCGATCACCACGGCCGCCACGTTCTCCGCGCCGACCTGCTTGTTGATCATGTCGATCGCCTCGGCCGCGGCCTCCTCGGCGCAGTTCTCGGGGCCCGTCGGCCAGCGGAACGGGTAGGCCAGCGGCACCCGGTACACCTCAGGGGCGAACGGGCCGAACCGGTGCTTGTACGGCATGTTCTTGGCCGTGAGCGTCATCGTGAGCAGCGTGCGGCCGTGGTAGCCGTGGTCGAACACGACGACCGCCTGGCGGCCGGTCGCGTGCCTGGCGATCTTGACCGCGTTCTCCACCGCCTCGGCGCCGCTGTTCACGAGGAACGTGCGCTTGTCGTGGTCGCCCGGGGTGAGCTCGTTCAGCTTCTCGCAGACGGTCACGTACGACTCGTACGGGGTGACCATGAAACAGGTGTGGGTGAAGTCGGCGACCTGCTTGCTGACCCGCTCCACCACCTTCGGTGCGGCGTTGCCGACGTTCGTCACGGCGATGCCGGCGCCGAAGTCGATCAGCGAGTTCCCGTCGGCGTCCTGCAGCACGCCGCCGCCGGCGCGGGTGACGAAGACCGGCAGGGTGGTGCCGATGCCGGACGGGACGGCGGCCTGCTTGCGGGCCAGCAGCTCCTGCGATTTCGGGCCGGGGATCGCGGTGACGACGCGCCGCTCCTGGGGAATGCTCATGCCTCCGACGGTACGGTGACCGCCGACCACTCCCGATACGTCGATATGTCACACTGAAGGTGCTTGTCTCGCCTGAATGGATAAAAATTCGGATGGCACCATCGTTGCAGGTCGTGGCCCGTCGGACCGGGCTCCGCCTGCTCGCCGGATCGCCCGACCGTGACGTGCGCTGGGTCGCCGTCAGCGAGTTGGAGGACCCCACGCCGTTCCTGGAGGGCGGCGAGCTGGTGCTCACCACCGGGATGCGGCTGACCCACGACTTCGCTCGATATGTCGGGCGGCTGATGGCGCGCGGGGTGGCCGGGCTGGGCGTCGCGGTCGGGCTCACCCACGACGAGGTGCCGCCGGCTCTGGTCGAGGCGGCCGGCGCGGCGGGGCTGCCGCTGCTGGAGGTGCCCAGGGAGACGCCGTTCATCGCGGTCACCAAGGTCGTCAGCGAACTGCTGGCGGCCGAGCAGTACGAGGAGGTCACCCGCGCCTTCGCCGCCCAGGGCCGGCTGACCCGCGCCGCCCTCCACCCCGACGGCACCCACGCGGTCATCGACCGGCTGGCCAAGGAGCTGGGCGGGTGGGCGGCGCTGTTCGACGACGCCGGCGAGCCGCTGCACGCCACACGAGGCGCCAAGGTCCGGACCGTGGCGGCCGAGATCAGGCGGCTGCGCGGCGGCCGGGGGCCCGCGGCGGCCCGCAAGGACGGGGAGGCGGAGCGGGCGCCCGCCACGCTGGCGCTGGCGTGGCCCGGCGAGAACGTCGTGGTGCAGCCGGTGGGCGGCGGGCCGCGGCCCCGCGGGTTCTTCGCCGTCGGGACCGCGCGGGCCTTCACCCCCGTCTCCCACACCGTCGTCAACGCCGCCGGGTCGCTGCTCACGCTGGCCCTGGAGCAGGGGCGCGCCCACCTCGAAGGCGAGCGCCGGGTCCGGGACGCGGTGCTGCGGCTGCTGCTGTCCGAGCGGCCGTCGGCCTTGCCGGAAGCCCGTACGGTCCTCGGCCCCCTCGGTCCGGCTCTCCCCGGCGAGCCCTTCGTGGTCCTGGCCGTCGGCGAGGACTCCCTGGAACCCCTGGAACCCCTCGCCTTCACCGCCCGCCTCCCCAACCCGGACGATCGGCGCGGCACCTCAAAAGGCGACGGGCCGGGCCGTGCTCCGGCGGGGGGCCTGCGGGTTCCGGATGAGGGGCAGGATGCTGCTTCCGGGCCGGACGATCGGCGCGGCACCTCACGGGGTGAGCGGCCGGTTGTGGGGGAGAGCGGTGGGCGGGACGTGGCCGCGTCCGGGCGGCGTGATGTGCCCGGGGTGCGGGCGTCCGTGGGGGAGAGGGCCGCAGGGGCCGGTCGGCACCCCGGCTCGGGTGAGGGGCGGCGTGATGTATCAGGGGCGCGTTCCCTCCCGTCCGAAGAGAGACGCGACGCCTCCGTGAGGGGTGGCGGTGAAAGGGCGGCGGTCTCCGGGCGGGGGAGTGGGGGAGGTGTCGTGGTGGTGCTTGTGGAAGAAGGGTCGGAGGGGGAGGTCGTCCGGGCGGCCGGTGGGGGTGTCGGGATCGGGGGGCCGTGTTCGTACCGGGAGTTGCGGGCGGGGGTGGAGCAGGCGCGGCGGGCCTACGAGCACGCCGGGGGGCAGGTGCTCAGGTTCGGCGAGCTGGCCGGGCAGGGGCTGATGGCGCTGGTCGAGCCGGAGGCGGCGGGGGCGTTCGCCGCCGCGCTGCTGGCGCCGCTCGCCGCGTACGGGTCGCGGGCCGATCTGGTGGAGTCGCTGCGCGCGTACCTGGAGAGCAACGGTCACTGGGACGCGGCCGCGCAGCGGCTGGGCGTGCACCGGCACACGCTGCGCTACCGGATGCGGCGCGTCGCCGAGCTGCTCGGGCGCGACCTGGACGACCCGGGGGTGCGGGCCGAGCTCTGGTTCGCGCTGCAGGCGGCCGGCGGCAGGTCCTCGAACGGCGCGGCGCACCCCTGAGGAGCTGTCAGTCCTTGTCGGCCGCGTAGTAGGCGATCGTCGCCTGGGTGACGGCTTCGTAGCTGGTCGCGTCGCGGAGGTGACCCGAGCGCTCCAGGCTGATCGCGCCCTGGGCGGCCGCCCACAGGGCGTCGGCGATCTTGCGTGGCTGGGTGGGGCCGAGGTAGCCGGCGGAGATGCAGTCGGAGATCACCCGGTCGAGGATGTTGAGCGCCGCCCTGGCGAGGGTCCTGGCACGCTCGCTGGGCTCGAAGCCGGGGATCGCCCGTTCGAACATGAGGCTGTAGTAGCCGGGCTCGGCCAGGCACGCCTGGCGGTAGGCGGGGACGAGCGCGTTCAGGTACTCGAAGGGGTCGCGGCGCTGCGGCACCCGCTCCAGCAGGCGGCGGAAGCGCTCGAATCCTTCGAGGTAGAGCGCCTCGGCCAGGCCTTCACGGTTGCCGAACATCGTGTAGACGACGGTGGTCGTGCAGGCGGCCTCGGTGGCGATCCGGCGGATCGTCAGGCTGTCGGGCCCGTCGGCCACCAGGACGTTGACCGCGACGTCGAGCAGCCTGGAACGGAGCTCGTCATGGTTGGCCCGCTCGCCCTGCAAGTAGGCGCCCTGAAGCCCAAGCGGCGCCGAGGAGGTCATGGGCCCACGCCTTTCTGCCGAGGGCCCGCCGCTCTGGGAGACCCGCATCGATGACTTAGCCATGGCGGAGATCGTTCAAACCGCTTCGCATGCTAAACATCCCGAATTAGGCCTACTTCTGTTACAAGCCGGGTATACCACCAGGTTGTACATGACGGCAGAAGCCCCCCGGCGGTCTTGTGCACCTTGGTGCAATTCCCCCGCGCGGGGCTTGGCATAACGTCGGAGGCATGGACGTGCGTACCTTCTGGCTCGCAGGCCGCCCCGCCACAGGCGACGCCGAGCTCACCGTGACCAATCCCGACGACGGTCGCGAGGTCGGCCGGGTCTCCGTGCCGACAGATGCCCAGGTGGAGGAGGCCGTCGCCGCCGCCAAGGCGGTCGCGCGCGAAGCGGCCGCGCTGCCGATCCACGTGCGCGCGGAGGCGCTCGCCCACGTCTCCCGGCGACTGGCCGAAAGGTCCGACGAGATCGCCCACCTGATCACGGCCGAGAACGGCAAGCCTATTTTCTGGGCGCGCGGCGAGGTGAGCCGCGCCGTCTCCACCTTCCGCTTCGCCGCCGAGGAGACCCGGCGCTGGTCGGGCGAGGTGCAGCGGCTCGACACCGAGCCCGCCGCCGCCGGCCGGATGGCCTACGTGTCCCGCGTCCCGTACGGTCCGGTGCTGGCGATCACGCCGTTCAACTTCCCGCTCAACCTGGTCGCGCACAAGGTCGCCCCGGCCATCGCCGTCGGCGCCCCCGTGGTGGTCAAGCCCGCCCCGGCCACGCCGCTGTCGTCGCTGGTGCTGGGCGAGATCCTGGCCGAGACCGAGCTGCCCGCGGGCATGTTCTCGGTGCTGCCGGTCGCCAACGAGCGGGCCTCCGGCCTGGTGCTGGACCCGAGGCTGCCGGTGGTGTCGTTCACCGGCTCCGCCCCCGTCGGCTACGCCATCGCCGACCAGGTGCCGCGCAAGCACGTCACGCTGGAGCTGGGCGGCAACGCCGCCGCCGTGGTGCTGGCCGACGCCGACCTCGACTGGGCGGCCCGGCGCGTCGCGCTGTTCTCCAACTACCAGGCAGGCCAGAGCTGCATCGCCGTGCAGCGGGTGATCGTCGAGCGGTCGGTGTACGACGACTTCGTGGCGCGGCTGCTCCCCGCCGTCGCCGGGCTCGTCGTCGGCGACCCGGCCGACGAGAAGACCCAGGTGGGGCCGCTGGTCTCCGAGGCCGCCGCGGAGCGGGTCGAGGAGTGGGTGCGCGAGGCCGTCGAGGGCGGCGCCCGCGTGCTGGCGGGCGGCACCCGCGTGGGCGCCACGTTCGCGCCCACGGTGCTCGCCGACGTCCCCGCCGACGCCAAGGTCTGCCGCGAGGAGGTGTTCGGCCCCGTCATGGTGCTGCAGCCGGTCGACTCGGTGGACGAGGCCTTCGCCGCGGTCAACGACTCCGCGTACGGGCTGCAGGCCGGGGTGTTCACCAGGTCGCTCGACACGGCGTTCCGGGCCAACCGCGAGCTCGAGGTCGGCGGCGTGATCATCGGCGACGTGCCGTCCTACCGGGCCGACCAGATGCCGTACGGCGGGGTGAAGGACTCCGGCGTCGGGCGCGAGGGCCTGCGCGCGGCCATGGAAGATCTCACGTACGAGAAGGTCATGGTGCTGACGGGGCTCAGCCTCTGAGAGACGGGCGCGGGCACGGCCTTCAGGCGCGCTCCGCGGTGTGGAAGAGCTTCCTGGCGGGCTCGCCCAGGATGGGGCCGTACATGGTGCGGCGGTCGTCGCTGTACTTGAAGCTGCTCACGGACGTGATCGTGCCCCTGCCGGTGGACGTGTCGAAGCGCGTCAGCCATGGGCCGCCGCTGGAGCCCGCCGTCATGTCGCAGCCGAGCCCCTGGTCGTGGGTGTCTCCGTAGGGGTCGTCACGCAGGCGGCCGGCGCAGTAGACCAGGTGCCGGCCGTCGTAGGGCGGGTCGGCCGGGTAGCCGAAGCCGATCGCGTGGCCGCCGCGCGGGGCGTTGAAGGCGATGTCCTGGACGCCCACCACGTCGGCGACGTGCCGGCCGCGTGAGGGGGCCAGCGCCACCATGCCCACGTCGTAGCTGTCGTCGGAGCCCCGCGACCAGGGCCCGGCCACGAACATGCGGCGCGCGGTCCACTGCCCGTACGGCTTGGCGCCGTTCGTGCCGTAACCGGGGACGAACGTCCAGTTCTTGGCCCAGGCGCCGGAGCCGTCCTTGACGCAGTGGCCGGCGGTGACCACGACGTCGCGGTTGCGGCTGCGCACGGTGCTGGCCGAGCAGACGAAGTCGACGCCGTTCATGGTGAGGAAGACGCGGCCGGTGGTCCTGGCCACCGCGCCCCCGACCGCCCAGCGGGAGCCGGAGGTCTGGGCCAGCGGGCGGGCCGACTGGTGGCGGGCCTCGGCCCGCGTGCCATGCCGGGGCGGGACCAGGCGGACGTCGCCGCCGGTGACCCCGGGGGCGACGCCGAGGCCGGTGCCGCCGGTGAGGCCGCTCAGCAGGCCGCCCTCGGTGACCAGACCGGGCAGGTCGATGGGCAGGGCGTTGTCCATGCGGTCGGGGGTCCAGTAGGAGAGCACGCGCAGGTGGTCGGCCGCGCCCCGGGCCGCGATGTGCTCGACGACGTCGGCGGGCGCCGGGGCCTCGGGCAGGCGGGTGGCCGCCGCGGGCGGCGGCGGGACGACGCTCGAGTGTCGCTCGGGAGTCGCCCCGACGAGGGCGGGGCCCAGCAGGCCCGCGACGAGGGGCGCCGCCGCGAGCAAGGGGGTGCTCAGGGTCATGCCCACCGAGTGTGCACCACGAGATGTGTCCTTGCGGCTACTTTCCGTGAAATTCCTCATGGCGGGTCGCGGGTTCTGTGCGCGGGCACGTGCGGTGTCGGGGGACAATGGACGGGTGCGCGCACCGACCCTCCGCTCCGTCACCGTCCTCGGATCCACCGGCTCCGTCGGCACCCAGGCCCTCGACGTGATCGCCGCCAACCCCGACCGGTTCAGGGTCGCCGGCCTCGCCGCCGGGGGCGGCAGGGCCGACCTGCTCGCCCGCCAGGCGGCCGAGTCCGGGGCCGAGGTCGTCGCCGTCGCCGATCCCGCCGCGGTGCCCGCGCTGCGTGAGGCGCTGGCCGCGCTCGGGGCGAGCCCCGAGGTGCTCGCCGGCGCCGACGGGGTCGCCGAGGTGGCCGGCCGGCCGTGCGACACCGTGCTCAACGCCATCACCGGCGCGCTCGGCCTGACCTCCACGCTGGTGGCCCTGGAGGCCGGGCGGATGCTCGCGCTGGCCAACAAGGAGTCCCTGATCGTCGGCGGGCCGCTGGTCAAGCGGCTGGCCAGGCCCGGTCAGCTCGTGCCGGTCGACTCCGAGCACTCGGCGCTGCAGCAGTGCCTGTGGGCGTCGGGGCCGCGGGGCCACGATCCTGGCGCGGTCAAGCGGCTGGTCGTCACCGCCAGCGGCGGCCCGTTCCGCGGCCGCACCCGCGCCGAGATGACCGGCGTGACGCCGGAGATGGCGCTGGCCCACCCCACGTGGTCCATGGGCCCGGTGATCACCATCAACTCGGCCACCCTGGTCAACAAGGGCCTGGAGGTGATCGAGGCCCACCTGCTGTTCGACCTCGGCTTCGACCGGATCGAGGTCGTGGTCCACCCGCAGTCGATCATCCACTCGATGGTCGAGTACATCGACGGCTCGACCATCGCCCAGGCGAGCCCGCCCGACATGCGGCTGCCCATCGCCCTGGCGCTCGGCCACCCCGAGCGGGTCCCCGCGGCCACCCCGCCGGTCGACTGGACCAGGGCCCACACCTGGACCTTCGAGCCGCTCGACGACGCCGCTTTCCCGGCGGTCGCGCTGGCCCGCCACGTCGGCTCGGCGGGGGGCACCGCCCCGGCCGTCTACAACGCGGCCAACGAGGTGTGCGTGGAGGCGTTCGTCAAGGGCGGGCTGCCGTTCCTCGGCATCGTCGACACGGTCGCCAAGGTCGTCGAAGAACATCAGGTCACCCCGGCCGGCTCCGTCGAGGAGGTGCTCGCCGCCGACGCGTGGGCCCGCGCCCGTGCGGCGGAGCTCACAGCCGGGCAGTCCCGCTAGCTCCCTAGACTGGGAAGCGTCGTCGACACACAAGGGTTGAAATGTCTCCTGTAGCACTCGGCATCCCCACGGTCCGTCCCAAGCCGCTCGCCGAACGCCGACACTCCCGCCAGATCATGGTCGGCGGCGTGCCCGTGGGCGGTGACGCGCCCGTCTCCGTGCAGTCGATGACCACCACCGTCACCGCCGACGTCAACGCCACCCTGCAGCAGATCGCCGAGCTCACCGCGTCCGGCTGCCAGATCGTCCGGGTGGCCGTGCCGTCCCAGGACGACGCGGAGGCGCTGCCGATCATCGCGAAGAAGTCGCAGATCCCGGTCATCGCCGACATCCACTTCCAGCCGAAGTACGTCTTCGCCGCCATCGAGGCGGGCTGCGCGGCGGTGCGCGTCAACCCGGGCAACATCAAGAAGTTCGACGACAAGGTGGGCGAGATCGCCAAGGCCGCCGCCGAGCACGGCGTGCCCATCCGCATCGGGGTCAACGCCGGGTCGCTCGATCCGCGGCTGCTGCAGAAGTACGGCAAGGCCACGCCCGAGGCGCTGGTCGAGTCGGCGCTATGGGAGTGCTCGCTCTTCGAGGAGCACGGCTTCCGCGACATCAAGATCTCGGTCAAGCACAACGACCCGGTCGTCATGATCAACGCCTACCGGCTGCTCGCGGCCCAGTGCGACTACCCGCTCCACCTCGGCGTCACCGAGGCGGGCCCGGCCTTCCAGGGCACCGTCAAGTCGGCGGTGGCGTTCGGCGCGCTGCTGGCCGAGGGGATCGGCGACACCATCCGGGTGTCGCTGTCGGCGCCTCCGGTGGAGGAGGTCAAGGTCGGCACCGCCATCCTGGAGTCGCTCGGGCTGCGCGAGCGAGGGCTGGAGATCGTGTCCTGCCCGTCGTGCGGGCGCGCCCAGGTCGACGTCTACACGCTGGCCGACCAGGTCCAGGCCGGGCTCGAAGGGCTCAAGGTGCCGCTGCGGGTGGCCGTGATGGGCTGCGTCGTCAACGGTCCAGGCGAGGCGCGTGAGGCCGATCTGGGAGTGGCCTCGGGCAACGGCAAGGGCCAGATCTTCGTCAAGGGCGAGGTCATCAAGACCGTGCCGGAGTCGCAGATCGTCGAGACCCTCATCGAGGAGGCCCTCCGCCTGGCCGAGGAGATGGGCGTGGCGGTCGACCTCGACGACGACGCCTCCGGGCCCGAGGTCGTCGTGCGCTGACCCGTGCCTCCCGCGACTCTCAGGGGTCCGGGAGGAGCTTGGTGAGGAGGACGCGGAGCTCGTGCTCGGCCTCGGGGCCCAGGAGAGACAGGATCTCCGCCTGCAGGTGTTCGGCGGCTTCGCGGACGGTGGTGAGGCGCTGCCTGCCGAGGGGGGTCAGTTCCAGCGCGTAGCGGCGGCGGTCGGCGGGGTCCTGACCGCGGGCGACCAGCCCGAGCCGCACCAGCTCGTCGACGATCTGCGCGGCGGCCGGCTCGGTGATGTCCAGGCGGCGGGCGAGCTGCTGCTGGGCGCACGGGGTCAGGGTCTCCAGGGCGGCCAGGCTGCCGAAGTGGCGGGTGCGCAGGCCGGAGCCGGCCAGGAGCGCGTCGCCCATGCGGCGCAGCCGGTAGTGCGCCTGCGCCACCAGGTAGGCGGTGGTCCGGAGCGGCTCGGGCTCGGGCAGCAGCAGGCTGAGCAGCTCGTTGAGCCGCTCGCGTTCGCCGGGGGTCAGTGACGCGGTGACGCGGGCGTCCCGCTCGGCGACCGCCTCGCGCATGGCGTCGCGTGCCTTGCGGCCCTCCTCGGTGATCGACAGCACGTAGGAGCGCCGGTTTGCGGGGTTGCGGGTACGGGTGACGTACCCGGCCTGCTGGAGCCTGTCGACCAGCCGTACCATGATCGTCCGGTTGATGCCGAGCCGCTCGGCCAGTTCGAGCTGGGAGTCGGCGTCCTGGTCGGCGAGGGTGTCGAGGACCACGAAGTCGCGCGAGCGCGGGTCGTCGCTCAGCGCCTCCGCGGTGAAGCGGGCGTAGACCCGGCGCAGCAGCCTCCCTGGAGACCTGCTCAGGGTTTCCGCGAGCGTCCTGTCCTGCATGCGGCACACCTCCGGCAAGGCAGCTTACCCATGGAGCTGATGGTTAAGCGCACAAATAGTTGGCATGTTGACGATTGGACATAGTGACGGTTAGCGTGGTTGACACCTGAACGAGGAGGCAGCCATGACCTACCGGCTGGACATGTCGATGATGCTCGCGATGCACGACGCGCTCCGGCGCGAGCTGGAGCGCGTCGCCCGCGTCGCCGCCAAGACCGGCGACGACCCGCGGCGGATCCTGCGGGCCGCCGTCGGATGGGAGCTGTTCAAGAAGTTCCTGCGGGTGCACCACACGTCCGAGGACGTCGCGCTCTGGCCCGCGATGCGCGACGCCGTGAGCGCCGACGGTCTGGCGCTGCTCGACGCGATGGAGGACGAGCACGCCGCCATCGACCCGCTGCTGGACGGCGTGGACGCCGCTCTCGCCGACCGCGAGAGCGGCGCCGAGCGGCTCGGCGGCCTGGTCGACGCCCTGGTGACCGGTCTGGGCGGGCATCTGCGGCACGAGGAGTCCGAAGGGCTCGCGCTCATCGACGCCACGCTCGGCGAGGAGCAGTGGAGCCGGTTCGGCCAGACCCACCGCGAGCGCATCGGGGGCGACGCCCCGACCTATCTGCCCTGGCTGCTCGACGACAAGGACCCCCGGGTGGTGGCGGCCATCCTCGACGGCATGCC
Source organism: Nonomuraea sp. NPDC049486 (assembly GCF_040676925.1). NCBI lineage: Bacteria > Bacillati > Actinomycetota > Actinomycetes > Streptosporangiales > Streptosporangiaceae > Nonomuraea > Nonomuraea sp. NPDC049486. The sequence goes on from NZ_JBFAPV010000003.1 coordinate 31,478, forward strand.
CGCCGCCCTCCGGGAGGCGTACCGCGACGAGTGGCGCCCCGCCTACGACCGTCTGAACCTCTACTGACGAGGACCCCGCGCCGGAGACCAGGGCGGCATCACGGAATGGCAAGCAATTCTCCATACCGTCTGTCACCGAGTCGCTACGTACGGCAGTATTCCTCGCCTATGGAATGGGGGAGGAGCCGGATGAAGCGGTTCGTGACACTGGTGGGCGGCATGGTGGGCGGCGTGGCCATGCTGGGCGTGTGCGTGGCGCCGGCGAGCGTGGGCGCCGAGGCGAAGCCGGAGACCCCGCCGGCGCGGGTCACGTGGGGCGCCTGCCCGAAGAAGGGCGAGAAGAAGCTCACCACGTTGGCGGAGAGCCTCGGCACCCAGTGCGGCACCGTACGGGTGCCGCTCGACTACCGGGAGCCGTTGGGGCACGCCATCCGGTTGTCCGTCAACCGGATCAAGGCCAAGGAGCCCCGTGACGGCAACCATCTCGGCACCCTGGTGGTCAACCCGGGCGGCCCCGGCGCGTCCGGCCGCGACCTGGCCGTGTACGTGGCCGCGGCGCTGCCGCGCGAGCTGCGCGACCGCTACGACGTCGTCGGCTTCGACCCCCGCGGGGTGGGCGCCAGCCAGCCGGCGATGCGGTGCGTCGACCCCGAGGTCTACCACCGGCCGCCCCGCCCCGACTCGGTGCCGGTCGATCGCGCCGACGAGAACACCTTGCTCAGCCGGGCCGCCGACTACGCCAACCGGTGCGGCAGCGCCTGGTCGTGGCTGCTGCCGCACATGAACACGGAGAACGTCGCCAGGGACCTCGACCGGATCCGCGCCGCGCTCGGCGAGCAGCGCATCAGCTACCTCGGCTACTCCTACGGCACCTACATCGGCGCCGTCTACGCCACCCTGTTCCCGCAGCGGGTCAAGCGGCTGGTGCTGGACAGCGTGGTGGAGCCCGACGGCGAGTGGTACCGGAGCAACCTGACGCAGAACCGCGCCTTCGAGAAGCGTCACCGCGCGCTCATGGCCTGGACGGCCCGCCACAACCGGACCTACCAGCTCGGCCGCACCGCCAGGCAGACCAGGTTCGCCTGGTACGCGATGCGCTCCCGGCTGGCGGAGCAGCCGGCGGGCGGCGTGGTCGGCCCGAGCGAGCTGGACGACACCTTCACGATCGCCGGCTACAGCGAGAGGGTCTGGCCCGAGCTGATCGCCGCCTGGTCCGCCTACGTCCGCGAGGGCGACCCGAAGCCGCTCGTCGCCGCCTGGGAGAAGCACGGCAAGAACGACGCGGACGACGAGAACGGCTACGCCGTCTACCTCGCCGTCCAGTGCCGCGACTCGCGTTGGCCGCGCGACTGGAACACCTGGCGCCGCGACATGACCAGGCTGCACCAGGAGGCGCCGTTCCTCACCTGGCCGAACGCGTGGTTCAACGCGCCGTGCGCGTTCTGGCCGGTGCGCGGCGGGGAGCCGGTCAAGGTGCGCGGCTCGTGGCGGCTCCCGCCGATCCTCATGCTCCAGTCGCGCGACGACGCCGCCACCCCGTACGCGGGAGCGGTCACGATGCGCGGCAGGTTCCCGACCGCGCGCATGGTGGTCGAGACGGGCGGCGACCACGGCATCTCGTTCGCCGGCAACCGGTGCGTGGATCGCCACCTGGTGGCCTACCTGCAGGACGGCACCGTACCCGCCCAGGGGGCGCGGTGTGCGGCCAAGGCGGAGCCGCGACCGAAGGCCCGCATGAAGTCCCGCTCCTCTCTAGGTCACGAAAGGCTCACCGACGTGCTAGCCAGATGAGCTATTCCGTGGTCGTTCGCGTAGTCTGACCATGTGATGCTGCGTACATCGGCGTCGCGCGTCCTCGACGACAGCGACCGGGACGAGGTGCTCGCTCTGCTCGACACCGACCCGGTCGCGAACGTCTTCGTCGCGTCCCGGGTGCGGAGCGTGGGGCTCAACCCGGCCCGGCTCGGCGGGCAGATGTGGGGCTTCGGGCCGCGCGGCGCGCTCGTCTCCCTCTGCTACGCGGGCGCCAACCTGGTGCCGATCAACGCGGGCCCCGAAGCGGTGCACGCCTTCGCCGACCGCGCGCGCAAGCAGGGCCGCCGCTGCTCCTCGATCGTGGGTCCCGCCGACGCGGTGGGGCAGCTGTGGGAGCGGCTGGAGCCGCACTGGGGCCGGGCCCGCGCGATCCGCTGGGCGCAGCCGGTCATGGCGACCTCACGCAGGCCGCCGGTGCCCGCCGACCCGCTGGTGCGGCGGGTGCGGCCGGAGGAGTTCGAGATCCTGCTGCCGGCCTGCGTGGCGATGTTCACCGAGGAGGTGGGCGTCTCGCCCAACCTCGGCGACGGTGGCGCGCTCTACCGCACCCGGGTGTCCGAGCTGATCCGCATCGGCCGGTCGTACGCGCGGATCGAGGGCGGCCGGGTGGTGTTCAAGGCCGAGATCGGCGCGGTGACCCCGCACGCCTGCCAGATCCAGGGCGTGTGGGTCCATCCCGACCTGCGCGGGCAGGGCTACGCGGTGTCGGGCATGGCCGCGATCGTGGAGGCCGCGCTCGACTGCTTCGCGCCCGTGGTGACGCTGTACGTGAACGACTTCAACCACTCGGCCAGGGCGGTCTATCGCCGGGTGGGCTTCCACGAGGTCGACACGTTCATGTCCGTGCTCTTCTGATCCGGTCGGCGGTCTCCTCGGCGAGCTGGGCGAGGATCGACAGCTCGCCCGGCCGCTCGTCGAGCAGCTCGTCCAGGCTGATCCGCCACGTGATGATCTCCAGGGGCGTCGCTCCCGGCTCCTCCGCCAGCCTCAGGCGGGTCTCGGCCAGCTTGAGCTCGTACATGACGCCGAGGTAGTGGCCGACCGCCTCGCTGAGCCACCAGTAGACTTCCGTGGCGGCCGCGGGCACGAAGATCCGGGCAGCCTCCCAGGCGACCCGCCGGGGTTGCCGCACCGCCATGACAGGATTTTACGTCATTTACGTACGTTCGTCCCCTGCAGGAAGGGCCGGGCGGGGGTCAGATCCGGACGAGCTTGTCGAACAGGCGCGTCAGCTCGGCTTCCGGGTCGGCGGTGAGCCCGGCGTGGACCGGGCCGGTCTGCACGATCGTGCTGCGGGGCGCGGTCAGCCAGCGGAACCTGCCGCCCAGCGACTCGGCCGACAGCGGGCCCGCCTCGTCGCCGCAGGCCAGCGCGTAAGCGCTCAACGCCTCCTCGACCCGCGCCACGTCGGCCTCGGGGTCGAGGGCGCGCAGGCGGGACGCGTCCAGCTCGACCCGCGCGCACAGGTAGGCGCGCGGCTGGCAGTAGAGCAGCACGCCCGCGTTGATCAGCTCGCCGCGCTCCACCCGCGGCACCACTCTGATCGCGGCGTACTCGTAGACGTCCCTGCTCACCCGCGCCCACCTCGCCAGAACTCGCCGACCGACCCCGGGCCCGGCCGCTGCGCCTTCGGCGCCGCGCTGGTCAGCCACCCGCCGGGACCGTGCGCGCGCCGCAGCAGGTGATCGACGTACGCCTCGCGCACGGCTCCTGGTGAGGGGAAGCCCGGCTCGCCGTCGAGCCACTCGTCGGGCACCAGCGCCGTCACCTCCTGGAGCAGCTCACGGGTGATGGGCGCGGACAGGGCGGCGGCCGCCTCCTCGACGCTCTCGGCGCCCTCGACGAACGGGGCCAGCACGTGGTCGCCGGCGTCGAACGGGCGCTGCGGGTCGGCCGTCTTCCAGTTGTGGTGGAACCAGAGCGCCGCGCCGTGGTCGATCAGCCAGCTGTCGCCGTGCCAGAGCAGCAGGTTGGGGTTGCGCCAGGTGCGGTCGAGGTTGTGGATCAGACCGTCGAACCAGACCAGCCGGGCCGCGAAGGCCGGGTCGGGGGCCCAGGCGAGCGGCTCGAAGCCCAGTGCGCCCGGCAGGAAGTCGACCGCGAGGTTGCGGCCCGCGCTCGCCTTGAGCAGATCTTGCACCTCCTCGTCGGGCTCGCGGGCGCCGAGCTGCGGGTCGACGTCGATGATCTTCAGCTCGGGGGTGTGGAAACCGAGGCGGCGGGCCAGCTCGCCGGCGATGATCTCGGCGACCAGCACCCGGCGGCCCTGGCCGGCCTCCCGGAACTTGACCACGTAGGTGCCGAGGTCGTCGCCCTCGACCACGCCGGGCAACGACCCGCCCTCGCGCAGCGGCGTCACGTAACGCGTCGCCACAACCTGTTCCAGCACCCGCAAAACCTATCGCGCCGAGCAGCGCGGGCAAAATAACTGTTGCGACAGTAAATGTTCGAACAGCTATCATCGGCGCATGACCGAAGCCTCGATCGCTCTCGTGCTGGGTGGCGGCTCCCTGCTGGCCCTCGTCGGGCGGGAGCTCAACACCGAGACCGAACGCCTGCTCGCGCCGTACGGCCTGACCGTGCAGCAGGCCGCCCTGCTGGGGAACGCCGCCGCGGGCAACGCCACCCCCAGCGAGCTGAAGCACCACCTGGGCACCGACACCGCGGGCATGACCAGGCTGCTGGACCGGCTGCAGGCCAAAGGGCTGGTGCGGCGGGTCCCGCATCCCGGCGACCGCAGGTCCGTCGTCATCGAGCTCACCCCCGAGGGCCAGGCGCTGGTGCCGGAGCTGACGCCGATATTCGGCACGATCAGCCGGCGGGTGTTCGCCGGGTTCTCGGGGGAGGAGATGGCTCAGATGGCCGGCCTGCTCCGGCGGATGCTGGACAACCTCAAGACCGCAGAGCCCGGGAGCGCACCGCCGAGAGGATGAGGCGGCGGATGAGCCCGCTGCCCGGCCGGATGACGATCCAGTACGGGCGGAAGGCGCGCAACGCGTCGGGGCTGGTGGCGACCACCCGCGTCTCCGTCGTCAGCCGGACGCGGCCGCCTTCCTCCGCCAAAGAGAAGGCGAACGTGCCCTTGGCGAACCCGGGCCGGTCGAACGCCTCGAATGTCTCAAGCGAGCCGACCGGCACGTCCTCCGACCTGCCCAGCCGCCACCACTGGCCGATCAGGCCGAGCACCACCTCCCGGCCCGGGTCCACGACCAGCGGGGTGAAGCCGGGGCCGGGCTGCGGCGTGCGGCCGTGGACCAGGCGGGAGACCAGCGACCTGGCGGCGAAGAGGGGCTTGGCCAGGGGGACGTCGTCCGCGCTCATGCCGGTGAGCGCCTCCCACACGCGCTCCCGGGAGGCGTCGATCAGGATCGCGTGCCGTTCGGACATGTCGGGCCGGGGGATGAGCCGGGCGGCGCTGGTGACCACTGGAGCCTCCGTACGGTTGCGCATGGTTCGGACTATACGCCACCGTATGGAAGGCTGGCCGGGTGGGACGACTGAGTGCGGACGACTGGGCGGAGGCGGCCCTGGCCGCGCTGGCGGAAGGCGGCGTCGCCGCCGTCGCCGTGGAGCCGGTGGCCGCCCGGCTGGGCGTGTCCAAGGGCAGCTTCTACTGGCACTTCGCCAACCGGCGGGCGCTGCTGGAGGCCGCGCTGCGGCGCTGGGAGGCGCAGACCGAGCGGGTCATCGCCCGGCTGGAGGACGTCGCCGACCCTCTGGAGCGCATGCGCGTGCTGCTGGAGCGGGCGTTCGGCGAGGGGCGGGACGCCGCGATCGCGTTCCGGCTGATCAGCGAGGCCGACGACCCGCTGGTCGGTGAGGTGGCGCGCCAGGTGAGCGAGCGGCGCCTCGCCTACATGGAGGGCGTGCTGCGCGAGCTCGGGCTGCCCCGGCAGGAGGCGCGCCGGCGGGTGCTCGCCGCCTACGGCGGTTACCTCGGCGTCGCCGCCCTCGTGCGCATCGGGACGATCCGGGAGATGCCCGACGACCTGGCCGGTCTCGCCATGGCGGAACTCGGGCTGACCGGGAACGACCCGTCCGGGCCTCCATGATCCTGCAATAATGACGCCTTATGTCCGAGCTCCGAGCCGATGACCCGCGCCTGCTGGGCGCGTACCGGCTCTCGGCGCGGCTCGGTCAGGGCGGGCAGGGCGTCGTCTACCTCGGCCACACCGGCCAGGGCGCGCAGGTCGCGGTCAAGCTGCTGCACGCCAGCCTGTCGGCCGACCCGGCGGTGCGGCGCCGGTTCCTGGCCGAGGTCGAGGCGGTGCGCAGGGTGGCGCCCTTCTGCACCGCCCAGCTCCTCGACGCCGACCTCGAAGGCGACCGGCCCTACCTGGTGAGCGAGTACGTCGACGGCGTCTCGCTCCGCGAGCACATCGCCGAGCAGGGGCCGCGCACCGGCGGCTCGCTCCACCGGCTGGCCATCGGCACCGCCACCGCCCTGGGCGCCATCCACCGGGCCGGGGTCGTGCACCGCGACTTCAAGCCCGGGAACGTGCTGCTCAGCCTCGACGGGCCGCGGGTGATCGACTTCGGCGTCTCCCGGCTGATGGACGGCACCGCGACCACCGGCAAGATCCCCGTCGGCACGCCCTCGTACCTCGCCCCCGAGCGCATCAAGGGCGAGCCCGCGGGGCCGCCCGCCGACCTCTACGCGTGGGCGCTGACCGTCGCCTTCACCGCCACGGGCCGCCACGCGTTCACGGCGGCGACGGTCCAGGAGGTCATGGCGCGCATCCTGTACGGGAAGCCGGCCCTGGGCACGCTGTCCGGGCCGCTCAGGGCGATCGTCGACGCCTGCCTGGCGCCCGAGCCGGGCGACCGGCCGGACGCGGAGGAGGTGCTGCGGCGCCTGCTCGGCCAGGACGCCACCGGCGACGTGCTGACCTCGGGCGCCATGGCCGCGCTCGGGGCCGCGTCCGGTCCCGTGCCGCCCGGTGGCACGCGGCCCGTTCCATCAGATGACGCGGGCACCGACGGGCCGGCCACCGTGGCGTGGCGGGTGCCTCTGACCGGCCGGCACGAGCTCACCGGGAGCCGGGCGCTCGCGCGGCTCGTCGACACCGCCGCGCCCGTTCGGCAGGCTCGGCCGGTCAAGCGGCGATTAGCGAAGTGGCCCGTCGTCGCCGCGGCCCTGCTGGCGGCGTGCGCGGTGGCCGCGTTCGTGCTCTGGCCGCAGGGTGAGGGCCGGGCGGGGCGCTGGACCGGTTCGGCGACGCATCCCAGCGCCGGGCGGGTGTTCCCCGTCGACATCCGGCTCGATGACGGCGGGGAGTCCAGCATGCGGTGGGGCGCCGATCTGCACTGCTCCGGCATCCTGCGGCCCGTCGGCGACCTCGTGTACGAGCTGCTGCACGTCGCCGGCACCGCGTGCCATCCGGGAACGCTCCGGATGCGGCCGATCGGCGACAGTGGCCAGATGGTCATCACGGTCACCCGCCAGGGTGAGGAAGAAGTGACGTATTCGGGCAAGGTCGCCCGGTCGTCCTGACCTCGAACGGTCACGGTCAGGTGGCGATGGCCCGGCCGCCGTTGACTCTCCGCCACCGGCTGCTTCAGTGGGAAGGGTAGGTGGGGTGGCGGCGAGGGGAGGCGCCCCGTGCCAACGGCGCAGCCGCTCAGGACGGGGGATCCACGGACACTCGGGCCCTACGAGCTGTCCGGGCGTCTGGGCGAGGGCGGCCAGGGTGTGGTGTTCCTCGGGACCCTCGCCGGAGAGAGCTACGCGGTCAAGCTGCTCCACGGGCCGGTGGGCGACGGGCGCGGGGCGTTCCTGCGGGAGGTGGAGCTGGCCAAGCACGTGGCCAGGTTCTGCACCGCGCAGGTGGTGGACGCCGGGTTCGACGAGGGCAGGCCGTACATCGTCAGCGAGTACGTCGACGGGCCCTCGCTGGCCCGCGAGGTCATGCTCACCGGGCCGCGGCGCGGCGGCGGGCTGGAGCGGCTCGCCGTCGGCACCGTCACGGCCATCGCGGCGATCCACCGCGCGGGCATCGTGCACCGCGACTTCAAGCCGCAGAACGTGCTCCTCGGGCCCGACGGGCCGCGGGTCATCGACTTCGGCCTGGCCAGGGCGCTCGACGCGGCCGCCACGCTGTCCAACAGGAGCGTCGGCACTCCCGCGTACATGGCTCCCGAGCAGATCACCGCGAGCGCGGTCACCGGGGCGGTGGACGTGTTCTCGTGGGGCGCCACCATCTGCTTCGCCGCCAACGGGACGGCGCCGTTCGGGCAGGACTCGGTGGCGCCGGTGCTGCACCGCATCCTCACCGCGCCGCCCGACCTGGGGAGCCTGGAAGGGCCGCTCAGAGCGCTGGTGGAGGCGTGCCTCGACAAGGACGCCAGGAACCGGCCGACCAGCCGGGACTTGTTGCTGGAACTGCTGGGTACGTCGGAAGGCGTGCCGGCGGAGGTGCTGCGCTCGCCTCCGCCGCACATCCTCCGTGCCGTCCCCCCGCCCCGCCCGCCGGTCGCCGACTCCCGCCCGGTCCCTCTCGCGGAACCGGAGACCACGGGCACCCCGGACGACTACCACCTGCCGGAACCACCCGCTCCCTCGTCCAGCCGACCAGGTGACGGCGGGTCGGGTGCCCCGGCTTCGGCAGGAGGGAGCCGAGACGACGCATCGCCTCCGGCTGCGGACGGCGCCGGGGCAGGTGGTTCTGGGCGGGAGGCGAGGCCGAGGCTGGGCGGGGCCGCCTATCGCGGGTCACCCGCCGGGTATCCCGTCGAACGAGTGCCACGCGAGCCCGCCCCGCCCGAGCGGGTGGGAACGGCTCCGCCTGGCCTCCCGTACTCGGCCGACTCGTCGGGGCGCGAGGCTGGTCCGCGGGTGGGGACGGGCGGGCCGTCGGGGCGCGAGGGTGGTCTGCGGGCGGGGACGGCTCCGCCCGGGCCGTATTCGAACGAGTCGTCGGGGCGCGAGGCTGCGCCGCGCGTGGGGACGGGCGGGCCGTACACGGCCGGGCCGCCGGGGCGTGAGGGTGGTTCGCGGGTGGGGACGGGCGGGCCCGGGTCGCCGCGGTGGGCGCTGGGGAAGGCGGGGCTGGCGGTGGTCGGGGCGCTGCTGGTGACCGCCGCTGTGCTGGTGAGCCTGTTCGTGCCGCTGTTCAGGGAGGACGGCATGCGGGTACGGGCCGGTACGCCGACTTCCGGACCCACCGCCGAGCCGTCCGGACAGGCGGCCGACGACCAGCCCGCCAAGGAGCGGCCGCCGACGGAGGAACGCCCGCAGGACGACCGGACCCCGGCGTCGAAGGAGCCGCCCGTCCGGAAACCGGTGGAGATCGCCGTGCCCGCCCTGGCCGGGCTCTCCCGGGCCGCCGCCGTCAGGGCGCTCGAACGCGCCGGGCTCGCCGCCGGCGACATCACCAAGGCCGACTCACCGCGGAAGATCGGCCAGGTGCTCGCCTCCCGACCGGCCGTCGGCACTTACGTCTCCAAGGGCTCGGCCGTCGCGCTGGAGGTGTCGGCGGGGGTGAAGGTGCCCGCGGTCACCGGCGAGCGGCGCGAGGCGGCCGAGGCGGCGCTCACCGGCGCGGGCCTGAAGGTGGGCAAGGTCTCCGCCTCCTGCGCCGCGAAACCGGACGGTCAGGTCCTGTCCACGGCCCCGGAGGCGGGCGCCAGGGTCTCGGGCGGCACCCCGGTCGCGCTGGTCGTGGCCCGCCGCGGCGCCCCCGTGCCCCCGGTGGCCGGTCAGTCGCGTGACGGCGCGCTCGCGGCCCTCCGCGCCGCCGGCCTCGTCCCGGTGGTACGCACGCAGGTGGTCGAGGACGAGTCCCAGTGGAACGTCGCCATCGCCCAGGACCCCGCCCCTGGCACCTGCGCCGAACCCGGCGCCCGCGTCTCGATCATGGTCGGCGCCCGGCCTCCCGACGGCCCCGACCCCACCGAGCCCACTCCCACCCCCACCCCGGAACCTTCGACCGAGCCCTGACAGGGCCTCTCCTCGCCGGGGCCGGGTCAGCGGGGGTCGGCGAGCATGGCGTCGACCATGGCCAGCAGTTTGTCGCGGTTGCCGTCGCCGAGACTGCCTCCCACCATCGCCACCGCCTCCGCCAGCGGGTCCCGCCGGGGAAGCGCCGCCATGGCCTCGCCGAGTTCGGCGACCGTCCAGGGCGCGCCGTCCTTGGTCACGCTCTCGCCGGCGCTCCACCCGTTCAGGACTGTCACCGACGTCCCCCGTACCGCCAGCACCTGCCCGTTGACCGGGCACCCCGGCGTGGCCAGGTAGGCCGCGACGTGAGCCGTCAGCGCGGGGTCGAGCGGGTCGAACGCGCCGTCCGGCGGGCCGGACATTTCGGGTACGTCCGGCGGGCCGGACATCCCGGGGACGCCCTCGGTGAGCCGGGTACGGGCCATGGACGGGGACACGGCGTTGACCCGCACCCCGTACCGGGCGAGCTCCACGGCGTGGGCGGTGGTCAGGGCCGCGATGCCGGCCTTGGCCGCGGCGTAGTTGCCCTGCGTGATCCCGGGCAGCAGCAGCCCCGACGCGGACACGGTGTTGACCACCGCGCGGTCGCGGGTGTCCCCCTGGTCGCGCCAGTGACGGGCGGCCCACCTGGTGACCGCGAACGTCCCCTTGAGGTGCACCGCCAGCACGGCGTCGAACTCGTCCTCCGTCATGTTCACGAGCGCCCGCCTGCGGTGGATGGCGGCGTTGTTGACCACCACGTCCAGATCGCCGAACGTCTCCACCGCGGTCTGGACCATCCGCCTGGCCCCGTCCCAGTCGGTGACGTCGTCGGTGCTGGCCACGGCCTGGCCTCCGGCGTCCCTGATCTCGGCGGCCACAGCCCTGGCCACGCCCGCGTCGCCGCCGGTGCCCTCCGGCGTCACGCCCGGGTCGTTGACCACGACCTTCGCTCCCTCGGAGGCGAAGAAGAGCGCCTCCTGCCTGCCGATCCCGCGTCCCGCGCCGGTGATGAGCGCGACCCGTCCGTCCAGGGTGCCCATGACAGCTCCTTTCGCTGCACTCATGCATTAATACACTCAATGTAGCAATACATGCGATGTAGTAAAGTCGCGGGCATGGGGTTGCGTGAGGCGAAGAAGGAACGAACCCGGGAGGCGCTGGTCGAGGCCGCCGTCCGGCTGTTCGAGGAGAAGGGGTACGAGCGGACGACGGTCGCGCAGATCGCCGCCGCGGCCCAGCTCTCGACGCGTACGTTCTTCCTGCACTTCGCGGCCAAGGAGGACGTGCTGCTGGCCAACAGCGTCCCCAGGGTGGATCTGGGCGTCGCGGCGCTCGGCGACCGGCGGCCCGGCGAGACTCCGGGTGACGCGCTGCTCCGGGCGATCGGCGCGATGGTCGCCGACGCCTCCGCGAAGGACCTCCCGACCGGCCTGGCCGCCGCCCGCGCCCGGCTCGTGGCCACCGAGCCGGCGGTCCAGGCGCGGCTGCTGCAGCGCATGGCCACCGCCCAGACCGCCCTGGCCGACGCGCTCCACCACGCGTACCCGGACGAGCTGGACCCCGTGGCGGCGGCGGCCGTCGCCGGCGCGGCGATCGGCGCGGTCAGCGCCGCCGCGGTCGTCGCCCTACGCCACGGCCTCCCCCCGGCGCAGGTCCGCGAGGCCATGCTGAAAGCCCCGGCCACCGCCGCCACCCACCTGCCGAAGTGACGTCGGCTCGCGTGACTCCCGGGGGTGCCGCCTCGTTCAACCCACAGTAATCGACTGGTAACGTAGAGCGCATGCCATCGGCGCCGCACGAGGCCCTCCACCGCATCTTCCAGGAGGAACCCTCGCTCTTCTCCCGCACCCTCAAGGCGCTGGACATCCCGTTCCCCGAAGTCAGCTCGTTGTCGGTGGTCAACACCGACCTCACGGAGATCCTGCCGATCGAGCGACGCGTCGACACGTTGCTCCAGGTGAAGTCCGAGCTCGGCGAACACCTGGTCATCATCGAGTCACAGGGGAAGCGGGACCCCGAGAAGCCTCCCGCCTGGGCCTACTACATCAGCTACCTGCATGCGAAGTTCCGGCGCGAGGTCGTGCTGATCGTCATCTGTCAGCACGCGTCCACCGCGCGATGGGCCCGGGGCCCGAAGTCGATCGGCCTTCCCGGCATGCCGACCATGACCATGTGGCCGATCGCCCTGGGCCCCGACAACGTCCCCGCCGTCGTCGATCCCGCCGTGGCGGCGGAGGACGTGGTCCTCGCCGTGTTCTCCGCGCTCGCGCACGCCCTCTCACGTAGCGTGAATGCCATACTGGAGGCGCTGGCACCAGCGCTGGACACCCTCGACGTCGATGATGCGGGTTTCCTCGCCGAGTTCATCGAAGTCGGCCTCGGCGACACCACAGCCCGGCAGCTCTGGAGGAAGATGATGTCCACCGGGACGTACCGTTACCAGTCCGAGTTCGCCCAGCAGTTGCGGGAGGAAGGGCAGGTCCGGGGGGAGACGAGGTCGATTCTGCTGTTGCTGGAGCGCAGGGGGGTGGCCGTGAACGAGGCGGCGCGGGCGCGGATCGAGGGGTGCGCCGAGGTGGCGCGGCTCGACACGTGGCTCGTCCGCGCGATGAGCGTCGCCACCGTCGACGAGCTCTTCGACTGACTAGAGGTCTTCGATGGCGAGGGCGGCCCGCAGGAGGGTGGCGTGGACCTGGTCCTGGGGGAGGTCCATGGTGTGCACGACGGCCGACTGCAGGGCGCCGAGCACGGCCCAGCCGCGCACCGTCGCGGCCTCGTCCGGGCGGGGGCCGACGAGCTTGAGGTAGATCTCGTCGCGGAAGGTCCTGACCGCCTCGCCCGTCGAGCCGGGAGGGGCGGCGTCGGCGGTGCCGAGGTCCTCCATGAAGAGCCGCATCACCGCCCGGTGCCGCACCATGAAGCCGGCCAGCGCCGTCACGAAAGCCCGGCGGTCGCCCGCGAAGTCGGCGCCCAGCAGGGCGATCATGTCCTCCGCCGCCGGGGCGATGAGCTCGGCGGCGAGCCTGTCCTTGGGGTGGAAGTGGTACGCGATCGCGGTCTTGGTCAGGCCCACGGCGGCGGCGATGTCGGCGAGGGAAGTGTTGGCGTAGCCGCGCTCGGCGAAGAGCTCGCGGGCGGCGGCCAGGATGCGGCTGCGGGTGTCGTCGGCTGTGGTCATCATCTCATTTCCGGGTTCGCGCAACCTTCCCCCTTTTATCGCCCTTTATCGTAGTGCTGTACGACCGTACAGGACGGGCGTTCGAGGCTGGGGGTCGCGATGGCGCGCTTTCTGGGCTGGCTCGGTGGCTGGTGCGCCCGGCACGGGAGGGCCGTTCTGGCCTTATGGGTGACGCTGGCCGTGGCCGCGATGGGCGGCAGCCTGGTGCTGGGCAGTCCCGTCAGCACCGAGGTGAGCATCCCCGGCACGGACGCCCAGCGCGCTCATGACCTGATGCGTGACGGTTTCGGGCCGGGGTTCCAGCCCGGCGGCACCGTACAGCTCATCGTCTACTCCCCGGACGGGCCGCTCATCGAGGAGCCGCGCAAGGGGGCCGTCGAGGACGCGGTCGCGAACATCCGCGAGCAGGAGCACGTCAAGGAGGCCGACTCGCCGTTCCGGCAGGGCGGCATCGCCTCGAACCTGCAGATCGGCGTCATCACCGTGCGGCTGGAGGGCCACGACAGCAGCAAGGTGGCCGAGAACACGCAGCGGATCTCCGCGGCCGCCGAGCCGGCCCGCGACGCGGGGCTGGAGGTCGTCGCGAACGACAGTTCGACGCCCGCCGACAAGGAGATCAAGACTGGGCCGAGTGAGATCATCGGCGTGATCTGCGCCCTGCTGGTGCTGATCTTCGCGTTCGGCACGCTCACGGCCGCGCTCGTGCCGATCTTCACCGCGCTGGTCAGCGTGGCCACGGGACTGGGCGTGATCGGGCTGCTCGGGCATGTCATGGACGTGCCGAAGCAGGCCGGGATCATGGCCACGATGATCGGCCTCGGCGTGGGCATCGACTACGCGCTGTTCCTGCTGTCGCGCTACCGCCGGCTGCTCGCCTCCGGACTGCCCGTCCAGCAGGCGGTGCGCGGGGCGGTGTCCAGTTCGGGCGGGGCGGTGGTGTTCGCGGGCGGCACGGTCGTCATCGCGCTCACCGCGCTCATGTTCGCCGGGTTCCCGCTGCTGGCCACGCTCGGCTGGATCACCGGCATCTCCGTCGTGATGGCCGTGCTCACCGCGATCACGCTCGTGCCGGCCCAGCTCGGCCTGCTGGGCCACGGGGTGAACGCGCTGAAGGTGCCGTTCCTCGGCCGCCGGCCGGAGTCGTCGGGGTGGACTGCGCTCGGCATGTGGGTGGCGCGGCGGCCGTGGCGGGTGCTCGTCGGCAGCGTGCTCGTGCTGGCCGCGCTCGCCGCGCCCGCACTCTCGCTCAAGCTCGGGACGCTCGACGACGGGTACGGCGCGCACGGGTCGGAGCCGCGGCGGGCGTACGAGCTGATGTCGGTCGGGTTCGGGCCCGGCAGCACCGGGCCGTTGACCGTGGTGGCGAGCGGGCGGGGCGAGGTCACGGAGGCCGCCGCCGAGCGGCTCGCCGACCGGATCGGGGACCTCGGCGGCGTCGCCCACGTGGCCGAGCCCAAGCTGAACGACGCCGGGCGGGCGGCCATGATCCAGGTCATCCCCGACTACCCGCCCAGCGACCCGCGCGCCGCCGACCTCGTACGCGAGATCAGGACGTTCGACGGCGACGGGCTGGAGGTGCACGTGGGAGGTGAGGTCGCCGCGCTCACCGACGCCGCCGACCGGCTGACCGAGCGCACCCCGCTCGTCATCGGCGTCGTCGTGCTGCTCAGCGCCCTGCTGTTGCTGCTGGCGTTCCGGGCGCCGGTGGTGGCGATCAAGGCGGCGCTGATGAACCTCATCTCGCTCGGGGCCGCCTTCGGCGCGCTGGCTGCGGTGTTCTCCTTCGGCGTGGGCAGCGGGCTGGTGGGCATGGACCCGCCCGTGAACGCGTCGTACGTGCAGGCGCTGTTCTTCTCGGTGCCGATCGAGAGTTACGTGCCGCTGATGCTGTTCGCGGTGCTGTTCGGGCTGTCGATGGACTACGAGGTCTTCCTGCTGACGGCGGTCCGGCAGGCGTACCTGAAGCACGGCGACAACGCCAGGGCGGTGGCCGAGGGGCTGGGGTCGACCGGGCGGGTCATCACGTCGGCGGCGCTGATCATGGTGGCGGTGTTCACCGCGTTCATCGCGTACCCCGACTCGATGGTGAAGACGTTCGGCGTCGGCCTGGCGGTGGCGATCGCCGTGGACGCCACGCTGATCAGAGGATTCCTGGTGCCGGCGACCATGGTGCTGCTGGGGCGGGCCAACTGGTGGTGCCCGCGCTGGCTGGACCGGCTGCTGCCCAACCTTTCGGTGGAGGGGCACGAGGAGGAGCCCGCGCCGCCGGTGCGGGCCGACCGGCCCAGGGTAGGCGCGGGGGCCTGACCTGGATTCTTACCGGTCGTGCCGGGTAGTCGCAGGTCACTGCGGGGGGCGCGTACGACTCACAGGAGGCTTCCTCGTAAGGTGAGGACGCGTATCGCACATAAGCTGGGAGAGTCCGTGTTGCACGAGAAACTGTCGTCGATCTATGACAACGTCCTGCGCCGTAACCCGGGGGAGATCGAGTTCCACCAGGCGGTGCGGGAGGTGCTGGAGAGCGTCGGCCCGGTTCTCGGCAAGCACCCCGAGTACGCCGAGTCGAAGATCATCGAGCGCATCTGCGAGCCCGAGCGGCAGATCATCTTCCGCGTGCCGTGGGAGGACGACCGCGGCGAGGTCCACATCAACCGCGGCTTCCGGGTCGAGTTCAACAGCGCGCTGGGCCCGTACAAGGGTGGTCTGCGTTTCCACCCGTCGGTCTACCTCGGCATCGTGAAGTTCCTCGGGTTCGAGCAGATCTTCAAGAACAGCCTCACCGGCCTGCCCATCGGCGGCGGCAAGGGCGGCTCCGACTTCGACCCGAAGGGGCGCTCGGACCGTGAGGTAATGCGGTTCTGCCAGAGCTTCATGACCGAGCTCTACCGGCACATCGGCGAGTACACCGACGTGCCCGCGGGCGACATCGGCGTCGGCGGACGCGAGATCGGCTTCCTGTTCGGCCAGTACAAGCGCATCACCAACCGCTACGAGTCCGGCGTGATCACGGGCAAGGGCCTGGTGTACGGGGGAGCGCAGGTACGCACCGAGGCCACCGGCTACGGGTGCGCGTTCTTCGTGGAGGAGATGCTCAAGTCGCGCGGCACGTCCTTCGACGGCAAGCGGGTCGTGGTGTCCGGCGCCGGCAACGTCGCCGTCTACACGATCGAGAAGGTCGAGCAGCTCGGCGGCGTGGTGGTGGCCTGCTCCGACTCCTCCGGTTACGTCGTGGACGAGAAGGGCATCGACCTCGACCTGCTCAAGCAGGTCAAGCAGGTGGAGCGCGGCCGGCTGGAGGCGTACGCGGCGCGCCGCGGCGACCACGTGACGTTCGTGCCGGGCGGCAGCGTGTGGGACGTGCCGTGCGAGGTGGCGATGCCGTCCGCCACGCAGAACGAGATCACCGGCCGCGATGCCGCCGTCATGGTCGAGAACGGCTGCGTCGCGGTGGGCGAGGGCGCCAACATGCCGACGACGCCCGAGGGCATCAAGGTGTTCCTGGAGGCGGGCGTCGCCTTCGGGCCGGGCAAGGCCGCCAACGCCGGCGGCGTCGCCACCAGCGCCCTGGAGATGCAGCAGAACGCCAGCCGCGACTCGTGGAGCTTCGAGTCCACCGAGCACCGGCTGCAGGAGATCATGAGCGACATCCACGACCGCTGCCTCGAGACCGCCGACGAGTACGGGATGCCCGGCAACTACGTGGCCGGCGCCAACATCGACGGGTTCCGCCGGGTGGCGGACGCGATGCTCGCGCTGGGGCTGATCTGAGGGTCTAGGTCGCGGGCAGGGCGGTGGCCAGCAGGATCACGCCGACGGACCCGACCAGCGACGTCACCGCCATGGCGCGGGCGAAACCGCGCCGTCCGGCGCCGGTGGCCCAGCCGTGCAGGGCCGCCGCCGCCATGACCGCGGCGAACAACGCCAGCTTGGCGGCCAGGATCCGGCCGTAGCCGGGCTCGGCGAGCGACTCCCAGGTGACGCCCTTGTGCCAGGCGATGGCCACGCCGGTGCCGATCTGCAGGGGCAGGAACACCGCGCCGGTGAACATGCCGAACCGCCGCCCGACCGCGTTCATCACCTGGCCGCGCCGCTCCTCGTCCAGGATGCGGCGGGCCAGCGGCAGCACCACCAGCGAGACCGTGAGCTGCCCGCCGACCCACAGCGCGGCCGAGAGCACGTGCAGGAAGCGCACCACCGCCCACCAGGTCACTCCGCCACCACCTCCGCCGCCTCACGGTACTGTCCCCCGGCGGGAAAGGGACGGGCCCAAAGGCCGTGGCGGGCAGGACTAAAGTCCCCGCACGGCCCGTCCCGACCGCCGCCACGCGGTGAGCCCGCCCTCCAGCGGCCGGGCCCGGAAGCCGTGCCCGCGCAGCAGCTCGACCGCGCGCGGCGACACCACGCAGTAGGGGCCGCCGCAGTAGGCGATGATCTCCTTGCCGCCGGGCAGCTCGCCCAGGCGCTCCTCCAGCTCGCGCAGCGGCACCGACACCGCGCCCGGCACGTGACCGGCGGCGAAGGCGCCGGGCGAGCGCACGTCGAGCACGAGAGTCGCCGGGTCCGCCAGCCTGGCGGCCAGCTCGTCCGCCGTCACCGTCTCGTACGAGCCCAGCAGGTCGGCCACCGCGTCCCGCAGGTCGGCCAGCCGGTCCTGGGCGAACCCCTGGAACGCGCCCAGGAACCGCGACACCCGCTCGTCGGCCAGCCGGTAGTAGACCCGGGTGCCCTCCTTCCTGGCGGTCACCAGCTGGGCGGCGCGCAACTGCTGGAGCTGGGCGGAGGTGTTCTTCAGCGGGACGCCCGCCTCCCGCGCCAGCTCCTCGACGGTGCGCTCCTGCTGGTCCAGCACGTCGAGCAGGCGCAGCCGCACCGGGCTCGCCAGCGCCTTGCCGATGCGGGCGAGCTGCTGGTAGACGGGCTCCTCGGGGAACATCAGACCATGTACTGGTCGTGGCGGCGGTACAGCTCGGTCCACTCCTCGGGGCTGAGCTGCCGCTCCTCGGCGGCGATGGCGGCCAGTGCCTCGAAGTACGCCTCGCGCGGGGCGCCGGGGGTGAAGAGGATCAGCATCGACGCGGGCTCGCCCGACTCGTTCCTGAAGCCGTGGATGCCGCCCTCGGGGACGAACAGGAAGTCGCCGGTGTTTCCGTCGACCCATTCCTTGCCGTTGTAGAGCCGCACCGATCCGGACAGGACGTAGAACGACTCGGTGATGCTGCGGTGGAAGTGCGGCTGCGCGCCGCCGGGGCGCGGGCCCATCTCCCACCGGTACAGGCCGAACGCGCCGTTGGTGGACTCGCCGGTGCCCAGGTAGTGCACCTGCGTTCCGGGGTCCTTGCCGATCACCAGGTCCGGGCCCTGGGTGGTGCGTCGCAGCCGTCCGCTGGCCTCGCCGTTCTCGTCGAGGTAGCGCGCGTCTGGGTAGGACATGAGGGGCTCCTCTCGTTTTCTAACGTTCTTTAGATTAACGGCTGACGGGTCGGTGCGGAAGGGGGAAAATGATCGACGGCCGGGCGGCCGTGGCCCGCGGAAGGCGCGTCCGGACGAGGGCGCCGGGGGTCAGGCGCGGTGGCGGCCTCGGCGGGGGCCTCTGCGACCCTCGGCGGTGCCGCGGATGTCCCGGGCGGCGGGCGCGCGGTCGGCTGAGCGTGGGGTGCCGGTCAGGGCGGGCTCGTACGTCCGTGTGGAGATCGGGCCTGCGGGCTCGTACGGGGCATTCTGGGACGCTGCGTGGGTGCGGGCGTGCTGGGTGCCGTGAGCCGGGTCGTGCGGGCGGTGGCGGCGGCCGCGGAGCGGGGCGTCCGGGACGAACGGCTCCAGGCGCTGGATGTCGACGGACTGCCGGTGGCGGCGGCCGCGCAGGGGTGTGTCCGCCGTGGGACGCTCCTCCGGGCGGACGCGGGACGGTGCGGCCGGGTGGTCGCGGCGGCGGCGGCCGGGGTGGGCGTCGGCGGAGGCGAGCGGGAGTACTGGCTCCCCGCGGTCGGGGGCAGCGAGGGGGAGGACCGGCTCCCCGCGGTTGGCGGAGGCGAGCGGGAGGACCGGCTCCTCGCGGATCGGGAACGGTCCGGACGCGCCGCCCAGGAGGTGGAAGGCGCTGTAGGGGTCGGGCAGCTCGTACAGCCCCGGCTCGCGCGGGATCTCGATCGGCCCCGTGTCGGTGATGAGCCGGCGGGTCGAGCCGTCGTCCTCCCAGACGAGCGTGATCGGCCGCTCGGGCGCGGGGGCGGGCCGGCGCGGGCGGGAGAAGGCGTCGAACTCGCTGGTCGCCTCCGGGATGACGATCGGTTCGTGGGGGAACAGCGCCCGCAGGGACCTGAGCGCGGTGACCGGCTCCGCGACGTCGACCAGCGGCCGTGGCGCCTCCAGCTCCATCGGCTCCTGCAGCGGGCGAGAGGACGCGGTACGGGCCTGCTTGCGTGACTTGCGGCGGCGGTGGGAGCGGGACGCGGAGTCCTGCGCGACCGCCGCTCCGGCCGGGGCGGGCCGCAGCCGCAACGTCTTGGCCTTGGCCACCGCCAGCACGGCGAGGGCGGCCACCAGCGCGGAGGTGAGCAGCGCGGGGGAGTCGACCGTGACGGACGGGGAGGTGGCGGAGGCGTCCGTGATGACGGGCAGCGGGCCGGTGGTGACGGCGCTGGTGTCGGCCGTGGTGGGCTTGGCGTGCTTGCCGGACTTCGGCGCGGGAGAGTCGGCGGCGCCGGGGACGGCCTCGGGGGCGGGCTCGGCCTTCCCGGTGTCGGACTTCCCGGCCTTCGGCGGGGTCGCGTCCTTCTTCTTCTGTTCCTTCTCGGGGCGGGTGGCCGACGGGACCTTCTGCTGTCCGTCCAGCTCGACGTGCGGGACCACGATGGCGAGCCCGCTGCCGTCCTGTGTGCCGACCCCGGCCTTGGCCTCCATGGCCGCGGCCTCGTCCGCCGCCTTCTGGGCCGCCTCGGCGTCCAGCCGCTCCTTGATTTTCCACGGGTACCCGTAGCCGACGACCTTGCCGGTGTCACGCACCTTGCGCTTGGCCACCCCGCCGTCGATGTTGCCCTCGATGGTGTGGATGCGGCCGCCCGCGACCTTGGTCACCACGCCGACGTGGTCGATCCGGGCGATGCTGTCGGAGCCGCCCCAGTCGAAGAAGACGAACGCGCCCGGCTCCGGCTTGGTGCCCCAGGCGTCCTGCTTCCTGAACCACTTGGCGTGCGCCACGGTCCAGGCGAACTGGCCCATCCACTCCTCGTACCCGAGCTTGGTCGCAGCCCAGCCCAGGAACATGTCGCACCACGGGGCGGAGCTGTAGTCGGCGTCGAACTCGATGTTCTCGCCGTACCAGTTGCCGAACTTGGTGTACGCACCGGACTTCTCCGAGTAGCCGAGCTGGCTCTCGAGAAGCTCGATGAACTTCCGCATCTCTGGGGTCATGGAAGTGCGGGGGCCAATCCTTCCAGGAGACCGGTTACGTCCGAGCGACCAGGGGTACAGCGGGGAACCCCGGGACACTTGTGTCGAAACCGGATACCAGTAGTCATCCGTGATGAAGGAGGCTACCGTCACGGATGGCCAGGTCAAGCCTGCGTCAAGAAATCGTCACGAGATCCTCTGCTTCAACCGGCAGGTCAGCAGTCTTCCGGATGGAACGCCCCAAAGAGGATTTAATCCCAAAAGATCTACTGACTCCGGCGTGACTACTTCGTTACGCCGTCGTGATCGTGCGGAGCGTGACGGATCTCATGGACCGTTCCCCGGCTCTAGAATGAAATTCGGTAGAATTCGTTCTAAGATGATGTCCCATGTCGATCGACGTGACGTCCGAAGCCACCCACGCGGCGCTCCTCGCCCTGGCCGCACAGACCCGTGAGTTGATGGACGCCGTGCTCGCGACCGGTGCCGACGACGACGAACTGGCCGCTGTCACCGAGGAACTGCGCGCCCTCACCGCCCGCCTCGACGCCGCCCGGCGGCCCCCGGTGGAGTTCGGCGAGCCCCGGTGGCTCCTGGGCAACGCCGCCGTCGGAGCCGCCAACCCGTTCGCGCCCCCGGTCGAGGTCGAGTACCCGCCCGGCGGCGGGGTCCGCGCCGAGCAGGTCTTCCGGCCGCTGCACGAGGGCCCGCCGGGGCTGGTGCACGGCGGGGTCAGCGCGATGGTCCTCGACCACCTGCTGGGCACGGCGGTCGGCGTGGCCGGACGCGTCGGACTGACCGCCTCGCTCACCATGAGCTACCGCGCTCCCGTCCCGCTGGGGGTCCTCGTCGTGGCGACGGCGGAGTACACCCGGTCGGAGGGCCGCAAGTCCTGGGCGGAGGGCCGCATCGCCCTCCCCGACGGAACCGTCCTGGTGGAGGCCACCGGTCTCTTCATCACCCCGGGCTGGCTCCCGCAGGAGGCCTGACGGGGCGCAGGGCCGCCTGGCCGTCCGGTGTGGGGGTGGGCTGGGAGGGCGAGGCGCAGGCGGGGCCGTCCACGGCCACCTCGCTGATCTGCGGCCCGTTCGCCGCCGCGGGTTCCGTCATCGCCACCAGGGTCAGGTGGGCGCGGTGGCCGCACGCCACCTGGCCGAGGTCGCGGCGGGCCCGGCTGGTGTAGTCGGTGCCGCCGGACAGGGTGCGGCTCTCGCCGGCGACCTCGCGCGACACGCCGCCGTCGTCGCGCCGCAGGTACGACAGCCGCAGCCGGACGCTGCCCGGACCGTCGGCGGTGACCCGGACCGAGCCCGTGGAACCGTCCCAGGACAGGATGCCGATCCCCGTCACGGCGGTGCTCCCGCGGGGCGGCGGGGAGGCGGGGGCTCTGGACGTCGTGGGGGCGACGCTGGGCCGCGTGGTCGGATCGGGGCGCGGCCGGCCCGGGCTGTCCGAGGGAGGAGGGCCGGTGGGGCGCTGGTCGGAGGCACTCCGATCCGGGCCGGAGGCGGACGGGCCGGGGGACGCCGTGCCGGAGGGGTCCGCCGACGGCGGGCCGGGGGACGTCGTGCCGGAGGGGTCCGGCGGCGGTTCCGTGGCGGGCGGGGGGACGTCCGCGGTGGTCTCCGGGGGCATCAGCGCCGTGGCCGGCCCCGGGGGTAACGTCCCGCCGGACGCCAGCAGCGAGATCGCCACCGCCACCACGGTCGCCACCGCCAGCCACAGATAGGGCGGCAGCGCGGGCAGCGGACGCGGGACGGCGGCCCTGGGGGCGGGCTCGCGCTCGGTCCTGGCCAGCGGGAAGCGCAGCGCGAGCGCGGTCGCCGGCTCGGCCAGATGGCGGCGGCCCCGCTGCTCCCACTCCGTCCCGTAGCCGGCGACCGCGTCGCGCTCCAGCTCGGCCAGGAACTCCACGGCGGACGCGTACCGGAGAGCGGGGGCCTTGGCCAGCCCGTGCCGCAGCAGCCCGCGCAGCGCGTCCGGCACCACCTCCAGCGGCGGCGGCTCCACCAGGTGCTTGTCGCGCAGGGCCGCCAGGTCCTCGCCGCGGTACGGCGCGCGCCCTCTGACGGCCTCGAACAGCACGCACGCCGCCGCGTACAGGTCGGCGAGCGGGCCCGCCTCGCCCCGTGTCCACAGCTCGGGAGCCATGTACGGCGGGCTGCCGGCGGGCACGCCGGGCTCCTCGGCGTGCGTCACGATGCCGAAGCCGGAGAGCTTCGCCGTCCCGTCGGCCTGCACGAGCAGGTTCTCCGGCCGCACGTCGCGGTGGGCCACGCCGCGCCCGTGCGCGGCCGCCAGCGCCTCCAGCGTGCTCTTGACCACGACGAGCGCCGCCTCCGGGCTGACCCGGACGTTCTCCCTGAGGATCTCCCGCAGCGACACCCCGTCGACGAGCTCCATCACGACCGCGGCCCGCCTGGGCGTCTCGACGTACTCGTACACCCTGACCACGTGCGGGTGGTCGATCTCCACCAGCTCGGCCGCGTCCTGCCGGTAGCGGGTCATGAAGTCGTCGTCCCTGCGCAGGGTCGCGTTGAGGTACTTGATCGCGACGTACGCGCCGGTCTCCTGGTACGTGGCCAGGAAGACCCGGCCGGTGCGCCCGCTGTCAAGCTGGCGTACATCGCGGTAACCAGGGACCACGTCCAACCCCTCCGAAACGGCAGCCGATCTGTTTCCGACCGTCTCACCGGAGGTCGCGATTGTCACGTGCGTGGACGGGTGGGGGCCATCCCTCAATATCACAATATGTGCTGATAGAGTCACAGATTGTGACTAGACGAGTAGAAATCGGCTGGCCCACGCTGGGCACCGCCGTGATCGCCGAACTGGACGAACGGAACGCCGTCCTGGCCCAGAGCGTGTGGGACGCGTTGCCGTACCGGAGCCTGCAGGGGCATGCCCTGGTGGCAGGCCATCACCTCTACCACGTCGCCCCGGTCCACGGCCTGCTGCACGTGCAGGGCACGCACAAGGTGGACCGTCGCGAGGCGCCCGACGGCACGCTGTTCGCCTCCCGGCTGCAGCACCTCGGCATCAAGTACGGCGAGCTGACCGAGCCGATGCCCGCCGTACCCATCGGCCAGGTGCTCCCGGAGCACCTCGACACGCTGGTCGAGTCGGGGCACGAGATCTGGGAGTCGGTCTACCGGACCAAGAAGGTCGTCATCGCCGAGGTCCGGCGGGCCGGCGAGCCGGGCGGCCACCGCCTGACCCGGCTGAGCGTCACCGACCCGCAGATCGACGCCCTCATCGGCGACGTGCACGCCGAGACCGAGCGCATCTGGCTGAGCCCGCCCGACGACCTGGCCGACATGCACGAGGGCCGCATCCCGTCCTGCGCGGGCAGCTTCGAGACGGTGCTCACCACGCTGGTGTTCGTCAACGGCGAGACCCGGCCGCTCGGCTACTCCTGCTTCACCGGGCTGGTCCGGGCCGCGTACGAGGAGATGCCTCTGGAGTCGCTGCGCCACATGGCGCAGCTGCTGGCCGCCACCCCCGCCGAGTTCCTCGGCTACTGCGGGCTCGGCAAGCTCCACGACTTCACCACGAGGGCGCTCGCCGGGCTGGACCGGATCGACAACCGCGACGACTTCGCCGCGCTCATGGCGCACCTGGCCCTGTACGTCAACTGCCTGGGCAGCTGGAACCTGCAGCTGTTCCCGTGGCAGCTCGGCGACCACCTGCGCCGCAAGGGGTCGCTCGAATGAGCGGCCGGGTCGTGGTCGTCGGCGGCGGCGTGATCGGCCTGTCCGTCGCCTACCACCTGGCCGAGGCCGGCGTCGGCACCGTGCTGCTGGAGCGCGGCACGCTCGGCTCCGGCGCGTCACGCGCCACGGCCGACGTGCTGCGGGCCTACTTCGCCGGCGACCCGGTCAGCTCCGCGCTGGCCGTGCGGAGCCTGGACGCCTACCGCGACTTCGCCACGCGGCCCGGCGCCCGGCTGCCGATGCGCCAGGTCGGCTACCTCGTGCTGTTCACCGACGCGGACCAGGTGGCGGCGTTCGAGGCCGACCTGCCCGCGCAGCGGGCCGTTGGGGTGGACGTCGAGCTGATCGACGCCCGCCGGGCCAGGCGGCTCAACCCGCTGATCGGCGGTGACCTGCCGCTGCTGGCCGCCGCCTGGTCGCCGCAGGCGTACGTGTCCGACACCGCGGCCATCGTCGACGGCTACGCGCAGGGCGCCAGGATGGCCGGGGTGCGCATCCGCACCGGCTGCCCGGCGCTCGCGGTCCACGACGGCCGGGTCGAGACGCCCGGCGGCACGATCACGGCCGACGCCGTGGTGTGCGCCGCCGGCGCCTGGTCGGCGCCGCTGGCCAGGTCGGCCGGGGTCGATCTGCCGCTGCCCGAGCCGGTCACCCAGGAGCTGCTGGTCACCGACCCGCTGGAAGCGCTGCCCGAGCTCCCGATCACCCTGGACGCCGCCAGCCGGCTGCTGGTGCGGCTGCGCGGCGACCGGCTGCTGATCGGCATGGGCTACCCGGACAACGACAGGGCCGCCTGGCGCGCCGGGGTCGCCGCCCAGCTCGCGGTCACGTACCCGAGCCTGAGCGGGGTCCGGCTGCACACGGCGGTCACCGGCGCGCGCGACGCCAGCCCGGACAGGACCGCGTTCATCGGCCACCGGCCGGGGCCGCCCGCGTTCCTGTACGCGGCCGGGTTCTCCGGGCACGGGCTGTGCAACGCGCCCGCCGCCGGCGAGCTGGTCCGCGACCTCTACCTGGGGCGCGAGCCGTGGCTCGACACGGCCACGCTCGCCGTCACGCGGGAAGGGGTGGGCTGAGCCGTGGACGCCACGACGGACGCCGATACGGGCGCCGATACGGGCGCCGGGGTCGAGTTCGTGCTCGACCCGGCCACCCTCGACGTGCACGCGGACTGCGAGCGGCTGCGGGAGCTGGGGCCGCTGGTCCGGGTGGAGATGGAGGGCGTGCGCGCCTGGGCCGCCACCCGGCACGCGACCCTGGCCGCGGTCCTCGCCCACCCGGACCTGTCCAGGGACATCGCCTACTGGGATCCGGAAGGCCGGGCCGCCGTCCGCGACGGCACCGCGGTGCGCCGGATCACCTTCGACACGTCCATGCTGAACGCCGAGGGGGAGGAGCACCGGCGGCTGCGCGGCCCGATGGCCCGCGTCTTCAACGCCCGCCGGGTCGAGGAGCTGCGGCCGTGGGTGGCCAGGCTGGCCGCGGAGAGGGTGGACCACCTGGCCACGCTGCCGCCGGGGCCGGTGGACCTGCGCGAGCAGTTCGCCTACCCGATACCCAGGGACGTCATCACCGAGCTGATGGGCATCCCGCCGGCCATGCGGGCCCGGGTGCACGAGCTGACCGACGTGGCCGCCGGCGTCGGCGACACGCCGGTGGACGTCACCGAGGCGAGGAAGGTCCTGTACGGGATGGTCGCCGAGATCATCGAGGGCCTGCGCCGCACGCCGGGGCCCGGCCTGATCAGCGCGCTCGTCCAGGAGGGCGAGCTGACCGGGAAGGAGCTGCTGGACACGGTCGAGCTGGTGTTCATCGCCGGGCACGTGACGACCGTCAACCTGCTCACCAACGGCGCCCGCGCCCTGCTGCGCGAGCCCGCCCAGCTCGCCCTCGCGCTCGGGGGCGAGCTGGCGTGGAGCGCCGTGGTGGAGGAGACCATGCGGTGGGACTCGCCGATCGCGCACTTCCCGATGCGGTACGCGGTCCGCGACCTGGAGATCGAGGGGGTACGGGTGCGCAAGGGGGAGGCGGTGGTCGCCTGCTTCGCCTCGGCCGGCCGCGACCCGGAGCGGTACGGGGCGCGGGCCTGCCGGTTCGACGCGGTGGCGGAGCAGCCCGGTCACCTGTCGTTCGGGCACGGCCGGCACTTCTGCCTGGGGGCGCCGCTGGCCAGGCTGGAGGGCGAGGTGGCGCTGGCCGCGCTGTTCGAGGCCTTCCCGGACATGCGGCTCGCCGGGCCCGACGCGGGCACCCGCCCGCTCGGATCCGTGCTCGGCAACAGCACGCGCAGCCTGCCGGTCCTGCTCGGCGAGCGCCACAACTGAGAAGGGCGCCCGCTCCGCCACGGCGGAGCGGGCCGCCTCAGGCCAGGGCGGTGAGGAGTCCGATCGTCAGGGCGGTGCGTTCCGGGATGTGGCCGACGAGGACGTGCTCGTGCCGGGCGTGCGCGCCGTCGCCGACCGCGCCGATGCCGTCGAGCACCGGCCGGCCCAGCCCGGAGACGAAGTTGCCGTCGCTGGCGCCGCCCACCGCGGCCTCCTCCAGCGTCCAGCCCTGCCCGGCGGCCACCGCCTGGGCCTCCTTGAACAGGCGCTGCGACGGCGGGTTCGGCGTCATCGGCGGCCGGTTCCAGCCGCCGGTCACCGACACCGTCACGCGCGGGTCCGCGGCGTCGAGGCCGGCGAACAGCTCGTCGACCCTGGCCATCTCCGCGAAGTCGCTCACCCGTACGTCCACCCCGCACGTCGCCAGGCCGGCGGCCACGTTGCGGCCGGAGCCGCCGCTGATCAGGCCGACGTTCACGGTCGTGCCACGTTCAGGCGCGGCCCCGGCGGCGATGCGGGTGACCAGCTCGGCCAGCGCGTGGATGGCGCTCGCGCCCGCCGCCGGGTCGAGCCCGGCGTGCGCCTCCACACCGGTCACCGTCACGTCGAACAGGCCCACCCCCTTGCGCGACGTCTTCAGCGCGCCCCGCAGCGACGCCTCGAACACGAGGGTGGCCAGCATCCCCTCGCTCGCGGCCTCGATGCGCGGCCGTGACGCCAGGCTGCCGATCTCCTCGTCAC
Organism: Nonomuraea sp. NPDC049486; assembly: GCF_040676925.1. Lineage (NCBI taxonomy): Bacteria > Bacillati > Actinomycetota > Actinomycetes > Streptosporangiales > Streptosporangiaceae > Nonomuraea > Nonomuraea sp. NPDC049486. Next base: position 58,559 of record NZ_JBFAPV010000003.1, read on the forward strand.
CGTTGAACAGGAACCGCACGCCCGGATGCGGCAGCCCCAGCTCACGCAGCCCGCGCACCGCCCAGATCGCCTGCACCAGCCCCGTCTTCATGTCGAACACGCCGGGCCCGGTCATCCGCCCGTCCTCGATCGCGAACGGCCAGGCCGCCAGCGTGCCCGCGGGCCACACCGTGTCGTAGTGGCCGAGCAGCAGCACCTCACCCGGCGCGGTGCCCGCGTACCGCAGCTCCAGCACGTCCCCGTACTGTCCGCCGTCGTGCAGGGTCTCGCCCGCGGGCGGGCCGAGTCGCTCGGCGGTCAGCTCGCGGACGGCGCGCAGCCCGCGGACGAGCGCGGGCTTGTCGTGGCTGGGGGTCTCCAGCTCGACCAGCGCCCTGATGTCGTCCAGCATCGCGGGCAGCGCCTGCCGGGACCACTCCTCGATCGACATGGGGTTCCTTCCTTCAGAGGTGAGACCATCCAAGCGTGAAAGTCACCATGCCCGGCATCACGGTCGCCGACCACGTGTTCACCGTCCCCCTCGACCACGCCGACCCCGGCGGCCGGACCATCCAGGTGTTCGCCCGGGAGATCCGCGACCCGGCCGTCACCGGCGACCTGCCGTGGGCGCTGTTCCTCCAGGGCGGCCCCGGCGGCAGCTCGCCCAGGCCCACCGGCCCCGGTCACTGGCGGCCGCTGCTGCGCACCCACCGCGTGCTCCTGCTCGACCAGCGCGGCACCGGCCGCAGCACCCCGGTCTCGCCCGTCGGCACGGACGAGGAACTGGCGGGTTACCTGCGGCACTTCCGCGCCGACGCGATCGTGGACGACTGCGAGCACATCAGGAAGGCGCTCGGCGTCGAGAAGTGGGAGACGTGGGGGCAGAGCTACGGCGGCTTCATCACCCTCACCTACCTGTCCAGGGCGCCGGAAGGGCTCAGGGCGTGCCACGTCACCGGCGGGCTGCCCGGCCTCGACGCCACCGCCGACGACGTCTACGCCCGCACCTACGAGCGGGTCCGCGCCAAGGTCCGCCGCCACCACCTCCGCTATCCCGGGGACGAGGCCGCGGCCCGGCGCGTCGCCGAGCACCTGGCCGGGGAAGAGGTGCTGCTGCCCGACGGCGACCGGCTGACCGTGGAGCGCTTCCGTACCCTCGGCATGAAGCTCGGCATGGGCGACGGCTCGGAGCGCCTCCACTGGCAGCTCGCGGAGGCCTGGGACGGCGACCGGCTCGCCGACCCGTTCCTGTACGAGGTCATGACGGAGACCGGGTTCGTCGGCAACCCGCTCTACGCCGTGCTGCAGGAGATCATCTACGCCCAGGGCGCCGCCACCCGCTGGGCGGCCGAGCGGTTGTTCCCCGCCGACTTCGGCACGTTCGGCATGTTCACCGGCGAGATGGTCTATCCCTGGATGTTCGACGCGATCCGGTCCCTGCGGCCGTTCAAGGGCGCCGCCGAGCTGCTCGCCGCCGCCGACGACTGGCCGCCGCTCTACGACCTGGACCGGCTGGCCGCCAACGAGGTGCCGGTCGCCGCCGTCGTCTACCACGACGACATGTTCGTGGACGCCGGGCTGTCGCTGGAGACCGCCGGGAGGGTCGGCAACCTGCGCGTGTGGGTGACCAACGAGTTCGAGCACGACGGCTTCCGCGTCGCCGCGGATCAGATCGTGCCCCGGCTCATGCGGATGGTGATCGACCCCCGTTAGCCTCACGCAGCGGCAGCCGCACCTCGAACCAGGTCTCGCCCGGCACCGAGCGCACCTTGATCTCGCCGCCGTGCCGCCCCGCCACGATCCGGTACGAGATGTCGAGCCCCAGCCCGGTGCCCTGGCCGACGGACTTGGTGGTGAAGAACGGCTCGAAGATCCGATCCTTGATCTCCTCCGGCACGCCGTGGCCGGTGTCGCCGATCTCCACGATCGCCTCGTCCTCGTCGTACGCGGTGCGGATGGTCAGCGTGCCCTCGTCGTCCATGGCGTCGAGGGCGTTGTGGATCAGGTTGGTCCACACCTGGTTGAGCTCGCCGCCGTAGCAGGGCACCGGCGGCAGCGTCCGGTCGTAGTCGGTGACCACGGTGATGCCCGGCGGCAGCTTGCCGCGGAAGATCGCGATCGTGCTGTCGAGCAGGCCGTGCAGGTCGAGCACCTGGAACGGGGCCCGGTCCATCTGGGAGTACTCCTTGGCCGAGCGGATCAGCGTGGTGATCCGCTCGGTGGCCTCGGTGACCTCGTTGAGCATCTGCGAGATCTCCACCGCCTCCGACAGCCAGCGCAGCGCCGCCGGCGCGTGCTCCGCGCCGGCCTCGCGCCGCACCTTGTCGAGGTGCTCGGTGCCGAACCCGGCGCTGACCAGGGCGGGAGCCAGGTCCCACGCGTCCTCGACGCCGAGCTCGTCCAGCGCGTCGCCCAGCTCGTCCTCGGCGTCGGAGATCTCCAGCGGGCTGCGGGAGGGCAGCTTGCCGACCGCCTCCATGCACGCCTCCTGCATCTCGATGAGCGCGCGCAGCCGCTCGGGCGGGATGCCGTTCTCGGCGAGCTGGGCCAGCTCCACCCGCGACGACCTGACCAGTGAGCGCAGCTCGCTCACCGCGCGGACCGCGGCCGCCGCCGGGTTGTTCAGCTCGTGGGTGAGCCCGGCCGTGATGGTGCCGAGCGCGGTGAGCCGCTGCCGCCTGTCGATCATCTCCCGCTGCATGCGCCCGCCGGACTGCAGCCCGTCGAGCAGGTGCATCGCCATCGGGAACCACTCGGTCACGATGTAGGCGAACTTCTTGGCCGGGAGCACGAACAGCCGCGACGGCGCGGTGGCCCGCAGCGTGTGCTGGTAGGTCTGCGGCGCCCGGTCGCCCAGGTAGGCGGAGGTGGCGCCGCCGTAGACGCCGGGCTGCGAGGTGCGGGGCATGGCGACGGTGCCGGCGCTGACGGTCTCGGAGATCATCTGCACCTCGCCCTCCATCAGCACCACGAAGCAGTCGGCCGGCTCGCCCTGGCACACGACGTCCTCGTCCTGCTCGGCGGTCGTCATCCGGCCGCTGGTGGCGAGCTTGGTGAGCTGCTCGTCGGTCAGCCGCTCGAACAGGAAGAGCTTGCGCAGTTCGTCGATGTCGACTGTGTCTGTCACTGCTTCTCCAAATAGCGGTGTACGAGCGCGACGGCCATCGCGCCCTCCCCGACGGCGGAGGCCACCCTCTTGATCGACTCGGCGCGCACGTCACCGGCCGCGAGCACCCCCGGCACGTTCGTCTCCAGGAAGTAGGGCTGGCGGCGCAGCGTCCAGTTGCGCGGCCGCTGCCCGCCCTGCACCAGGTCGGGCCCGGTGAGCACGAACCCCTTCTCGTCACGCTCGACCGTGTCGTCCAGCCACGAGGTGTACGGCTGCGCGCCGATGAACACGAACAGCCACTGCGCGTCGACGACGCGCTCCTGGCCCCCGCTCGACAGGGTCAGGTGCTGCAGGTGCCCGTCGCCCTTGCCGCCGGTCACCCGCGTCTCCAGGTGGACCTCGATGTTGGGGACCGCCTGGATCTGCTCGATGAGGTAGTGGGACATGGACTTCTCCAGACCGTCACCTCTCACCAACAGATGCACGGTCCTGGCGAATCCCGACAGGTAGACGGCCGCCTGGCCGGCCGAGTTGGCGGCGCCCACGATGTAGACGTCCTGACCGCGGCACGACGGCGCCTCCGTCAGCGCCGCCCCGTAGAAGACGCCCCGGCCGACGAAGTCGTCCAGGCCGGGCGCGTCGAGGCGGCGGTAGGCGACGCCGGTGGCCAGGATGACCGCGTGCGCGGCGATCTCGCCGCCGTCCTCGAAGCCGACCACCCGCGCCTGCCCGCGCGGCTCCAGGCGGGTCACCCTGCGCGTGGTCAGCAGCTCGGCGCCGAACCGCAGTGCCTGCCTGCGGGCCCGGTCGGCGAGCTGCTGCCCGGACACCCCGTCGGGGAAGCCCAGGTAGTTCTCGATGCGCGAGCTCTGGCCCGCCTGCCCGCCCGAGGCGTGCGCCTCCACCAGCACCGTGCGCAGCCCCTCGGAGGCGCCGTAGACGGCCGCGCCCAGCCCGGCCGGGCCGCCGCCGACCACGATCAGGTCGTAGAAGTCGGTGGCCGGCGTGGTCGACAGGCCGACCGTCGAGGCCAGTGTGGACTGGTCGGGCGCCTGCAGCATCGACCCGTCGGCGGTGACCACCAGCGGCAGGTGGCAGTCGTCGCCGGCCGCCGCGACGAGCTGCGCGCCCTCCGGGTCCTCGGCCAGCATCCACTGGTAGGGCACGTGGTTGCGGGCCAGGAACTCACGCACCTTGTAGGACGGCCGGGACCAGCGGTCGCCCACCACCCGCAGCTCCGCCACCTCCACCCGGTCGGTGCGCTGCCAGGCGTCGAGCTGGCCGTCGATCACCGGGTAGAACTTCTCCTCGGGCGGGTCCCACGGCTTGAGCAGGTAGTGATCCAGGTCGACCACGTTGATCGCCTGGATGGCCGCGTCGGTGTCGGCGTAGGCCGTCAGCAGCACCCGCCGGGCGTACGGGTACATGTCCATCGCCGCTTCGAGGAACTCCACCCCGTTCATCTGCGGCATGCGGTAGTCGGCGAGGATGGCGCAGACCTCGTCACCCCGCAGCCGCATCTCACGGACCGCTTCCAGCCCCTGCACGGCCGTCTCGGCGCGGACGATCCTGTAGTGCTGCCCGTAACGGCGCCGGAGGTCGCGAGCGACGGCCCTCGACACCCCCGGGTCGTCGTCGACCGTCACGATGACCGGCTTGTCCATGCCCCTGCCTTCCATTTGTCCCCTATGTGCAGGATGCCTTCTTTCCTGCCCGTCGGGTCAAGCGATGACGCGGCTTTCGCCGCCGTCCACCAGCAGCGAGATCCCGTTGACGAACGAGGCGCGCTCGCTGGCGAGGAACGCCACCACGTCGCCGACCTCCTCCGCCCGGCCGACGCGCCCCAGCGGCACGTTCGCCCCCCGCTCCGCCAGCCCTTCCACGCCGCCGGACAGGTCACGCAGCCGGTCGGTGTCGATGGGCCCCGGCATCACGTTGTTGACCAGCACGCCGTCGCCGCCCACCTCGCGGGCGAGGGTGCGCACCATGCCGGCCACGGCCGAGCGGGTGGCGTTCGACAGGGCCAGCCCGTCGATGGCCTCCCTGGCCGACCTGCTGGTCACGGTGACGATCCGGCCCCAGCCGCGGGCGCGCATCTCCGGCAGCGCGGCCCGCATCAGCCGTACGGTGCCGAGCAGGTTGCGCTGCACCGCCACGTCCCATTCGGCCGCGGTCACGTCCACGAACCGGCCCGGGGGCGGCCCGCCCGCGTTGGCGACCAGGATGTCGATCGGCCCGAGGACGTCGCGCGTCTCGCGTACCAGCCGCTCGGCCGACTGCGGGTCCTCCACGTCGGCGAGCACGGCGTGCACCACCTTGCCGTACTCCTGGAGCTCCACCACCGCGTCGGCGAGGCGTTCCGGGTTGCGCGCGGCGACGCACACGTCACAGCCCTCCCGCGCGAGGCTCTTGGCGGCGGCGAGCCCGATGCCCGCGCTGCCGCCCGTGACGAGTGCGACCTTGCCTGAGATACCGAGATCCATGACTGGACTATAGAGCCGGACGGACTCTCACATCGGCGGGCGCACGCGGGTGAGTTTGTCCGGATTGAGCACTCCGTACATCGTGCGGACCCGGCCGTCGCGCATGTCCACCGCGAGCAGCTGCATGTGGTCGCCCAGCAGGCTCCAGAGCACGGGCTGGCCGTTGGCCGAGCCGATCGCGGCCCTGCCGTACGGGTAGCGCGTCCACAGCCCGGCCAGGAAGCGCACCACCTTGTCGCGGCCGACCACCGGGCGCAGCGCGGAGCGGACCTTGCCGCCGCCGTCGCCGTAGAACACCACGTCGTCGTGGAGCAGCTCCGCGAGCGCTTCCAGCTCGCCTTCCGCGGCCGCCGCGATGAACCGGTTGAACAGCTCGGCGTGCTCCTCCGGCGACGGCCGGAACCGGTCGCGCCCCTCGGCCAGCCGGCGGGTGGCGCGGTGGTGCAGCTGGCGCGCGTTCGCGACGGACACGCCGATGATCTCGCGGATCTGGTCGTACGGCAGCTCGAACGCCTCCCGCAGCACGAACACCGCGCGCTCGGGCGGCGACAGGCGCTCCATCATGTGCAGGGTCGCGAACGACACCGTGTCGCGCAGCTCGGCCGTGTCCATCGGCCCGGCGTCGCCGTCCGCGACCGGCTCGGGCAGCCACGGGCCGGCGTAGGCCTCCCGCTTCACCCGGGCCGAGCGCAACTGGTCGAGCGCCAGCCGCGACACCACGGTGATCAGGAACGCCCGCGGCTCCCGCACGTCCTCCCGGTCCGTCGCCGACCAGCGCAACCACGCGTCCTGGACCACGTCCTCGGCGTCCCACATGCTGCCCAGCAGGCGGTAGGCCAGCCCGATCAGCATGGGACGGTAGGCCTCGAAGTCGTCCACCGTCATGCCGCGCAGCGTACCCGTCATGGACCGCCGCTCCTCCGCCGGGCGCATCCGCTTCGCCGGCGAGCGGAGCCGGGTGTGGCGGGGCACCGGGTGGAAAACCCGGGGCGGGCGTGATGAGCTTGGCGGGTGGCACGCAATCTGATCCTGTCAGGAGGCCCGTTCCACGACTTCGACGCGACCTCGGCGGCGCTCGCCGAGGTGCTCGCGGAGGTGGGGGTCGAGTCGGAGGTCACCGAAGACATCGCCGGCGCGCTGAGCGAGCCGCCGGAGGTCCAGCTCATCACCGTCAACGCGCTGCGCTGGCAGATGGATCTCGACCGGTTCGCCGACCTGCGCGACCGGTGGCGCTTCACGCTCCCCGCCCAGGCCCGCACCACTCTGCTCGACCACCTGGAGCAGGGCGGCGGCCTGCTGTGCATGCACGCCGCGGCCATCTGCTTCGACGACTGGCAGGGCTGGCCGCGCGTCCTGGGCGGCTGCTGGGCCTGGCCCAAGTCCCACCACCCGCCGCTCGGCTGGACCGGCGTGCGCGTCCACGGCGGCCACCCGGTCGTGGACGGGCTGCGCGACTTCGACGTCGTGGACGAGGTCTACAGCGACCTCGACCTGCTGCCCGACGTGCGGCCGCTGGCCTCGTCCAACGGCCAGCCGCTCATGTGGGCCCGCCCGGTCCGGCGCGGCCGGGTCTTCTACGACGCGCTGGGCCACGACACCCGCGCCTACGACAACGAGGTCCATCGGACACTGCTGCAACGTGCCGCGCTCTGGCTGCTGAAACGGCCGGTCACGGTCCGAGACTGAAAAACGTCACACCCGCCTGCGATCGTGGGCGGGTGAACCAACTCGTGGAACGCGTCGACGAACAGGACGATGTGCTCGGCGTGGCCGACCGCGCGGAGGCCGCCAGGCGGGGCTGGCTGCACCGCGTCGCCACCTCGATCTGCCGTGACGAGGAGGGCCGGATCCTCGTCTTCCGGCGCTCCGACCGCGCCGACCGCTTCCCCGGCTACTACGACGTGACGGTGGGCGGGGCCGTCACCCCAGGGGAGTCCTACGAGCAGGCGGCGGCCCGCGGGCTGGCCGAGCAGCTGGGCGCGCGGGTGCCGGTGCGGCCCGTGGTCAGGTTCCTGTGCCGGGGCGTGTCCGGCTCCTACTGGCTGGGGGTGCACGAGGCCGTCCTGGCGGGGGAGCCGCGGCCCGACCCCGAGCGGGTGCCGTGGCACGGGTGGATGAGCGAGGGCGAGCTGCGGCTGGCCGTCTGGCGCTGGCCGTTCACCCCCGACGGCCAGGACGCCTTCACCCGCTATCTCGCCCTAGCCCGCCGCTGACTCCTTCAGGAAGCCCGCGAGGGCCGCCGCCAGCTCGGCGGGCGCGTCCTCGGCCAGGTGGTGCCCGCCCTCCACGGCGTGGCCCCGCACGTCCTCCGCCCACGAGCGCCACACCCCGACCGGGTCGCCGTACAACTCCTCCATGTCGTCGCGGGTCGCCCAGAGCACCAGCACCGGGCAGCCGATCCTGCGGCCCGCCGCCCGGTCGGCGTCGTCGGCGGCGCGGTCCGGGCCGAGCCCGGCCCGGTAGTCCTCACACATCGCGTGCACGGTCGCGGGGTCGTGGATGGCGCGGCGATAGTCCTCGTACGCCTCCGCGCCCATCTGCTCGGGACCGGAGCCGTACCACGCGTCCGGGTCGGCGTTGATCACCCGCTCGGCGGGCTTGGCCGTCTGACCGAGGAAGAACCAGTGCCACCAGCGCGCCGCGAACTCCGCGTCGCAGCGGGCCAGCGCCTCGCCGATGGGGACCGCGTCCATGATCACCAGGTGCGTCACCGCGTCCGGGTGGTCGGCGGCCAGCCGGTGCGCCACGTAGGCGCCCCGGTCGTGGCCGGCCACGGCGAACCGGTCGTGGCCCAGCGCGCGCATGAGGGCGACCAGGTCCCGTGCCATGGCGCGCTTGGAGTAGGGCTCGTGGCCCGGAGTGGTCTGCGGCTTGGACGAGCGCCCGTACCCCCGCAGATCAGGACAGACCACCGTGTGGCGGGCGGCGAGCAGGGGAGCCGTCCGGTGCCAGGTGGCGTGCGTCCTGGGGTGGCCGTGCAGGAGCAGCAGCGGCGGCCCGTCGCCGCCGTGCCTGACGTACAGCTCCGCCTCGCCGGTGTCCACGCGGCTCTCCGCGAATCCGTCGAACATCCGGCCCGCTCTACCCGGCGGCGGGCCCGGGATGCGTCAGGGGCAGCCCTGCCCGCCCGGCACGTGGCCGGACGCGTCCTCCAGCCGGGTCAGCACGATGCGCTGGAGCGCGTCGACGAACCGCTCGCGCTCGCCGGGTTCGAGGTCGGAGAGCAGGTCGTCCTCGACCGCCCTGATCTCGGCGGAGGCGGCCTCGCAAGCCTCGCGGCCGGCGTCGGTCGGGTCGACCAGCCGCGCCCGCCGGTCGCGCGGGTCGGGGCGGCGGCGCACCAGGGCCGACGACTCCAGCTCGTCCAGGATGGCCACCAGCTTCGTCTTGTCCACCGGCACGGCGGCGGCCAGCGCGAGCTGGGTGCGCGCCGGGCCGCTCACGACCTCGACCAGGACCGTGTAGCCCCACAGGCTCATGCCGTGGCGGGCGGCGATCCGCTCCTCGATCCCGTGCAGGCCGATCTTGAGCCGGGCGGCCAGCCAGTGCAGGTCTCGCCGGAGCGGGCTGCCCATCTGACCACACATAACGCAAAGCGTATCAGCGACAAATAATTTGCCTTTGAGACGATTTATGATTGCATCTATCTCGTACGCCAACGAATCGGTCCGAACGAGAGGAGCAGGCATGGACACCGGCCTGCGAGAGCGCGTCGTCCTGGTGACCGGAGGGTCGTCCGGCATCGGCGCCGCCACCGCCGTGGCCTTCGCCCGTGAAGGCGCGAAGGTCGCGATCACGTACCGGAAGGGGGAAGAGGCGGCCCGCGCGGTCGCGGCGGCGATCACGGAGGCGGGCGGCGAGCCGTTCGTCACCCCGATGGACCTGGAGGACCTGCCGTCGGCGCGGCGCGCCGTGGACGCCGTGCTGGCGCGCTGGGGGCGGGTGGACGTGCTCGTGGCCAACGCCGTCCGCTGGGGCGGCGACGCGCCGGACCCGGCGGTCCGGTTCGAGGACGTGCCGGTCGAGGAGTGGCTGGCCATGGTCGGCGCCAACCTGGTGGGCGCCGCGGCCGCCGTGCGGGGCGTGCTGCCCGGCATGCGTGCCCGCGGCTGGGGGCGGATCGTGCTGATCTCCTCGGGGGTCGCGGAGGAGGGCCTGCCCGGTCCCGGTCCGTACGGGACCGCCAAGGCGGGGCTGCACGGGATGGCCCGCGCGCTGGCGTGGGAGGGCGGGCGCGACGGCATCCTGGTCAACGTGGTCGCGCCCGGCTTCACGCTGACCGAGAAGGCCTCCGGGTTCCCTCGGACGATCATCGACGAGCTGGCGGCCGGCGTGCCGACGCGGCGGCTCTCGGATCCGGAGGACGTGGCCAGGCTCGTGGTCTTCCTGGGCTCGGCGGCCAACGGCAACCTGACGGGCGAGCTGGTCCGCGAGGGGTCGTCGGCCGCCCGCGCGCCTCACGTGGGCTGACCGGGCCCCCCGCGAGTGAAGCGGCGGGCCGACTCCGACTCCTGGGCGAGGCGGCGCAGCGCCTCCAGTGCCCGCCCGTACAGGACCGTGCCGAGCACCAGCGCCTCGACGGCGGTGTCACGGTCGTCGCTCACCGGGATGGCGTCGAGATCCACCTCCCGCACCAGCCGCTCCGCCATCTCGGCATATTTGCGGATATCGTCGCCCATGCCGAGCCGGCGCATCCTGGCCATGGTCTGGGTCAGTTCGTTCCTGCCCGGGGCCTCGGGGTTCACCTGCCAGCCGAGGTCGGCGATGAGCGCGTCCACCTCGGCCTTCGCGGCCTCCCACTCGGGCGTCGGCTCCGGCTCGACCTGAGGGCTCAGCGCGTAGTGGGCGGTGCCCAGCATGTGGTGGAAGGGCAGCGACTCGTCCTCGATCGCGGCCACCACCTTCTTGACGGCCGCGATCGGCAGCCTGCCGACCTCCACCATGGCCCTGATCAGGCGGAGCCTGCGCAGGTGGGACTCGTCGTATTCGGCGCGGGTGGCGGCCACCTGCTCGCCCTGGTGGAGCAGCCCCTCGCGCAGGTAGTACTTGATCGTGGGTATGGCGACGCCGGACCTGGCGCTCAGCTCGGACATCCGCATCTGTTGGATAGTAGCACTATCCATGCCGTGCCAGATGCCGGGCCGCTCCCAGTAGATCGTGCACCTCGGCCTGGCGGTTCCACAACAGCACGATCTCGATCGGCGGCACGTCCTCCGCGATCGGCACGAACGCCAGCGACTCCGGCACCGGCGTCCCTTCCCGCACACACAACGTGTATCCGGCGCCGTCGGCCACCATGGCGATCACCAGCTCGTGCGTCGAACCCGAAGCTCCCAGCCGGGGATGCAGCCGGTGCCGCACGAACGCCTCCAGGAACCGCCGCGCCCCCGCCACCGCCTCCGACTCCGGCATCACCAGCGGCTCCGCCGCCAGCGCGGCCAGCGGCAGCCGCCCCCGCGACGCGAGCCGATGGTCGCGGGGAAGCAGGGCGCGCACGGGGGAGCGATGCACGAGCATGCGCGCCACCCCACGCGGCAGCGAGCCCGGCGCGTACCCGAGCCCCGCCTGAAGCGTTCCATCCATCAGCGAGACGAGCTGCTCCGCCGTGCCCATCGGCGCGACCCGCAGCGGCGCGTCCGGCAGCGGCGACAGCAGCCGCGCCACCACGTCGCCCAGCCCGTCCGCCACCCCCAGCCGGGTGCACTGATCCGTGCGCCGCGCGGCCGCCACCGCCCGCTCGAACGCCGCCACCGCCACCGTCGCCTGCGCCAGGAACGCCTCCCCGGCCGCGCTGAGCCGGACCCCGCTTGAGGACCGGGTGAACAACTCCACCCCGATCTCCTTCTCCAGCGCCCTGAGCTGCTCCGACAGCGTGGGCTGGGCGATGTGCAGGACGGCCGCGGCCCGGCGCAGGCTCCCGGCGCGGGCGATCGTGATCGCGTACCTGATGTGCCGCAGATCCATCGGACACCTCGCCAGTCAGATGATCGCACCTCTGTCTTACAGAACCCGGCAGCGGGTGTGAAGACCCGGAGTCGATTGCGGAAGGGTGAAATGGTGCCTCACTCGCCGACATGTAGGGGATGTCCTGACAATTCCTGGAGATGAGGGGGCCGACCATGGGGACCGCCCGTGGATGACGACCGGAGGCGCCGGTTCGAGGCCGTGTACCAGCAGACCTACGAGCAGATACTCGGCTACGCCGTACGGCGCTGCGCCACTCCCGAGGACGCCGCCGACGTGGTGGCCGAGACGTTCGCCACCGCCTGGCGGCGCGTCGACTCCCTGCCGCGCGGCGACGAGGCCAGGTTGTGGCTGTACGGGGTCGCCAGGAACGTGCTCGCCAACCACCGCCGGGGCCAGGCGCACCGGCAGTCGAGACTGGCGACGCTGACCGCCGACATCGCCGACGTCTACACCCGCTCACCGGAGGGCGCCGCCGAACGGGACGTGATCGCGCGGGCGTTCGCCGGGCTGCCCGACGCCGACCGTGAACTGCTGGCGCTGGTCGCCTGGGAAGGGCTGGACCACGGCCAGATCGCCACCGTCCTGGACATCTCCCGCAACGCCGTCCGGATCCGCCTGCACCGGGCACGCAAGCGCCTTTCCCAAGCGCTGGAAGACGACGGAATCACCGCCAACCGATTCGCCGTGGAGCCGACATGAACGAACTGCAAGGGCTCGCCCGCGTCCGTGACGAGGACCTGGCGGGCCGATCCACCGGGCCGGCGGCCCGAGCCCTCTTCGACGCGATCCTCACCGCCGAGCCTCCATCCCCGGCGAGGACACGCCGGCCGAGGCGCCGCCTGGTCCTCGGGCTCGCGGTCGCCGCCGCGTTCACGTCGGCCCTCGTGGTCGGCCCCACCCTGGTGGCCGGCCCGCACGGCGCGACCTCGTACGCCAACGCGGCGATGCACATCGAGCTGCGGGACGGCCTCTGGGTGGCCAGGGTGAAGGACCCGCACGCCGACTGGGCCCTGTACGAGGAGGCGTTCCGCGCGGTGGGGGTCGACGTGACGCTGGAGATCGTGCCGGCCGCACCCGACCACGTGGGCCATCACCTCGGTGGGGGAAGGTCCGGAATGACGTCGGGAGGTCCCAACACCCTGGTCACCGGCATCGAGCCGGACGGCTGCCTGATCGGCGAGGAAGGCTGCCATCTGGTCATCAAGGTGGACGAGAACCTGAGCGGCCGCGCCTACATCAGGCTCGGCCGGGCGGCCAAGCCCGGTGAGGTGTACAAGTCGCACGGCACCGCCACCAAGGCGGGCGGGATGCTGAGCGGCTTCCGGGTGGACGAGCGGCCCGTGAGCGTGGTGCGGAAGGAGGCGGAGCGGCGCGGTCTCCAGGTGGTCTACCAGATCATCGAGCCGAACCCGGACGGCCAGGGATTCGGCCTCGATCCTGACGACCAGTCGCTTCCCGTCGGCGACGACTGGATCGTCTGGGACGCCGAACCGCACGCCGACGGCGTGGTCCGGCTCATCGTGTCCGAGGAACGCGTGCCCCTCAACCCCCTCTACGGCGGACCCAAGCCCCGCGAACTGACGAGCGGCCGGTAACGCGCACAGCTATGCCCCTGGCTCTCAAGGCACTCGGAGTCGGGGGCTTTCCGCTGCGGCCGTAAGCATCTATTGTCCCGGCTCAGGGCGGTGGCCGGACGGGACGAACTGCTCGGCCTGATGGAAATCCCCGTCATCCGCACCGCCCACCTTTCTTGGAAGGTGCCGGAAATCCAGGAACGGCCGTTCAGGAGCGTGATGTTCACAAGATGGAGTCGGCCGGTACTGGCCGGATTATGCTGCGCGACCCTGATGTCGTGCGGCTTCCTCGACCAGGACCGAGGTGAACCTCGGCACCGCTACTCCGACATCACGGAGTTCGGCCACGTCGTCGCCAACGCCTTCCGGATCACCCACCCCGAATATTCGCTGACGCGCGCCGACTGGGCATGGGAACGTGAGGAGGGCGAGATGGCCGTCGAACTGGGCATCGAGCCGCTCCTCGGCCCCGAAGCCGGCGCCTCCGCGAATTTCCTCATCCGCCAGGACAGCGACTCAGGACGCCTCTACTACACGGAACCCTATGGCCGCGCGCATCTGCAGGTCGAGAACGTTCTTCATGAACTCGACACGCTGCCTGACACCACCGCGCTGACCATGACGCTTCGCCGCCTCGGAAGGTCCGGAGCCGAGACCGTACCGGCGAAGAAGGAAGTCGACGAGGTGCTGAAAGAGATCGGCCGGACAAAGGATGTGACCGCGGTCGTCGAATGGAAGAAACCCATGACCGCTGAGGACGTTCGGAGCAGGAAACATCTGCATTTCGACAACGCGATTCTCGCGCCTCCCACTCGGCGCGACCCGATCGTCTACTGGGACTACAGCCAGAGGCCCTTCTGCCAGAGCTGTCAGGGTAGCTCCGACAGGATGACGCAGAGCTTCGAGGCCTGGGTGAACCGCCTGGAGCCATCTGACGAGCCGGCGCTGCGTCACTTCGGCTTGAGCCTCGACCGGCTCAGAAAGGCGGCCAGTGGAAAGTCGTACGGCTACATCGAGCAGGACGCGAACCCTGTTCTTCTGCGTAAGCTGCTGAAGCTGAACCATGTCAAGACCATGTACATCGTGCGGACCCGGGATCACTGCGAAGACGATGAACACGGCGAATGCGTTCCCGCCGCCTGGCCCAAGGACGACGACCAGCTTTACGGCTGAAGAAGGACTCGGGCGGCCTGTGAAACTTTCACCGTAATGTCGCAAATTTCGACCGGAAGCCCTGCCTCTCTTCCCAGGTGACCATGAACAGCGTTCCCAAGGACGCCCTTGAAGTGGCATTTAGCGGCTGACCGGATCGGCCGCATCGACGCGCCGTGCTGGACCGGCCTGCGACGCCCTCCTAATCTCCGGGCACCTGGCACTTCCGAAACGGAGAGGTGTGAATTGACCGTACGCTCGAAAGGACGTCGTCTGGCGGCGTCGATCGCCGCCGCCCTCGCGGCCCTGGCCGTCGCACTCCTGCCGATCAGCCCCGCACACGCGGCATACGGCCCGGACCAGCCCGTCTACGTGCAGCTCAATGCGACCGGCGGCTACGGGGCGCTGGCCCTGCTGGACGGCACGGTGGCGTTCGACGACGGGAACACGAAGTACCGCTACGCGCTGCGCCTGTGCTGGCAGAGCGCCTACCCCGCGCCCTACTTCCAGATCATCGTCAACGGCGCGAACTCGACATGGCCCGTGGAGTCCGGCACCACGACCGCTCCCGGGTGCCAGCGGGTCTTCCTGTACAACGCCGAGGTGCAGTTCGGCGGCACCGTGAGCAACGTCCGCTTCGACGTGACCGGAGGCTGGTTCAGCAGCAGCGGATACATGATGCGCACCAGGAGCAGCATCACGTACGACAACCCCTTCAACTGACCACCGCGTCCCCGGGCGCGCCATGACCGCACCGGGCCGGCGACCGGGGCGTCCTCGCTTATCGCGGGGACGCCCTTGATCTTGACGTCCGCCGTTTCCAGGGTCTATCGGGCCAGACGGCCATCGGCGGGGTGGTCAGCGCACGCGAAGCCCTCATCGAACCAGTGACCGCTCATGATCTCCCCACTCAGCGCAAGGGGAGATGACACTATGTGACTGTGCGTCCACCCCGGGCGAGATCCTTCAACACCGCGGGTCCTTGCGACCCGCAACGCCATTACATGTTGCCCCCCACGCCGCGGATCCCCGAGGCGCGAGTGCTGATCGACCTGGATCGATACTTCGCGCTGCACGCGCCCCGGCAGACCGGTAAGACGACCGCGCTGGAAGCCCTGGCATCCGAGCTGACCGCAGAGGGTGACACCGTCGCCTTGACGTTCTCCTGCGAGCGTGCCAAGTCGGCCGGTGACGACTACGCGGCGGCGGAGGAGATTCTGCTGAGGTCACTCCGCCAGGCCGCCGAGTGGTCGGGCTGGCCGGAGGAGCTGCTGCCACCGGATTCTTGGCCGCAGGCTCCGGCGGGCACCAGGTTCGATTCGGCGCTGACCGAGTGGTGCCGTCGCAGCCCGCGCCGGGTGGTGCTGCTCATGGACGAGATCGACGGCCTGCAGGGCAACAGCATGATCAGCATTCTCAGCCAGCTCCGTGACGGCCACAACGCGCGGCCGAAGGGGCGTCCGTTCCCCGCGTCCGTGGTGCTGTGCGGGCTGCGCGACGTGCGTGACTACAAGGTCGCCTGCGGCGGCGACGCCGACCGGTCGAACCCGATCAGCCCGTTCAACATCGTCACCAAGTCCCTGCGCCTGGGCGACTTCACCGCCGGCCAGATCGGCGAGCTGTACGACCAGCACACCGAGGCGACCGGCCAAGAGTTCACCAAGGACGCCGTCGACCGGGCCTTCGAGCTGACCCAAGGACAGCCATGGCTGGTCAACGCCCTCGCCCACGAGATCATCGTGGAGATGGGGGTGACCGATGCCGTCACTGTCGCGCGGGTGGATGAGGCCAAGGAGCGGCTGATCCGGGCGCGGGCCATGCACCTGGACTCCCTGATGGCGCGATTGCGCGAGCCCCGGGTCAAGCGGGTGATGGAACCGATCGTGGCCGGCGACCTCTACACCGACTCCGCCTTGTCCGACGATCTGTCCTATGTCCGTGACCTGGGGCTGATCAAGCAGAAACCCCCGCTGGAGGTGGCCAACCCGATCTACCGGGAGGTCATCCTGCGCGTGCTGGGCGATTCGTCGCAACAGAACGTGCGCGCGGATCCGCGGAGTTTCGTGCTGCCGGACGGCCGGTTCGACCTGCCCCGGCTGCTGGAGGAGTTCGTGGTCTTCTGGCGCGAGCACGGCGAGGTGCTCATCCGTCAGGAGAACTACCACGAGGCCGCCTGCCAGATCATCCTCATGGCCTTCCTGCACCGCCTGGTCAACGGCGGAGGCTATCTCGATCGCGAGTACGCCGCCGGCACCAAACGCCTGGACGTGCTCGTCCGCTGGCCCTACACCGGCCCGGACGGCGAACGCCTGGTGCAGCGCGAAGCGATGGAGCTCAAGGTCTGGCGAGTCGGCAAGGACGACCCGCTGACTGAAGGGCTGGCCCAGCTCGACGGGTACCTCGACCGGCTCAGCCTCACCACCGGCGTCCTGGTGATCTTCGACCGGCGCCCCGAGGCCCCGCCGTGGCAGGACCGAGGCGCCTTCGAGGAGGCGACCACCCCGTCCGGCCGCCAGGTCACGGTTCTCCGCGCATAGTGGAGTACGTGGCGCAGGCGGTGGCCTCGTCGGCTCTCGTCGCAGACAACCGGTGCGGTGTTGGAGTCGATTTATTCACCACTGATCGCGGCTATATGACTACACGTTGAGAGCAATCTGGATAAAGAAATCCGAATTACCGATTACCCAAAAAATCTTGCCCGTTGGGTTTCGTTTGAGACTCCAGAAGGGTTACAGGTTTCCCGTCCTTTAATTTGTGATCTTTGTCATATTGATCAAGGTGATCTTCCGCCTCCTATTTGATGCTGTGAGATGATCTTGCTATGGAAATACCAGCTGAAGACTTCCGGAGAGAAGGCACGAGAGGCTGTTGGGATGCTTCGTATGGTCGGCTCAGCCTTACTGCTCACGAGTGGTGGTTCGGCCGTAGCCGCGCTCGTCTTCGCTGATGGGGAGCCGCCTTTCCAAGTCTTGCTTCTTTTCATCTGCGCAGCGGCCATCGGGATCGGTCTACGGGTCGAAGCCGCCATGCGTGATCGTCGCTGACTACACATGAGGAGGTCATCGCCGCCTGGCGGCAGGAGGTGTGGCCGGCTGCAAGGTCACCGCGGCGGACGGGCGCAATAACGACCCCAAGAGCTCAGCCTGGAGCGACTGCCGCGACCTGATCACGGTGGGTCCACCAGCAATTCCGCACGCCGCTGGTGTGGTGCTGGGACAACCTGAATGCGCACCCGTTCGCCGGCTGGTCGGTTGCGCCGAGGCCAACGCTGACTGGTTGCGCGTCCAACGGCTCCGGGCCTACGCCCCGAGCTGATGCACTGCGCCATGGCCGACTTCGTGTCACCGGCCTGACCACACTCGTCCGGATCATCCAGCGAAAGCTCAAGAAGATCCAAAACCGGCCCCATCTGATCGATGGCTGCCTCGCTCGGGCCGGACTCATCATCGAGGAGACCACCGTGACCACATGGCCGTGTCCATAAATACAACCTGTGGCCGCCGCCGCGCACTCCCATAGAAGGAGACGTCATGATCGGTACCGGCATTTTACGGAAGTGCGCGGCTGCCGCGCTGATGCTCGTGTTCCTGACCGGCTGCGAGTCCGACGGGCGCGACGTCCAGGTGGGCGATGGGCGCGAGCACTTCTATGTCGTCGCCAGGAACGGGATCTCCGTCGCGAATCCCGAGTTCCGCTTCGCCACGGTGTCGTGGCCGGGACGACCTGCCGACGAGCATTCCGTCCGGGTGGCGGCGGAGCCGCAGTGGGCCCGCGCCGGGGAGGAGCCCTATTCCGTCCAATCATTCGACATCTACCGCAACGTCCGTGGCAGCACCCTGATCTCTCCCGCCGGGACGTCCGATATCCACAAGCCGGTGTTCCCCGATACCCGCATGCGCCAGGTGCTGCGGCGACTCGGCGCGGAGAAGCAGCCGGACGACAGCGCCGGCCTGCTCGACCAGTTGGGCAACGGTGTCGCCGTGACGGCCGTCGTCGAGCTGCGCACCCCGATGACCTCCGAACAGTACGAGAACGCTTACGGAGTCCGTGGGGACAACATCCTGATCTCTTCCGGGCTGGCCGGCGACGTCCCCCTGTACTGGGACAGGACCCCGGCATGCGAGGAGCGGCGGGTGGCGCGCAACTGTGAGGACCTGCCCCTCTTCGAAGAGTTCCGCGCGTGGGTCGCCCTGCTCCGCTCGGCCGACCAGAGCGTCCTGTCCGCTGTGGGGCTTCAACTGCCGAACCTGCAGGAGGCCGCCGCACGTGGCCGCATCGTCGGGTACGTCGACGACAACACCGCTCCGAGCGAACTGCGCCTGCTCCTCGACGACAAGCGGGTCCGCGCCGTCCACATCATCGACGCCCGGCTCAACTGCGAGACCGCCGGCAGCATGGTGTGCGAGCCGGCTCTGTGGTGACCGGGGTCCCTGGACGTGTGCCATGTCGCCCGGCCCGGAGCCGCACCGGGCGACATGTCAGTTGCCGGACAAACGGCCGGTGAGCGGGTGCCCCGGCCGGTCCAGCCAGATCCGCTGCCCGTCCGGCCCGACCGTCATGCCGAACCGATCGAAGTCGGGCTCACCCCAGCCCACCCACCGGAAGTAGGCGTCCGTGACCTCCTCCCAGACGGGCCGGTCGCCCACCTGGAACACTTCGTACTCCTCGCAGCCCGGCCGCCAGTCCATCACGGCCCAGGTGTCGGGGTTGCGCGGGTCGGTGACCCACATCCGGTAGAGCTCCCCGTCCTCGTCGGGTTCGTCGCTGCCGTGGGCGGTGAGCCCGGTCATCGCTCCGATGGCGAGATCGGCTCCGATGGGGGCGTAGGCGATCGTGCGGGGGTCGATGCGGGTGGTGAGGTGCCGCTTGTTCTCCGTCTCATGAGGTTGCCGGCCTGGGAGGGAACGCTGGGCACGCATCAGCATGTACGAGGCGAGCCCGGGGAACCGGCCATGGGCGACGCCGTCAGGGGTGACGACGAGCCGGAGCGCGAAGTTGGTCTGGAAATCCTGCATGAAGGGCGCCGCGATCACGGCTCCCGGTCTTGACTGCTCCACCCACGTGTACGGCACCGTACGAACACCGCAGGTGACGTGCACACGGTCGTACGGCGCCCTCGATGGGCAGCCCTCCGCGCCGTCGCCGACGATCAGGTGCGGCTGGAACCCGGCGTCGCCCAGGTTCTTCGCCGCCTGCTCCGCCACCACGGGATCGACCTCGATCGAGGTCACGTTGGCGGTGCCGACCATGTGGCAGAGCAGGGCGGCGGTCCAGCCGGTGCCGGTGCCGATCTCCAGCACCCGGTGGCCCGGCTCGGGGTTGAGCCACTCCAGGAAGCGGGCGATGATGCAGGGTGCGGAGGACGCCGACGTGTGGCGGCCGGAGGCGGCCCTGATATCGGTGGAGCCGTCGTCAAGCTGCGTGACGATGGGGATGTCGGAGTAGACCGCCTCCCACCAGGCGGCGGGGTCGGCCTCCCGGTCGATGACGCGTTCGTCCCCGTCGTCGGGGCATGCCAGGGCGACGGGCGGCACGAACAGGTGGCGCGGCACCGCGCGTATGGCGTCGGCCACCCGCCGGTCCAGGGAGCCGAGATTCTGGATGAGTGCCTCGGCGCGGTTGCGGGAGCTGATCATTTTTTCTTCTCGTCCTTCCCGTCGCCCTTGGCATGCCTGCCCTTCCCGCCCGGCCAGCTGTCGTCCTTCGGATCCTGGCCGGGCTTGAGCGGCTTGTCCTTCTTCGGTTCCCCTGCGTGCTTCCCGCCCATCGGCGTGGTCTCCTCTCGCGGCCTCGGTGACTCCAAGTGATCGCAAGATTACGTCAAGGTGCAAGAACGCGCTTCGGTCAAGAATTATTATTTGCACCGCTTGACCGGGGGCCTGTCTGAGCATAATTTTCACCGCATGGAGCTCCTTGGCCGGATCAGGACCGAGCGGCATGAGATGCCCGACGCGCTGCGCAAGGTGGCCGACGCCATCTTGGAGAACCCCGCCGTGGCCGCCCGCCTGACCATCGTCGATCTCGCCGAGCGCAGCGGCACCTCCACCGCCACCATCACCCGCTTCTGCCGCGCCCTCGGCTTCGGTGGGTACGCGGAGCTGCGGGTCGCCGTGGCCACCGAGATGGGACGGGTCAACCAGCAGACCTGGCAGACCGACATCGGCCAGGAGATCCTGCCCGGCGACACCCTGGAGAAGGTGCTGGGCGTGGTGTCGGGCAACGACATCCGGCTCATCCAGGAGACGGGCGACCAGCTCGACCTGGCCGTGGTGGAGAAGGTGGCGCAGGCCATCGCGCGGGCGGGGCGGGTGCTGCTGTTCGGGGTGTCGAGCAGCGCGGCCGTGGCCAGCGAGATGGAGTACCGGCTGCAGCGCATCCGCATCCCCACCTGGAGCAGGTCCGACGCGCACAGCGCGCTCACCGACGCGGCGCTGCTCGGGCAGGGCGACGTGGCGATCGGCATCTCCCACAGCGGCCGGACGCGCGAGGCGATCGAGGTGCTGGCCGAGGCCGGCAGCCACGGCGCGATCACCGTGGCCGTGACGTCGAACCCGCGCTCGCCGCTGGCCGAGGTGGCCGAGCTGGTGCTGACCACCGCCAGCAGGGAGACGACGTTCCGGTCCGACGGGTTCGCCGCGATCCACTCGCAGCTGCTCGTGCTGGACGTGGTCTACGTGTCGGTCGCGCAGCGTACGTACGAGCGGACCAAGCAGGCCTTCGACGTGACGGTCAGGGCCGTGGCGGGGCACCGCCTCTCGGAAGGTGATTCATGACGATAAATCCGGAAAAATTCGCCGACCATATCGCCGACCTCGTCGAACAGATCCCCGCCGACCCCGCCATCCAGAAAGCCGCCGACCTCTTCGTCAAGGCGTTGACCAGCGGCGGCGTCATCCACGCCTTCGGCTCCGGCCACTCTGAAGCCGTCGCCATGGAGATCGCCGGCCGGGCCGGCGGCCTTGTCCCCACCAACCGCCTCGCGCTCAGGGACATCGTCCTGTACGGGAACGCCCCCCGGGAGACGCTCGACCGCTACGACCTCGAACGCGACCCGGTCGTCGCCCGCACCATCCTCGACCTGGCCCCTGTCGAACGAGAGGACCTGTTCGTCGTCATCTCCAACTCCGGCGTCAACGGCGTCGTGGTCGAGCTGGCGACGCTGGTCAAGGAGCGCGGCCACGACCTGGTCGCCATCACCTCGCAGGCCCACAGCGGCGCGGTCGCCTCCCGTCACCCCTCGGGCCGCAAGCTCACCGACCTCGCCGACGTCGTGCTCGACAACCGGGCGCCGTACGGGGACGCGGTGCTGCCGCTGCCCGGCGGTGGCGCCACCGGCGCGGTCTCCACCATCACCTCCGCGCTCATCGCCCAGCTCGTCGTGGCGCGGACCGTACGCGACCTGCTGGAGGCGGGGCAGGCGCCGCCCGTCTACCTGTCCGCCAACGTGCCCGGGGGCGACGAGCACAACCTCAAGCTCGAAGCGCTGTACGAGGGCCGCCTGCGCCGCGGCACCTGACCACGATCTCGGGGGACCGTTCGACATCGGGGGACCGCACACCAAGGAGAACCCCACCCATGTCACGAAATGTCGGAAAAATCCTGCTGTCCTTAACCCTCCCCCTCGCCCTCCTCATCACCACCCTCGTGGCCTCCCCGGCGGGCGCCGCCCAGTCGGTACGCCTCCAGTACCGCACCAGCGCCCCCGGCGCGACCACCGCCCAGGCAGAGCCCTGGCTCCAGCTGATCAACGACGGCACCACCACGATCCAGCTGAACCAGGTCAAGATCCGCTACTACCTCACCGGCACCGAGACCTACCGCTTCGCCTGCTCCTGGGCCGTGGTCGGATGCTCGACCGTGACGGGACACTTCGTCGACCAGGAGGGCCCGGCCCAGTACCTGGAGGTGGGCTTCACCTCGGGCACCCTGGCCCCCGGCGCGAGCACCCGCGACCTGCAGCTCCGCTTCTACCGCGCAGACTGGCAGACGTTCACCCAGAGCGACGACTACTCCTACGGCCCCCAGACCTCCTACACCGACTGGGACAAGGTCACCGTGTACGTCGGCGGCACCCTGGCCTGGGGCACCCCCTCGGGCAGCGACCCCGGCCCGACGCCCACGCCGACGGACCCGCCGCCCGGCCCCGGCGGCGTGCTGTTCGACGACTTCTCGTACACGAACTCGTCCGACCCGCGACTGGCCCAGCGCGGCTGGACCGTGCGCTCCAGCTCCGGCGGGCCGGGCGTGCCCGGGGCCACCTGGTCGCCGTCGGCGATCACGTTCCCCGGCGGGCTGCTGACGCTCGACTCGCGCACCGACGGCACCGCCGGCGGGACCGTGCACACCGAGCTGTCGACGGCCGGCCGGAAGTTCTTCGAGGGCACGTACGCGGCCAGGGTGCGCTTCAGCGACGCCCCGACCAGCGGCCCGGACGGCGAGCACGTCGTGCAGACGTTCTTCACCATCACCCCGCTCCGCTTCAACCTCGACCCGGACTACGGCGAGCTGGACTTCGAGTATCTGCCGAACGGCGGCTGGGGCGAGCCCTCGAACATCCTCTACGCCACGAGCTGGGAGACCTACCAGGGTGAGCCGTGGCAGGCGGTGAACACCCACACCGAGGAGCGCGCGAGCTTCGCCGGCTGGCACGACCTGGTGATCCAGGTGTCGGGCGGGCGGATCAAGTACTACGTGGACGGCCGCCTGTTCGCCGACCACGGCGGGATCCACTACCCCGAGACACCCATGTGGATCATGTTCAACCAGTGGTTCATCGACCTCCAGGCCGCCACCGGCACCCGCACCTACCGCCAGCAGGTCGACTGGGTCTACCACGCCAGGAACGAGGTCGTCTCGCCCGCCGGCGTGCTGAGCCGGGTCGGCGACCTGCGCGCCGAGGGCACCTCGTTCCGCGACACCGTCCCCAACTCCTGAGAGAGCGCGATGAAGCACCGACTCACCGCCGCGGTGGCGGCCCTGGCCCTGGCCGCGGCGGCGTGCGGCTCGGACGCCGGGACCGGCGCGGCGCCCGAGAGCAGCGGCCCCGCCGGGCTGACCGTCTGGATCATGGACGGCAGCGTCACGCAGGACCTGCTCAAGACGTTCGAGACCGGCTACGAGGCCGCCCATCCTGAGGTGGACCTGGACATCCAGATCCAGGCCTGGGACGGCATCGGCGAGCGGGTGACGGCCGCGCTGGCCAGCACCGACGCGCCGGACGTGATCGAGGTCGGCAACACCCAGGTCGCCCAGTACGCGGCCAGCGGCGGCGTCACCGACCTCACCGCCAAGGTCGCCGACCTCAGGGGCGAGGACTGGCTGCCCGGCCTGGCCCAGCCGGGGAACATCGACGGCAAGCAGTACGGGATCCCCTGGTACGCGGCGAACCGGGTGGTGGTCTACCACAAGGACCTGTTCGCGAAGGCCGACGTCCAGCCACCGAAAACCCGTGATGAATGGCTGGAAATCACGAAAAAGCTGAATCAAGGGGGTAACCAGGGCATCTACCTGACCGGGCAGACCTGGTACGCGCTGGCCGGCTTCATCTGGGACGAGGGCGGCGACCTCGCCGTCCAGGAGGGCGGCCGGTGGAAGGGCGCGCTCGACACCCCGCAGGCCCTCGCCGGCATGGAGTTCTACCAGCGCCTCCAGGCTCTCGGCAAGGGCCCCAAGGACGCCGACGAGGCCAACCCGCCGCAGCACGAGGTGTTCGCCCAGGGCAAGGTCGCGCAGATCATCGCGGTGCCCGGCATCGCCGCCCGCGTCCTGGAGGTCGAGCCAGAGCTCAAGGACAAGATCGGATATTTCCCGATCCCGGGGAAGACGCCCGACAAGCCCGGCTCGGTGTTCACCGGCGGCTCCGACCTGATCGTCCCGGTCGCCTCCCAGCACCAGGAGGAGGCGTACGAGGTCGTCAAGGCGCTGGCCGGGGAGGAGTTCCAGACCGACCTGGCCAAGGCCATGAGCTTCGTGCCGAACCGCACCTCGCTCGCCGGCGTGCTCTCCGGCGACGAGGGCACCGCCGCCATGGCCACCGGCGCCGCCAACGGCCGGGCCACCCCCAACACCCCCAACTGGGCCGCCGTCGAGGCCACCTCGGTCATCAAGCAGTACATGACCGCGGTGCTCACCGGCGGCGACCCCGCGACGGAGGCGAGGAAGACGTCGGAGTCCATCACGGCCACCCTCAACAGCGGGTCCTGAGTGCGCGGCCGTCCCTTCTGGCCCTACCTGCTCATCGCGCCCACGGTGGCCGGTGGGGCCTTCCTCCTGCTCTACCCGGTCGCCAAGGCGGCGGTGATCTCCCTCCAGCACTTCCGCATGGGCGAGCTGATCAAGGGCGGGGCCGCCTTCATCGGCTTCGGCAACTACGCGGAGCTGCTGTCCGGGGACGAGTTCTGGGCGGTGCTGCTGCGCACCGTCTGGTGGACCGCGGTGAACGTGGTGCTCATCGTGGTCCTGTCCACCGCCGTCGCGCTGCTGCTCGTACGGCTGCGGCGCGGCATGCGGCTGGCCCTGATGAGCGCGCTGGCGCTGGCCTGGGCCACCCCGATCATCGCGGCCACCACCGTCTTCCAGTGGCTGTTCCAGTCGGAGCTGGGCGTGGTCAACTGGCTGCTGGTCACGCTCGGCCTCGACTCCTTCCGCGGCTACACCTGGTTCGCCGACGGCGACGCCACCTTCGCGGTGCTCGTCGTGCTGGTGGTCTGGCAGTCGGTGCCGTTCGCGGCGCTCACCCTCTACGCCGGGCTGACCACCATTCCCGCCGAGCTGTACGAGTCGGCGCGGATCGACGGCGGCACCGGGTGGCAGATCTTCTGGCAGGTCACGCTGCCGATGCTGCGCACCCTCTTCGCCCTGATCGTCTCGCTGGAGGTGATCTGGGTGGCCAAGTGCTTCCCGCAGATCTGGGTGCTCAGCCAGGGCGGGCCGGGCGACGCCACGACCACCCTGCCGGTGTACGCGTTCAAGATCGCCAGGGTGCTGCACCGGTACGACCTCGGCTCGGCGGTCGCCATGCTCACCGTGCTGATCCTGGTCGTGGCCCTGATCAGCAACCTGCGACGGATGGTCGGATCATGAGAAGGCTCGCCCTGAACGCCGTCGCGCTGGCCGTGCTGGTGGTGACGATCTTCCCGGTCTACTGGATGTATCTGACGGCGTTCAAGCCGACCCGGGACATCCAGGCGGCCACCCCCACCTTCTGGCCCTCCTCGCCGACGCTCGACCACTTCGTCACGGCCGTGAACGCGCCGGGGTTCTGGACCTTCTGGCGCAACAGCCTGCTGGTGACGGTGGCGGCCGTGCTGCTGGCGCTGGTGGTGGCGATGGCGGCGGCGTTCGCGGCGACGCGGATGCGGTGGCGGGGCCGCGGCGCGTTCGTGGTCATGGTGTTCGCCGCCCAGATGGCGCCGTGGGAGGCGCTGCTGGTGCCGGTGTTCATCATCGCCAGGGACACCGACCTGCTGGACTCGCTGGCCATGCTGACCGGGGTGTACTTCATGATCACCCTGCCCTTCACCATCGTCACGCTCCGCGGCTTCCTCGCCGCGATCCCGCCGGAGCTGGAGGAGGCGGCGCAGGTGGACGGGTGCTCGCGGCTGGTGGCGTTCCGGCGGGTGACGTTCCCGCTGCTGGCGCCGGGGCTGATGGCGACGTCGCTGTTCGGGTTCATCACGGCGTGGAACGAGTTCGCGTTCGTGAACGTGCTCATCATCAAGGACCAGGACAAGCGGACCCTGCCGGTCTGGCTGTCGTCCTTCCGTGACGTCTTCGGCACGGACTGGGGAGCGACGATGGCGGCGGCGGGCCTCTTCGCCCTGCCGGTCCTGCTGCTCTTCCTCTTCCTGCAACGCCGCGTCGGCACGGGCATGACCGCGGGCGCCGTCAAAGGCTGACGCGCCGCGGGCTCAGGCGGGGGAGGTGAACGCGGCGTGGGCCTCCTTCGCGCGGTCCTCCGGCAGGTGGTCGCGGGCCGCCAGCCAGGCCGCCGCGCCCGCCGCGTCGCCCGCCGTGCGGACCTGCTCGCCGGCCAGCAGGTCGAGGACGTGCTCGCGTACGGGGCCGTCGTTGGTGAGGACGCTCCCGGCGAGCACCACGGGGCCCGAGACGTGGATTCTCCGTACGGTGGAGGCCAGGTGTTCGGCGGCCCGCCGGGTGATCGCCAGCGCGGCCGGGTCCCCGTCGGCGGCGGCGCGGCTCACGAGCGGGGCGAGCTCGGCCAGGCGCATGTGGTCGCCCTGGATCAGGCGGACGAACCGGTCGTCGGTCTCGCGCGCCGTGGCGCCTCGCCAGTCGCCGAGGAAGTGGGTCACCACCAGATCGGCCAGCCCGCCAGAGGCGGGGGTGGAGGGAACGTCGAAGGCGGCGGCGGTGTGCTGGGCGGCGGCGCGACCGATCCAGAAGCCGGAGCCCTTGTCGCCCAGCAGCCAGCCGAGCCCGTCGGCGATCCGGTGCAGCCGGTAGGACCTGATGGCCGACGCCACCGCTCCGGTGCCCGAGAGCAGGAGCGAGCCGTCGGGGGCGGGGGTGCCCGCGGTGTAGGCGATCTCGACGTCGCCCGTCAGCCGGGGCGCGGACGGGATGCCCAGGTCGGCCCAGGCCTTGGCCAGGTCGGGCGCCATCTGCTCGACGTGCCCGGCGACCCCGGCGAGCGAGGCCACCACCCGGGAGCCGTCGTGGCCGGAGAGGGCCTCGCGCAGCGCGCCGGTGATGGCGGCCACCGCCTTGTTCAGCCCGTGCGCGGTCGGGTTGCCCGCGCCCGCTCGCGCGTACCCGACCCGGGCGCCGTCGAGGGTGTGGACCGCCACCCGGGTGGCGGTGGCACCGGCGTCGATCCCGACCACGAGCGAAATAGTCACGATCAGATTGTGGGTCTTGACGTGACCGGTAAGCAAGAATAATTTTCGCCGAAAGGCCGGATGTTCGGAAGGAATGTTCGTGACTCCAGGTGCCCTGGGCCGCATCGAGACCGAGCTCCCCGCTCTGCCCGAGGCGTTGCGCAGGGTCGGCGAGGCGATTCTCGAGGACCCGGCCGAGGCCGCGCGCTCGACCATCATCGCGCTGGCCGAGCGGGCCGGCAGCTCGCCCGCGACCGTGACGCGCTTCTGCCGGGCGTTCGGCTTCTCCGGCTACGCCGAGCTGCGGGTGGCGCTGGCCACCGAGACCGGCAGGGCCGCGCAGGCCGGCTGGGGCGCGGGCGTGGGCCACGAGATCGGCCCCGACGACCCGATCGACGCCGCCATCGAGGTGATGGCCGCCGCCGACACCCGGCTCATCCAGGACACCGCCGCCCAGCTCGATCCCGAGGTGGTCTCGAAGGTCGCCGACGCCGTGGTGGCCGCCCGCCGGGTGCTCCTGGTCGGGGTCTCCACCAGCGGCAACGTGGCGACCATGCTGGAGGGCCGGCTGCGCCGCATCGGCATCCCGTGCTGGAGCGCGTACGACGCGCACGTGGCCCTGTCCGAGGCGGCGCTGCTGCGCGGCGGCGACGTGGCCATCGGCATCAGCCACAGAGGCCGCACCCGCGAGGTGATGGAGTCGCTGGCCGAGGCCGGGAGCCACGGCGCGCTGACCGTGGCCGTCACCTCGTTCGCCCGCTCACCGCTCGCGGAGCTGGCCGACCTGGTGCTGACCACCGCCAGCAGGGAGACGACGTTCCGGCTCGGCGGGCTGGCCGCCGTGCACTCCCAGCTGTTCGTGCTGGACGCGGTGTACGTGGCGGTCGCGCAGCGGACGTACGAGCGCACCAACGAGGCGTTCGAGCTGACGATCACTGCTGTCGAGAGTCACCGGGTGGAGAGAGGCTGAATGACGTACGCAACCGTGGCACTGGAGCTGGCCCGTCAGGTCGCGGAGAGCCAAGCGGAGCCGGTCGGGCGGGCCGCCGAGGCGCTGGTCGCCGGGCTCCGCGCGGGCGGTGTGGTAAACGCTTTCGGTTCCGGCCACTCCGAGGCCATCGCCATGGAGATCGCCGGACGCGCGGGCGGGCTGGTGCCGAGCAACCGGCTCTCGCCCAGGGACCTCGTCCTGTACGGGGGAGAGCCGCCCGGCGTGCTCACCTCCGAACTGGAGCGCGACCCGGCGATCGCGCACCGGATCTACGAGCTGGCGCCCGTGGACCCGCGCGACGTGTTCGTGCTGATCTCCAGCTCCGGCGTGAACGGCGCGGTGGTCGAGCTCGCCACGATCGTCAAGGAGCGCGGACACCCGCTCATCGCGATCACCTCGGTCAGGCACAGCGTCCAGATGACCTCACGCCACCCGTCGGGCGGCAAGCTGCTCGACCTGGCCGACGTGGTCCTCGACAACGGCGCCCCGTACGGCGACGCGGTGCTGGAGCTGCCGGGCGGGGGAACCTACGGCGCGGTCTCCACGATCACCTCGGCGCTGCTCGCGCAGCTGATGGTCACCCAGACGGTCGAGCGGCTGGTGGCGCTCGGCGAGACGCCGCCCGTCTACCTGTCGGCCAACGTGGCCGGCGGCGACGAGCACAACAGAGCCCTGGAGAGCCGGTACGCAGGGCGCATCCGACGTTGAGCCAGACAAGTCAGGAGTAGTACCTATGGCGAACACCCCCCACATCACCCGGCGCGGCCTTCTCCGCGCCGCGGCGCTGGTCCCCGTGGCCGGCGCGCTCGCCGCCTGCGCCACCCCGCAGACCCAGGCGCCGGCCTCGTCGGCGGCCCCGGCGGCCACCAGCGCGGCCAACCCGCTCGGCGTCGACGCCAAGAAGCCGCTGGAGGTGTGGATCTTCGACGGCGGCTTCGGCAACGCCTACGCCACCGACATCCACCAGCCGCTGTTCAAGACCAAGTACCCCGACGCCGAGATCAAGCACAACGTCACCAAGGAGATCACCAAGGTCCTGCAGCCGCGGTTCGCCGGCGGCAACCCGCCCGACGTGATCGACAACTCCGGCGCGAACGCCATGGACATGGGCGCGCTCGCCCAGGACGGCCAGCTCCAGGACCTCGCCCCGCTGCTGGACGCGCCGAGCTGGGACGACCCGAACGTCAAGGTCAAGGACACCTTGGACCCGGCCGTCGTCGAGTTCGGCACCTACGACGGCAAGTTCCACGTGCTCGGCTACGTCAACTACATCCACGGCATCTGGTATTCGCAGAAGACCTTCAGGGACAACGGCTGGACCGTGCCGAAGACCTGGGACGAGTTCCTCGCCCTCTGCGAGACGATCAAGAAGGCCGGCAAGATGGCGCCGTTCACATACGCGGGCAAGCACCCGCAGTACCTGTACGAGCCGCTTCTCACCATGGCCGCCAAGATCGGCGGCAACGAGGTGCTGGTCAACATCGACAACCTGGAGGACGGCGCCTGGTCCGCCGAGCCGGTGCGGCAGGCGGCCGAAGCCTGGGCCGAGGTCGGCGCCAAGTACCTGATGCAGGGCACGGCCGGCCTCGACCACGTGCAGACCCAGACGGCGCAGAACAAGAACGAGGTCGCCATGCTGCCGTGCGGCTCGTGGCTGGAGAACGAGCAGAAGACCACCACGCCCGAGGGCTTCGAGTACGGCATGTTCCCCATCCCCGACTTCACCGGCTCCGACAAGATGCCGTACGGCACCCTGCACACCCAGCCGGGAGAGTCGTTCATCGTGCCGTCGCGGGGCGCCAACCCGCAGGGCGGCATGGAGTACCTGCGGGCGATGCTGTCGAAGAAGGCGGCCGGCGACTTCAGCGAGCTCGTCAGCACCGTCTCCGTGGTGAAGGGCGCGGGCGAGGGCCGCGACCTGTCGCCGGGCGCCAAGAGCGCCACCGAGGCGCTCGCCGCCGCCGGCGCCAACACCGTCTACTACCGCTGGCGCAGCTGGTACGGCCAGCTGCACGACGAGGCCGTGGCCGCCACCGGCCAGCTCATGACCGGCGGCGTCACGCCCGAGAAGTACGTGGAGCGGCTGCAGAAGAAGGCGGACGAGCTGAAGGCCGACTCCGCGATCAAGAAGTACAAGCGCTGATGTTCAACACGTACCGCCGGGGCCTGTTCATCCTGTCCTTCCTGGCGGCGCCCGTCACGCTCTACCTGGTCTACGTGATCTCGCCGTACATGCAGGCGTTCTACATCGCGATGACCGACTGGCGGGGGGTGACCGCCACACCCAACTTCATCGGGTTCGACAACTTCATCCGGTTGTTCTCCGACGGCATCTTCTGGAAGGCGGTCACCCACAACGCGGCGCTGCTCGTGCTGCTGCCGCTGCTGACGATCGTCATCGCCCTGTTCTTCGCGTTCCTGCTCAACGTGGGACGCGAGGGGCGGGGCGTGGCGGGCGTGGCCGGGTCCAGGTTCTACCGGGTGGTGTTCTTCTTCCCGCAGGTGCTCGCCGTGACCGTGGTCGCGGTGCTGTTCCAGCAGGTGTTCAGGCCCGACGACAGCGGCATGCTGAACGCGCCGCTGATGGCCATCGGGATGGACCCCGTCGGCTTCCTGTCGGATCCGGACATCGCGTTCTGGTCCGTCCTGGGCGTCATGGTGTGGCAGGCGGTCGGCTTCTACGTGGTGCTGTTCTCGGCCGGGCTGGCGTCGATCCCGCGCGACATGTTCGAGGCGGCCCAGATCGACGGGGCCGGCCGGTTCAGCCTGTTCTTCCGCGTCACGCTGCCGCTGCTCTGGGACACCGTGCAGGTCGCCTGGGTCTACCTGGGCATCCTGGCGCTGGACGTGTTCGCGATCGTGTGGGTGATGACCGACCAGCACGGCGGGCCCGACTTCTCCACCACCGTGATGGCCACCGAGATCTACCGCAACGCGTTCCAGTACTTCCGCTTCGGCTACGCCTCGGCGCTGGGCGTCGTGATGTTCTTCTTCACCATCGGCTTCGCGATCCTGTCGCTGCGCCTGTCCCGCCGCGAACGAATCGAGTACTGACGACAATGACCACGACATCATGGACGGTCGCGAACTCGCGCAGTCTCGCCCGCCGCGAACGCCGCAGGCGGCTCGGGCCGCTGTCGATCCTCACCCACATCGCCCTGCTGGTGTGGACGGTGCTGACCGTGGTGCCGATCCTGTGGACGTTCCTCGCCTCGGTGAAGAGCGAGGAGGAGATCTTCGGCGACGCCTGGTCCCTCCCCGCCGCCCTGCAGTGGGACAACTTCGCCCGCGCCTGGGAACAGGCACAGATCGGGCAGTACATGCTCAACAGCGTCGTCGTCGTGTCGTTCAGCACGTTCGGCACCATGCTGGTCGGGTCGATGGCCGCCTACGTGCTGGCCCGCTACCCGTTCCGCGGCAACCGGGCCGTCTACCTGCTGTTCGTGTCGGGGCTGGCCTTCCCGGTCTACCTGGCGCTGACGCCGCTGTTCTTCGTGGTGCAGAACATGGGGAACGTCCCGCTGGTCGGCCCGTTCATCGGGCTGAACACGCACGCCGGGCTGGTGCTGGTGTACATCGCGTACTCGATGCCCTTCACCGTGTTCTTCCTGTCGGCGTTCTTCCGTACGCTGCCCACCGCGGTCGCGGAGGCGGCCAGGGTCGACGGGGCCTCGCACACCCGCGTGTTCTTCCAGATCATGCTGCCGATGGCCAAGCCGGGGCTGGTGAGCATCACCATCTTCAACGTGCTCGGCCAGTGGAACCAGTACCAGCTGCCGCTGGTGCTGCTGCAGGAGCGCGACAAGTGGGTGCTCACCCAGGGCATCGCCGACATCTCGACCGCGGCGGGCTACGACCAGGACTGGGCGGCCCTGTTCGCCGCGCTGACCCTGGCCATCCTGCCGATGCTGGTGGTCTACACGGTCTTCCAGCGCCAGATCCAGGCCGGGCTCACGGCGGGGGCACTCAAATAACCAATCATGAATATGGCTCGCGTGCACGAGGTGGTGGCCCTACGCTTCAGGATGTGATCGGCGACATCCGCGCGTTGCTGGCCCGCCACCTCCCCGGCTACGAGGTGCACACCGCCGTGCCCAGCGGTGACGGCCTGGACAACACCGTGCATCTGGTCAACGGGGAGCTCATCGTCCGCGCCCGCGTCTCGGACCCGGGCTCCGTCCGGCGCGAGGTCGCCCTGCTGGCCGTGGTCAAGGACCTGGTCGCGGTGCGGGTGCCGGAGGTGCTGTTCGCCGACGAGCGGGCGGGCGTCATCGCCTACCACGCGCTGCCGGGGCTGCCCCTCGACCAGCACCCCGTGCCCGACCCGAAGCGGCTGGCCGAGCCGCTCGGCGGCCTGCTCAGCGCGCTGCACGCCGCACCGGTCGAGCGGATGCGCGAGCTGGCGCCGCCCGACCTCTACCCCGCGCCGACCCTGCTGCACGACGCCCAGCTCGACTACCGCGACGTCGAGCGGCACGTCCCGGCCGGGCAGCGGCCCCTGGTGGAGCGGTTCCTCGCCGCCGAGCCGCCGCCGGAGCCGAGCACCCTCCGCTTCTGCCACAACGACCTCGGCGCCGAGCACCTCCTGGCCGACGCCGCGACCAGCACGCTGACCGGCGTCATCGACTGGACCGACGCCGCCGTCACCGACCCGGCCCACGACTTCGCCAAGATCTTGCGTGACCTCGGACCGGAGGTGCTCGACCTGGTCCTGGCCTCGTACGACGGGCCCTTCGACGGCGAGGACCGGCGGCGGGCGCTGTTCTACGCCCGCTGCGCCCTCATCGAGGACCTCGCCTACGGCCTCAGCACCGGCCCGGCCCGCTACGCCGAGGCCGCCCTGGCCCACCTGGAGTGGACCTTCACCGGCTGAGCTCGGCGCGCAGCCCCGCCGCCGCCGCGACCACGTTCGCCAGCGACGCCTCCACCTCCTCGTAGGTGCGGGTCTTCAGCCCGCAGTCCGGGTTCACCCAGACCCGCCCGGCCGGCAGCACCGCCAGCGTCCGCCGCAGCAGGCCCTCGACCTCGGCCGCGTCGGGCACCCGCGGCGAGTGGATGTCGTACACGCCCGGCCCCAGCCCGCGCCCGAACGACCCGACCGCGTCCAGGATCCGCGCCCCCGACCGGGCCGACTCGATCGTGGTCACGTCCGCGTCCAGCCCGTCGATCGCGGCCAGGATCTGGTCGGCGTTCGAGTAGCACAGGTGGGTGTGGATCTGCGTGCGGTCGCCCGCGCCGGAGGTCGCCCTGCGGTACGCGGCCACCGCCCACTCCAGGTAGCCGGCCTGCGCCGACCGGCGCAGCGGCAGCAGCTCGCGCAGCGCCGGCTCGTCCACCTGGATGATCGGCACGCCGGCCGCCTCCAGGTCGCGCACCTCCTCCCGCACCGCGTCCGCCACCTGGCGCACCACGTCACGCAGCGGCAGGTCGTCCCGGACGAACGACCAGGCCACGATCGTCACCGGGCCGGTGAGCATCCCCTTGACCGGCCGGTCCGTGAGCGACCCCGCGTACGCGGCCCACCGCACGGTGATCGGCTCCGGCCGCGACACGTCGCCGTGCAGGATGGGCGGCCTGGTGCAGCGCGACCCGTACGACTGGACCCAGCCGTTCGCGGTCACCGCGAAGCCTTCGAGGTGCTCGGCGAAGTACTGCACCATGTCGTTGCGCTCGGGCTCGCCGTGCACCAGCACGTCCAGGCCGAGGCGCTCCTGCAGCCGGATCACCCGCTCGACCTCGGCCCGCACCCGGCTCTCGTACTCCTCCGCGTCGAGCGTCCCCGCCGCCACGCCCGCCCGCGCCGCCCGCAGCTCACCCGTCTGCGGGAACGACCCGATGGTGGTCACCGGCAGCAGCGGCAGCTTGAGCCGCTCCGCCTGCGCCCGCGCCCGCACCTCGTACGCACTCCGCCCCGCGCCCACGCTCACATCCGCCGCGCCCGCCCGGTGTGCCCGCGCGTCCTCACCGCCGTCCTGCACCGGCGGGGCCGTACGGGAGAGGGCCACGACCTCGGAGACCTTCTGCTCGGCGAAGGCGAGGCGGCCCCGGAGCGCCGGGTCGAGGCCGGGCTCGGCGGTGACGTCGTACGGGACGTGCAGCAGGGAGCACGACGTGCTGACCGTCACCTGGTCCGCGTGCTCGCGCACCGCAGCCAGGGCGCGCGCCGCCCGCGACGGCGACGTCCGCCACACGTCCCGCCCCGACACCACGCCGGCCACCACCGTCTTGCCCGCCAGCGCGGCCAGCCCGTCGGCGCCGCCGCGCACCAGGTCCACCCCGACGGCCTCCACCGGGGTCGCCGCCAGCACCGGCAGCGCCTCCCCGAGATGCCCGAAGTACGAGGCCACGAACAGCCCCGGCCGGGCCGCCACGTTCCCCAGCCGCTCGTAGGCGGTCCGCACCGCCGCCAGCTCGGCCGGCGTCCGGTCCGCCACCAGCGCCGGCTCGTCGAGCTGCACCCATGCCACGCCCTCGGCCGCCAGCGCCCCGAGCAACTCCTCGTAACAGGCGAGCACGTCGTCCAGCCGCGCCAGCGCCGCCTCGGGGTCCGCCGACAGCAGCAGGAACGTCACCGGCCCGACCACCACCGGCCGCGTCTCGTACCCCAGCGCCCGCGCCTCCCGGACCTCGCCCAGCGGCTTGGCCGCGTCCAGCTTGAAGGCCGTCTCCGGGCCGATCTCCGGCACGATGTAGTGGTAGTTCGTGTCGAACCACTTCGTCATCCGCAGCGGCGCCAGCCCGTCGGCGCCGCGCGCCATCGCGAAGTACGGGTCCGCCGCCTCCCGGTAGCGCTCCGGCACCGCGCCCAGCAGCACGGCCGTGTCGAGCACCTGGTCGTAGAGGGAGAACGTGTTCGACGGCAGCCCCTCCAGGCCCAGCTCGGCCAGCCTGCGCCAGGTCGACGCCCGGATCGCGGCGCCCGCCGCCTCCAGCTCGTCACGGGTGGCGCGGCCGTCCCAGTACGACTCCAGGGCGCGCTTCAACTCCCTGCGGGGGCCGATCCGCGGGTATCCGAGCACGGTGGACTGGGGGAAAGCGGGCATCGAAGCTCCTCAAGACGATCGTGGACGTCCGGGCATCGTGCACGGCTCCGGCCGCCTCGTGCATCATCTATTCGTGACGCTTATGGCCAGGGAGATACAGTGCTTCGCCCGGGTGGCGGCGCGGCTGAGCTTCTCCCGTGCCGCCGCCGACCTGGGCATGTCCCAACCGGCCGTCAGCCAGGCCGTGGCCCGGCTCGAACGCGCCACCGGCGTCCGCCTCTTCGAGCGCAGCGCCCGTACGGTACGGCTCACGGCGGCGGGGGCGGCGCTGCTGCCGTACGCCGAGCAGATCCTGGAGTCGGCGGCGGCCTTCACGGCGGAGGCGTCCCGGCTGGCTCGGCCGGTCATTCACCTGGCTTATCCACCGCTCGCCGGCCCGCTGGCCGCCCGCATCGCCCGGCGCATGGCCGGCCGCACTCCACCGGTGGCGGTCGAACTGCACGCGGCGGGCCGCGCCGCCGCCGCGGCCGCCCTGGACGCGGGCGAGGTGTCGGCCGCCATCCTGGCCACCCCGGCCCCGGCCCGCTTCACCACCGCCGCCCGCTTCCACGTGACCGTCGACCACCTCGCCGTCCCGCCCACCCACCCCCTGGCGGCCCGCGCCCCCGAGCCCCACCTCACAAGACCGTCCCGCACACCCCGTACGACGACGCCGGACACGCCCCGTCCAGCGGAGGCCCTCCGGAAAGAACCAGGCGCGACGGAACCCCGCCCGGCGGAGTCCGGACGGGGCGAGGTGCGTCCGGCGGACCTTGCCGGGCTGGTGGTGCTGACGCCTGGAGGACGGCGGTGGGCGGGGCTGCCGGGGCATCCGCGCATGGTGCGCGACGACGACTTCGGGGCCGCGCTCGACCTGGTGGCCGCCGGGGCGGGGGTGCTGCCGATCCCGCACCTGCTGGTGCGGAGCGTGCGGCGCGACGACGTCGTGTTCGTGCCGCTGGAGGGCGCCGACCTCCAGATCACGTACGCGCTGGCCTGGTCCAGGGAGCGGGTCACGAACGAGCTGCTGGCGCTCGTCCAGGCGATGCAGGACGCGCTGTGGACCAGATGAGCTACTGGGTCGTCCGCAGTGCTCCGGCCTTCAGGCCGGGGGTGAAGCGGACTCTCCCGCGTAGCGGGGCAGGGAAAGCCGGATCGCCCCAGGCGATCCGGCGTCTACCCGGCTCAGACCGGGCGGTTGTGTTGCTGGATGTACTGCCGCAGGACGCTGACCGCAGCGCCGCCCACGCTTCCTGCGAAGGAGAAGCCCGACCACGGCTTGTTCGCCCGGTAGTAGTGGCGGGCCAGTCCGGGGAACTCGGTGCGCAGCCGCCTGGAGGACACCCCTTTCAGCGGGTTGACCAGGTGGGACAGTGCGACCTTCGGCGGGAAGTTCACCAGCGGGTGGACGTGGTTGCTCTCGCCGTTGAACTCGGCCGGCTCGCACTCGAAGTCCGCGCACACCTGCCGCATGATCTGCTCCATGCGCTCCAGGTGGGTCCCGGTGAACACCCGATGCCGGAACCTGGCCGCGGAAACCACGTGGGCGTGCAGGATGAAAACCAGTGTCTACCTGTGCTCATGTGCCCATGCTCAGCCATGAACCAGCGGTAAGGTCATGGCGTGCAGCTCCGGTACAACTTCCGGCTCCACCCG
This sequence comes from Nonomuraea sp. NPDC049486, assembly GCF_040676925.1. Lineage (NCBI taxonomy): Bacteria > Bacillati > Actinomycetota > Actinomycetes > Streptosporangiales > Streptosporangiaceae > Nonomuraea > Nonomuraea sp. NPDC049486. Next base: position 95,331 of record NZ_JBFAPV010000003.1, read on the forward strand.
TCTGCTGGTCAGCGTCAAGCGCTGGCTCGGGCGTTCGGGTGCGCACGGACGATGTTCAACGACGGGCTGCGCGCCAGGCGGGAAGCCCACGCCGGCGGCTTGCCGTACATCTCGGACGGGGACCTGTCCAAGCAGGTCATCACCCAGGCGAAGAAGACGCCGGAACGCGCCTGGCTGGGCGAGGTCTCCGCCGTGGTGCTCCAGCAGGCGCTGGCCGACCTGAACACGGCCTACCGCAACTTCTTCGCCTCCCTGTCGGGCGAGCGGAAAGGATCGAAGGTCGCGCCGCCCCGGTACCGCTCCCGCAAGGACAACCGGCAGGCGGTCCGGTTCACCAGGAACGCCCGCTTCACGGTCACGGCGGGCGGGAAGCTGCGCCTGCCGAAGATCGGCGACGTGCCGGTGCGATGGTCTCGTGATCTGCCCGCCGAGCCGTCGAGCGTGACGGTCATCAAGGACGCGGCGGGGCGGTACTTCGCCTCGTTCGTGGTCGAGACCGGCGCAGATCCGTTGCCGCAGGCGCCGGACGAGGTCGGTATCGACCTGGGGCTCACCCACTTCGCGGTGCTCTCAGACGGCCGGAAGATCGACAATCCGAGGTTTCTGCGCCGTGCCGGACGACGGTTGAAGAAGGCTCAGCAGGCCCTGTCCCGCAAGGCCAGGGGGTCGGCGAACCGGAAGAAGGCCGCGGCCCGGGTCGCCCGTGCTCACGTCAGGGTGGCCGACGCGCGCCGGGACTTCGCGCACAAGCTCTCCACGCGGATCATCCGCGACAACCAAGCGGTGTACGTGGAGGACCTGTGCGTGAAGGGCCTGGCCCGCACCCGGCTGGCCAAGAGCGTTCACGATGCGGGCTGGTCGCAGTTCGTGACCATGCTGGAGTACAAAGCCGGACGGTACGGCCGGGGCTTCGCCAAGGTCGGCCGGTTCTTCCCATCGAGCAAGTCGTGCTCGGCGTGCGGCGCCGTGGCGGGCACGATGCCGCTGAACATCCGGTCGTGGATCTGCCCGTGCGGAGCGGTCCACGACCGGGACGTCAACGCCGCGATCAACATCCTCGCCGCCGGACGGGCGGAGAGGCTAAACGCCTGCGGAGGGACCGTAAGACCCGCCGCCTGACGGAGGGCAGGACCCGGCGAAACAGGAAGCCACAGAGGTGCCGCACGTGCGGCACGGGCTGAATGTCCGGCCTTCAGGCCGGAGAGCGCGTCAAGTGATGTTCTTCAGCGCCTCCCGGCGGCTCAGCCCCGAGATGCCCTTGGCCCGTACGTAACGCACCACCTCGTCCGGGTTCGTCTTGGCGTACTCGCGCAGCGCCCACCCGATCGCCTTGCGTGCGAAGAAGTCGTTGTCGGACAGGCTCGGCTCGATGCACGCGTACAGCAGGGCGGTGTCCGTGCGGGCCTTGAACCGGTTCTGGCACAGGATCGCCGTGCGCCGCTTCCACAGGTCGCCGGCGTGCGCCCACTCCAGCATGAGCGGCCGCATCGTCTCAGGAAAGGCGGTCAGCAATCCGCCGACGCGGTGTGTGGCCAACTCGTCCACCAGATCCCACCAGGCGCCGGTGACGATCATCTCCTCGTACATCGGGACCGTGTAGAGGGTCTGGAAGTCGCGGTAGAGGCGGAAGCCGGTCAGCTCGATCGCGGCGTAGCGCTCCTCGCGGAACTCGGCCTCGCGCCACAGCCGCAACACCGCCCGCCGCCACTCGGGCGCCGTCTCCAGGGGGTGGTCGGCGAACACCTGCCTGAGCGCGGCCCGCCGCGGCCCGGCCTGGACGCCGAGGAACGGCATCGCCGACTTCATGTAGGCCCGCATGGCGGCAGCCTTGCCGGGCTCCGCCGCCTTGCGCAAGGCCAGCCGCACCTCGTCGGTCAGGCTCATGCCCGCTGCGAGGTCCGCTCGCCGGTGGCCAGGCCGTCGAACAGGACGGTGACGAAGTGCTCGGCCAGCGCGGCCGTGTCGAGCCTGCCGTCGGGGCGGAACCAGCGCACCGCCACCCAGATCGTGTCGCGGATCATCCGGTAGGTCAGCTTCGGGTCGACGTCGTCGCGGAGCTGCCCGGCCGCCTGGCCGGCCCTGATCTGCGTCACCCAGATCTGCTCGACCTCCTCCTCGGCCTTGACCAGGTAGTTGAAGCGCTCGAACTGACGCAGGTAGTTCCAGTCGTTCTGCATCACGGTGATCGCGGCGCGGTGCGGCTCCAGCGTGCCGAACCCGATGCGGACCATCTCCGTCAGCACCGCGAGCGGGTCGTCGCCGCCCGCGACGGCGGCGCGGTAGCGGGCGGTGACGTCGTCGAGGAAGGTGGACAGCACCTCGTCGACGATCGCCTCTTTCGAGTCGAAGTGGTGGTAGAGGCTGCCCGAGAGGATGCCCGCCTCCTGGGCGATCTGCCGGACGGTCGTGGCCTGGAATCCCTTGGCGGCGAAGAGCTCCGCGGCGAGTCTGACGAGATGTTCGCGGCGCTCGGACGCCGCCCCCGAGGAGGCGGCGCCGGCACGCTTCGCCTGGGTGGCGGTGTCGCCGGAGTTCTTTCGCGTTGTCACGGACACCATTATGCGCCCTCGACCAAGCGCTTGGTGAACAGTTGATTCCACCGCTCCCAGCCATTATCCAGCGCTTCCGGGTCACCATGAACACACGGCAAACCTGTTCACTATCGGCGTCGCGTCGGGGTTCGCTGCCCGACGGCATGATCCTCCGGACCGGACCACCCCACCAGCGCGCCCCTTCGGCGGCGGGCGCGTTTCGTTCCCGGCCCTGACGGCGACCAAGAGATGCGGGGCGGCGGCGGGACTTCATAGGCGGAAGGGTGCTCGCGGGTGACGGTGGGGGACTTCGTCATCACGGGGGACGGGGTGACGTTCGGGAACGCCTCTAGCAAATAAGAAACTTTCCTATTAGATTGCGGTTCATGCCTCCGAGCCGCGATCTCCTCCGCATGACCGACGCCGTCCTCCTGCCGGGTTTCGCGGGGCACACGCCGCCCGAGTGGCTGCGCCGCAGACTCTCCGAGGGGCTGGCCGGGGTGGTGCTGTTCTCCCGCAACATCGCCGATCCCGAGCAGGTGGCCCGCCTCACGGCGGCCCTGCGCGCCGAGAACCCGCACGTGCTGGTCGGCACCGACGAGGAGACCGGCGAGGTGACCAGGCTGGAGGTCGCCACGGGCAGCAGCCGCCCCGGCGGTTACGCGCTCGGCGTCGTGGACGACCCCGCCCTGACCGAGGAACTCGCCCGCGACCTGGGGCTGGATCTCGCGGCCGTCGGGATCGGCATCGACTTCGCGCCCTCCGCCGACGTGAACTCCAACCCCCGCAACCCCGTCATCGGGCTGCGTGCCTTCGGCGCCGATCCCGAGCTGGTCGCCCGGCACACCCGGGCGTTCATCCGCGGCCTGCAGTCCGCCGGCGTCGCGGCCTGCGCCAAGCACTTCCCCGGGCACGGGGACGCCTCGGTCGACTCCCACCACGGCGTGCCGGTCGTCGCGGACGGCGGCATCGAGCAGGCCCTGCGGCCGTTCCGCGCGGCCATCGCCGAGGGCGTGCGGGCCGTCATGACCGGGCACCTGCTCGTGCCCTCGTACGACCCGCACCTGCCCGCCACGCTCAGTCCCAAGGTCCTCACCGGCCTGCTGCGCGAGGAGCTCGGCTTCGACGGCGTGATCGTCACCGACGGGATCGAGATGACCTCCGTCTCCGGTCCGTACGGCATCGGGGGTGCCGCCGCCCGCGCCCTCGCCGCCGGCGCGGACGCCATCTGCGTCGGCGGCGAGAGCTACGACGAGGCCACCATCGACGCGATGCGCGACGCCATCCTCACTGCGGTGACCGAAGGGCTGCTGCCCGAGGAGAGACTGGCCGACGCCGCCCGCAGGGTCCGCGAGCTGGCACTCTGGACCACTTCCCCGGGCAGCACAGACGGTGCCGGCGGTACCGCGGATGCCACGCGGGCCGGTGGTGGGATCGGGATGGTGGCGGCGCGGCGGGCGTTGCGCGTCACGCGCCGGGCCAGCCCGCCGGTGCTGCCGCTGACCGATGCCCCGCATGTCGTGGAGCTCGCCCCCGAGACGCACATGGCCATCGACAAGGCCACTCCATGGGGGGTGGCCGGGCCGCTCGCCGAGCTGCTGCCGGGCACCACCGCGACCCGGTTCGCCGCCGGCGAGGCAACCGGGGCCGCGATCGAGGACCTGCTCGCCCGAATCACCGGCCGCGGGCTCGTGCTCGTGGTCCGCGACGCACACCGGCACCCGTGGCAGGCCGAGGCGCTGCGTCACCTGCTCAGTGCCCGCCCGGACGCGGTGGTGGTGGAGATGGGCCTGCCGCACCGCGCGGACCTCGGCGCCGTCCACATCGCCACCTACGGCGCCGCCCGCGTCTGCGGCCAGGCCGCCGCAGAAGTAATCGCCGGCGCGCCCGTCACCTGAGGACCAAGCGGAGGGGGGGCGCTTCCGTTATCTGAGGGCTGAGCGGGCGGCGGGGGAGAGGGGGAGGCGGTGTGGGGGTGCTGTCAGGTAAGCGTCGAGGGTGGGGAGGGGAAGTTCGTCGGCCGCCCGTTCGAAACGCGTCAGCCAGATGAACACGTTCTCTCCCTCCCGTACGGGAAGCGCAGGGAAGGTGTTGGCCGCGGGCTCGGTCTCGAAGCAGGCGAGAGGCGGCGCCCCGGCCGACACCAGGGCGGGCGCCACCTGGGAGGCGAAGTACGCCGCGAACCCGTCCTCGACGTGGCAGATCGTGGCCACGTACAGGGAAGAGGGGAGAGCGGTGGCCCCCACAGGCGGGCGCGGGCCGGTGGGGGCGAGGGGGCGCGGCCAGGACCAGGCGGGGGTGTGGGGCGCGGAGACGGGGCGGAGCAGGAGGACGTCGTCGGAGTCCAGCATGGTGGCGTTGGCCGCGTCGCGGTTCGCCTTCCAGGCGGGCCCCGAGTAGAAGGCGGTCAGCGCCGCCTTGCGTGCCTCCATGTCAGGAAATGAGCGGATCCAGGGGTACTGGTCGGGGTCGTCGGGATTGCGGAAGTGGCCGACGACCCGCATCCCCGCCTCTTCCTGCGTCTCGACGAACTCCCGCTCGAACAGGTCGATGAGCACGTCACGGGCGCCGGGCACCATGGTGTAGCGGCGAAGCTCGTAGATCATGCGGTGACGCTAGGCCCGGGACACTGACGTCTTCCGTCAGGGATAGCGCAGAACAATCTTCTGATCACCATATGCTGTTGATTGGCTACCCAGGGTTATACGATCGCTTTGGCTTTGACCCCCCCGGGTCAAGGCAGGTCAATGAGGGCGTTCGCCTGCCCTCACACGACGAAGGAGCTGAAGTGATCAAGAAGCTGTGCGCCACGGGCTTCGTGGTGGCGACAGCGGTCGGCGTCACGGTGCTGGCCGCACCGGCGCACGCCGACAGCTGGACCGACAACTGGAGCACCAACACCTCGTCGTCGCAGTCGGGCAACACGTTCTCCCGCGTCGGCTCGGCCAACCACGGCTGGGGCCGGTCGGTCAACGTCAACAACCTCAACGGCTACGCCATCACGGCGGCCAACGGCAGCACCGCCATCACCTACATCTTCTTCTGATCCGAAGGGACCACCAAGAAATGATCAAGAAGCTCGCGCTCGTCGGGTTCACCGCCGCCGGCCTCGCCCTCATGGCCGTCCCCGCTCACGCCGACACCCGGATCGACAACGACAGCCGCAACAGCGAGTCGTCGCAGACGGGCAACAACTTCAGCAACATCGGCACGAGCAACCGCGGCGGCTCGGCCGCGACCAACGTGACCAACATCAACGGCAACGCGGTCGTGGCGACCAACCGCAGCTGGGCCCGCGTGGCCGTCGACGTCGACTAGCAGGTGGATGCGCCCGCGCTGCCCGGGGGCGCGGGCGCTACCATCTCCGGATGGTTCTGTGTGCTTACGTCACCTTCGACGACCCGGATGGCCACGATGACGAGCGCGACCTCGTCCTGGCCGCCTGGCGCGAGGCCGGCCTCGAAGGCCGGACCGAGCGCTGGGACGACCCGGAGGCCGACTGGAGCGCCTACGACGCCGTCGTCGTCCGATCCGTCTGGGACTACTGCGACCGCAGGGCCGAGTTCCTGGCCTGGACCCGGCGTGTGGAGCGCGTCGCCCGGCTGCTCAACCCGGCCGCCGTCCTGGAGTCCAACACCGACAAGACCTACCTGCGCGACCTCGGCCTGCCGATCGTGCCCACCCACTGGTCCTCCCGCGACCTGCCGGACCACCGGGAGTACGTCGTCAAGCCCACGGTCTCGGCGAGCGCCCGCGACACGATCAGGACCTCCGACCGCGCCGAGGCGACGGCCTTCGCCGCCGCGCTCGAGGCCGCCGGCCGCACCCCCATGGTCCAGCCCTACCTCGACATGGTCGAGGCGGAGGGCGAGACCTCGCTGCTCTACTTCAACCGTCGCTTCAGCCATGCCGTCCGCCGCTCGCCCATGCTGGCCCCCGGCATGACGGGCGTCGACAACATCCGGGCGCAGCCGCGCACACCGGCCCCGGACCAGGTCGAACTCGCCGAGAAGGTGCTCGCCGCCATCCCACAGCCCCTTCTGTACGCCAGGATCGACCTGGTCCGGCTACCCGGCGGCGCCCCTGCCCTGATCGAGCTGGAGCTGACCGAGCCGTACCTCTACCTGCGCCAGGTCCCCGGCTCCGCCGCCGCGTTCGCCGCGGCGCTGCGCGAGCTGCTCTAGGCCGTGATCCCGCCGTCCACCGGGATGACGGTCCCGGTCAGGTAGGCGCCGGCGCGCGAGGCCAGGAAGATCGCCGCCCCGGCCATGTCGTCGGGCCGCCCGATGCGGCCGAGCGGCACGTTCGAGGCGATGGAGGCCCGGGTCGACGGGTCGTCCAGCGCGAAGGCCATCATCTTGGAGTCGAACGGGCCGGGGGCGATCGCGTTCACGGTGATGTGCTCCGGGGCCAGCTGCCTGGCCAGGTGCCGGGTCAGCATGTGCACGGCCGCCTTGGTGGAGGAGTAGGCGTACGTCTCCATCACCGGCACCCTGATGCCGTCGACCGAGCCGATGTTGATCACCCGTGCCGGGTCGTCCTCGCCCGCCGCCTCGCGCAACCGCGGCAGCAGGCGCTGGACGAGCGTGAAGGCGCCCTTGACGTTGATGTTCCAGAGCTTGTCGAAGGCGTGTTCGGGATACTCCTCCAGCGGCGCGCCCCAGGTCGCGCCCGCGTTGTTGACCAGCACGTGCAGCGGCCCCGTGACGGCCGACACCAGCGCGTCCACCCCCTCGGGCGTGGACAGGTCGGCGACCACGGGCGTGCAGCCGAGTTCGGCGGCGGTCCGCTCCACCTCGGCGGCCTTGCGCGCGGAGATGACGACCTTCGCGCCGGCCGCCGTGAACCCGGCCGCGATCATGCGTCCGATGCCCCGGGAGCCGCCGGTGACGACGACTGTCTTGCCTTCCACCGAGAACAGAGTCATGTTCCGGAAGCATGCCATACCGACCGGTTGGTCGCCATCCCTCTCAGATGCCCGGGAGGCGGCCGTTCCTGAACAGGTCCACGAACCGCTGGTGGTCCTCCCTGGCCTGGGCCCCGTACCGGTGCGCGAACTCCACCAGCATCCCGATGAACCCGGCGCGATCGTCCCCCGCCACGCCCACGATCGCCTCCTCCGTGGAGAAGGTGACCAGGTCGTGGGCGGACTCGTCGTCGGCCACCGCGTGCATACGCGCCACCGCCCGGCCCAGGTCGAGCATGATCGCGTGCAGCTCTTCCGGCTCGTTCACGTCGTCCCAGTCCAGATCGGCCGAGTACGGTGACACCTCGGCGACGAGCTGTCCGGCGCCGCCCAGGGTGGTGTAGCCGAGCCACGGGTCCGCGTACGCCTGCAGCGCACGCTGCGACTCCGCCGTCCGGTGCCCCTGGTGGCGGAAGTAGCGGGTCACCTTCTCGTCGGTGATGTGCCGAGCCACCGCCGGCACCTGGGCCTGCTTCATGTAGAGGATCACGTCGTTCTCCAGTGCCTGCGAGCGCCCCTCCAGCAGCAGGTTGTACGAGGGCAGCCCGGCCGAGCCGATGCCCACGCCGGTACGCAGCGCGATGTCCTTGATCACGTGCTCCACCGGGTTCGACGGGGTGGGCAGCGTGGTCAGGTAGTCCTCGAACGCCGACCGGACCGCCTGCCGGGTCGTGTCGGCGACCGGCTCGCGGCCTTCCATGAACGCGAAGCGCCGCTCGTAGTCGTCGATGACCGTCTCGATCTCCAGCATCGCCACCCGGGTGCGCAGTCGGGCCGTCTGCAGCACCCGGTGCAGCACTCCCGAGGTGGTGTCCAGGGTGAGCGAGCCGACGGCGTCGTCGCCGCCCCGCGCGATCGCGGCCAGCTCGGTGAGGTAGGCGCCGCCGAAGTCGCCGACGAGCCGCCCGATGGCCTCGTCCGACAGCGCCTTGGCGTACCCCAGGAGCGCCACGCTGGCCGCGAACCGCTTGAGGTCCCAGGTGTACGGGCCGACGTACGCCTCGTCGAAGTCGTTGACGTTGAACACCAGGACGCCAGAGGCGTTCATGTACGTGCCGAAGTTCTCCGCGTGCAGATCGCCGTGGATCCACACGCGGCTGGTCGCCGGGTCGAGGTACGCCTCGTCCGCGTACCCGGAGGTGAGGTCCGCGTAGAACAGGCAGGCGCTGCCCCGGTAGAACGCGAACGGGGAGGCCGCCATCTTCCGGAACTTGCGCCGGAACGCGGCCGGGTCGCGCTTGATCGATGCGCCGAACTCCGCCATCAGGACATCGAGCAGGAAGGTGGAGCGTGAACTCATACCCCGGACGGTAGATCGCCCGACCCTTCCCGCCTAGACAGGCTCGGGTAGCGCGCGCCTTCCCGTGATGGTGAGACCGGTCGCGAGGACGGCCAGGAGCACCACCTGGACGCTGCCCGTGACCAGAAGATCGCCGTACATATCCGCCATGTCCAGGAGCCGCACTGCCATCAGCAGCGCCGCGACCATGCCCAGGGCGAGCCGCCAGGGCGCCGCCGGCCGGCGGATCGCGCCGGCCGCCACGCCCGCCACCAGGGCGAGCACGCCCAGCCCGATCGGATCCGTCCAGGGGTACGACCACGACCACGTGGGATCCCGGGGCAGCAGGGCGAGGGAGGCCGCGAACACCGCCACGGTGAGCGGCAGCACCGCCTGCCACCACGGCCGCGTCACCGGAAGGACGTCGCGGTGGTAGGCGAGCAGCAGCGCGATCACCGGGACCACGGTGAGGACGAGCCACGAGGCTGTCTGCGACGCGGGCTGCGCGGAGTCCGAGGCCTGGAAGGCGACGGTTCCGGTGACCGGCAGCAGGGCGAGGACCGCGGCGCCCTTGGCCGTCGGCAGGTGCCCGCGTACGAGCGCGAGGAACGCCACGACCCAGCAGCAGGCCTCCGCCGCGGCCAGGAAGAAGAGAGGCTCCGCCACCCCGCCGGCCGTGGTGACGACGGACAGCGCGGCCTGGAACCCCAGGCCGAGCAGTGCCACCAGCCGTACGGCCTCGCCCCGGGCGAACGCCCGCGGGGCGGAGTCCTGGCCTCCGAGCCGCAGCCGCAGGGCGAGCGCGAGCACGCTGCCCACTTCGCCCCACCCGGGGCGCGGGTTGTCCGCGCTGGAGACGTCGCCGGCCGCCTCCAGAAACGCGGCCACCATCTCGCTCTCACGCTCGCGCCGGTAGTCCTCCGGCAGCAGGCGCAGCACGGATCGGTAGCGCCGCTCCAGCAGCTCGCTCACCCGGCACCTCCCAGGTGAGGCGTGCCGGCGATCCGGATGGCGAGGCCGCCGGCCGGGCGGGCTCGCAGGCGGGAGTTCGCGGCCTCGGCGTTGGCGGCCAGGCGGGCGGCCTCCTCACGGAGGACGGTGGCGCCCTCGTCGGTCAGCCGGTAGTAGCGCCGCAGCCGGCCCTGCCGGACCTCCTCGCGGTCGAGCGCGATCAGGCCCTGCGCCGCGAGCCGGTCGAGCACCCCGTACAGGCTCCCGATCTTGAGCTGGACGCGGCCGCCGGAGATGCGCTCGACCTCCTGAACGATGCCGTAGCCGTGCAGCGGCCCGTCCACCAGCGCCGTGAGCGCGAGGAACATGGGCTCCGTGACGTTCATGCCCCCAACATATATTGCCCGTCAAGATATGGGGTCGAAGCCGCCATAGGAGCGGTTGTAGAACACCAGCGGGCCGCCGTCGGCGTGGGTGTCGAGCTGCAGCACACGGGCCACCACGATGACGTGGTCCCCTGCGGGATGCTCGGCGTCTATCCGGCAGTCGATCCAGGCCAGCGCGCCATCGAGCACCGGGTTCCCGCCGGGCGACTCCCTCCAGGTCAGGCCCGCGAACTTGTCTCCGCCGCGGGTGGCCATCTGGGCACAGACGGCCCGCTGGTGTTCGGCCAGGATGTTCAGGGTGATCACCTTGGCCGCCCGTAACCGGGGCCAGCTCGTGCTGCTGTACGCCACGCAGAACGCCACGAGCGGCGGGTCGAGCGACACCGAGGTGAACGAGTTGGCCGCGAGGCCGTGGGGCCGACCCTCGCGGTCGAGCGCCGTGATGGCGACCACGCCGGTGGCGAACCGGCCGAGGACCCCGCGGAACGTCTCGGGGTCCACGGGGTCGCTCGCGGCCGGGCGCGGCCTGCACAGCAGGGAGGCGAGCCGCCGCTCCTGGGTGAGTAGCTCACGGGTCTGCGCCATGGCCGCCTCCCTGACTCTTACCAAGCGCTTGCTTGGTAAGCTAGGCGTCCAGCTCCCGCTCGTCAAGGGGGTGTCGAGGTCCTTATTACGGTCAGCGCCGAATCCCCCGGACGGTCAGTCCTCGGATAGGGAAACCTGGCCGCGTGGGCAGGCGAGAAAAGCATCACCCGCCCCGCGCCGAACCGTCACCGTGCCGCGGGGACACAAAGCCGGGACGCGGCGCCTGCGGGCTGGACGGCGGGAAGGGGAAGGCCTCCGAAGGAGGAACGCGCGCCCTGGCGGGCGTGGGGGACCCGCCAGGACGCGCTTCCTGCCCCGTGAGCGGCGGTGCCAGGACTCCGGCGAGGGATGGAGTCCTGAACCGCGTGGTCGCACACGGAGTTGGTGGGGGAGTGACCCTCTCGCGAGGACTCCGGGTGTTGGTCTAGCTGCGGCGATGCCACTTTCCCTGTCGGGCCGCACTGCTCCGGGACGCAGGCGGGGGCGCTTCCCTCGCGTGGGCGAGGGGCCCGTCTTCGCACCGGACGTTCGGCTCGGCTGACAGGGAAGGCGCGGAACTGCCGGGCTGGACGCACTGGCTGATGTGGAGGAACCCGTGGCGAGGCAACTCGTAACGCAGTAAACGTGTTGCTTCGCAAGGGTCCCGCCAGGGCACGTACGGCATACCCGCGCGGTCCGGCATCACCGGCCCTCACCCCCTCACCGGCCTTTCGATGGATTTGTACCAACGAATGGATGATGCGGCTGCGGATGCCGTCCGGTCAAGGGGGAGATGGTCTGCTAGAACCAGATCGTCTAAATTGTTGGAACAAAAGGGGTGAAAGTGGCAAGGTCGGTGCTGTATCAGCAGGTGGCTTCGGAGCTGAGAAGGGCCATCTACTCCGGCGTACTCGGCCCCGGAGCACAGCTGCCGACAGAGGCGCAACTCATGGAAGACCATGGGGTGAGCCGCAACACCGTCCGATTGGCCCTCGGGGAACTCGTGAATGAAGGGCTCGTAACGCGTACGCCACGGCGCGGCACGGTGGTCAGGGATCGCAGGCCGCTGCTCATCTACCCGCAGCGCGAGTTGGAGCCGCAGCCTTCTGGAGAGCTGCGCGAGGCCTTCGCCTTCGCCGTCACGCAGGAAGGCCGCGAGCCCAGCCAGTACATAGAGGTTCTGACCGTATCTCCGGTGGAGGAGATCGCCAGCAGGCTGGAACTGTCCGACGGGGAGCTCGCCGTGGTACGGCGGCGCCTGCGGTTCGTGGACGGCCAGCCCTACAACACCAACGACTCCTACTTCCCGCGGAAGCTGGTGGCCGACTCGGCGATCGCCCGGCCGGGCGACATCGAGCGAGGCGCCAACCGCGTGCTGGAGGAACTGGGGCACGAGCAGGTGCGCGTGGTGGACGACATCTGGGCGCGGATGCCCAATCAGGAGGAGGCTGAGCGGCTCCAACTGGAGCTCGGCACGCCGGTCATGGTCTATGTGCGCGTGGGCTACGACCGTTACGAACTGCCGGTGCGCGTCGCGGTGTCGGTGCTGCCTGCCGACAAACATCTGATCAGATACGAGCTCGACCGCCGCTGACAGAGCTCGGTTGGGGGTGATCCCGCCGGCCGCGGTACCAGCGAGCCTGCCGTCTCGCTGGACGCGGGGAGCCGTAATGCTCCCCTTGTAGCGATTTATCCGTATATATCGGGCTATCGGATATATCGGGCCATAGGCCACCATTTGGGATTCGTATCCCATCCATCGATCACTTTGCGTATTCGTACGCGCGCGTATCGCAATGAAAGGTGAATCATGCGCACGAACACCCTCCTGCACCCGCTCACCCTCCGGCGGGCGGAGCCCGTCGACCTCCGGGGGGTTCTCGACCTCCTCGCCGACACGGCCGGCTGGCTGCACTCGCGGGGCGTCCGCCAGTGGCCCCGCGAAGGATTCGGCCCGGACCGTATCCTGCCGCTGATCGAGGAGCGCGTGCTGTTCCTGCTCGACGACGAGCTGCGCGCGCTCGACCCCGACGGGCCGGCGCCGCTCGTCGCCACCATCGCCCTCGACGGGCACGCCGATCCGGAGTTCTGGACCGAGGCCGACGACCCCGGCGCCGCCCTGTACGTGCACAAGCTCGCCGTGGCGCGGCCCTGGTCGGGGAGCGGCCTGGGAGACGCCCTGCTGGACTGGGCGGGCGCCACCGCGTACGGGTCGGGACTGCCGTGGCTGCGGCTGGACTGCGCCAAGCGCAACGAAGGGCTCCAGAGCTACTACCGGCGCCGCGGCTTCCGTCACGTGCGCACGGTGGACCTGCCGCATCGCGCGTCGGGCGCGCTGTTCCAGCGCAGGGCCGCCGACCCGGCGATCACGGCCTTCCGCGACCTCACGGCACCGGAACTGATCGTCGCCTGACTCCGGATCCGTTCCGCGTGGCCGGCGATGTTCACGTTCACAGCATGGCCGGTCCGGCCGGTGGCTGACAGGGAGTGCGGGCCGTCGCCCGCGCTCCCCGGGTGTCCGGCGTATGCCGGCCCGCCAGGAGGATTTCCCCACCTCGGCGGGCAAATCAGGGCAGAGCTGCCTATACCCTCTCCAGCATGACGGGATCCCTGCTGGAGGTCATCGCGCTCGGCGTGCGTGACGCCGTGGCGGCTGAACAAGGTGGCGCCGACCGCCTGGAGGTCGTCACCGGGATGGCGGAGGGCGGGCTCACTCCGGCGCCCGAGACGGTCGCGGCCATCGCAGCCGAGTGCCCGCTGCCGCAGATGGTGATGCTCCGCTGCGACGGCGGGTTCGCCGCGGACGGCGACGTGCTGGAAAGGCTGCGCGCCGACGCCCGCGAGCTGGCGCAGGCGGGCGCGGCCGGGTTCGTCTTCGGGTTCCTGGACGAGGCGGGAGCCGTGGACCTGGCGGCCACCGAGGCGCTCATCCACGCGGTGTCCCCGCTGCCCTGGACGTTCCACCGGGCGGTCGACCACGCGGCCGACACACAGGCCTCCTGGCGGGCCGTCCGCCTGCTGCCCAACCTCGCCACGGTGCTGACGGCGGGCTCGCCGCACGGCGTGGGGGACGGGCTGCCCGTGCTCAAGGGCCGCGCCGACGCCGGCGACGGCTCCATCATCATGGCCGGCGGCGGTCTCAGGCCCCGGCACGTGGCGGACCTGCTGGACTACGGCGTACGCGCCTTCCACGTCGGCTCGGCGGTCCGGCGGAGCTGGACGGACCCGGTGGACGCGCAGCTGGTCCGCCGCTGGCGCTCGCTCGTCGAACGCGACTAGCCGGTCAGGGCAGGGCCGCGTCGGCCCGGCGCAGGGCCGCCACCAGCGTCTTGACGGTCGCCGGCTCGTCCATCACGCCGCCCCCGGCCGCGCGCCGCTCCTCCCAGGCGCGCACCCGCTCCCGGTAGGCGTCGTAACGCGCCAGATGGAAGGCGTAGACGGTGGCGAACCGGCTCACCAGATGCGACGGATGCATGTCCCACCCCTGGTGGAACCCGTGCGCCAGGGAGTGACGCACCAGCGCCGCATGCCGCCGCCACAGCGCCCGCACGTCGGCGGACGAGCCGGAGGCGGGGGAGGCGGCCAGCGAACCGTCCGACAGCTCCACCCCGGTGCCCGCGAACGCCGTCTGCGTCACGTGCCGCGCGTGGTCGCAGGCCGGATGGTCGAGCCGCTGCTCGTGCGGCGGCAGCCCGAGCGCCGCGGTGTAGTCGAACACCCCGAAGTGCGCCGCCGACAGCCGCCCGCCCAGCTCGCCGGCCAGCTCGGCGCGCAGGAACCGCACGGTCTGCGGCGCCTCCACCTGGATCTCGAACCGCAGCGGGGAGAGCCCCAGCGCCCGCTCCAGCCGCTCCAGGAACGCGACGAACTGCCCGAGGTACGCCTCCATCAGCACCTTGGGGAAGGTCACCACGAAACCGTCCGGCAGCTCGCCGAGCCGCTCGACGATCCCGGTGACGAACCCGTCGAGCGTCCGCACGGACCGCTCCGGGTCCCCGTCGGCGAACGACTTCACCCGAGGCCCCCACCGGCGCGGCAGCGTGCCCGCCGCGCGCATCGCGGCCAGCGCCTCGACCGCCTGCTCGACGTGGCCGTCCTCCTCGTCCGGGCGCACGCCGTACCCGTCCTCGAAGTCCACCCGCAGGTCCTCGACCGGCTCGCCGGCGAGCTTGCGCAGCACCCGCTCGTGCACGGCGGCCGACAGCTCCGCCGGCACGTCGAACACCTCGGCCAGCTCGGCGGGCGTGGCCAGGTGCGCCTTAGCCAGTGCCAGCGCCTCGTCGCCCCACGCGGCCACGGTGCCGGCGCCGAACCGGTCGGCGGGCACGTACACGGTGTGCACGGGCTGCCAGCCGGGCTCGGCCGCGGGGTAGCGCTCCTGCTGCAGCCGGTAGACCTCGGGGAAGCCGGGCACGCCTGACGGGACGGTGGTACGCATGCGTTCCTCTCAGGGACGGCAGGCCCGCAGCATCGCCTCCAGGCCGGTCAGCTTGACCCGCTCGCCGCGGCCCAGCGACTTGGCCAGCTCGGCCTCGGCCGACTCGATCGCCAGCCATTCCTCGTACGTCACCGGGTGCACCCCGCGCTCGGACAGCAGCGCGTCGAGCGGCCTGAGGTCGCGCGGCGCCTGCCCGGACAGGTCGGACAGCAGCGTGCGGACGGTCTCGGCGGCGTCGGACTTGTTCGTGCCGATCACGCCGGTCGGGCCGCGCTTGAGCCAGCCGGCGACGTACTCGCGCTCGCGAACCCGCCCCGCCGCGTTCGGCACGGTCATCGTCTTCTCCGAGAACGGCACCCCGGGCAGCGGGACGCTCTGGTAGCCGACCGAGCGGAGCACCATGCCGACCGGCAGCGTCTCGTACTCGCCGGTGCCGACCACGCGGCCCTCCGGCGAGAGGATCGTGCGCTCCAGCTTGAGCCCCTCGACCCGCTCGGTGCCCAGGATCTCCACCGGACGCAGCCAGAACCGCACGTCCAGGCGGCGCGGCCGGCCGGCCGGGCTGCGCTCCGACCACGAGCGCAGCACCTCGATGTTGCCCCGGATCTGGCGGGGGAAGTCGGCGCCGAGCACGACGGCCTCATCGGGGCGCACGCACACGTCGGCGTTGGCGAGCTCGCCCAGCTCGCGCAGCTCCTTCAGGGTGAACTTGGCGTGCTCGGGCCCACGGCGGCCGATCATGTGGATGGCCTTGACCTGGCTGCTCTCCAGCCGCTCCAGCACCTCGTGGGGCACGTCGGTGGCGCTCAGCTCCTCGGAGGTCTTGGCCAGGATCCGCACCACGTCGACGGCCACGTTGCCGACGCCGATCACCGCCACCTCGGGGCTGTCGAGCGTGAACCGCGACGGGTCCACGTCGGGGTGGCCGCAGTACCAGTTCACGAAGTCGGTGGCGGCGACACTGCCCGGCAGGTCCTCGCCGGGGATGCCCAGCCGCCGGTCCACCATCGCGCCGGTGCAGTAGACGACCGCGTCGTAGCAGGCCAGCAGGTCCTCGACGGTCACGTGCTCGCCCAGCGTGACGCCGCCGAGGAAGCGCACCTCCGGCTGCTCCAGCACCTTGCGCAGGTAGTTGGCGATCGACTTGATCGACGTGTGGTCGGGCGCGACGCCGTACCTGACCAGCCCGTACGGGGTTGGCAGCCGTTCGAGGACGTCCACCTCCACGGCTCCGCCGGACTGCTTGATCAAGGCCTCCGCCGTGTAGATCCCAGCAGGACCGGATCCGATGACCGCCACGCGCAACGTCACGCTGCCTCCCTCGTTCCGGAGATTGTGTACCAGTGGGCACACGCCCCACCAGGTGTAACCTGCCGGTGTGATCGATTTATCCCCGATCGTCCGTACGGATGAACCCCCGCCCTTCGTGCATACCGCCCGAACGTGACGTCTGTCGATATCCGCCTATCTCGGCCTATGTCCGCAGCCGCCGGGCCCCGCACTTCTGACCCACCCGCCCCTTGCGGAAACGCGTCCACGCCGATCACAGTGTTGCCCGTGAGGCGAAAGCACGCGCTGCGACGGACGAAGGACGGCACGCCGCCCGCCGCGGCCGACCTGCCGGCCGGCGGCGCGGTGCATTACGAGGCGTTCGGCCGGGTCATGGCCGCGCTCGCGACCGAGGCCGACTTCATCGAATCCTGCCGCGACCTGACCTGGTGGCGCGGCGCCGACCCGAGCTGGCACGTCGAGTGGCGCGACGGCCCGTTCGCCGCCGAGGTGGCGGCCCTGCTCTCCGACCGTATGCCTGGCCTGGTCACGACGGGCACGAGCGGCGACTCCTGCGCCGTGCTCGACGTCATGGGCGTCCGCTTCGAGCTGCGCGCCATCGACCCGATGGGCCGGGCACGAGTGCGCGCCCGCCCCGGCCTCTGGCGCCTGGCCGAGGCGCTCGACACCACCCGCCGCACCAACACCCGCCATCCGTGGGAAGAACTCCTGGGCGGCTGACGTTACTTCCGGTTAACCGAAATTTGCCTTTCTTGTACGGTCACATAATGTGGAACTGGTCGTCCGCGGCGTCTGCCTGAGGAGGGATGACCTGAGTATTGAGATGAAGACAAGCACGATCGACCACGACTACTTTCTCGAATTCGACCGTCGTCAGCGACGCATCGAGATCCACTTGGTGGTGGCCTTCTTCGCCGGACTGGCCGTCGGCCTCGTCGGCATGCTCGGCGCCGGCCGGATCCCCGGCTGGGCTGGCCAGGTCTACGACCCGTACGCCTATCTGGCCCTGACGGTCGCCGTCGGCGCCACCGCCACCGGCTTCGGTTGGGCGCTGCTGACCACGTTCCTGGCAGCGGTGTCGACCGTGGTGGCCACCATGGGCGGCGGCGCCCTGCGCGGCGATCTCGACGTCACCCTTCTCGGTGGCACGCCGGCCGGGCTCCACTGGACGTTCGCCCTGCTCGTCGGGCTCGGGCTGCTCGCCTACGCGACCCGCAGGGACGACCGGTGGGGCGATCTCGCGGCCGGGGTGATCGGCGCCGCCGTGGTGACCGACGTCGTGGACCGGGCGACGCCCGGGTTCATCGCCGCCGAGCCGTACTTCTGGCCGCTGCCAGCCCTGCCCGTGGGGGCCCTTGCGGCCGCCGCCGTGCTCCTGCTGCGCCGCACGGGGCCGGCCAGGGCGCGCGCTCTCGCGCTGGCCGCCGTCATCGCCGGGCTGTTCGCCATGGGGCTGGCCGTCCTGCCCGGGGGATAAGCGCGCGCGTACGCCTCCTCGGAATCGATAGCCTGTAATCCTTCAAGCCGGTTTCGAGCAAGGAGTAGCCGTGTTGCTGCGCATGTCGTCGTTGTTTCTTCGCACCCTGCGGGACGACCCGGCAGACGCGGAAGTGCCGAGCCACAAGCTCCTCGTTCGCGCCGGATACGTCCGCCGGGTAGCGCCCGGAATCTACTCGTGGCTGCCCCTCGGCAAGATGGTGCTGGAGAACATCGCCCGCGTCGTCCGCGAGGAGATGAACCGGATGGGCGCCCAGGAGGTGCTCTTCCCCGCGCTGCTGCCCCGCGAATACTACGAGGCCACCGGCCGCTGGACCGAGTACGGCGACACGCTCTTCCGGCTGCACGACCGCAAGGGCGCCGACTACCTGCTCGGGCCCACCCACGAGGAGCTCTTCACCGACATGGTCAAGGGCGAATACTCCTCCTACAAGGACTACCCGGTCACGCTCTACCAGATCCAGACCAAATACCGCGACGAGGCCAGGCCCCGGGCGGGCATCCTGCGCGGCCGCGAGTTCCTCATGAAGGACTCCTACTCCTTCGACCTCGACGACGACGGCCTCAAGCACTCCTACGAGCAGCACCGCGAGACCTACATCCGCACCTTCGACCGGCTCGGCATCCGCTACAAGATCGTGTTCGCCACGTCGGGCGCGATGGGCGGGTCGGCCTCGGAGGAGTTCCTGGCGCCCACGCCCACCGGCGAGGACACGTTCGTGGCCTGCCACTCGTGCGGCTACGCGGCCAACGCCGAGGCCGTCACCACTCCCGCGCCGCCCGCCCGCGCCCTCGACGGGCTGCCCGCCCTGCGCGTCATGGACACCCCCGACACCCCGACCATCGAGTCGCTGGTCTCGCACGTCAACGAGCACCACGGTCTGTCGATCACCGCCGCCGAGACGCTCAAGAACGTCGTCGTCAAGGTGTCCACGCCCGGCTCCGACAAGGTCGAGACCCTGGTCATCGGCGTGCCCGGCGACCGCGAGGTCGACTTCAAGCGGCTGGAGGCCGCGCTCGCCCCCGGCGAGCCCGCCATCTTCGAGGCCGACGACTTCGCCAGGCATCCCGGCCTGGTCCGCGGCTACATCGGCCCGCAGGTGCTGCGCGAGCTCGGCATCCGCTACCTCGTCGACCCCCGGGTCGTCACCGGCACCGCCTGGGTGACCGGCGCCAACGAGCCGGGCAAGCACGCCGCCGACGTCGTCGCGGGCCGCGACTTCGAGCCCGACGGCACCGTCGAGGCGGCCGAGGTGCGCGCCGGCGACCCCTGCCCCCGCTGCGGCTCGGCGCTCTCCATCGACCGGGGCATCGAGATCGGCCACATCTTCCAGCTCGGCCGCAAGTACGCCGACGCCGCCGGGCTCGACGCGCTCGGCCCCGACGGCAAGCCGGTCCGCGTCACCATGGGCTCCTACGGCATCGGCGTCTCCCGCGCGGTGGCGGTCATCGCCGAGCAGGCCCACGACGAGCTCGGCCTGGTCTGGCCGCGCGAGGTCGCCCCCGCCGACGTGCACATCGTCGGCACCGGCAAGGACCGCCAGGTCGAGGCCGCCCTGGAGCTGGCCGCCGAGCTGGAGTCGCGCGGCCTGCGGGTGCTCGTCGACGACCGGCCCCAGGTGTCGCCCGGCGTCAAGTTCAAGGACGCCGAGCTGCTGGGCGTCCCGACGATCGTGGTGATCGGCCGCGGCCTGGCCCAGGGGGTGGCCGAGCTGCGCGACCGGGTGACCGGCGAGAAGCAGGAGATCCCGCTCGCGGAGGCCGCCGACCGGGTCGTCGCCGCCTGCTCATCCTGACAATTCCGGCGAAACACCGCCCCGGTTTGACGGGGCGGTGGGGGGCTGTAAGTCTCGACCCGGTGAAGCCACACGTCGAACTGAAAGACTTCTGGGAGCGACGCCTGCAGTCCGACTGGACCGAGAGCGGCGTCGGCTACAAGGCCCTCGGCAGGGCGTTCAACATCTGGATGTACCGAGTCCGCGCCGAGGGCTTCCGCCGCGAGGTCACCGCCCTGGGTCTCGACCTGCCCAAGTCCCGGGTCCTCGACATCGGGTCGGGCACCGGCTTCTACGTCCGCCAGTGGCGGGCGCTGGGCGCCGAGTCCATCACGGGCAGCGACCTCACCGAGGCGGCCGTCGACCGCCTGCGCGGCCGCTTCCCCCGCGACGCGTTCCTGCGGCTCGACATCGCCGACCCCGGCGACGCACTCGAAGACGCCTCCTACGACGTCGTGTCGGCGATGGACATGCTCTTCCACATCACCGACGACACGCGCTACCGCGCCGCCCTGACCAACATCGGCAGGGCGGTCAAGCCCGGCGGCGTCTTCGTGCTGTCGGAGAACTTCCTGCACCGGCCCGAGCAGCGCTCCGACTACCAGGTCAACCACACGCTGCCGTGGATCACCGCGGCCCTCGACGAGGCCGGGTTCGAGGTGCTGCGCCGCGTCCCCATGCTCGTCCTGATGAACGCCCAGGTGGACGCCAACCCCGTCTGGCGCAAGCTGTGGGGCGGCTTCCTGCGCGCGGTCACGCTGACCGAGATCACAGGCTGGCTGGCCGGCGCCCTGCTGCATCCGCTCGAACGCCGCCTGGTCCGGGTGCTCCGCGAGAGCCCGACCACCGAGCTCATGATCTGCCGCCGCCGCTGACCTCTTCGGGAGGGTCGCCGCCTCGCCCGGAAGCGAGGCGGCGACGCGTCAGCGCTCGCGGGCGGTCCTCATACCCGCCTCCTGAAGGCAAGCACGCCCATGGCCGCGAACCAGGCGTGCACCTCGACGATCCCCAGCCGCTGCACCAGCCCGGCCACCCCCTGCTCGGCCCCGTCGGCCGTGGGCTGGAAGGTCAGGAAGAACAGCACGAGCAGCACCAGCGTCAGCGGGCTGCCCACGAGCAGCCACGTGCCGAACCGGCGCAGGCCGGGCATCCGGCGGAAGTACCTCCCCGCCACCAGGAAGCCGATCACCGGCGTGCCGATCGCCAGCAGGTAGCCGAGCGTGTGCGGCATCATCTCCTCAAGGGTGAAGATCCCGCAGAGGATCTGGCCCACGCCGCTCAGCCCGAGCAGCACCACGCAGGCCAGGCGGCCGGGCCCCGCGAACGTGCGGAAGACGCCGGCCACACCGGCGATCAGCATCAGCCCGGTGACGACGAACGCGGCGTTCATGAAGGGCCCGGTGACGCCCATGCCGAGCCCGCTGACGGGCTGGCTGATGGGCGAGTATCCGGTGAACCGGTGGCCGAAGAGCGTGTAGCCCGGGCTGACCAGGCCGAGCACGACCCAGGACAGCGCGAACAGCGCGGGCCCGGCGACCGCCCCCAGGGCCATCCATGGAGCGGTTAACGGGTAAGCGGGACGGAACATGACAGAACTCCTCCAGTGATCGACGTGCCCCACGGGGAGGAATCCCGGTTACCCTTGCGGTTGCCGACCTCGTGCACCGGGTTCCGTTCCCGCGGGATCTGCATACGAGGCCGACCCCGGTCGCGGTGTTCCCGCACCGCACCGGGGTCCTGCCCCTCGGGCCTGCCGTGGCGGCAGTCCGTTGAGCGGGGTCAGCCCGGCGGACCACCCCCGTCGGCGCTCCAGGCGGCGTGCGCCCGCGCCCACTGGGGGCCCCAGCCGGTCTCCGGGTCCGTGATCCGCCGGACGAACCGTTCGACGAACGCCGTCTCGGCCTCCAGGAGCGCGAGCCGATACTCCTCCTCGACGACGAACAGCTCCGGCATGCCGGAGCCCACCGTGTCCTCGATCAGGGCGGCGATCTCCGCGCGCTGCGCGGCGAGCCGTTCCAGCCGCCTGCGCAGCAGCTCCACGACCTGGTCCGGCGGCAGCGCGCCGATCAGCGACAGCGCGGCCACGAACCCCGGATACTCGTGCTTCGGCTGCTCCACCAGCTCGCTGAGCCAGTCACGCAGCTCCCGCCGCCCTTCGTCGGTGAGCCCGTACACGGTCCGCTCCGGCAACTGTCCCTGCCGGCTCGTGCCGACCTCGACGATGAGCCCGGCGCGGGCCAGCTGACCGACGACCATGTAGAGCGAGCCGTGGTTGTACTTGATGCTGCGGGCGTCCCCGTGCTCGCGCAGGGTCCGGCCGAGCTCGTACGGGTGCATGGGACGCCGGCTCAGATAGGACAGGACGGCCAGCGCCAGCAGGTTTCCCACTTTGCGCTTCCCCGCCATCACGCCTCCTGTAGTCAGGATCAACTATCCGGCGTCGGCTAGTCGATGTCAACTACTTCGCCGAGCCCTCCAAGGGAGCGGACCACGCTGCCGAAGGTCAGCCGCCGGGAGTCGGGGTGACGGACGGGGCGGGAGCGGCGGGCGCCGGCATGCCCGGGAAGGCCGTGGTGACGCCCCGGTGGAAGGAGTGGGCCCGGACCACCGCCTCCTGCACGGCCACCGCCGCGTAGCGCCGCAGCGCGGTGTCCCCGGCCGCCACCAGCTCCAGATAGGACGCGGTGAGCCCGGTCTCGACGTGGGCCGCGAGCCGGGAGGCCGCCGCAGCGCTCGACGGGACGGACGGCAGCGCGTAGGAGGCCTGGGCCTCGCTGGGCTGCCCGCCGCGGGCGGTGATGAGGCGGCGCAACTGGTCGCGGCGGTCGCGGTGCGCGTCGAAGGCGCGGGTGAGGCGGGTGCGCAGGGAGCCGGTGGTGCGGGCGCCCATCAGGCCGTACGCGAAGACCGCGGCGTGCTCGGCCGAGAGCGCCTTGCGGAGCTTCTCGACGTCTCCAGGATCGCCGTGGGCGCCGGCGGCAGGCGGCCGGGGCGGCTTGACGACGGAGGCGGCGTGCAGGGCCTCGCAGGCGCCGATGCTCGCCACCAGCTGGGCCAGGGCGGGCGCCACACCCGCGAGCTGGGCGGGCCGCCGCGCCGCCGCCTCGCGCTCTAGCGCCCGCAGCCGCGACAGCGTCATCTTGGGCGCGGCCGTGGCGGTGGGGGAGACCGACGCCGTGGCCGATGCTGTAGCCGACGGGCTGGCGGCCGGGCTGGGGGACTGCGCGGGAGGCCGGGCGGTCAGCCCGGGGAAGCGCCGCCGCAGCTCGGCCAGGTGGGCGAGGTGGCGGTCGCGATAGGCGGTGAGCTTGCCGCCGTCGGCGATCAGCGCCGCGTAGAGCGCGATCGTCCGCTCCTTGTCGGCGATGAGGACGCGGGCCAGCGCCTGCTCGGGGGTGTCGCGTACCGGCTGGGGGTCGGGCGGCGCGCTGCAGCCCGCGAGCAACGCCACGACGGCCCCGCCCGCCAGCAGGGCTCGCCTGGAGAGGTGAGGCTGGCGCACGAGCAGGACCTTTCACTGTTGCGGACCGCAGAGAGCATCGTACGGGCTGGCACCCCCGCACGCGGTCAGGCGCGGCGTGTGCGGGGATCACGGTGAGCGGGGTGAGTGACGCTCTGCGCAGGCCGCCGAACAGATAGGGTGTCAACTGTCGTCGCTGGCCGAGCGGGCCGGCGACGCTGAGCCAGTGGCGAGGTCCGCCCGGCTGTGACTCGACAATAGGGGAGGTCGATATGGGCAGCGCGTCACCCCGCGACCACCTGATGAAGCTCCTGGAGCCCGTGGTCGCCGCTGAGGGCCTCGACCTGGAGGACGTGACGGTCACCAAGGCCGGCAAGCGGCGGCTGCTCCGTGTGGTCGTCGACCGTGACGGCGGCGTGAGCCTCGACGACGTGGCCGACGTGAGCCAGGCCGTCTCGGCGGCCCTCGACGAGGACGACGCGATGGGCGCCGCTCCCTACACGCTCGAGGTGTCCTCGCCCGGGGTCGACCGTCCGCTGACCGAGCCGCGCCACTGGAGGCGCGCCGCCAAGCGGCTGGTCAAGGCGGAGATGCGAGACGGCGGCCTCATCGAGGGCAGGGTGTTGTCAGCCGACGACGCCGGAGTCGACCTCGAGGTCGACGGCGCCGCTCGCAGGCTCGACTATCAAGACCTGGCCCGCGGGCGGGTGCAGGTGGAGTTTCGCCGCATCGACGACGTCGACGGCGACGAGGGCTAGGGGGAGCCTCGTGGACATCGACATGAGCGTCCTGCGCAGCCTGGAGCGGGAGAAGGACATCTCCTTCGACCTGGTCGTCAAGGCCATCGAAGACGCGCTGCTGATCGCCTACTTCCGCACCGAGGGAGCCGGCGCCAAGGCGCGCGCCGAGCTCGACAAGGCGACCGGCCACGTCACGATCTGGGCGGCCGAGCTCGACGAGGACGGCGAGATCGCGCGCGAGTACGACGACACTCCGGGCAACTTCAGCCGGATCGCGGCCACCACCGCCAAGCAGGTCATCCTGCAGCAGCTGCGCGACGCCGAGGACGAGATCAACTTCGGCGAGTTCGCCAGCCGCGAGGGCGAGCTGGTCTCCGGCGTGATCCAGCAGGGCAAGGATCCGCGGGTGGTGCTGGTCGACCTCGGCAAGATCGAGGCCGTGCTGCCCGCCCACGAGCAGGTGCCGGGCGAGGAATACACCCACGGCGAGCGCATCCGCGCCTACGTGGTGCAGGTGAAGAAGGGCCACAAGGGCCCGTCGGTCACGCTCTCGCGCACCCACCCGGGCCTGGTGAAGAAGCTGTTCGCGCTGGAGGTGCCGGAGATCGCCGACGGCACCGTCGAGATCGCCGCGGTGGCGCGCGAGGCCGGCCACCGCACCAAGATCGCCGTACGGTCGCGCAAGCCCGGCGTCAACGCCAAGGGCGCCTGCATCGGCCCGATGGGCTCGCGGGTGCGCAACGTGATGACCGAGCTGCACGGCGAGAAGATCGACATCATCGACTGGTCCGAGGACCCTGGTGAGTTCGTCGGGAATGCCCTGTCGCCCGCCCGTGTTTCCCATGTCGAGGTTCTCGATCTCGACGGACGGGTGGCCCGGGTCATCGTGCCCGACTACCAGCTCTCGCTGGCCATCGGCAAGGAAGGGCAGAATGCCCGGCTTGCCGCGCGGCTGACAGGCTGGCGGATCGACATCCGTCCCGACACCCAGGCAGAGGATGCCGCCGGTTCCGTAGATGCGTCGACACGGTAATCTGGAATATGGTTGCCACGCGGCCCCACAGCGCACCTGTGTGGGCTGCAGGGTTCGCACGGACAAGTCCGAGCTGCTCCGACTGGTGCTGGTCGAGGACCAGGTGGTCCCCGACCAGCGAGGACAGCTTCCTGGCAGGGGTGCATCGCTGCACCCGTCCATGAACTGTCTGGAGCTCGCCGAGCGTCGCCGGGCGTTCCCGCGCGCGTTTCGCGTGCCGGGGCCGCTCGACGTCTCGCGCGTGCGGGCACACCTGAAGGAGAACCACGAAATGTCATGTAGGACGCCGAGTTGATGGGGCGGAGTCAGATTGCTATGAGCGCCTGATGAGCACGCGGCGATGAAGATGTCAAGGTAGCGACGGTCCGGACGGCACAGCCAGCCTCCCGGGCCGAGTTAGGGAGTGCAGTGGCGAAGGTCCGGGTATACGAGCTCGCTAAGGAGTTCGGCGTAGAGAGCAAGGTCGTCATGGCCAAGCTCCAGGAGATGGGGGAGTTCGTCCGTTCGGCGTCCTCCACCATCGAAGCGCCGGTGGTCCGCAGGCTCACCGAAGCTCTGGGTGCGTCGAAGGGCGCGCCCTCGAGGGGCGGCGGTTCGCCGTCCCGCAAACCGCAGCCGCCGAAGGCTGCCCCCCGGCCGGCGGACAGCCAGGCCGGAAACGGCGCCCCTCAGGCGTCGGTCCCCTCATCACCTCCGCGTCCCGGGCCCAAGCCCGGTCCGCGTCCCGGCCCGGCAGGCGGCACGCCTCGCCCGCCGGTGCCGATGCCTCAGCAGCAGCAGCCACCGCAGCCGCAGCAGCAGCCGCGACAGGAGCCCGAGGCCGCCCGCGGCGAGGCGCCCAGCGCCCCGCAGGCCCGGTTCGACACCGGCCAGCAGCGGCCGACGCCCGGCCCGCGTCCCGGTCCCGCGGCCCGTCCCGGCCCCAAGCCGGGTCCGGCCCCGCGTCCCGGCGCCGGCCGTGAGGGTGGCGGCGCCGCGCAGGCTCCGCGCCCCGGCGGCGCGCCGTCGGACCGCGGCCCGCGTCCCGGCCCCAAGCCGGGCCCGCGCGGCCCGCGTCCCGGCAACAACCCGTTCTCGTCCAACGCGAGCGGCATGGGCCAGGCGCGCCCGCGTCCCGGTGGCAACCGTGACGGTGCGGGCGCGGGCCCGCGCGACCGTCGCGACGGTCCGCCGCGTGACGGCGCCGCTCCGCGCCCGCCGCAGGGTCGCGGCGGCGACAGGCCCACGCCCGGTCCGCGTCCCGGCCCGCCCGGTGCGGCCGGTCCGCGTCCGGGTCCCGGCGCCGGTGGCCCGCGTCCCGGTCCTGGTGCGGGTGGCCCGCGTCCCGGTGGCCCGCGTCCCAACCCGATGATGATGCCGCAGGGCCGTCCGTCCGGCCCCGGTGGCGGCGGTGGCCGTCCCGGTGGTCCCGGCGGCGGCGGTGGCGGCCGTCCGGGTGGCGGTGGCCGTCCGGGTGGCGGTGGCGGTCGTCCCGGTGGCGGCGGCGGTTTCGCCGGTCGCCCGGGTGGCGGCGGTCAGCGCACGGGCACCGGTGGTCCCGGTGGCGGCGGCGGTTTCGCCGGCCGTCCCGGCGGTGGTGGCCGTGGTCGCGGTGGCGGCACGGCGGGCGCCTTCGGGCGTCCCGGTGGCCGTCCGGCCCGTGGCCGCAAGTCCAAGCGCCAGAGGCGCCAGGAGTTCGACAACATGTCGGCGCCGGCGATCGGCGGCGTGCAGGTCGCTCGCGGCAACGGCGCGACGATCCGGCTGCCGCGCGGCGCCTCGCTGTCCGACTTCGCCGACCGCATCGGGGCCAACCCCGCCTCGCTGGTGCAGATCATGCTGCACCTCGGCGAGATGGTGACGGCCACGCAGTCGGTCAACGAGGAGACGCTGCAGCTGCTCGGCGCCGAGCTGGACTACAACATCCAGGTCGTCAGCCCCGAGGAGGAGGACCGCGAGCTTCTCGAGGCCTTCGACATCGAGTTCGGCGAGAACGAGGGCGACGAGGCCGACCTGGCCGCGCGGCCGCCGGTCGTGACCGTCATGGGTCACGTCGACCACGGTAAGACCAAGCTGCTCGACGCCATCCGCAAGACCAACACGGCGGCGCGCGAGGCGGGTGGCATCACCCAGCACATCGGCGCCTACCAGGTCACCACCGAGCACGAAGGCCAGGAGCGCAAGGTCACCTTCATCGACACCCCGGGTCACGAGGCGTTCACCGCCATGCGTGCCCGAGGCGCGAAGTCCACGGACATCGCGGTGCTGGTGGTCGCGGCCGACGACGGTGTCAAGCCGCAGACGATCGAGGCGCTCAACCACGCCCAGGCGGCCGACGTGCCGATCGTGGTCGCGGTCAACAAGGTCGACAAGGAGGGCGCCGACCCGAGCAAGGTCAGGGCCCAGCTCACCGAGTACGGCCTGGTGGCCGAGGAGTACGGCGGCTCGACGCTGTTCGTCGACATCTCCGCGCTCAAGGGTCAGGGCATCGAGAACCTCCTCGAGGCCATCCTGCTGACCGCGGACGCCGAGCTCGACCTGCGCGCCAACCCGACGATGGACGCTCAGGGCATCGCGATCGAGGCCTACCTCGACAAGGGCCGCGGCCCGGTGGCGACGGTCCTGGTCCAGCGCGGCACGCTCCGCGTCGGCGACTCGATCGTCTGTGGCGAGGCCTACGGCCGCGTCCGGGCGATGCTCGACGACACCGGCGAGCCGGTGGAGGAGGCCACCCCGTCGCGTCCCGTCCTGGTGATGGGTCTGACGGCGGTGCCGAGCGCGGGTGACAACTTCATCGTGGTCACCGACGACCGGATGGCCCGGCAGATCGCCCAGCAGCGCGCGGCGCGCAAGCGCAGCGCCGACATGGCGAAGTCGAGCCGCCGCCTCACCCTCGAGGAGCTGTTCAGCGACCTCGAGAAGGGCCGCGTCGACGAGCTCAAGCTCATCATCAAGGGTGACGTGTCCGGTTCGGTGGAGGCGCTGGAAGACGCGCTGCTCAAGATCGACGTCGGCGACGAGGTCAGGCTCCGTGTCCTGCACCGCGCCGTCGGTGCGATCACCGAGTACGACGTCAACCTCGCCGTCGCCGACGACAACGCGGTCATCATCGGCTTCAACGTGCGCCCCGAGCCTCGGGCGCGCGACCTGGCCGAGCGCGAGGGCGTCGACATCCGCTACTACTCGATCATCTACCAGGCGATCGAGGAGATCGAGGCGGCGCTCAAGGGCATGCTCAAGCCCGAGTTCGAAGAGGTCCAGATGGGCACGGCGGAGGTCCGCGAGGTCTTCAAGGTGCCGAAGATCGGCAACGTCGCCGGTTCGCTGGTCCGTTCGGGCGTGATCACCCGCAACAGCAAGGCCAGGCTGATCCGCGACGGCGTCGTCATCGCGGACAACCTGACCGTCTCGTCGCTGCGCCGGTTCAAGGATGACGCGACCGAGGTCCGTGAGGGCTTCGAGTGCGGCATCGGCGTCGGCTACAACGACATCAGGATCGACGACGTCATCGAGACGTTCGAGATGCGGGAGAAGCCGCGGGCCTGATCCGTGGCCGGGCGCCCGGCGGGCCATCCGCCGGGCGCCTTCCGCGCGTCCGGGCCGGTCTCCGCCGCACCGGCCCGGCGTGCGCTCGACACCAGTGCAAGCGGCGGTTGCCAACGATGTATGTGGGTGCCCTGACCCTGGACATCCTGCTCGGCGACGTGCACTCGCTGAAGCAGAAGCGATCCGTCGTGCGTCCCCTGGTCGCCGAGCTGCACCGGCGCTTTCCCGCCGTGGCCGTGGCCGAGGTCG
The DNA here is from genome assembly GCF_040676925.1 of Nonomuraea sp. NPDC049486. NCBI lineage: Bacteria > Bacillati > Actinomycetota > Actinomycetes > Streptosporangiales > Streptosporangiaceae > Nonomuraea > Nonomuraea sp. NPDC049486. The sequence goes on from NZ_JBFAPV010000003.1 coordinate 124,015, forward strand.
GCCATCTCGACCTGCACAGGCGGGCCGAGGTCGGCGTCGCGGTGATCTCCGCCTCCGCGGGTAACTGCAAAGAGGTGATGGACGCCTGCGAGCGGCTGGTGGCCTTCCGCCCCGAGATCGAGCTCCTGTCCGCCAGGCAGCGGCTCTACAACGACGATGACTGAACGAAAGCACGACCGCTCGTCGTGCGTGAGGGGGAGCGAACATGGTGGATGCAGCACGAGCACGCAAGCTCGCCGACCGCATCCAGCAGATCGTCGCCGAGATGCTGGAGCGCCGGATCAAGGACCCGCGTCTGGGCTTCGTCACCGTGACGGACACGCGGATCACCGCCGACCTGCGCGAGGCGACGGTCTTCTACACAGTGTTCGGCTCCGACGCCGAGCGCGCCGACAGCGCGGCCGCCCTGGAGAGCGCCAAGGGCGTCATCAGGTCCGAGGTGGGCCGTCAGACAGGTGTGCGCTTCACCCCGACGCTGACGTTCAAGCACGACCCGCTGCCCGACAGCGCCCGCCAGCTCGACGACCTGATCTCGGCGGCGCGCGCGCGTGACGCCGAGGTGGCGAAGCGGGCGCAGAGCGCCTCCTACGCCGGCGAGTCCGACCCCTACCGCAAGCCGGAAGAGGACGAGCAGGACGGGCCTTCGGCGCTGTGACCCCCGACGTGCGCGACAGACCGGGCCGTCCGGCCAGGAGCGGTTCCGTCACGGTGTCCGAGGACGCCTGGGAACGGGCGGTCGGTCTCATCTCCGAGGCCGACGAGGTCGCGCTGGCCTGCCACATCTCGCCGGACGGCGACGCGCTCGGCTCGATGCTCGCCGTCGGGTTCGTGCTGCGCTCGATGGGCAAGCGGGTGGCCGCCTCCTTCGGTGACCACGACTTCACCGTGCCGCGCCTGCTCCGCTTCCTGCCGGGGCAGGACATGCTGGTGCCCCCCGACCGCTACCCGGCCGAGCCCGACCTCATGATCACCTTCGACTCGCCGTCGATCGCCCGGCTGGGGCTGCTGGAGGGCAGCGTCCGCCGGGCCCGCACGCTCATCGTGGTCGACCACCACCCGTCCAACGAGGGTTTCGGCACCGTCGACCTCATCGACGCCCGGGCGGCGGCCACCGCGATGCTCGCCGAGCAGCTCATCTACCGGCTCGGCGGCTCGCTCGACCGCGACATCGCCACCTGCCTGTACGCGGGGCTGGTCACCGACACCGGCTCGTTCCGCCACTCCTCGACCAGCCCGGCCGCACACCAGATGGCAGCCCGGCTGGTGGCCACCGGCCTGCACACCGACGAGATCGCCAGGGAGCTGTGGGACCGCGCCCCGTTCGGCTATCTCAAGGTGCTGGCCGCGGCGCTCGGCCGGGTGACGCTCGACGACGGCCTGGTGTGGACCTACGTGACGCGGGTCGACCGGGCCGCGTACGGGCTCCCGTACACCGAGCTCGAAGGCATCATCGACGTGGTGCGGCGCACCGACGAGGCCGACGTGGCGGCGGTGCTCAAGGAGGACGACCAGGGCGCCTGGCAGGTGTCGACCCGTTCCAAGGGCCGCATCGACGTGGCGCACGTGTGCGCCGCGCTGGGCGGCGGCGGCCACCACAACGCGGCCGGTTTCACCTCGTACGACAGCCCCGAGGCCACGATGGCGAAGTTCAGGGCCCTGCTGAGAGAGGCGTGATGGCCGAAAGCGGCTTGATCATCGTCGACAAACCCGCCGGTTGGACGTCCCACGACGTGGTGGCCAGGCTGCGCCGCCTGGCGGGCACCCGCCGGGTCGGGCACGCCGGCACGCTCGACCCGATGGCGACCGGCGTGCTCGTGGTCGGCGTGGAGAAGGCGACCAGGCTGCTCGGTCACCTGGCGCTGACCGAGAAGGTGTACGAGGCCACGATCCGGCTGGGTGTGGGCACGAACACCGACGACGCCGAGGGCGAGGTCACCGCGACCGCTTCGGCCGCGGACGTGGCCGAGGAGGCGATCCGGGCGGGCGTGGCCGCGCTCACCGGTGAGATCATGCAGATCCCACCCCAGGTCAGCGCCATCAAGGTCGACGGCAAGCGGGCCTACAAGCTGGCCCGCGCCGGCGAGGGGGTCGAGCTGGCCGCCCGGCCGGTGACCGTGCACGAGTTCGCGGTCACCGAGGTCCGCCGGCAGCCGGACGTGGTCGACGTCGACGCCACCGTGCGCTGTTCGTCCGGCACCTACATCAGGGCGCTGGCCCGCGACCTCGGCGGCGCGCTCGGCGTCGGCGGGCACCTGACGGCGCTGCGCCGCACCCGCGTCGGCCCGTACGGGCTCGACCAGGCCAGGACTCTCGACCAGCTCGCCGAGAAGTGCGAGATCCTGCCGATCGGCGAGGCGGTGGCGGCGGCGTTCCCGCGCAGGGACGTGAGCCTGGAGGAGGCCAGGGTGGTCATGCACGGCGGGCGGCTGCCCGCGGCCGGTCTGGGCAAGGGCCCGATCGGCATGTTCGGCCCCGACGGCGAGCTGCTGGCGCTGGTGGAGGAGCAGGGCCGGATGGCCAAGCCGCTGGCGGTCTTCGTCTCCGCCTAGACGGGCTTGCGCGCCACCATGATGTCGCGCACGATCGCCTGGTCGACCCAGTGTTCGAAGTCGGGGTAGGCGACCACGTCGAGGCCGGCACCGGTGAGGATGGCGGCCAGCTCGTCCCGGCCGCCCCCGTAGGTGTTCCAGGAGACGCCCAGAGCGCCGCCGGGCCTCAGCAGCTCGGCCCAGACCGGCGTGGCCTGCTCCAGCAGCTCCAGCGGGCTGCGCGACAGCCCGCCGCCGCCCTTGCTGCCGTGCTGCACCCCGTAGGGGGCGTCGGTGACGACGGCGTGGAACGAGCCGGGCTTGAAGAACTCCCGGGCGCGCAGGGTGTCGGCGTTGACCACGGTGACCTTCTGGGTGTCGCCCGCCTTGTAGGCCTCCTTGGTGGTGCCGAACACCACGTCCAGCCGCCGCCCGGCCAGCGCCCGCTGCCGGCGCACCGGCACGGTCTCGGCGGTGTGCTTGAGCCGCTTGTTCTTCAGCCAGGTGCGCAGGAAGCCGGAGTAGGCCTCGAAGTCCTTGCCGTCGTGGTCGAGCCCGTAGGCGTCGTAGCCGTACATGAGCGCCTGGTTGAGGGTGGTGCCGCGGCCGCACAGCGGGTCGAACACGGAGAGCGCGCCGCCGAGCGGGAAGTCGGAGGCCAGCACGGTGACGTTGAGCAGCAGCTTGGTGAAGTGCTCGTTGGTCTTGCCGGCGTACTTCTGGATCGTGATCAGGTCGCTGCTCAGCCGGTCGAGCGGGTTGAGCTCCACCGGACGCAGCAGCTCGCCCTCCACCCCGAACAGGGCGTAGACCGACGACAGGTTGGACAGCAGCGCGACGTCCGGGCCGGAGAGCGGCTCCGCCGTCTCGAACGTGACGTAGGGCAGCCCGCCGATGCGGGTCTCCTCGATGGCCCGCACGCCGGCCGCCAGCCCGCGCTCGGCGAAGACGTCCAGCTCGGCGCGGGTGAGGCGGGGCGCGCTGTCGGCGTAGACCCGGTTGAAGGCAGGCAGGATCAGCAGCGCGTATCGAGGCATGCAGCGGATCGTACCGCCCTCGGTTGCGAGGTACGGGCCCGCGCATGGCAGGCTTGGAGGGTTGATCCTGGGATGAGCGAATGGGGCCGGGTGTGCGTGAATCGGAGAGGTCAGTCGTCACGATCGGCGTGTTCGACGGCGTGCATCGCGGCCATCGGCAGGTGGTCCGGCGGGCTGTCGAGGTCGCCCGCGAGCGTGGCCTGCGCACGGTCGCGCTGACCTTCGAGCCGCCGCCCGAGGAGGTCGTGCGGCCCGGCTACCGGCCGCTGCGCCTGGTCAGCGCCAAGCGCAGGTCCGAGCTGCTGCGCGAACTGGGCGTGGACGAGGTGGTCGTGCTGCCTTTCACGCTGGAGACGGCCGAGCTGAGCCCGGCGGAGTTCGCGCAGGGCGTGCTCGCCGACCGGCTGCGGGCGGGGGCGGTCGTGGTGGGGGCGGACTTCACGTTCGGCCACCAGGCCGCGGGTGACGTCGAGACGCTGCGCGCGCTGGGCGAGAAGTACGACTTCACGGCCGAGGGGGTGCCGCTGGTCCAGGGCGTCTCCTCGACGCTGATCCGCGAGCGGCTGGTGGCGGGCGACGTCGCCGGCGCCGCCGCCGACCTGGGCAGGCCGCACCGGGTCGAGGGCGTGGTGGTGCGCGGCTACCAGCGCGGGCGCCAGCTCGGCTTCCCGACCGCCAACGTCGAGTCGCCGCCGCAGACCGCGATCCCCGCCGACGGGGTCTACGCGGGCTGGCTGGAATGCGTGCCGGTGGCCAACCTGCCCGCGCTCTACGAGGGGGAGCGCTGGCCGGCCGCGATCTCGGTCGGCACCAACCCGACGTTCGAGGGGGTGCCGCGCACGGTCGAGGCGTACGCGCTCGACCGCGACGACCTGGAGCTGTACGGGGTGCACGTGGCGGTCGACTTCGCCGCCAGGCTGCGGGGCAACACCCGGTTCGACTCGATCGAGGAGCTCGTCGACCAGATCCACGCCGACGTCGACCAGGCCCGCCGCCTCACGTCCTGATCCGCAGCCCCTCCAGCAGCCCCGACAGCGCGGCCAGCGTGTCGTCCAGGTCGCCGGGGCCGGCCTCCGACTGGGCCAGCCACAGCACCGCCTCGTTCATCGCCCCCGACAGCAGGCGGGTGAGCGGGGCGACCGGCCGGGCCGTGATCGTGCCCGACCCGGCGAGCGCCGTCAGCGCCTCGGCCAGGTGGCGGGCGGAGGCGGCCTCGTCCATCGCCCGCCACTCGTTCCAGCCGAGCACGGCGGGGCCGTCGATGAGCATGATCCGCTGCACGTCCGGGTGGGCGGCGGCCCGCACGAACGCGGCGCACCCCGCCTTGAGCTGCTCCCACGGGTCGGGTTCGGCGTCGGCCTCGGCCGCCACCCTGGCCCCCACCTCCTGCTGCACCTCCTCCAGCACGGCGCGGAACAGCGCCGCCTTGCCGTCGAAGTGGTGGTAGAGCGCGCCCTTGGTCACTCCCGCCTCGCGCACGATCTCGGCCAGTCCCACCGCGGCGTAGCCCCTGCCCGCGAAGAGCCGCCTGCCCACCGCCACGAGCGTGCGCCTGGTCTCCTCGCGTTGTTCGGCTCGGGTCCTCGTCATCGCGCGCCTCCAGTTGACATACCGACGGTATGCGAAATAGCGTACCTTGACATACCGTTGGTATGTGAAATGGAGGCATTCATGGAGCTCACCAGCTTCTATCCGGTGATCTGCACCGACAAGGTGGCCGAATCGCGTGACTTCTACGTGGGGCTGTTCGGGTTCGAGGTCACCTTCGAAGCCGACTGGTACGTCAGCCTCAGGCGCGGCGCGTACGAGCTGGCCCTGCTCGACCACGCGCACCCCACGCTGCCCGAGGCGTACCGGAACAGGGCGGCGGGGCTGCTGCTCAACTTCGAGGTCGGCGACGCGGACGCCGAGTGGGAGCGGCTCGTCACGGGCGCGGGGCTGAGGGCCGAGCTGCCGCTGCGCAGCGAGGACTTCGGCCAGCGGCACTTCATCGTGGCCGACCCCAACGGGGTGCTCATCGACGTCATCCAGCCCATCGAGCCCACTGGAGAGTACGCGGCCCAGTACGTCTAGAGAGCTTGAGCGCGGCATCCGCTCCGTGGTGGTAACCTTACATGTCGGCTCTGTGACGGCGGCGCCGCGCGCTGCCCTAAGGCCTTCCTGCGGCGACTGTAGGCACGCACGGTCGTTCGCACATTCGCATCCGCGCGTGCCCGTAGCTCAAAGGAGAGCCGTGTCTCTCGACACCGCTGCCAAGAAGTCCATCATCGCCGAGTACGCGACGACCGATGGTGACACCGGGTCGCCCGAGGTGCAGATCGCGCTGCTGAGCAAGCGCATTAGCGAGCTGACCGAGCACCTCAAGACCCACAAGCACGACCACCACAGCCGTCGGGGTCTGCTGCTCCTCGTGGGCCGCCGTCGCCGTCTGCTGAAGTACCTGCAGAAGGTCGACATCGCGCGTTACCGTGCGCTGATCGAGCGGCTCGGCCTGCGCCGATAGCATGGAAAGGGAGCGGCGGACTCGCCGCTCCCTTCTCATATGGGTCCGGCGAGTCCTGCGGCCGAGAGCCGCCCGCCTGACGTACAACTGAATATCCGAGACACTGAGAGCCCCCGCGTCCGCTCAGCACCACGCGACCCGCGACGCCTGCGGGCCGGTCCTCGGTAGTGGCTTCCGGTAACCAGACCGGGCGCTTCGATCGAAGACCGGCGCTGCACCTACTGACGGGAAGTCCGCCACAGCCTTTCACCGGACACGACGGTGGGGAGGCGCATTCCCGTCAAGCACGAGGGTGCCGGTGAAAAGGGCGCGGGAGACCGACTGACCAAGGAGGTCCCCCGTGGAGGGTGTCCACACCGCTGAAGCCGTCATCGACAACGGCTCGTTCGGCACACGCACGATCCGGTTCGAGACCGGACGCCTCGCGCGGCAGGCGGCCGGCAGTGCCGTCGCCTATCTCGACAACGACACGATGGTGCTGTCCGCGACCACCGCGTCCAAGCAGCCGAGGGAGAACCTCGACTTCTTCCCGCTCACCGTGGACGTCGAGGAGCGCATGTACGCCGCGGGCCGCATCCCCGGCTCGTTCTTCCGCCGTGAGGGCCGTCCGTCCGAGGACGCCATCCTCACCTGCCGGCTGATCGACCGGCCGCTGCGCCCCTCGTTCGTCAAGGGCCTGCGCAACGAGATCCAGGTGGTCGCCACCATCCTGGCGCTCAACCCCGAGCACCTCTACGACGTGGTGGCGATCAACGCCGCCTCGCTGTCGACCCAGCTCGCCGGCCTGCCGTTCTCCGGCCCGATCGGCGGCGTCCGCGTCGCCCTCATCGAGGGCCAGTGGGTGGCCTTCCCGACCCACCACGAGCTGGAGCGGGCCACGTTCGACATGGTCGTGGCCGGACGGGTGCTCGCCGACGGCGACGTCGCCATCATGATGGTGGAGGCCGAGTCCACCCGCGACACGCTCAAGCTGGTCGCCGAGGGCGCGGTCGCGCCCACCGAGGAGACCGTGGCCGAGGGCCTGGAGGCCGCCAAGCCGTTCATCAAGGTGCTGTGCGAGGCGCAGGGCCGGATCGCGCAGGTCGCCGCCAAGGAGACCGCCGAGTATCCGCTGTTCCTCGACTACCAGGACGACGTCCTGGCCGCCGTGGAGTCCGCGGTGAAGAACGAGCTCGCCGACGCGCTCACCATCGCCGCCAAGCAGGAGCGCGAGAACGAGCTCGACAGGGTGAAGGCGCTGGCCGCGGAGAAGCTGCTGCCCGAGTTCGAGGGTCGCGAGAAGGAGATCTCCGCCGCCTTCCGCTCGTTGATGAAGAAGCTCATGCGCGAGCGCGTCATCAAGGAGGGCACGCGCATCGACGGCCGCGGCACCAAGGACATCCGCGCCCTGTCCGCCGAGGTCCACGTGGTGCCCCGGGTGCACGGCTCGGCCCTGTTCGAGCGCGGCGAGACCCAGATCATGGGCATCACCACGCTCAACATGCTGCGCATGGAGCAGGTCATCGACACGCTCAACCCCGAGCGGACCAAGCGCTACATGCACAACTACAACTTCCCGCCCTACTCCACCGGTGAGACCGGCCGGGTGGGCTCGCCCAAGCGCCGCGAGATCGGCCACGGCGCGCTCGCCGAGCGGGCGCTGATCCCGGTCCTGCCGTCGCGCGAGGAGTTCCCGTACGCGATCCGCCAGGTCTCCGAGGCGCTCGGCTCCAACGGCTCGACCTCGATGGGCTCGGTCTGCGCCTCCACGATGGCGCTGCTCGACGCCGGTGTGCCGCTCAAGGAGATGGTCGCGGGCATCGCGATGGGCCTCATCGGCGAGGGTGACACCTACGTCACCCTGACCGACATCCTCGGCGCCGAGGACGCCATGGGCGACATGGACTTCAAGGTCGCCGGCACCAGGGACGTCATCACCGCCCTGCAGCTCGACACCAAGCTCGACGGCATCCCCGCCTCGGTCCTGGCCGGCGCGCTCAAGCAGGCCAAGGGCGCCAGGCTGGCGATCCTGGAGGTGATGCAGGAGGCCATCGACTCCCCGGCGGAGATGAACCCGACGGCGCCGCGCATCATCACCATCAAGGTCCCGGTCGACAAGATCGGCGAGGTCATCGGCCCGAAGGGCAAGATGATCAACCAGATCCAGGACGACACCGGCGCCGAGATCACCATCGAGGACGACGGCACGATCTACATCGGCGCCACCGACGGCCCGTCGGCCGAGGCCGCGCGGTCGGCGATCAACGCGATCGCCAACCCGCACATGCCGGAGGTCGGCGAGCGCTACCTGGGCACGGTCGTGAAGATCGCCGCCTTCGGCGCGTTCGTCTCGCTCATGCCGGGCAAGGACGGCCTGCTGCACGTCTCCCAGATCCGCAAGCTGCACGGCGGCAAGCGCATCGAGAACGTCGAGGACGTCATGAGCGTCGGCGAGAAGGTCCAGGTGGAGATCGCCGAGATCGACCAGCGGGGCAAGCTGTCGCTGGTCCCCGTCGAGGTCATCGAGAAGGAGGCCGCCGAGAAGGAGGCCAGGGGCGACTCCGGCCAGCCCGAGGACGCGGCGTCCGACGGCGGCGACAAGGCCGACCGCCCGCGCCGCACCCGCACCCGGGTCCGCGCCCGCGGCGCCGGCTCCGAGGGCGACGACCGCAACTCGTGACGGTGACAATCAGCACCGGCGCCAAGGTGACGGGGCCGGCCAGGGAGGTCGCGTGACCACCACCACGCTGCACGCCGGCCGCGACGGGGCCGGGGTGGTCAAGCGCACCACCCTCCCCGGCGGGCTGCGCGTGGTGACCGAGACCATGCCGACCGTGCGCAGTGTCGCGGTCGGCATGTGGGTCGGCATCGGCTCGCGCGACGAGGCCCCCGAGCACATGGGGGCCACCCACTTCCTCGAACACCTGCTGTTCAAGGGCACGCCCACGAGGGACGCCATGGAGATCTCGGCGTCCATCGAGGGCATCGGCGGCGAGATCAACGCCTTCACCGCCAAGGAGTACACCTGCTACTACGCGCGGGTGCTCGACGAGGACCTGCCGATCGCGGTGGACGTCCTCGCCGACGTGGTGACCAGCTCGCTCGTGGACCCCGAGGACGTCGAGTCCGAGCGTGGCGTGATCCTGGAGGAGATCGCCATGCACGACGACGACCCGTCCGACGTGGTGCACGAGCAGTTCGCCGCGGCGCTCTACGGCGACTCGCCGATAGGCCGGCCGATCCTCGGCACGGTCGAGTCCATCAACACCCTCGGACGCGACCGGATCGCCGAGTACTACCGCCGCTACTACCAGCCGCCGCGCACCGTCGTCTCCGTGGCGGGGAACATCCGCCACGAGGAGGTCGTGGAGCTGGTGGCGCGGGCGTACGAGCGGGCGGGCGTCCTCGCGGGCCCCGCCGCCTCGGCCCCGCCGCGCACCAGCGGCCCCGGCGCGGAGTCCCGCTCCGGCGTGCGCCTGCTCGACCGGCCGACCGAGCAGGCCAACCTGGTGCTCGGCACGACCGGCATCGCTCGCACCGACGACCGGCGGTTCGCGCTCGGCGTGCTCAACGCCGCGCTCGGCGGCGGCATGTCGTCGCGGCTCTTCCAGGAGATCAGGGAGAAGCGCGGCCTGGCCTACTCCGTCTACAGCTACACCTCCGCCTACGCCGACACGGGCCAGTTCGGCATCTACGTCGGCTGCCTGCCCTCCAAGATCGACGACGTGCTCAAGATCTGCCGGGACGAGGTGTCCAGGGTCGTGGCCGACGGCCTGACCGAGGAGGAGATCGTCCGGGGCAAGGGCCAGATGCGCGGCGGTCTCGTGCTCGGCCTGGAAGACACCGGCTCGCGCATGTCCCGCATCGGCAAGAACGAGCTGGTGTACGACGAGCTGCTGTCGGTCGACGAGGTGCTGGCCCGCATCGAGGCGGTAACCGCCAGGGAGCTCTCCGAGATCGCCGCGGACGTGCTCAACCGGCCGCTCACGCTCGCCGTGATCGGCCCGTACGGTGACAAGGACTTCTCCCACGCCATCACCTGACCCTCCGGGTATAGGGTTGACCCTGTGATCAAGGTAGGTGTGCTCGGCGCCCGCGGCCGCGTGGGCGTCGAGGTGTGCAAGGCGGTCGAGGCGGCGTCCGATCTGGAGCTGGTGGCCGCCGTCGACAAGGACGACCCGATCGAGGGCCTCGAAGGCGCCGAGGTGGTCGTCGACTTCACCCATCCCGGCGTGGTGATGGACAACCTGGAGTGGGCGATCGCGCACGGCATCCACCCCGTGGTCGGCACCACCGGGTTCGACGCCGAGCGGCTCGACACCGTGCGGGGCTGGCTGGCGAGCTCACCGGGCACCAACTGCCTGATCGCCCCCAACTTCGGCATCGCGGCCGTGCTCATGATGCACTTCGCCCAGCGGGCCGCCCGCCACTTCGAGTCCGTCGAGATCGTCGAGCTCCACCACCCCAACAAGGCCGACGCCCCTTCGGGCACCGCCCGGCGCACCGCCGAGCTGGTGGCCCAGGCCCGCGCCGAGGCCGGAGTGGGGCCGATGCCCGACGCCACCAGCTCCGAGCTCGACGGGGCGCGCGGCGCCGACGTCGACGGCGTCCGCGTCCACGCCGTCCGGCTGTCGGGGCTCATCGCCCACCAGGAAGTGCTGCTCGGCGGCGGCGGCGAGACCCTCACCATCCGTCACGACACGATGAACCGCGCCGCCTTCACCCCCGGCGTGCTGCTCGGGGTGCGGCGGGTCGGGGAGCTTCCCGGGCTGACCGTGGGCCTGGAGCGCCTGCTCGACCTCTGAGAAACGGGCCGTGCCCACCACCTCGGGCGAGGTCGGCGGGCACGGTCGAGGAGAGGGTCCCGGCGCCGCACAGCCGAGCCTACGATCATCAACCCTAATATCCGGAGGCGCCGGCCCCGGCACACGTGAGACCGTGTCGGCATGGTGCGATGGGCTGACGCCGGCGATCTTCCCGGCCTGGTCGCGGTGGAGGTCGCCGCCGACGGGCTGTTCGAGCAGGTGGGCATCACGTTCCCGCCCGGCACGACGATGATCGAGGAAGTGCGCGACCCGTCCTCGGTGCTGGTCGAGGGCGACCCGCCGGCCGGCTTCGCGCTCCTCGCCCGGGTCGACGGCAACCTCCACCTGGAGCAGCTCGCCGTCCATCCCGACCGGATGCGGCAGGGCATCGGCGGGCGGCTGGTCGAGGCGATGCTGGATCACGCCCGCGCCTCCGGTGCGCCGGCGGTGACGCTGACGACGTTCAGGGACGTGCCGTGGAACGCGCCGTGGTACGAGCGCCACGGATTCAAGGTCTGGCCCGAGCCGTCGTGGGGGCCGGAGCTGCGCGAGCTGGTGCGGCGGGAGCGCGAGCTGGGCATCGAGGTGGCTCCGCGGGTGGTCATGGGGCTTCTCCTCAGCTGAGGGGCGCCCTCACGACTCCACCGGGTCGATCAGCGGGAGACGGGCGGCTGCCGGGGCGTGCCGGGGTTCCGGGTGACAGGCGGGTCGCCGAAGTGGGGTGGAAGCGGAGGCTGGCCGGTGACCGCCTCCACGATGTCCGCGGCCACCTGGTGCACCTTCACGTTGCGCCGCTGGGAGCTGCGGCGCAGGATGTCGAAGGCGGCGGGGGCGGTGCACTGCCGGCGGGCCATGACGATGCCGAGCGCCTGGTCGATGATCGCCCGTGTGGTGAGGGCCTCGCGGAGCTGGGTGATGACCTCGTTCAGCCGGGCCGCCCGCAGCACGGCCTGGAACAGCACCTCGGCCTGCCCTGCCGTCACGGTGACGGCCGTCCGGGTCTCGGCGGGGAAGCCGCCGGCCTGCTCCGAGTAGAGGTTGATCGTGCCCTGGACGTGGCCGTCGAAGGCCAGCGGCTGCGCGTACGCGCTTCGCACGCCGTGGGCGGCGAGCTCGCCGCCGGGCCGGTCCAGCGCGGTTCGGACACCAGGTCGTCGGACCAGACGGCCTCGCCGCTCTTGATCGCGTCCAGGCACGGGCCCGCGCCGATGCTGAACTGCAGGGTGTCCAGGGCCACCGCGCCGGGCTCGGAGAACGCCACGGTGTAGGGGCCGCCGTCCCCGAGCAGGGCGACGCTGGTCAGCGTTTCGCCGGGTATGGCACGGGTCGTGACCGTGAGGATCTCGCGTAGCGGTTGCTCGAACTCTGCGGTCATGGTGAGGGTGCTCAGCGGGTCCAACGCCTTTTCCTCGGGTCTGCGAAGCCTCCGGACCAGTCATGAGGAACCTAGCCCCCGGCAGCCCGGCAGAGTAGTCAATCCCACAAATTGCGGTATTTACTCGTGCTTGTCATGGGCTGCCCCTGATGGAGAAAGCGTAACGTCCGAAGGTCAGAGAGAGACGGCCAGACCGATCGTCAGGAGCGCCCCGTACGCCATCTGCAGCTTGCCGGTCTGCTGCAGGGCTCCGATCAGCGCGGGGCCCACCGCGCCGGCGAGGACCGTACGGACCGGTGAGATCGCCAGCGGCGCCGCGAGCACCGCGAGCGCCGCCGCGGGCGCGAGCGGGACCATCGCCAGCGCGACCGCGAACGGCACGACCAGACAGGCCGCGTAGAGCGTACGGGTGCGCGGCGCGCCCAGCACGACCGCCAGCGTCCGCTTGCCCGACTCCCCGTCGGTGCCGACGTCGCGCAGGTTGTTGACCACCAGCATCGAGCACGACAGGAGCCCGACCGGGACCGACGCCGCCAGCGCCGCCCACGACAGCTGCTCGGTCTGCACGAACGCGGTGCCGACCACCGGCACCACGCCGAAGAACACGAACACGGCCGCCTCGCCCAGCGCGCGGTAGCCGTACGGGCGACTGCCGCCGGTGTAGAACCAGGCGGCGGCGATCGCGGCGGCGCCCACCAGCAGCACCCACCACGCCCGCGTGACCACGACCAGGACCAGCCCGAGCACCGCCGCGGCGGCGAAACAGCCCAGCGCCGCCGTCAGCACCTGGCGCGGGGTGGCCGCCCGCGAGCCCACCAGCCGCATCGGCCCGACCCGCTGGTCGTCGGTGCCGCGGATGCCGTCGCTGTAGTCGTTGGCGTAGTTGACGCCGATCTGCAGCAGCAGCGCCACGAGCAGCGCCAGCACCGCGCGCCACCAGCTGAAGCCGCCCTCGCCGATCGCCACGCCGGTGCCGGCCATGACCGGCACGATCGCGTTGGGCAGCGTGCGAGGACGGGCTCCCGCGAGCCATTGAGCAGGAGATGCCATTCGGGAGAGACCTCTAGCTGATGTCGGTGGTGAGCCTGACCATGCGGATCGGGCGCCCCATGTCGAGCACCCGCTCGGCCATGTCTTCGCCCCAGCCCGCCGACTCCAGGAAACCGAGCACCGGGTAGTTGTCGGCGAACACCCAGGTGGCGATCTGCCGGTAGCCGTCCTCACGAAGATAGTCGACGGTGGCGTTGAGCAGGCGGCTGCCGTGGCCGCGCCGCACGAAGTCGGGGTCGACCAGCAGCGTCAGCATCTCGGCCACCTCGGTGGGGTCGAGGTCCGGGTCCTCGGCGGGGGAGTGGGAGGCCAGGCCCACCACCCGTTCGCCGCCGCGCGGTGTCATCGGCATGTTGGCGCCCCCCACACCCAGCGCGGGGAAGCCCTCCGTGTCGAGGATGGTCTCCACCGCCACCAGCACGCGGTGCCGGGACGTGGGCGGGGCGGCGATCGCCTCGTCCCACTGGCGCAACCACATCTTCTCGGCCGCCGGGCCTGTCATCTGCTCGAGTGGACCCTCGGGCAGGAACTCCCGGTAGCCGTAGCGCCAGGCGCGCACCTGCACATTCGCCACCTGGAGCACATCCTCGCGCCGGGCCGCCCGGACGCCTACGTCTGCCATCTCGGCCCGCTCCTTCGCCTGCTGTTCATGCCACAAGGCACGAGTTACACCGTATCGGTGTTTGACCCTGGGCGAGGACGCGAACCCTGCTTCCTCGCCCGGTATGCCCGCGTTTTAGTGCGGTTACCGCAGACCCGCATGGAACACCATGATCGGGAACGGTTCCGGGAGGAGTCGATGAACGCCCACTGACACGTCTCCTCGGCGCACACCTTCAGCCGGTCCCAGGAACCGCCGATCACCCCCGCCGCGATCACGGCCAGCCCGGCCGTCACCCCGCCGCCGATCGGCGCCAGCTCCGGCCGCCGGCCCACGGTCACCCGTAACGGCAGCAGCGGCAGCTCCACCGGCTCAGGGCCGCGCCGCAGCGCCTCCCTGAGTCCTTCCCGCAGCGCCACCGCCAGCGCGAGATCGTCGTCGCCGGCCCGGTCACCCGGACCGGCGAGCGCCCGCTCCCGCAGCCACAGGGCGAGCTCGGAGGGGGTGCCCAGGTCGTCGGCGTCGGCCTCGACGTCGTAGGTGTTCACGAAATCGCGCACCAACTCGGCCGACGCCACCATGAGAACACTCTACTCGCTTCGTGATCTTCTATGTCCTCGACGGCATCCCGCCGATTCCGCCCGGCCGTCAGGCGGGCGGCAGCGCGCCGGCGAGCCGCCGGACGCCCTCGGCCAGCTCCGCCACGTTGGCCGCCGCGATGTGCGTCACCCGGAGGTGCGGGCCGGGCGGCTCCGCCGGGAAGTACATCCGGCCCGCGCTCACCAGCACCCCGTCCCGCTTGGCCGCCTCCACCAGCGCCCGCTCGTCGGTCTGCGCGGGCAGCCGCAGCCACAGGTGCATCCCCCCGATCGGCAGCACGTACGGCTCCGCCCACGGCATCCAGGCGGCCAGCGCCGCGGCGAGCGCGTCGCGGCGGGTGGCGATCTCGGCGTGCACCGAGGCCAGGTGCCGCCGCCAGGCCGGTGACCCGACGAACTCCAGCGCCGCCTCCTGCAACGGCCGCGCGGGGAAGAACGACTCCACGAGCTGGCCGGCCCGCAGCCGGTGGGCCGCCGGGCCGCGCGCGACCATCGCCGCCAGCCGCATGCTCGGCGAGAGGATCTTGGTGAGCGAGTGGATGTGCACCACGGTCCCGTGCGTGTCCATGGAGACCAGGGACGGCGGCGCCTGCCGGGTCAGCCACCGGGCGTAGTCGTCCTCGATCACGAACGCGCCGGCCGCCCTGGCCACCTCCAGCACCTGGCGGCGGCGTTCGAGGGTGAGGGTGGCGCCGGTGGGGTTCTGCAGCGTCGGCTGGCACAGGAACACCCGCGCCCCCGTCACCGCGAACGCCTCCGCCAGCAGGTCGGGCCGCACGCCGTCACGGTCCACCGGCACCGCCGTGGCGCGCAGCCCGGCCGCCTTGGCCGCGGCCAGCGCACCCGGGTAGGTCGGGGTCTCCACCAGCACCTGGGTCCCCGGCGCGGCCAGGGCGCGGAAGGCGTGGCTGAGCGCCGCCTGCCCGCCGCTGACGATCAGAGCGTCCGCGGCCGTCACGTCACCCCCCGCCTGGGACGCGAACCACCGGCGCAGCTCGTCCACCCCGTTCAGCGGCGGCATCCCCCAGACGCCCGGCCTGCGCATCGCCCGGGTGGCCGCCGCCGCGAGCTGCTTGTCGGGCCGCAGCCCCGGGGGCAGATAGCCGCCGGTCAGCGGCACCACCCCCTCGGGGGCGCGGGCGAGCAGCGCCGTCATGGGGTCGTCGTCCACCACCCGGTCGCCGAGCGCCACCGTCTGCCACGAGAGGTCGGCGGCGTCCCGTACCGGCTCCCGCCGCGGTGCCACGAACGCCCCGCTGCCCGGTTTCGTGATCACTTTTCCCTCGGCGGCGAGCTGCCCCAGCGCCCGCGACACCGTCACGGGGCTCACCGCGTGCCGCCGCATGATCTCCCGGCTGGACGGCAGCCGATCGCCCGGCCGGAGCCGGGTGATCTCGTCCCGCAGCATCGCGGCGATCTGCGCGATACTGCTATCGTTCTCCATGAGAGGTAAGAATAGCGCTACTGTCCCCGAGGGAATAGCGATCCCGGGCCGCGCGGCCCGGGGCGGGGGCACCTGGCTCGCCTTTCTGGGCGTGCTCGCCTTCTCCGGGTCCTTCCCCGCCACCGTCTACGCCATGGAGGGCTTCGACCCCTGGCTCGTCGCGATCGGCCGTGCCGCCATCGCCGGGATCGTGGCGCTCGTGTGCCTCAAAGCCGCCCGGTTGCCCCTGCTGCCGCCGCGCCCGCACTGGCGCGCGTACGGGCTCATCTCCCTCGGCGTGGTCTTCGGCTTCCCCGTCTTCAGCGGCCTGGCCCTGGACCTCGGCGCGAGCACCGCGCACGCCGCCGTCGTCATCGGGCTGCTCCCCGCCGCGACCGCCGTCTGCGCCGTCCTGCGGGCCGGCGAACGGCCCCGGCCGGTGTTCTGGGCGGCCTGCGTGGCGGGGGCGCTCGCCATCACCGCCTTCACCCTGACCCGCGGCGAGACCACGGCCGCCTGGGCAGACCTCCTCCTGGTCGGCGCCCTGCTGTCGGCGGCCGTCGGCTACACCGAAGGCGGGCGGCTCGCCAGGCACACGCCCGGCTGGCAGGTCATCTCGTACGCGCTGGTCCTGTCACTCCCGATCACCGTTCCCGTCAGCGCCGTCCTGGCCGCCGTCACGCCGGTCGCGCCCACGCCCGCCGCCCTCGCGGGCTTCGCGTACGTGGGGCTGATCTCCATGTTCCTCGGCTTCTTCCCTTGGTACGCGGGCCTGGCCAGGGGCGGCATCGCCCGCGCCGGTCAGACGCAGCTGACCCAGCCGCTGCTGACGCTGGTGTGGGCGTGGTTCCTGATGGGCGAGAGGTACGGGGCGGCCACCGTGGCGGCGGCACTGGCGGTGCTCGTGTGCGTGGCCATCACCCAGCGCGCCCGTACTTGAAAGCCGTGACACCGCGCCGCAGGATGGGGGAGGAGGTGTCACACATGGCGGACCTCACAATCCCCGAAGGCGGCTTCTGGCCGGCGCCGGAGATCCCGCAACCCAACATCTACCCGATGGAATGGCGGGTCGAGACCGAGAAGCTCGCGGCGATATACGAGAAGTCCAAGCGCCTGGTCTGGAACCCTGCCGACCTTCCGTGGGACGACCTCGACCCGGCCGACTTCACCCGTGCGCAGCGGCTCGGCATCATGTACTGGTTCGCCGTGCTCGCCAACTTCGACGCCTCGGGCCCGGCCGTGTTCGCCCGGGCCACCATCCAGGCGTTCGAGAAGCACGAGGAGGACCCGGTCAGGAAGTGCTTCTTCTCGATCACCCGTGACGAGATGAACCACGAGGAGTGCTGCCAGCGCACCATCGCCCGCCTCTGGCCCGGCGGCCCGCTCGACTGGGAACCGGCCGACGACCTGGAGAGAGCCGCCCACAACAACATCGGCTGGCTCTACCACAACGGCGGGCGCTACTGGACCGGCTACAGCTCGGCCGTCGGCCGATACTCGCTCCCGGTGCTCTTCACCAGCTTCATGATGGGCGAGATGGCCGCCTCCACGTTGTTCCGCGGCATGGCGTCGGGCACGCGGCATCCCGTGTTCGACGAGATGTTCAAGCGCATCGGGCGCGACGAGTCGCGTCACCTCCAGATCTGCATGACGATCCTGGAGAACGAGTGGCCCGGGCTCGACGACCAGACCCGCGGCCTCATCACCCGCCAGCTGCGCGCCGGGTTCGTGTTCCTGTCGATGATCCTCTGGGAGCCGCCGGAGGGCTTCTGGGAGCTGCCGCCCTACTTCCTGGCCAACCACCGCGTGCTCATGGACCACGCCCGCGACGCCGGCCTGGGCCTGCTCACGTACGAGGAACAGGCGGAGAACTGGCGGGTGGCCATGGCGAGGATCCGCGCCATCGTCGAACGCTGGGGCATCGCCTTCCCCGCGATCCCCGAGCTCGACCTGGAAGGTGTGGCGGTGGACATCATCGACCCGCAGGACATCATCCCGGTATTCTGACCGGTCCGTTGTGGCTTGTTCATGCGGCTGGGTTCACGCGGCTGGGTTCATGTGGGGCGGGGTCATGTGGGGACGGAAGAACGGCCTGCGCGTCGTCGAACTCGGCCTGCCCGGCGAGATGCGCACCACGCTGACCGACCTGGTGCTGGCCGGCGCCAAACGCGCGACGGCCGGGCTGCTGGAGCTCGACTACGAGCGTGAGTGCGAGGAACTGGAGCACGTGGGGGAGCGGCTCGCGCTCGTCGGTGACTCCGGGGACCAGGTGGCCACCCTGGAGGTGACCGAGGTGCGGCTGATGCCGTTCGCCGAGGTGCCCTGGGAGTTCGCCCAGGCGGAGGGCGAGGGCTTCCGGGACATCGGCCACTGGCGCGAGGCGCATCGTGACTACTGGCGCGAGGAAGGCTACGAGGTGGACGACTCGACCACGGTGGTCTGCCTGTCATTCCGCGTGGTGGGCCAGCGCTCCTCGGGCGAGACGTAGGTCCCGCGGTAGGGCACCGTGAAGACCCACCCCTGCTCGCGGAGGTGAGCGGCAACCGCTCGGGCCGTCACTTTCGCCACGCCGTAATGCCTCATCAGCCACTTCTCGCTGGGGATCGAGCGGTTCGGCCGGAGCTCTCCGTTACAGATGCGTTCGGCGATGTCCGCCGCGATCTGCCGGGAGATGGGAACGGTCCTGCGCTGCCGAGGGACGTCGGGAGGGCCGACGAAGGTGCCTTCGCCCTGCACCGTGTAGGCCAGCCCGCGATCGCGCAGTTCCCTGGCCACTCGGCGTGCGGTGGTCCTGGCAATCGCGAAGCCGGTTTCCATGGCGGCCTCGCTGGGCACCGGATCGCCGTCGCGAAGCTCCCCGCTGCGGATGCGGGCCTCGATGATGTCAGCCACCTGCGCGTATAGGGGGACAGGGCCCTCACGATCGAGCACCCGTCAAGTCTAGGCGGACCGATACGACCAGTCGAATCAGTGTTCGGGCCAGGAATCCCGAGGGGACACGTAGCTGCCCCGTTGCGGGACTGTGTAGATCCATCCCTGCTCGCGCAGGAGCGCCATGGCTCTGCGTACGGTCTCGCGGGCGCACTCGTACTGCTGGAGCAGCGTGGTCTCAGCCGGGATCGGGCGCCGGGGAGCGTACCGGCCGGCTTTGATCTGGTCGACGAGATCGCCGGCGATCTGGCGGTACAGCGGTGCCTTGCGCGGCTTGCGTGGTGCTTCGTCCGGGGCGCCGACGAATGTGCCCTCGCCCTGGACCGTGTAGATGAGGCCTTCCTCGCGGAGGATGTGGATGGCCCGCCGGGCGGTGGTACGGGCGACGCCGAACTCGTGCTGGATGTCGGCCTCGCTCGGCACCGGATGGCCGGAGGTCAGACCGGAGACCCGCTGCCGGAGGATCTCCGCGATCTGCAGGTAGAGATGGGTGTCTCCATCATAGTCGAGCACGTACAGAAAGATAGGCGAAGGCGGACGAGGCCTGACATAACGCTCCACCCAGTAAGGCCAAATAAAATGTCCCTCTCCCTGAAGGAGACAACTAGACGTATAGTGCCGACATGGTGGATCCTCAATCTCGCGAGGCGCGTGTCGACTGCGTGGGCAAGCACGTCTACCAGGTGGTGGGTGGCTACGGCTCGATCGACTGGCTTCCCGCCGTGCCGCGCACCGAGCGAGTGAGGGTACGCGACTACACGTGCGACTGCCGGCCCATCGTCTACGAGTTGTGTCAGGCGGGAGGGCTGCGGTTCATCAGGCGGATCAGCAGGCTGAACGGGCGGCTGGTGGTGGAGGAGTCGCGGTGGTCCACCGCGGCGGTCATCGACACCCTCTGGGGAGAGCTGCTGCGCGGCGAAGCCCGCTGACCTCGAACTCCCGGCAGGTGTCATCCCAGCTCCTTGCACCTGCCGGGTCCAACTCAAGGGCCACGGCGAAGAACAGATCGATCTGCTCGTTGAGCGGTGAGGGGAACCCCGTCGGCGCGAGGCGTGTACGCCGAGCTCTCCTCGTTGAGCGCGCGGGCGCGCTGCTCCTTCATCGGGCGCGCTGCCTCCTACATGTGGCGGTTCTCGGCGCCGGGCTGCCACCCGGCGCCGAGAACCAGAGGAGGGGACCGGAGCCCCGCGCGACACCGGACAGAAACCGCGCGGGTTGAGCCCTGCCGGCCGGTCACCCTGGTGATCGGCCGACAGATTGGCTCGCTGCCGGGTGACATGCCCGTCCGGCACTCTCGTCCACGATACGGATTGCCTTCGACCGCAGTGAGAATGCCCGGCAGCGGTGAACATGGCCCCGCGCCCTCCGGGGGACACGGAACCACGCACGGGTGAAGGCCGATGACGTCCAAACGGCCGTCCCGCGAGAATGAGGATGCCATGCCTTTCCCTGGCCCGGCTGGGCTTCCGCGCTTTCATAGGGATCATGCGGTTTAGGGTCGCGAGCGACTGGTCTCCGTTGTGCGCGGAATTTCCCGTGGTAAATGTGTGGGGACGCAACCGAATGTCGCCTCATACGTGGACGCGCCGCCAAGCGGAGTCCGTGACGATGAGGTGATCGAGGAACCGCAGGCCCACCGTCTCGGCGGCTTCCGCGAGGCGGCGCGTCGCCACCACGTCGGCTTCGCTGGGATCCAGCGACCCGCTCGGGTGGTTGTGCGCCAACCCGAACAGCGCACCGCCGGACCTGAGCACCGCTGCGACGATCTCACGGACCGGGACCGTCGTATGGTCCGTGCCGCCCTCGGTCATCACCGTCCGGCGCAGCACCGCGCCGCGGACGTCGCACACGACCACCACCAGCCGCTCGTGCGCGTGCCCGCGCAGCAGGGGCGCGGCCACCGCCGCCAGATCCGCCGTGCAGGTGACCCTGGCCCGCTCCGGCTCCGCGTCCGCACGCCGGATCAGATGGAACGCCGCCGCAACGCGCGCCGCCTTGGCCGGCCCCACGCCCGGCACGGCGAGCAGCCGATGCGGCTCCGACCGGACCAGAGCGTCCAGGTCTCCGCAGTGCGCGATCACCCGCGCGGCCAGATCCATCGCGCTCGCCCCCCGGAACCCGGACCCGAGCAGCACCGCCAGCAACTCCCGATCGGCCAGCGCCGCCGCCCCGCTCTCCATCAGCCGCTCCCGTGGCCGTTCGCGCCTCGGCAGATCTTTGACCCGCATGCCCCACCTCCGGGAACGGTTGTATCAACGCCTACCGACAACCTTTGACCTGCGCTTACACGGCTCATCCCGATGCCCGAAAGGCCCCCATCGCACCTGCAGAAGGCGAGATGGACGGGTTGTTCTGCCGCTTGGCAGGCCGGCGTCAGGCGTCTGGCCGACGACGGCCGAGGTCACGTCGTCGGGGAGGGTTCTGGGGCCGGCTCCTCACGCGTCTCCGCGAGGACGCCGGTCACGGTTCGTCAGTCACGCCGTCCGGGACGGTCCTGGGGCCGGTTCCTTCTCACGCGTCTCTTCGAGGACGCCGGCCATGGGTCGTACGACGAAGTCACCAGGTCCCGGGGGCGAAGGGACGATGACTGAGGAGGCCCCCCGGAGCTTGTGGCGACTCCGGGTCCGGCGTCAGACGGGCATGCTGTAGACCATGCGGAACCGGTCGCCCGGCAGGATGATGTCGCTGGTCTCCACCGGACGGTCGCCGGCCCAGTGGGTGCGTTCGACGTGGAGGACGTGCACGCCGACCGGCAGGTCGAGGGCCTCGCTCTCGCTGGGACGAGGCGCGCGGGTGTGGATGCTTTCCACGACTTCGGTGATCTTCACGCCGTGCGCGTACATCCTCGCGACCAGGCTGCGCCGCTCCTCCTCCGAGTGGGGCGCGAACTCCAGTGGCTCGTACGCCGTCGCCAGTTGCAGCGGCCGGCCGTCGCCGCGGAAGACGTAGTGGGTGCGCGTCACGGTCGTCGATTCGTCGACCCGCAGCCGTCTGGCGAGGTCGGGGCCTGCTTCTGCCGGCTCGCTGTGCCAGTCCCAGGTCACCCGCCAGCCCTGCGACTGCAGGTCCGCCGCGAAAGGGGTGGGGCGATCAAGGAACCGCCACCGGTGCAGTGGGGTGAGCTCGGATCGTTCTCTCACATAGTGGCCGGAACCGATGCGGCCGATGATGAGCCCCTCGCTGGCCAGAGCGCGGAGAGCGTGGCGGGCGGCGGTCTCGCCGACCTGGTACTTGCGGGTCAGCTGGGCCCGTGACGGGATGAGCGCGCCGGGAGGAAGGGTGCCGTCATGGATCTGTCGCCGGATGTCTTCGACGACACGCAAGTAGACCGGATCTGAGGTGGCCACTAGTCCATCCCTGGAGGTTCGTGTGAGGCGTTGCCCCATGTTGCCGTATTCGGCAGGTAACCGACCGTCATCGATGACTGCTGGAGCCCCAACTTTGCGATAGCGGAAAATTATCGGAGAAACCCTGTAACGCCGGTGTAAGGGGTGCCGATTCTCCGGTAGAGGTCGTCGATGTGTGTACCCCCGAGCACATATCGGCGGCCTCTTCCTATGTGGCCCTCCGGGCCACCTCTTGTCCGGGTGAGTTTGCCAGCCGGTGGGCCGTGCGAAGCCGCCCGCCCGGGCCTGGGGTGAATGGTGCTGGCGCGAATGATCTCTCGCTGGATGTCTTGGCCGACTGCCGATTGGGTCAACCAGCACGGTCCGATCGTTGACCTCGCCTGTGGCCGCGACCGATCCCCGGCTCCCGGGTGGCTGGAGACGCCGCGCCGCGGGTAAGTAGGCGTTGACGGTGAGGCCGCAGAGGCTGGGTGTGCACGGGAATGCCGGAGGACGGGGTGACAAAAGGCGGCTCCAGGCAGGCAAAACGGGGTGGCGGCGTCCAATGGATTTCGGAATCCAGGTAGCGTTCGCACTATGGCATCGCCAACAGGAACCTCCGACGCGCCCTTCGGCCGCATGCTGACCGCCATGGTCACGCCGTTCACGTCTGATGGCGCGGTCGACTACCAGGCGGCGCGGCGGCTCGCCACCTATCTGGTGGACGAGCAGCACAACGACGGCCTGATCGTCAGCGGGACGACCGGCGAATCCCCCACCACCTCCGACGAGGAGAAGGCCCGCCTGCTCAGCACGGTCCTCGAGGCCGTCGGCGACCGGGCGACCGTGGTGGCCGGGGCCGGCACCAATGACACCCGCCACAGCGTCGAGCTCGCGCGGCAGGCCGCGCGCGAAGGCGCTCACGGCCTCCTCGTGGTGACCCCTTACTACAGCAAGCCTCCCCAGGAGGGTTTGTACCGGCACTTCACCGCCGTGGCCGACGCCACGGAACTCCCGGTCATGCTCTATGACATTCCGGGGCGCAGTGGCGTGCCGATCAAGACGACGACGCTGATCAGGCTGGCTCAGCACGACCGCATCGTCGCCGTCAAGGACGCCAAGGGCGACCTCTTCGGCGGCAGCCAGGTGATGATCGCCACCGATCTCGTCTTCTACTCCGGCGACGACCTGCTCAACCTGGCCTGGCTCTCGCTCGGCGCGGCGGGCTTCGTCAGCGTGATCGGGCACGTGGTGGGCGCCCAGCTCGCCCGCATGATCCAGCTCCATCGCAACGGCGATGTCGAGCAGGCGCGCGCGATCCACCGCCAGGTGGCGCCCGTGGTCGAAGGGATCATGATGAGTGCGGGCGGCGCGATCATGACGAAGGCCGCACTGGACATGGTCGGCATGCCGGTCGGGCCCGTGCGCCTGCCGCTCGTGCCCGCGACGGAAAAGCAAATCGCCGAGCTGCGTGCTTGCCTGGTGGCCGGCGGGGTGAAGTTGGCAGATATCTAGAAACGGGGAGGAATTGCGAGTTTTGAGAACGCGATTTGACCATGGGGGCCGGGCATGAGCCATCCGCATCCTGATCTCGGCCCTCCTCCGGCGCTGCCTGAAGGCGGCCTGCGCATCGTCGCGCTGGGCGGGCTGGGTGAGATCGGCAGAAACATGGCGGTCTTCGAGTACGACGGCCGGCTGCTGATCGTCGACTGCGGGGTGCTCTTCCCCGAGCCCGAACAGCCAGGTGTCGACCTGATCCTGCCCGACTTCGACTACATCAGGGACCGGCTCGACCAGATCGAGGCCATCGTCCTGACACACGCCCACGAGGATCACATCGGGGCGGTGCCCTACCTGCTGCGCGAGCGGCGGGACATTCCCCTCGTCGGCTCCAAGCTCACCTTGGCGCTGATCGAGGCGAAGCTCACCGAACACCGGATCCAGCCGGTGAAGAACCAGGTGGTGGAGGGTGAGCGGCGCACGCTGGGGCCGTTCGACTGCGAGTTCCTGGCGGTCAACCACTCCATCCCGGATGCTCTGGCGGTGGCGATCAGGACGCCCGCCGGCATCGTGCTCCACACCGGCGACTTCCGGATGGACCAGTTGCCGAGCGACGGCAGGCTCACCGACCTGGGCGGGTTCGCCCGGCTCGGCAGCGAGGGCGTCGACCTGCTGATGTCCGACTCGACGAACGCCGAAGTGCCGGGGTTCGTCACCAGTGAGCGGGAGATCGGCCCGGTCATCGACGAGGTCATCCGTACCTCCGAACAGCGTGTGATCGTGGCGAGCTTCGCCTCGCACGTCCACCGCATCCAGCAGGTCATCGACGCCGCGGCCAAGCACGGCCGCAAGGTCGCGCTCGTCGGCCGCTCGATGGTGCGCAACATGGGGGTCGCCCGCGACCTGGGCTACCTCAATGTGCCGCCGGACCTCGTCGTCGACTCCCGCGACATCGAACAGTGGCCGCCGCAGGACGTCGTGCTGATCTGCACCGGCTCTCAGGGCGAGCCGATGGCGGCTCTGTCGAGGATGGCGAACCGCGACCATCCCATCCGCATCACCGAGGGCGACACGGTCCTGCTCGCGTCGTCGCTGGTGCCGGGTAACGAGACCGCGGTCAACAAGGTGATCAACGGGCTCTCCCGGTGGGGCGCCCGCGTCGTGCACAAGGGCAACGCCAAGGTGCACGTCTCCGGTCACGCGGCAGCCGGCGAGCTGCTCTACGTGCTGAACCTGACCCGGCCCTCCAACTTCATGCCGGTTCACGGAGAGTGGCGGCACCTGCGGGCACACGCCAAGCTGGCCTCGCTCACCGGCGTGCCCGAGGACCACATCGTGATCGCCGAGGACGGCGTCGTCGTCGACCTCGTCGACGGCCGCGCCAAGATCGTCGGCGCGGTGCACGCCGGTTACGTGTACGTGGACGGCTCGTCGGTCGGCGAGATCACGGACGTGTCGTTGAAGGACCGCAGGATCCTGGGCGACGAGGGCTTTATCTCCGTCGTCGTCGTGGTCGACTCGAGCACCGGCAAGCTCACCGCCGGGCCTGAGATCCACGCGCGCGGCTCGGGCATCGACCCGGCGCAGTTCGAGGAGTTCATCCCGCAGATCGAGAGGGCTCTCCAGGACAAGGCCGCCGACGGGGTGGTCGACATGCAGGAGATCCGTCGTGTGGTGCGCCGCACGGTGGGGCGCTGGGTGAGCGACACCTACCGCCGACGCCCGATGATCATCCCTGTGGTGGTCGAGGTCTGAGCAACGCACCGGTACGGCAGGCACACCCGCCTGCCGTACCGGCGGGACGAAGGATGTGTTGATCTTCGTGCTGAGAAGGCGTTCCCAGCCCTGACCGAAGTACATAAGGATCTTCGCGTCCTGTCTCGCCACGTTAGGTGAGCTTGAGGGATGGGCCTGTGGCCGGGCAAGCTCCCCTACAGGGTTGCCGCCAGCGCGTTCAGCGCCGCGGGTGGTACGGGTTCGCAAGTGGACAATCATCAGGTCCGCTCCGGCCTCGGCGAACGCGCGTGCGGCTGCGGCCGAGTCCCCGTCGTGGTGCACCTGGCTGTCGGACGGGTCCCGCGCTGAGTCCGCGCGGCGTCTATGGGTCCCCGTTACGCATCGGCACGGTGTTGATGGGGCCCGTCCTGCGTCGGCATGGTGTTGATGGGTTCTGTCCGAGATCCGCGCGGCGTCGATGCATCCCGTTCGGCGTCGGCACGGTGGTGATGGGTCCTGTCCGGCGTCCGCGCGGCGTTGATAGGTCCCGTCCCGCGTCGGTGCGGAGCCGACGGAGCATGTCATGTGCGCGGCGGAACTGCTCGATGGTGCCAATGTTGAAGTCCAGGGCTGGGCATGGCGTGGTGATCCGCAGTGTGCGCTTCTCGCCGCTGCTTCCGATGCCGATAGGCGGATGAGGCCGTTGCGTCCGCGCGCTCGCTGCGGGCGCCGATGAGCCGGAATCGCTCGCCGTGCATTGTGGCGGGCTCCTGCCGCAGCAGTCTGATCATCACCTGGCAGGCCTCCTTCAGACGATCGCTACGCTGCCGGCGAGCGGACCGGGCTGAGGCCTGCCCACGGCTGGCATATGGCGATGCTGTGTTGTCAAGCGTCTCTCCGTTGCAGCAGCCACAGGCCCGCGAGCACGGGGAGCACCGCGTAACAGGCCAGGAGAACGGCTGCCATCGGCGGCGGCAGCGAGGTGCCGTAGAGGCCCGGGGTGGTCAGGTCACCACTGATCTGGCGGGCAAGGGCGCTGATCATCGCCGAGCCGAGCCACTCGTTCCACGGTCCGGGGAGGTTGCCCACGATCATGGGGATGACGTAGACGAGCCCTACCAGCAGCGTGATCCCGCCTGCGGTGGAGCGCAGGATCGCTCCCAGGCCGAGCCCCAGTAGCGCGAACACCGGCACGGTCAGACTGAGGGCGACCAGCAGCGGCAGCTTGCCGGAGAACGGCGCCTGGTAGAGGCCGGAGAAGCGATCGCCGATGACCCAGCGGCACACGAGGTGCGTGCCGAAGACCACCACCGGCCCTGTCACCAGCCCGATCACGCCGACGACCGCAGCCTTGGCCGTCAGCACCGGCCAGCGCCGGGGGACCACGGTCAAGCTGGTCCTGATCAGCCCGGTCGCGTACTCCGAGGTCATGGCCAGCACGCCGAGGATGCCGAGGCTGAGCTGGGGAACGATCAGCACGACCTCCTCCAGCTCCGCGATGCGGGCCCTGGCCTGCTGAGCCGGAGACGCGCTGTCGTACATGCCGACCGCCATCTGCGCTATGCCGAAACCGAGCAGGACCCCGCCGAGGGCCAGCAGGATGGCGAGCCGGCTCGAACGTACGGAGTGGAGCTTGAGCCACTCGGCCGGCAGGACGTGTCTCATGGTCTGCCCGCCCGGTGTCCGGCGCTGCTCGCGGTGAGCGCGAGATAGGCGTCCTCCAGGGAGGGATAGCGAGCGGTGAGCTCCTCGACCGTGGCCTCCGCGATCAGCTTGCCCCTGCTCACGATGACGATGCGGTCGGCGGTCAGCGCCATCTCGCTCATCAGATGGCTGGAGAGCAGGATCGTCCTGCCTTGGGTGGCCAGCGAGCGCATCAGGTCGCGGATCCAGCGGACGCCGTCGGGATCGAGCCCGTTGACCGGCTCGTCGAAGATCAGCACACCGGGGTCGCCGAGCAGTGCCGCGGCGATGCCGAGGCGCTGCTTCATGCCGAGCGAGAAGCCGCCCACATGCTTGCGGGCGACGCCGTCGAGGCCGACGCGCTCCAGCAGCTCGGTCACACGCCGAGGGCCGATGCCGTTGGTGCGGGCCAGGCAGAGGAGATGGTCGCGGGCGCTCCGGCCTCCGTGGACGGCGCCGGCGTCGAGCAGGGCGCCGACCTCGCGCATGGGTGTGAGGAAAGTGGTGTAGCGCCTGCCGTTGACCAGTGCGTTGCCCGAGGTGGGGGCATCGAGGCCGAGGATCAGCCGCATGGTCGTCGACTTGCCCGCGCCGTTGGGGCCGAGGAAGCCGGTGACGTGCCCTGGGCGCGCGGTGAACGACAGGTCGTCGACGGCGAGCGTCGAGCCGTAGCGTTTCGTGAGGTGCTTGAGTTCGATCACGCCGTAAAGGGTGTGGCACGGAGGGGCTTCGTCACATCGGACCACGGTTCGAACCTCAAAGTCAGACCCTGGTCTGACGTGCGGAATCGAGGTCTAGGGCTACCGTCGTTCGCGTGAACGAGTCGCACCGCCTCTTCGTCGGGCCGCTGGGGCGCTCCCAGCTGATGGCGCTGGATCTGGTCGCCGCGCTGGCCTTCGTGTTGGTCGCCCTGACGGCGACGGTCAACGCCGCGGGGATCCCGCCGTGGGCCAGGCTGGCCATCCCGCTGGGTCTGGGGCTGCCGCTGGCACTGAGGAGAGTGTGGCCGCTGCCGGTCTTCCTCTTCACGGTTGCGCTGGCCGTCACGGCGGTGGTGAGCGGGGCGTTCAGCTTCGCGTACGTGTCGCCGGCTTACGCGCTCTACCTGGTGGCGGTGGCGGAAGACCGCGGCAGCTGGCTGCCCACCTCGACGATCGGGGTGCTCGCCCTGCTGACCGGGGTCGGGCTGGTGATGGTGGGCGGTGTGCCTCACCCCGAGGGGCCCGCATGGCTGCTGGGCGTCGACGAGGCGTTGTTCGGCATCGCCGCCCTCGGCGGCGCCTGGACGGTCGGCCGAGCCGTGCGCGAACGGCGGATGTACGCGACGCGCCATGCCGAGCGCCTGGCCGAGCAGGCCGTGGCCGAGGAGCGGCTGCGCATCGCCCGGGAGTTGCACGACGTGGTGACGCACAACGTGGGGCTGATCGCGGTCAAGGCGGGAGTGGCCAACCACGTCCTCGCCACGAAGCCGGAGGAGGCTCACGACGCGTTGCGGGTGATCGAGACCGCCAGCAGGAACGCGCTGGTCGAGATGCGCCACCTGCTGGGGGTGCTGCGTTCTTCGGAGAGCCCGGCCCGCGGTCCTGCGCCGGGGCTCCGCGGGTTGACTGGTCTGGCCGAGCAGGCCCGACAGGCTGGAGTGGACGTGGAGCTCGACGTCAGCATGGCGGGAGGTCAAGGTGGTCTGGAGATGCGGGAGAGCGCAATGGGCGGCATGTTCCCCGAGGCGCGGCAGATGAGGGCTGGCGAGACGTCGGGTCTAGCGGCGGGTCAGGCGGAGGGCGGGACAGGCCTCAGCACGCAGAGTGGATCAAGCTCCACGAGGAAAAGTGGATCAAGCTTCGGTACGCAGGATGATTCGAGCTTCGCTACGCAGGGTGTTTCGAGCTTCGGTACGCGGGATGGTTCGAGTTTCGCTACTCAGGATGGAGCAAGTTTCACGAAAGAGAGCGGATCAAGATTCACCACGCAGGGTGGATCACGTTTCACTACGGAGGGCGGATCACGCATCACTGCGCAGGGCCAATCGGGTCCTGCGGCGGCAAGTGGATCAGGTGCCAGAACGGAAAGTGGAGCGGGTCTCGCGACGGAGGAAGGAGATGACGGAGCGTCCACGCGGGACATGTCTTCTGGGGAGGAGGCGTCCGTGTACGGGAGGAGGTCCATGACGGGCAGGCAGTCCGCCGAGAAGGTGGGGGTTGCGGAGGGGGGAGCACCTGCTCAGCCTGTGCGGGGAAGGCTGCCTGAAGGGGTGGAGCTTTCCGTGTACCGGATCGTTCAGGAGGCGCTCACCAACGTGGTCAAGCATGCCGCGCCTGCGCGGTGCCGGGTGTCCGTGGTCGACGACGGGCGGGCGGTGCGGATCGAGGTCAGCGACGACGGGCCCGGTCATCGCACGATGACCGGCAGAGGGCCTGGTCACGGGCTGATCGGGATGCGGGAGCGGGTCATGATGTACGGCGGGACGTTCGAGGCGGGCGGAATGATCGGTCAAGGCTTCCGGGTCTCGGCCAGCCTCCCCTACGGGAGTGATTCATGATCCGGGTGCTGATTGCTGATGATCAGGCGCTGCTCCGGGGCAGCTTCAAGGTGCTGGTGGACTCCGAGCCCGATCTGGAGGTGGTGGGGGAGGCGTCGACGGGGGTGGAGGCCGTGGCCATGACCGAGCGGGAGCGGCC
The DNA here is from genome assembly GCF_040676925.1 of Nonomuraea sp. NPDC049486. Taxonomy (NCBI): domain Bacteria; kingdom Bacillati; phylum Actinomycetota; class Actinomycetes; order Streptosporangiales; family Streptosporangiaceae; genus Nonomuraea; species Nonomuraea sp. NPDC049486. The sequence goes on from NZ_JBFAPV010000003.1 coordinate 153,749, forward strand.
CGACGTCGTGCTCATGGACGTGCGTATGCCGGACATGGACGGCATCGAGGCGACAAGACTGATCGGGAAGGGCTCGCGGGTTCTCATCGTGACCATGTTCGACCTGGACGCGTACGTGTACGACGCGCTGCGGGCCGGGGCGAGCGGGTTCCTGCTCAAGGACACGCCACCGGCTGACCTGCTCGCCGCGATCAGGGTGGTGGCCAGAGGAGAGGCGCTGCTGGCTCCGACGGTCACGCGGCGGCTGATCGAGGAGTTCGCGCGGACGCCCGCGACGCCTCAGGTGCGTGGGCTGGAGGGGGTGACCGAGCGGGAACGGGAGGTGCTGACTCTGATCGCCCGCGGGCTGTCCAATGTGGAGATCACTCGGCATCTGCAGCTCAGTCTGGCGACGGTCAAAACCCATATCACTCGGTTACTGGCCAAACTCGATGCTCGTGACCGGGCGCAGCTGGTGATCGTGGCATACGAAAGCGGGCTGGTCTCGGTACCTCGGTGACGGCCGTGGCCTCCGCGTGACGGCCGGGCCTTATGTCGGCCTTGGTGTGGCTTGCCGCGGCGATGTCGTCCGTTCCTGACGGTCGGCTATGGAGCTTGACGAGGGGGATGAGGTGGAGGCGTGTTGGGATGCGTTGGGAACTCAGCGGCCTGCCATCGTGTGTGGGCTCCGCCGAAAGGGCCGCAGTGATGGCCTACTGCTTGGAGGAGCCAATGGGCGGTGTCCTCGGCCTGGCGGATGATCTCGCTCGGGTAGCCGAGTGTCAGCTGGTGTTCGGCGAACTCGTCCTCGTCGTCGAGGAAGAGGCGGCCGTCGCGCATCCTGACGACATCCAGGTCCAGGTCGAGCATGGTGACCTGGCCGTCACGCCATTCGGGGACGGTGGTGACGTCGACGTAGACCTCGATGCGGTGGGGCGGTGAGTTGAACGTGGCGGTCCACCAGGATGAGCGTGGGAAGAGCATCAGGGAGTCGTGGGGCCAGGTGACCTTCGGGCCTTCGCCTTTGCGGGCGACGGTTCCGCTGGGCACCGCGACCCAGGAGCCGTGTTCGTCCTCGCCGAGGAGCGTGCCGGGGTGATGCCAGTGCAACGCGCCGCCGTACTTCCTGTAGACGATCTCGATGTCACCCAACGCCCGTGCCTTTCCGCCGGATTCGGCGTTTTTGAGGGGGTTCGTGGTGGTGTCGGCTTTCGTACCAGGGGAGATGGGCAGGGTGCGGCGGCCGGTGTCGGGACGCCTGCTGATGCTTACGTGCTCATGATGCCAAAGCAGTCTGTGGGCGGACGAGACCCGGGATGGTCTTTCGCGGGTCTCGTCAGGGGGATGCCGCGGCAGTGGGGCGTGGAGGTGCGACACCCAGCGGCGCCGTGCTCACTGGGTGTCGCGTTCCGTTGGGTGTCGTGTCTCGGCTGGCGTCGGCTCCGTTGGGTGTCGTGTCTCGGCTGGCGTCGGCTCCGTTGGGTGACGTGCTTCGGCTGGCGTCAGCTCCGTTGCGTGCCGTGACTCCACTTGGTGTCGCGCCTCCTCCAGGCGGGACCTCGCTCCGAGTGGGACCCTGCTCCGAATGGGGCCTTGCTTCGGGTGGGGCCGCGCTTCACATCCGACCGTGGTCCACATCCGACCGTGGTCCACATCCGACCCTGCTCCACGAGGACTCTGCTCCGGTGTGACGGGTGCGGGCGCTTCGCGTCGCGAGTCGTCGCTGCGGGGTGTGGTGGATGCTGGGCGTGTCGGGCTATAGGCGGGTCAGTTCGAGGGCTTGGGCCATGGCGGTCAGACGTTGTGGGCTTGCCAAGCCTGCGTGGTACAGGTGGAACTCCGACGCGCCTGCCTTGGCGTAGGCGGTGAGGAGTTCGGCCAGTGTCTCCGGGTGGGCGGGGCGCGGGGGGAGGGCCAGGACGTACGCGCCGACCCGTTGGCCGGGGGTGCGCAGTTCGGCGAGGCGGGAGAGGCGGGCGGCGTCCGTGGCAGGGTCGCCCCAGCAGTTGCCCACCAGGACGTCGGCGCCGGGGTCGCCGGTGGGGAGGGCGGCGAAGGGGCCCGTCGCCCAAGGGTCGGGGTTGGCGTGCAAGGTGATCGGGATGTAAGGGGCGATCTCGCGGGCGGCGGTGATCAGGTGGTGGCGGAGGGAGGCCGAGAGCTCCACGCGGACGGCCCGTACCTCGTCCGCGAGCGGGCCGAGGGCTGCTTCCACGAGGCTCTTCGGGGCGTCGTGGGGCGGCGGTTCGGTGGGGGTGCCGTCGGCGGTGCGGGCGTGGGTTCGGGTGTCGGTGGGCGTGTGGAGGGCGGTGCCGGCGTGCGCTTGGGTGTCGAGGGCGGTGGGCGTGTGGAGGGCGGTGCCGGCGTGCGCTTGGGTGTCGAGGGCGGCGGCGTGGGGCCGGGTGTCCGTGTCGAGGGAGGGGCGGACCTCGGCTGAGGTGTCGGTGTCGATGGCGTTGCGGACTCGGGTTCGGGTGTCGGTGGGGTAGCGGGGGGCGCAGGAGGCGCAGAAGCAGAGGGACATCAGGTCCGGGTCGTAGCCGGCGCCCGAGGTCTTCTCGTGGACGCCCTGGTGGGCGAAGCCCATGGGGCCGCAGCCCTCCAGGATGAGGCCGTCGGGGCGGCCCGCCACCAGCACCTCGCGCACCAGTCGTTCGCAGTACTCGGCGACGTCGGGGGCCGACAGGCAGAGCGCGTACGGGTAAGGGTCGCCGAAGGCGTTGCGTACGACGAGGTGGGGGAAGGCGGTGCCGAGTTGGGCGTTGTGGGTGAGCACGGTCCAGGCGTGCACGCGCAGGCCGGCCGCGCGCAGGGCCGACTGGGCCAGGAGGTACGCGTCGGGGGTGGTCCAGGTCGGGGTGGCGGGGGTGAGCCGGCCCCAGGCTTCGGGACGTACGGGAAGGTAGAAGGCGGCGTGGGGGACGTCGAGGACGCGGTGCGCGGGGTGGAAGGGGGTGGCCGCGCGGGTGGAGTGGTAGGAGGCGGCGAGGGCGACGGTCGTCACGCCGAGTGCGGCGATGCGCTCGGCGGCGGCGGGGTCCCCGACGACGTCCCAGGGGTAGACGTAGGCGACGTTCACCACCGCGGCCTCCTCGCGGTGAAGCCGGGCTGGAAGCGCCGCATGTACGTGGTGTCGTCGCGGGCGGTGACGCCGCACTTCCGATACTGCTCGTGCATGACGGCCAGCGCGTCGCGGTCGAGTTCGACGCCCAGACCGGTGCCGGAGGGCACCGGGACGGCGCCGCCTTCGAAGCGCAGCGCGCCGGGCGCGACCACGTCCTGGCCGTCCTGCCAGGGGGTGTGCGTGTCGCAGGCGTGGGTGAGGTTGGGGGTGGCGGCGGCCAGGTGGGTCATGGCGGCGAGACTGATGCCGAGATGGGAGTTGGAGTGCATCGACAGTTCGAGCCCGAAGGTGCCGCAGAGCGCGGCGACCTGGGCGGAGCGCTGCAGGCCGCCCCAGTAATGGTGGTCGAGCAGGAGCACGCCGATGGCGCCGGCGGCGATGGCCTCGGGGAGGTGCTCCGGGGTGACGACGCACATGTTGGTGGCCAGCGGCATCGGCACCCTGGCCGCGACCTCCGCCATGCCGGGGATGTCCGGCGTGGGGTCCTCCAGATACTCCAGCGCGCCCTCCAACTCCCGGCCCACCCGGACGGAGGTTTCGACGCTCCAGGCGGCGTTCGGGTCCAGGCGCAGCGGCACGCCGGGGAACGCCTCGTGCAGCGCCCTGATCGCCTCGATCTCCTCGTCGGGCGGGAAGACGCCGCCCTTGAGCTTGATCGAGGTGAAGCCGTGCTCCTTGATGAACAGCGCCGCCTGCTCGACGATCCCGGCCGGGTCGAGCGCCTCGCCGAACCTGTCCGGCTCCTGGCCGGGGTGACCCGCCCACTTGTAGAAGAGATAGGCGCTGTACGGGACGGCGTCGCGGACCCGGCCCCCGAGCAGGTCGACCACGGGGACCCCGGCGGCCTTGCCGCGGATGTCCAGGCAGGCGACCTCGAACGGGGAGAAGACCCGGTCGATGCTCTTCTCCTTGGTGGCCACGCCGGTCAGCCCGTGCAGGTCGCTGACGGCGTCGCCAACGGTGGCCGCGACGCGCGCGTACATCTGGTTGGTGTGGTGCACGTCCAGGCCGACCAGCGCCTGCGCGCACTCGCGTACCTTGGACAGGTGTCCCAGGTCGCCGTACGTCTCGCCGAGACCGGTCAGGCCCTCGTCGGTCACCAGCTCGACGATCGTGCGCAGCGCCCAGGGTTCGTGCACTCCGGCGGCGTTCAGGAGGGGCGGATCCTTGAAGGCTACGGGGGTGACGTGGATCTGCCTGATGATCATGTGATCGCCGTCCATGTATGTGAACAGGGGCCAGGTTTGTGGACAGAATGCGGCAACTGTAAGAATCGAGCTGAGAAGGTGTCAAGACTCCGAAGGGCCATTCGATGATCTACGGATACGACCCCAGGACCGGTGAGCCCGTGGGCGCCGGCGTGGCCGAGACCGACCGAGCCGGGGTCGACCTGGTGGTCTCCGCCGCCGTGGCAGCGGGCCAGGCGTGGCGGGCGACCCCGGCGGAAGACCGCGCGGTGGCGCTGGAGGCTGTCGCGGACGCGCTGGACGCGCACGCCGACGAGCTGTGGCGGCTCGCCGACGAGGAGACGGCGCTCGGCGAGGCACGGCTGCGCGGCGAGGTGGGCCGCACCACGGGCCAGTTCAGGTTCTTCGCCCGGGTGATCAGGGACGGCGGCTACCTCGACGCGATCATCGATCACGCCGAGCCGCCGCGGCCGGACGTGCGGCGCGTGAAGCGGCCGCTGCCCGGTGTGGTGGCGGTGTTCGCGGCCAGCAACTTCCCCTTCGCGTTCTCGGTGGCCGGCGGCGACACCGCGTCCGCGCTGGCGGCCGGCTGCCCGGTGGTGGTCAAGGCGCATCCCGGTCATCCCGGCACCTCCGAGCGGGTGGCCAAGCTGGTACGCGACGCGCTCCCGTACCCTGACCTGCTGGGTCTGGTGCACGGCCTCGACGCCGGCGCCGACCTGGTGCGGCACCCGGCGGTGGTCGCGGCGGGGTTCACCGGGTCCGTCGCGGGGGGCAAGGCGATCCAGCGGCTCATCGACGAGCGCGAGGTGCCGATCCCGTTCTTCGGCGAGCTGGGCAGCGTGAACCCCGTCGTGGTGCTGCCGTCGGCGTCCGCGCAGCAGGTCGCCACCGGCTTCGCCGCCTCGCTGACCCAGGGGGTGGGGCAGTTCTGCACCAACCCGGGGCTGATGTTCGTGCCCGAGGGCGACGAGCTGCGCAAGGCGCTGGCCGAGGCCGTCGAGGGCACCAGCGGCGGGCCGATGCTGGCCGAGCGGATCCGCGAGGGCTACCTGGGCGGTCTGGACCGGCTCGGGCAGCTGGAGCTGCTGGCCGAGGGCTCGCCGGGGGAGGGCGGCTGGTCGGTGACGCCCAAGGTGTTCACCACCGATCTCGACACCTTCGCCGAGAAGCTGCCCGGCATCGGTGAGGAGTGCTTCGGGCCGGCCTCGATCGTGGTCACCTACCGTGAGGTCGGCGACCTGCCGCCGGTGCTGGAACGGTTGGAGGGCTCGCTCACCGCCACCGTGCACGCCGCCGACGCCGGTGAGGCGGAGCCGCTGGTCGACGTGCTCGGCCGGAAGGCCGGGCGGCTGATCTGGAACGGCTGGCCCACCGGCGTGGCCGTCACCTGGGCCATGCATCACGGCGGCCCCTGGCCGGCCACGACCACGGCGACCACCTCGGTCGGCGCCACGGCCATCGACCGCTGGCTGGAGCCCACGGCCTACCAGGACTGGCCCGAGGCGCTGCTGCCTGACGAGCTGAAGGACGACAACCTCCTGGGAATCCCCCGCCGTGTGGACGGCGTACTCGGACGGTAGAACGGCGGCCCGGGTGGGCGCCGCGGCCGCAGGGAGACGCGGTCCTCCCGGCGGCATGTCCGGTCAGGAGCCGGCTACCCCCACCGCGGGAGGGCATGACCCTCCCGCGGTGAGGGACGGGTCAGGCGCCGATGATCTCCATGCCGGCGGCGATGATCTTCTCCAGCTCCGCCACGTGCTCCGGTGCGGGGTCGACCAGGGGTGGCCGTACCCCGCCCACGTCCAGCCCGCGCAGTCGTACGCCGGCCTTGACCAGCGAGACCGCGTACCCCGGGACCTGGTCGCGCAGCTCCACCAGGGGCTTGTAGAAGCCCGTCAGCAGGCGGCGGGTCAGCTCCTCGTCGCCGGAGGTGATCGCCCGGTAGAAGGCCAGCGCGACCTCCGGGGCGAACGCGAACGCGGCGCTGGAGTAGAGGTTCACCCCCAGCCCCCGGTAGGCGGGCACGGTCAGCTCGGCCGTCGGCAGCCCGTTGAAGAACGTGAAGTCCGGCCCCGCCGACTCGCGCACGGTCAGGATGATGCGCTGGAGCAGGTCGAGGTCGCCCAGCCCGTCCTTGAACCCGATCACCTCCGGCATCCGCGCCAGCTCGGCGACGGCGGCGGGGGAGAAGCGGGCGTTGTTGCGCTGGTAGATGATGACGGGCAGCCCGCCCGCCAGGGCGACGTCGCGCACGTAGTCGACCAGGCCTTCCGGCGGCGCGCTGACCAGGTACGGGGGCATGATGAGCAGCCCGTCGGCGCCCTCCGCGGCGGCCGTGCGGGCCAGCGTCCTGGCTTCGGGGAGCGTGCCGCCAGCGCCCGCGAAGACGGGCACCCGCCCGCCCGCGGCGGCCACGGACGCCCGCACCGTGGTGGTGTAGTCGCCGGGGCCGAGGGCGTTGAACTCACCCGTCCCGCACGCGGTGAACACCCCTCCCGCCCCCGCCGTGACTCCGGCGTCGACGTGCCGGCCGAGCGTCTCCCCGGCCACCTCGCCGTCGGGACCGAACGGGGTCACCGGGAAGAACAGAACGCCTTCTAGCCGCATCAGCGCCTCCTTTTACCGGATGCCCTCTCGCCGGAGAGTGGCAGCCAGCTTGTGGGTGTGTGTGATCACCGCTTCGATGACCCGCTCGATCTGGGCGGGCGGCAGGTCTGCCGGCATCGAGCAGCTGATCGCGTCGGTGGCCGGGATCCGGTAGTCGACCGTGACGGCCACGCAGGCCACGCCCGACGTGCCCTGCTCGCGTTCGTAAGCCCAGCCCCGGGTGCGGACCTGGTCGAGCTCGCCGGTCAGTTTGCCCAGGTCGGTGATCGTGTGGTCGGTGATGCCGGGCAGCGGGTCGGGGAGCAGGGCCTTGACCTCGTCGTCGGTGAGCTGGGCGAGCAGCACCTGGCCGAGCGCGGTCACGTGGGCGGGCAGCCGCCTGCCCACCCGGGGGATGATGTGGTGGGCGTCGCGGGATTCGCGGGTGGCCAGATAGAGGACGTGCGCCTCGTCCCTGCGGGCGAAGTGGGCGGTCTGCCCGGTCTCCTCCCTGAGGTCCTCCAGCGTCGCCTGGGCGAACGGCAGCGCCGGGTCCTTGTCCAGATAGGCGGTCCCGGTCAGCAGCGCGTGCGGGCCGATGCCGAAGGCCGACCGGGCGGCGTCGGTCTCCACCCAGTTGAGCTCCACCAGCGTGCGCATCAGCGCGTGCAGGCTGCTGCGCGGGAACCCGGTGAGCTGTTGCACCTCCGACAGCGTCAGCGTGCCCGGGGCGGCGGCGAGGGCCTCCAGGATGCGTACGGTCCGCTCGGCGGACTTGACCAGCTGCGGCTCCATGATCGTCCCATCTCGACTGCGACTTATGGGTGTCAGGATATGGGATGTCGTCCAGATACATGGACACAGGTCACCCCTTCACCGCCCCACTCGTCAGACCGCGCATGAACTGCCGCTGGAAGGCGAGGAACGCGATGATCGACGGCAGCAGCGCCAGCAGCGTGGCCGCCAGCAGCACGCCGATGCCCACCTCCTCGTCGGAGCGGAGCGAGCGCAGCGCGATGGGCAGCGTCCACATGCTCGACTCGGGCGCCACGATGAGCGGCAGCAGGTACTGGTCCCAGATCATGGTGAAGCCGAAGACGCCGATCACGCCGAGCGCGGGCCGGCACAGCGGCAGGATGACGGTGAAGAACGTGCGCAGCTCGCCCGCCCCGTCGATGCGCGCGGCCTCCTCCAGCTCGACCGGCACCTCCTTCATGAACTCCGTCATGACCAGGATCGAGAAGCCCCAGGCGCCGACCGGCAGGATCATGCCCGCGTACGTGCCGATCAGGTTGACGTTCAGCAGCGGCATGTCGGCGAGCACGAGGGAGAGCGGGATCGCGATGATCTCCTCGGGCATCATCATCGTGGCCAGCATGATCAGCATGACCACGCCCATGCCGCGGAACCTCTTGCGCGCCAGCGAGTAGGCGGCGAACACGCTCACGATCATCTGCAGCAGCAGCCCGAACCCGACCACCACGAAGGAGTTGAACAGGTAGAGATAGACGTTGCGGTCGGCGGCGTGCACGAAGTTGTCGAACGTGAACTCGTCCGGCCACCAGGTGAAGGAGGTCGGGTCGAGCGTCTTGTTGAAGGCGCTGATCAGCAGCCCGAGCAGCGGCCCGGTGAACACCACCACCATGCCCGAGTAGAGCAGGATCTTGCCCGCGGTGGCGAACGGCCCGCGCCGCGACTCCAGCCCCAGCGCGCTGTCGAACCTCATCATGCCGCCTGCCTCCTGCGCATGAGCTGGACCAGTACGGTGAGCACGAGCGTGGCAGCGAACAGCACGATCCCGCCCGCCGAGGCGATGCCCAGCTCGCCGGTCTGGAAGCCGAGTTTGTAGATGAGCGTCATCAGCACCTCGGACGAGCCGTTCGGCCCGCCGTTGGTGAGCACGTACACCTCGACGAACACGCGCAGGCCGCGGATGGCGGCGAGCGTGAACAGGATCCAGAACACCGGCCGCAGCGCGGGCAGCGTGATGTGCCGCAGCCGCCTCCAGGTGGACGCGCCGTCCACCGCCGCGGCCTCGTACAGCGTGCGGTCGATGCCGACCAGCCCAGCCAGGAAGATCATCATGTCGTACGGGGTGCCGCGCCAGATGTTCATGACCATGATCGACAGCAGCGAGGAGTCCTCGTCGGCCAGGAAGGGCTGCGGGGCGATCCCCACCCAGCCGAGGATCATGTTGAGCGTGCCGGTGTCGCCCGGGTGGTACATGATCCGCCACACCTCGGCGACGGCCGCCATGGTGACAACGACCGGCAGGAAGGCTGCGGTCCTGACGAACCAGAGATACCTGGCCGGCCCCTCGATCAGGAGCGCGAGGCCCAGCCCGAACACGATCGAGCCGGCCGTGGTGCCCAGCGCCAGCACCAGGCTGTGCCAGATCGCCGAGCGGAAGGCGTCGTCGGTGAGAATGGTCGCGTAGTTGTCCAGCCCGACCCAGGTGCTGTCGATGTAGCGGATCTCCTGGAGGCTCATCGTCAGCCCGGTGAACATCGGGATGAACTTGAAGTACAGGAACAGCAGCAGGGCGGGCGCCAGGAAGGCCCAGGCGACCAGCGGCCCCCGCCAGCGCGCCCGGCGGGGCGGCTGGCCGGGGGCGGCGGCCCGCGGTGGCGGCGCCGTGGTCAGCGTCGGGGTCATGATGCCTTTTGACTCTGCAGTTCCTGGGTCAGCTTGGTGTTGAGCGCGTCCATCTCCGCCTTGACGTCCTTGGCGCAGTCGGCCCACACCGTGTTGATCGAGTCGGCGGAGGTCTGCCGGATCGGCGCCCAGTTCGGCACCGGGTGGGCGTAGACGGCGTCGGCGTAGGCGTCCTGGAACACCTGCCAGCGCGGGTCCTGGCGCTCGGCGGCCATGTCGACCTCGGAGCTGACCGGCAGGCGGACGATGGCGCCGTTGGCGTCCTTGTTCATGCCGATCCGCTGGCCTTCGGCGGAGATGGCGAACTCGGCGAACTTCTTCTGGCCCTCGGTGTTGCCCGATCCGGCCATCAGGTAGACGTTCTCGCCCTCGCCCAGCGTGCCGGGGCCGCCCGACGGGCCCTTGGGCACCGGGTAGACCTCGATCTTGTCGGTGCCGATGCTCTCCACGAACCGGGCGAGCACGTACGGGCCGGTCAGGTAGATGCCGCCCTGGCCCTTCTCGAACACCTCGTGGGTGACCGTGGTGTCGTTGCTGACCGCGCCCGGGTTGACGGTCTTGGTCTTGCAGAACTGGTCCTGGAGGAACTGCACCGCCTCGACGGCCTTGGGGTCGCTCATGGCGGAGGTGAACGTGCCGGAACCTGACGCGGAGACGAAGTCGCCGCCGTTGCCGTAGATGAACGAGGAGGCGTACCAGGACGCGTAGCCGCGCTTGGTGCTCGCCGGGATGACGAAGCCGGCGGTGTCGTTCTCGCCGTTGCCGTCGGGGTCCTTCTCGGTGAAGGCGGTGGCCAGCGCGGCGAGGTCCTCCCAGGTCTGGGGGATCTCCATGCCGACCTTCTCGCGCCAGTCCTTGCGGGCGATGATGGCGAAGGCCTGCGCGGAGAATGGCGCCGCCCAGGTCTTGCCGTCGCTCGCGGTGGCGGCCTTCCATGCGAGGTCGGAGACCTTGTCGCCGCCCGCCAGGGAGGCCCGGTCGACCTCGGTCAGCCAGCCCTGGGTCTGCATGTTGCCGATCTGGGCGGTGTCGTTGATGACGATGTCGGGCAGATCGCGCTGCGCCGCCTGCTGCTGCAGCTTGGTCTCGAAGTCGTCGAAGAGGGCGACCACCTTGGTCTGGATCCCGCTGGCCTTGGTGAACGCCTCGGCGAGGCGCTGCGCTGTCTTGGCCGACTCCGAATCGGGCGCCTGCCTGATCCAGATCTCCAGCGCGTCGTCCGTGCTTGAGCCTGTTCCCCCGGAGCCGCAGCCTGTCAGCGTAACGGCCAGGGTCGTGGCCAGCGCGACCCCGAGCAGACGACGTGACATAAGACCGCCTCCTGTTCACATATGTGACAAGTGTCGTGGATGTGGGCGAGTCTTGAAGAAAGTAACCAGTGACACACATCACGGTCAATATTCAAGAATGTGAATCTGGGCCAGTGTTGTGTACAACGGGGGAATGCGCATTCTCATGACCGGCGCCGCAGGGAAAGTCGGCACGCTGCTCCGTCCCCGTCTCGCCCGTGACGGCCGGACGCTGCGCCTGTCGGACCTGGCGCCGCTCGAAACCGGACCCGGCGAGGAACTGGCCGTGGCCGACCTCACCGACGAGCTCGCCATGGCCGCCGCGATGCGGGACGTCGACGCGGTGCTCCACCTCGGCGGCCAGAGCCGCGAGCACCCGTGGGCCGACATCGTGCGGGCCAACATGGACGGCACCTACGTGCTCATGGAGGCCGCCCGCGCGGCGGGTGTCGAACACGTGGTGCTGATGAGCAGCCACCACGCCGCCGGCTTCCACACCCGGCCGCCCTCCGGCGGGGAGCTGGCCGACTACGCCTTCCCGCGCCCCGACACGTACTACGGCGTGAGCAAGCTCGTGATGGAGGGGCTGGGCAGCCTCTACCACGACAGGTTCGGCATGCACGTGACCGCCATCAGGCTCGGCACCTGCAACGAGCGCTCCGCCGACACCCGCGGCCTGGCCACCTGGATCTCACCGGACGACCTGGCCCGGCTGGTGGAGGCCGCGCTGACGGCGACCGGCTTCCACGTCGTGTGGGGCGTCTCCGACAACGCCCGCAGGTGGTGGTCGCTGAAGGAGGCGGAGGCCATCGGGTACGAGTCGCGCGACAGCTCCGAGTCGTACGCCGCGGAGATCATCGCCGAGCAGGGCGAGCCGGACCTGAGCGACCCGTTGCACGACCGGGTCGGCGGGGTCTTCACCTTGAAGGAGCTCGGCGGCTCCTGGTGACCGTTTCTGCTCGATAGCCGCCCCGATCGATCAGGTCAGGGCGGCTGTCGGCATGCCCGGACTCTTTCGCCGTGAAGTGCAACCGGTTGTAGTGGAGGTGGGTCAGAGCGAAAATGTTAAGAACGCGTATCCCGCCCCATATCCCCTCTGAACAGGCAGGATGCGGTTAGCGATATATCGGTAACGGCTTTGTAACACCTGCAAAGGGTTGACGAAACTTTTGGCCTCCTTATAGGAATGCGCTATCCGATCCCGCCGTGCCGGGCTGGGCCTGGAAGAGGGATGTATGTCCGAATCAATCTCTGTCACCCCGGAGCGACCTCCCGCCGCCCCGCGGGAGGCCGCTCGCCCCCCGGGGCGTCGCCGCCGGACGACTTACGCGAACGTTCACCGGCGCCGGGAGGCCCGCACCGCGTACGTCTTCCTCGCCCCGTGGTTCGTCGGCCTGTTCCTGATCACCGTGGGGCCGATCCTCGCCTCGCTGTACCTGTCGTTCACCGACTACAGCCTGCTGGAAGAGGCCCAGTGGGTGGGCTGGGACAACTACTCGAAGCTGTTCTTCGAGGACACCCGGTTCATCCAGTCGCTCAAGGTCACCACCATCTACGTGGTCGTGTCGGTGCCCATGCAGCTCGCCTTCGCGCTGGCGCTGGCGCTCGCGCTCGACCGGGGGCTGCGCGGGCTGTCGTTCTACCGCTCCATCTACTACCTGCCCTCGCTGCTGGGCGGGAGCGTGGCCATCGCCATCCTGTGGCGGAAGATCTTCGGCACCGACGGCCTGGTCAACGCCGTCCTCGCGATCTTCGACATCAAGGGGCCCGGCTGGGTGTCCGACCCGGACACCGCCCTCGGCACGCTGATCCTCCTGCACGTGTGGACGTTCGGCGCGCCCATGGTGATCTTCCTCGCCGGACTCCGGCAGATCCCGCAGAGCTACTACGAGGCGGCCGCGGTCGACGGGGCCACCAAGCTCCGCCAGTTCCGCTCGATCACGCTGCCGCTGCTCACGCCGATCATCTTCTTCAACCTCGTACTCGAAGTGATCAAGTCCTTCCAGTCGTTCACGCAGTCGTTCATCGTCAGCGGCGGCAGCGGAGGACCGGTCGACTCCACGCTCTTCTACACGCTCTACCTCTACCTGAAGGGCTTCAAGAGCTACGAGATGGGCTACGCGGCCGCCATGGCGTGGGTCCTCCTGCTCCTCATCGCCGGACTGACCGGCGTGAACTTCCTCGCGTCGAAGTATTGGGTCTTCTATGGCGACACGAAGTAACCGGGTGCCGTTCCTGTTCCGCCCGCTCCCGCGGGGCAGCCGGCTGCTCAAGCACGCGTTGCTGATCGGCTTCGGCCTGATCATGCTCTATCCGCTGCTGTGGATGATCTCCAGCTCGCTGAAGCCGGAGGACCTCATCTTCCGCGAGCCCGGCCTGTGGCCGAGCGCGGTCACGATGGACAACTACATCGAGGGCTGGTCGGCGCTCAAGCACAGCTTCGGCTACTACCTGTGGAACTCGGCCGTCATCACGGGACTGTCCGTGGCGGCCAACCTGGTCGCCTGCTCGCTGGCCGCCTACGCCTTCGCCCGGCTGAACTTCCCCCTGAAGAAGGTGTGGTTCGCGATCATGCTGGGCTCGATCATGCTGCCGTACCACGTGACCGTCGTGCCGCAGTACATCGTGTTCGCCAACATGGACTGGATCAACACGATCTGGCCGCTGGTGGTGCCCAAGTTCCTGGCCACGGACGCGTTCTTCATCTTCCTGATGGTGCAGTTCATCCGGACGCTGCCACGGGAGCTGGACGAGGCCGCGGCCATCGACGGGGCGGGCTACTGGCGGATCTTCCTGCAGGTCATCCTGCCGCTGTGCATGCCGGCGCTGGCGACGACCGGCATCTTCACCTTCATCTGGACGTGGAACGACTTCTTCAGCCAGAACCTGTACCTCACCAACTCCGACAACCTCACGGTGGCCGTGGCGCTGCGGCAGTTCCTGGACTCCAGCGGCGAGTCGTCCTGGGGTCCGATGTTCGCGATGTCCATCGTGTCGCTCGGGCCGATCTTCGGGTTCTTCCTGGCGGGACAGAAGTACCTGATCCGCGGGATGGCGACCACTGGCCTGAAGTAGTTCCTCTTCACCCCCTGTAACCCCCAAGAGGAGGTAGAGCTGTGAAACTCGGCTCTCGTAAGACGATGTGGGTCGCCGCGCTGTCGGCGGCCATGCTGACCGCGGCCGCCTGCGGCAGCGGCGACGGCGGCGAAGGAGGAGGCGGCGGTGGCGACGGCGGCAAGGTGACGATCACCTTCAGCTACTGGGGCAGCGACGCCCGGCAGAAGCTGACCGACCAGGCCATCCAGAAGTTCGAGGAGAAGAACCCGACGATCGACGTCGAGGGCGACTTCTCCAACTGGGACAGCTACTACGAGAAGCTCGCCACCAAGGTCGCCGCCAACGACGCGCCTGACGTGCTGAGCATCGAGATCCGCGGCCTCAGCGAGTACGCCGGCCGCGGCGCGCTGATGGACCTGGCCGGCAAGCTGCCCACCGCCGACCTCGACCAGCAGGTCCTGTCGAGCGGCCAGATCGACGGCAAGCAGTACGCCATCCCGACCGGCGTCAACGCCTTCTCCATGCTGGCCAACCCGGCCGCGCTGGAGAAGGCCAAGAAGGAGCTGCCGGACGACAGCACGTGGACCTGGGACCAGTGGGCCGCGCTGGCCCAGGAGATCTCGGCCACGGGCGCCGCCACCGGCGCCGAGTACAACTTCAACCCCGCCTGGCTGCAGATCTACGCGGCCCAGCGCGGCGAGAAGTTCTACGACGGCACCAAGATCGGCATGTCCGTCGACACGCTGAAGTCCTGGTGGGCCATCCACCAGAAGCTCATCGAGACCAAGGGCTCGCCCGACGCCGCCAAGAGCGAGGAGATCGGCGACACCGGTCCCGAGCAGTCGCTGCTCGGCACCAACGAGGGCGCCATGGGCATGTGGTGGAGCAACCAGCTCAACGCCCTGACGAAGTCGTCCGGCCAGGACATGACGCTGCTGCGGATGCCGAAGCTGGAGGGCGCCACGACCAGCGGCATGTTCCTGCAGCCCGCCATGTTCTACGCCGCCTCGGCCAAGACGGAGAAGGCGGACGCCGCGGGCAAGTTCATCGACTTCCTGGTCAACGACCCCGACGCGGCCGGCATCCTGCTGAGCGACCGCGGCCTGCCCACCAACTCCAAGGTGCTCGCCGCCGTCAAGGACAAGCTGCCGCCCGCCGACCAGAAGACCCTGGCCTTCATCGACGAGGTCAAGAGCGAGCTGAGCCCGATCGAGGCGCCGCCGAAGGGCGCGCTGGAGATGGAGGACATCCTGGAGCGCGCCAGCGAGGAGGTCGTGTTCGGCAGGGCCACTCCGGACGCCGCCGCGGCGAAGTTCCTGGAGGAGGCGAACGCCGCCATCGCCGGCTGACCAGCCGGCGACCGGCCGGGGGCGCACCGCCCCCGGCCGCCCACCGCGACTCGGGGAGAGAGCACTTGAGCACCAGGTACGCCTTCGTCGGCCTCGGGCACCGCGCGCAGATGTACGTCGACGCGCTGCTGGGCGACTGGCAGGACACCGGGACCATCGTCGGCCTGTGCGACGTCAACACCACGCGCATGGCCTACTACGCCGAACGGATCGGCCGGCCGGTGCCGTGCTTCGTGCCGCGGGAGTACGGCAAGATGCTGGAGCTGGCCGACGCCGTCGTGGTGTGCACGGTCGACGCCACCCACGCCGAGTACGTCGTCGCCGCGCTCGACGCCGGCCTCGACGTCATCGTGGAGAAGCCGCTCACGGTCGACGCCGAGAGCTGCGCGGCCATCGCCGAGGCGGCCGAGCGCAACCCGGGCCGGCTGGTCGTCACCTTCAACTACCGCTACTCGCCGCGCAACTCGGCGGTGCGGAAGCTGATCGGCGAGGGCGCCATCGGCGACGTCACCTCGGTGCACTTCGAGTGGGCGCTCGACACCATCCACGGCGCCGACTACTTCCGCCGCTGGCACCGCGAGCGCGCCCACTCCGGCGGGCTGCTCGTGCACAAGTCCACCCACCACTTCGACCTGGTCAACTGGTGGCTCGGCTCGGCGGCCGAGCTGGTCTTCGCGCAGACCGACCTGCGCTTCTACGGCCAGGCCCGGCCGCGCGGGCCGCGCCCGGCACGCGGGCAGGGCGCCCCGGGTCTGGGCAGCGACCCGTACATCCTGGACATCTCCCAGGACGAGCGCCTCAAGCGGCTCTACCTGGACGCCGAGCACGAGGACGGCTACATCCGCGACCAGGACGTGTTCGCGCCCGGCGTGACGATCGACGACACCATGTCGGTGCTCGTCCGCTACGCCAACCGGGCGATCCTCACCTACTCGCTGACCGCGCACGCGCCGTTCGAGGGGTACCGGGTGGCGTTCAACGGCACCGAAGGGCGGATCGAGCTGGAGGTGTGCGAACGGTCCTGGACCCCGCCGCACGCCGCCGTCGACCCGAGCGCGGCGAGCAAGGAGCACGCGGCCGGCTCCTGGGAACGGCTCATCCTGCACCGGCACTGGCAGGAGCCCGAGGAGGTGCCGATCGAGCGGGGCGCCGGCGGCCACGGCGGCGGTGACCGGCTGCTGCTCGACGACGTCTTCCGCGGCCCCGGCGACGACCCGCTCGCCCGTCCCGCGGGCTACCGGGACGGCATCCGCAGCGTCCTGGTGGGCGTCGCGGCCAACCGTTCAGCCGCCACCGGCCGCCCCGTCCACCTCACCGCCGACGGCACCCGCCTCGCCGGCGCCTGATCCGTACGAGATGCGGCATCTAGGGGAGTTCTCGGGGCTCGCCGACGTGGCCGGGAGGCAGCGAGGGCTGTTCCCGGACGCGCCCGCCGGGCCGGAGCTGCGCGCCGCCGCGCGCGAAGCCATCGGCACGCTCGACCTCACGGCGGGAGACGTACGGGTGGAGCGCGCCTGGACGGCGGACGGGCTGGACGGCGAGGAGCTGTCCTGGGACGTCGGCTACGGCCCGCGCACCCGGGCCTACCTGCTCAGGCCGCACGGCCACCGGGGCGCGCTGCCCGGCGTGGTGGCCCTGCACTGCCACGCGGGCATGAAGTGGGCGGGCAAGGAGAAGATCGCCGACGGCCCCGAGCCGCCCACCCCCGAGGTGCGGCGGCTGCGCGGCGAGCTGTACGGCGGCCGGGCGTTCGCCTCCGAGCTGGCCAGACGCGGCTTCGCGGTGCTGGCGCACGACGTGACCGGGTGGGGGAGCCGCCGGTTCCCGCTCACGGACATGCCTGACCGGGTGACGGCCCTGGCCCCGGACGCCGGGCTGTCGGAGGCCGACCGCTACGACGTGGCGGCGGGCCACCACGAGCACGTGCTGGAGAAGTACTGCAGGCTGCTGGGCACCTCGTTCGCGGGCGTGGTGGCGGGCGAGGACCTGGCCGCCGCGGCGTACCTGCGCAGCAGGCCGGACATCGGGCCGGTCGGCTGCGCCGGCCTGTCGGGCGGCGGCCTGCGGGCCGCCCTGCTGGGCGCCTTCGACCCGGGCGTGCGCGCGGTCGTGGTCGCCGCGATGACCTCGTCCTACGCCGACCTGCTCGACGGGTACGTGGCCTCGCACACCTGGCTGCTCTTCCCGCCCGGCCTGTCGCGGGTCTGCGACTGGCCCGCGCTGGTCGCGTCCGGAGCGCCCCGACCGCTGCTGGCGCTGTACGCGCGCGACGACCAGCTGTTCCCCGGCCGGGGGATGCGCCGCGCCCACGAGGCCATCGCCCGCCGCTACCCCGGCGGCGGCTACGAGGGCAGGTTCTTCGACGCCCCGCACGCCTTCGACGTCCCGATGCAGGAGCATGCCTTCACCTGGCTGGCCGCCGGACTGCGCTCCGGGTCCCGCTGAAGGCACGACACGGCACGGCGGCGCGGGCCCGGCGTGGCACCGCGCCGGGCCCGCGGGTCAGCGGCCCGTGGCCAGCTCGGCCGCCTCCTCGCGCGACAGGCGCCCGTCGACGACCACGACCGACACCTTCCTGTCGAGCCGGGCGTCGAAGGACAGCGGGGTGTCCCAGGCCAGCGCGGTGCCGACGCCCGGATACTCGGCCACCCGCACGAACCACGGGTCGGCGTCCTGCGCGAACAGCAGCGTCCACGCCTCCGACGACAGCGCCAGCCACGGCGCCCGCGAGCCGTGCACCCGCTCCTCGCCCTCGGCCGCCGCCGTGAACACGCGCAACCCGGGCGAGCCCGCCGGCGCGCGCCAGAAGAACCCGCCGTAGCCGGCGCCCGCCCGCCCCTTCGTGGCCGAGCTGCGCACCGTCAGCGGCGCCCCGGTCAGGTTGTGCAGGGTGAAGCCGAACTCCAGGACCCACCCACGCGCCGCTGGACGGGCCCGTACGGTGCGTTCCTCGCGAACCAGGGCGTCTTCCCCCGGCCGCAGCCACGAGAGCGTCTCGGTGAAACCGGCGGCGTCGCGCTCGGTGAAGGCCAGGTGCCGCTGGACGCCGTGGTCGTCGAGCCAGGTCGGCCCCTGGTCGCGGACGTAGGTGCGCCCGCCCCAGAAGTTGCGCCCGCCCAGGTCCGTCACCGCGAGCCCGGCCCCGAGGTGGTGCGGGTGGTCGGCCGGACGGATCTCGGTCACCACGGTGCCGCCGAGCGTGCGCACCGGGTGCAGGTAAGGGCGGGGCGCCGCGGTCAGCGGCAGGTCGGGGCTGGTCACGTACTCGGCGACGGGGGAACCGCCCACCACGAGCGGCGTCGCCCAGCTCAGGCCCAGCTCGGAGAAGAGCGCCAGCTCCGAGGCGCACCTGTCGACGACGGACGCGATGCCCGGCAGCACCCGGCCCTCGCCGGACAGGTCCTGGTGGTCGTCGGCGATCGGCAGCGGGTCGGGCGCGACCCTGATCGCCTCCATCACCTCCATGAACCCGCCCGTGCGCTGGATCGGCACCAGCAGCGGGACGCCGGACCGCACGTGCTCGACGAGGTTGACCAGCAGGTCGGTGCGGTCGAAGCGCTGGACGGGCCCGTCGTCCACCTGGACCTCGTCCATCGTGTAGACGAACCGGATCCGCCCCTTCTCGCCGTGGACGAGCACGTACGGCTCGTCCCGCTCGGCCGCGCAGAGCGTGACCGCGGCCACCAGCGGGGTGCCGCCGGCGAGCGTGACCCGGACGGCGGAGGTGTCGTCGGACTCGATCCCGTTGGCGTGGAAGAGCTCGGTCTCCACCGAGGCCACCGCGCCGCGCTCGTCGGCCCCGGCCACCGCCAGCGCGGTGGCCAGCGCGTGCGCGAACGGGTTCGTCAGCGCGCCGTCGACCACGTCCACGCCGTCGAGCACCCGCCTGCCCGCCCACGGGCTGCGGGTGAAGTACGCGGCGGGGCGCGGCCACGAGCCGCCCACGCCGATGCCGGTGACGCGGCCGATCGCGCCGCCTGCGATCAGCTCGCGCACCGCGGGCACCGCCGCGGAACCGAGGCTCTGGAACCCGACCTGGCAGGCCAGCCCCGCCTTGGCGGCGGCCCGCTCCATCCGGTCGAAGTCCGCCAGCGTGGCCGCCGTCGGCTTCTCCACCAGGACGTGCGCGCCCGCCTCCAGCGCGGCCAGCGCCAGCTCGGCGTGCGTCGGGATGGGCGTGGCCAGGATCGCGATCCGGGCGCCGGTCCGCTCGATCAGGCCGGGCAGGTCGGCGGAGATCTCGGGGGAGCCGAGACCCGCCAGGCTCTCCGGCGGGACCGGCCGCACGTCGCAGACCCCGGCCAGCTCGACCAGCCCGGTCAGCCGGCGCAGCCGGTCGAGATAGTTGGAGCCGAAGCCCTGGGCTCCGGCGAGCACGACACGCATGTCACCTCCAGCGGAGGCCGAGGCCCCGGTGCTCGCCGGCGCGCAGCTCCGCGCCGTCCACGCGGACAGGGTACGGCTCGGCGAGCAGCCCCAGCGCGGCGAACGAGGCGTCCTCGACGTCCTCGGCCATGGACGGCAGCGGCAGCGAGAGCGCCAGCTGCCCCGACAGGTCCGGCAGCAGGTGCGGGTAGACCGGCACGTCGAAGGCGCGGGCCAGCTCGGCGATGCGCAGGAACGGGGTGATGCCGCCGACCCTGACCACGTTCGGCTGCACGACGTCGCAGGCCCCGGCGGCCAGCAGGTCGCGGAAGCCGTAGACCGTGTAGACGTTCTCGCCGACCGCGATCGGCACGTGCGCCGACCGGCGCAGCTCCACGTGCGCCGCCACGTCGTCGGCCGGCAGCGGCTCCTCCAGCCAGTGCAGGCCGTACGGGGCGAGCGCGTCGGCGGCGCGCCGGGCGGTGTGCAGGTCCCAGCGCTGGTTGGCGTCCACCATCAGCAGCGTGTCCGGGCCGATCACCTCGCGGACGGCGGCCACCCGCGCCACGTCCTCGCGCACGTCCGGCCGGCCGACCTTGATCTTGACGGCGGGGTAGCCGGCGGCCTTCCACCGGCCCGCCTGCGCCACCAGTTCGTCCAGCGGGTAGTGCAGGTTCACCCCGCTCCCGTACACCGGGACGGACTCCCTGCGCCGGCCCAGCACGTCCACCAGGCCGCGCTCGCCGCAGCGCAGGTCCCACAGCGCCAGGTCGACCCCGGCCAGCGCGATCGTGGTGATCCCGCCGGGCCCGGCCTCGCGCAGGTGCCGCCAGAGCCGGTCCCACACCACCTCCGGGTGCGGGTCCAGGCCGATCAGCGCGTCGCGGATGTCGTGTTCCAGCAGCGCGCGCACCGCGTGCGCGCCGATCTGCGGCGTCCAGGAGAACCCGGTGCCCACCCGCCCGTCGGCGAGCGTCACCTCGACGACCAGGACGTGGTTGGCGGGCACGTCGGGCCCCCACGGACGGCGCAGCGCGACCGTGCGCGGGGTGACCGTGAGGTCGCGGATCACGGCGTGCCGATCAGCGAGCGTCCGTGCTTGATCAGCGACTCCAGCTCCGCCACGTCCTCGGGCGCGGCGTCGACCAGCGGCGGCCGGACCGGCCCCACGTCCAGGCCGCCCAGCCGCACCCCGGCCTTGACCAGCGCGACCGCGTACCCGGGCACCTTCGAGCGCAGCCGGACGAGCGGCTCGTAGAACTCGGTCAGCAGCCGGTGCTCGCCATTCAGGTACGCGGTCGCGATGTCGGGCGCGAAGGCGAAGACCGCCGAGGAGTACAGCTCGACGCCGAGGCCCCGGTAGGCGCCCATGGTCAGCTCGGCCGTCGGCAGGCCGTTGAAGAACGTGAAGCCGTCGCCCACCTCCTTGCGCACGGCCAGCATCGAGCGCTGGATGAGGTCGATGTCGCCCAGGCCGTCCTTCAGCCCGACCACGCCGGGCACCCGGGCCAGCTCGACCACCTGCTCGGGGGTGAGCACCACCGAGCCGCGCTGGTAGATGATCACCGGCAGGATCGCCGCGATCTCCCGCACGTACGCGACGAACCCGTCCGAGGTGCCCTTGGCCAGGTAGGGCGGCATCAGCAGCAGGCCGTCCGCGCCCGCCTCGCGCGCCGCTCCGGCCTGCGCGAGCGCGGCGCCGAGCGGCCCGCCCGCGCCGGCGAACACCGGCGCCCGGCCGGCCGCCGTCTCGACGGCGACCCGGACGACGGCGGCGTGCTCGGCCTCCGACAGGGAGGAGAACTCGCCGGTGCCGCACGCCGCGAACACTCCGCCGGGCCCGTGGTCGAGCCCCCGTCCGATGTGCTCGGCCAGCACCTCCTCGGCGAGCTTGCCTGACAGGGTGAAGGGGGTGATGGGGAAGAAGAGGACTCCGCTGAGGTTCATCAGATCTCCAGTTCGGTGCGCCAGCTGCGCTTGGCGGTCCAGCCGAGCATGCGCTCGGCCTTGGCCGAGGTGAACGCGGGAAGGGTGTCGGTGAGCGCGGGCGCGTGCTCGCTCGTGCCGGGCATCACGGCGGGGAGCAGCTCCGCGAGGGGGCGGCGGGCCAGCGCGTCGGCCGCGCCGGCGAAGAACACCTCGCCGCTGGGCAGGCCGGGCAGCCGCTCGATGAGGGTGGCGATCATGTCGGAGGCGTCCCTGGCGTCGATGTAGTTGAACAGCGAGACACCGGCGATCTCCGGCAGGTCCAGGCGTTCCAGGATCGTGTGGCCCGACTGGGTGGGCGCGCCCGCCCACTCCTCGGGCGCCACCACGAAGCACGGCCGCACCGCCGCGAACCGCGTCCGCGAGCTGCGCGCGAACGACGCCATCGTCTGCTCGGCGACCACTTTGGACAGGTTGTAGGCGTTCCACGGCGACGTCGGGTGGTCCTCGTCGATCGGCAGATAGCTCGGCGCCCAGCCGGAAGGCGACCCGTAACCGATCACCGTGGGACTGCTGGCCACCACCACCCGGCCCACGCCCGCGTTGCTCGCCGCCTCGCACACGTTGAACGCCAGCTGCGTGTTGGTGCGGAAGATCACGCCCTCGGTCCGGCTGAACGGGGTCGCGATGGCCGCCAGGTGGACCACGACGTCGGGCCGGAACCGCGCCATCACGTCGTACGCCTCGCCCAGGTCGGTGAGGTCGGCCGGGAGGGTGGCCGCCGCGTCGTCCGGGGTGCCGGCGGTGACGTCGACGCCGATCACTTCGTGACCCGCCTGCGCCAGCGAGGTGACCAGGCTTCGCCCCAGCCTTCCGGCGCTGCCCGTCACCAGTGTTCGTGTCATCGCTCGTTCACCCTTCCGCAGGGGTCATTACCGCAACCGGTTGCAAAAAGTATTGAGGTGCCGTCGGCAGAACGTCAAGCCGACTCGTCTCAGCCTGCGGTGTCGCCGCTGGCCTCATGCGCGGTAGCATGAGTTTTCGGCGCTCGGCCCTCGCGAAAGAGGCCCGTTGACAGCGATACAAGCGCTTGCATTAATGTACTTGGCATGCTCGGAGGCCCAGCGTGGCGGTGACCATTCGTGACGTGGCGGAGGCATCAGGCGTACACGTCTCCACGGTGTCGCGCGCCTTCTCCGCCCCCCATCTGGTCAACCCGGTCACACGCACCCGCGTGCTCGCCGTCGCCGAGGATCTCGGCTACCGGCCCAACCGGGCCGCCCGCGCGCTGACCACGGGGCGCACCCACAACATCGGCCTGATCGTGGCCGACATCGCCAACCCGTTCTTCCCGCCGCTCATCAAGGCGGCCCAGGCGCAGGCCAGGCTCCGCGACTACCACGTGTTCGTGGCCGACACCGACGAGGACCCGCAGGTCGAGGAGGAGCTGATCCAGACCCTCACCAAGCAGGTCGACGGCGTGCTGCTGTGCAGCCCCCGGCTGACCAACAAGACGATCGAGCGGCTGCGCGAAGAGGTGCCGTTCGTCGTGGTGAACCGCAGGGTCAAAGGCATGCCGACGGTGCTCATGGACGTCGGCCGCGGGGTCAGGCTCGCCGTCGAGCACCTCACCGGCCTCGGCCACCGCAGGCTCGCCCTGGTGACCGGGCCCAGCGGGTCGTGGACCAGCAAGGAGATGCAGGCGGCCGCCGCCGCCATGAGCGAGGCCGACGTCACCTTCCTCGGCCCCAACCCGCCCACCGAGCTCGGCGGCCTGGCCGCCGTCACCGATGTGATCGCCTCCGGCGCCACCGGGGTGCTCGCCTACAACGACCTGGTCGCCATAGGCTTGATCGAAGGGCTGGCCGAGCGGGGGGTCGACGTGCCCGGGGAGATCAGCGTGATCGGCGTCGACGACATCGTGCCCGGCCGTCTGAGCCGCCCCAAGCTGACCACCATCGCGATGCCCACCGCCGCCGCCGGCCGCATCGCCGTCGACCTGCTGCTCGGCTCGGTCGACTCCGAGGCCACCAGCGGCGTCACCGTGCTGGAGACGAGCCTGATCGTCCGCGAATCTACGGGAGAGGCCCACACATGAACTTCGGAACGCTGCCCTCGGGGGAGCGCGTCGAGCGCCACGAACTGACCTCGGGGCGCCTGCGCGCGGCGGTGCTCTCGTACGGGGCCATCCTGCAAACGCTTGAGGTCGACGGCGTCAACGTGGTGCTCGGCCTGCCGACCCTGGACGACTACCTGACCCGCAGCCGCTACTTCGGCGCCGTGGTCGGCCGCTACGGCAACCGCATCGCGGGCGGCCGCTTCACGCTCGACGGCGTCGAGTACCACCTGCCCGTCAACAACGGGCCCAACAGCCTCCACGGCGGCACCGAGGGCTTCGACAGCAAGGTCTGGACGATCCGCGACGTCACCGGCTCGGCCATCACGCTCGCGCTCGTCAGCCCCGACGGCGACCAGGGCTACCCTGGCACGCTCGCCGCCTCCGTCACCTACACGCTCGACGGCGACGCGCTGCGCATCGACTACACCACCGAGACCGACGCGCCCACCGTGGTCAACCTGACCAACCACTCCTACTTCAACCTGGCCGGCGGCGGCGACGTGCTCGGCCACCTGGTCCGCATGGCGGCCGACCACTACCTGCCCGTCGACGGCGACAAGATCCCCACCGGCGAGGCGGCCCCGGTCAAGGGCACCGTGTTCGACTTCACCACCCCCCACGCGATCGGCGAGCGCTTCGACGGCGCCTACGACCACTGCTTCGTCCTGAACGGCGACATCACCGTGACCGAGCCGGGCAGCGGCCGCACCATGGAGGTCACCACCACCGAGCCCGGCGTCCAGTTCTACGCGGGCGGCATGCTCGACGGCGACGCCACTCCGTACGGCCCGCACGCCGGGTTCTGCCTGGAGACGCAGCACTTCCCCGACTCGCCCAACCAGCCGGCGTTCCCCTCGACCGTGCTGCGCCCCGGCGAGGTCCGCGCCTCCACCACCACCTACCGCTTCCCGGGTTGATCAGGGGAGAGCCGGCGTAGCCCGCAGCACCAGCAGCGCCACGTCGTCCCTCGACGGGGAGCCGGCGAAGGAGTGGACCGCCTGCCGCACCCGCTCGGCGACGGCGTGGGCGCTCAGCCCGGTGCAGCCCGACAGCAGCCTGGACAGCCCGTCGTCGTCGTCGAGCAGCCGCTTGCCGTCGCGCCGCTCGGTCACCCCGTCGGTGACGCACAGCAGCACCTCCTCGGGCGCGAGCTCGAACGACTCCACGAAGAACCGCACGCCGTGCTCGACGCCGAGCAGCAGCTGCGGCGAGGCGACCTGCTCCACCTCGCCGTCGGTGTGCAGCAGCAGCGGCGGCACGTGCCCGGCCGAGGCGATCGTGCACCGCGCCCCGCCCTGCGGCAGCGGCGTCAGCTCCCCGCACAGCAGGCTGAGAAACCGGCCCTCCTCGTCCTCCTCCAGCAGCGTCCGGTTGAGCCGGTCCAGGATGTCGGCCACGGTGTAGTTCTCCTTCGCGAGCAGCCGCACGGCGTGCCTGGCGAGCCCGGTGACGGCGGCCGCCTCCGGCCCGCTGCCGCAGACGTCGCCGAGGGCGAAGCACCAGTGGTCGGCCACGGTGAACAGGTCGTAGAAGTCGCCGCCGACGTGCGCGCCCTCCTCGGCCGGCTCGTACACGACCGCGGACTCCAGGCCGGGCATCGGCGCCATCCGCACCGGCAGCAGGTTGCGCTGCAGCGCCTTGGAGGTGGTGGCCTGGCGGGTGTAGAGCATCGCGGTGTGCAGGTTGAGCGCGATCAGGCGGCACAGGTCGGCCAGCAGCTCGGCCAGCTCCAGCGGCAGCGTCGGCTCGCTCCGGCCGATCACCAGCGCGCCGTGGGCCCTGCCCTGGGTCAGCAGCGGGAACGACAGCACGTTCCCGCGGCCGACGGGCCAGGTGACCTCGCTCAGCGGCGTGCGCGGGAGGGCGGGCAGCGACGTGCGCAGCTCGGCGTTGTGCCGTTCCTCCCGGTGCCACACGTGCGCCAGCCGCGTCATGCCCGCCAGGTCGGTCAGGTAGACCGCCGCCCAGGTGGCGATCTTGGGCACCACGAGCTGCGCGGCCAGCGCCGCGAGCAGCTCCTCGTCGTGCACGCCCGCGAGCAGCTCGCCCGCCTCGGCGAGGAACGACAGCCGCCCCCGGTGCGCCCGGTCCTGCTCGGCCAGCCGTTCCCGCTGCACGGTGCCGGCCACCTGGTCGGCGATGTGCCGCAGGCTCGAGGCCAGGTCCTGGTCGAACCGCCCCGGCTCGGCGGCGGTCACCGCCAGGTGGCCGATCACCTCGCCGGCCACCACCAGCGGCGCGCACGCCAGCGACCTGGCCCGCAGCCGCTGGGCCAGCTCGACGTCGGCGGCGAGCAGGTCGTCCACGACCGCCGGCGCGCGCCGGTCGGGGGCGAACACGCCCGCCGCGACCACGCCCACCAGCCCCGCCGCCTCACCCGCCCCCGCCGCCACCCCGAACCTGTTGCCGGAGTCGGCGCGCAGCAGCACGTACGCGGCGTCGCCGGCGCTGGAAAGCTGGACGATCCGCGCGATCGTGTCGAGCAGCTCGGCGAACGGGCGGTCGCGGTCGAGCAGGTCCTTGATGCGCCGGCCGGCCTCCCGCCTGGCGGGTGAGGGCGGCGAGGCCAGCACGAACCCGTGGTCGCCGCCCACCACCATCCAGATCGCCCTCCGGTGCTCCGGCCTGCCCCCGGTGCGCAGGTGGGAGACGTAGACGGGGACCAGCCGCCCGTCGCGGTGGCGCATCCGCGACTCCCCGCGCCAGCGGCCCAGCGCGAGCGCGTCGGACAGGGCCGGCGCGTCGGGGCCGTGACCGTCCCAGTCGACCAGGTCCTCCAGCGGCCGGCCCGCCGCCTGCCGCGCCGTCCAGCCGAGCAGGGCCTCGGCGTCGGCGTTCCACGAGATCACCCGCCCACCCGCGTCGGCGACCAGCACCGCCACCCGCAGCGCGTCCACGGGCTCGCGCGGCGCCGGGATCGAGGGCGGGCACGGCTCCTGGGCGTCGGCGAGCTCCATCCGCACCCAGACCCGCTTCGCGCTCCTGGTGTACGTGACGCCCCAGGCGTCGGCGAGCATGCCCGCCAGCGCCAGGCCACGCCCGGAGGTGGCCATCTCCTCGGCGGGAGGCGGCACGTCCAGGACGGTCCGGCCGGGCTGCTGGTCGTCGACCTCGATCTCGAGTTTGGGCGGCACCGCCTCGGCGTCCAACCGGCAGGTCAGCTCGACGCCGGTGCCGGCGTGCACCACCGCGTTGGTGACGAGTTCGCTGGTCAGCAGCACGGCGTCCTCCGCCAGATGGCTCAGGCTCCACTCGCCGAGCACCTGGCGGACGAACCGTCGCGCCGCCGCCGGGGCATGGGGAGTGCCGTCGAAGGAGGTGCTCGACACCCGGGTCGTCTCCACTGTGCGTCCTAGAACATCACTCGATGTGGCAGTTCGGTCACTCTCAGGGTGGCAGACCGGGAGCCCACGCTCCCTGCACTTGGGAAGAAGGCCGAGGTTGGTCACCAGCCGGCTGGTGCCGGGGAAGTCTTTCGACACGATCCGGCGGTGGCCCGGCGCGTCCCGGTGCTTTCTCGGGGGTATCCGACGTACCTTTGGCAACATGGCCACCCGTACGCCGAAAAGCGCATCGAAGGGTCCGGCGAAGCGGTCGCCCTCGTCTCGCTCGACCCCCGCGAAACGGGGCGCCGCGTCCACGGGGCGGCCCAGGGCGAAGGGGGCGGGGCCGGCCCGTAAACCCCCGATGACCCATCAGGACCCGATCAGCTGGGTCTTCACCATGATCGGCAAGCTGGTCGTCGGCCTGTGGATGCTGCTCGCCAACGGCATCGGCAGCACCGCCCGCGCCCTGGGCAAGAACGCCAGAGAGCTCGACCCGGTCCACCGCCGCGACGGCGTGGGGCTGGCGGTCCTCGCCGGCGCCATCGTGCTGGCGGCGATGACCTGGCGCGACACCAGGAGCGGCGTCTCCGAGGTCGTCCACACCGTCGTGCACGCCGTGTTCGGCTCGCTGGCGTGGGCGCTGCCGCTGCTGTTCGGCCTGCTGGCCTGGCGTTACCTGCGCCACCCCGACCAGAACGCCGACACCGGCCGGATGGTGATCGGGTGGAGCGCGCTGCTCGTCGGCGTCCTCGGGGTGATCCACGTCGCCAACGGCACCCCTTATCCCGCGGGCGACGCGAACAACACGATGGAGAAGGTGTCGCAGGCGGGCGGCATGATCGGGTTCATCGTGTCGGCGCCGCCGATGAGCATCCTGCCGCCGTGGATCACGATCCCGCTGCTGCTGATCCTGTCGGGGTTCGGCGTGCTGGTGATCACGGCCACGCCCGTCCACCGCATCCCGGAGCGGCTGGCCGAGCTGCGCCACATGCTCTTCGAGCGCCAGACGCCGGAGGGCAGGCCCGCGCCGCAGCCGAAGAAGCGCGGGCGGCCGAAGAAGCCCGCCGCCGAGGGCGAGGAGTCGGTCAAACCGTACGACACGCCCGTCCTGTCGGAGAAGGAGAAGCGCGAGGACCACTCGCCGGAGATCGTCCCGGGGCTCATGGACGAGGAGGAGCCGCCGCCGGCGCCGGTCAAGCAGCCGGAGCCGCCGCAGCCCACCCCGGCGCCGCGCAAGGTCGAGCAGCTCGTGCTCTCCCCGCAGGCGGGCCCGTACCAACTGCCTGACCTGCAGCATCTCAAGCAGGGCACCGCGCCCAAGCCGCAGACCAAGGCCAACACGGTCGTGGTGAACGCGCTGACCAGCGTGCTGGAGCAGTTCACCATCGACGCCCAGGTGATCGGGTTCACCCGAGGGCCGACCGTGACCCGCTACGAGATCGAGCTGGGGCCCGCGGTGAAGGTGGAGAAGGTCACCGCGCTGACCAAGAACATCGCCTATGCCGTTAAATCGGCCGATGTTCGGATCCTGTCCCCGATCCCCGGCAAGTCGGCGATCGGGGTGGAGATCCCGAACGCCGACAAGGACCTGGTGGCGCTCGGCGACGTGCTCCGCGCCCAGGTGGCGCAGGCCGACCACCACCCGATGATCGTCGGACTGGGCAAGGACGTCGAGGGCCGCACGATCGTGGCCAACCTGGCCAAGATGCCGCACCTGCTCATCGCCGGCGCCACCGGCGCGGGCAAGTCCGTCTGCGTCAACGGGCTGATCACCTCGATCCTCATGCGCGCCACTCCCGACGAGGTGCGCATGGTGCTCGTCGACCCCAAGCGGGTCGAGCTGAGCGTGTACGAGGGCATCCCCCACCTGATCACCCCGATCATCACCAACCCGAAGAAGGCCGCCGAGGCCCTCGAATGGGTGGTGGGCGAGATGGACCGCCGCTACGACGACCTGGCGGCCAGCGGGTTCCGCCACATCGACGAGTTCAACAAGGCGGTACGGGCCGGCAAGCTCGTCCCGCAGCCCGGCAGCGAGCGCGTCTACCAGCCCTATCCGTACCTGCTGGTGATCGTGGACGAGCTGGCCGACCTGATGATGGTGGCGCCGCGCGACGTGGAGGACTCCATCGTCCGCATCACCCAGCTCGCCCGCGCGGCGGGCATCCACCTGGTCATCGCCACCCAGCGGCCGAGCGTGGACGTCGTCACCGGCCTGATCAAGGCCAACGTGCCGTCCCGGCTGGCGTTCGCGGTGTCCTCGCTGACCGACTCGCGGGTCATCCTCGACCAGCCGGGCGCCGACAAGCTGGTCGGCCAGGGTGACGCGCTGTTCCTGCCGATGGGGGCCAGCAAGCCGATCCGGATCCAGAACGCGTTCGTCTCCGAGAAGGAGATCGCCGAGATCGTCAACCACTGCAAGCAGCAGATGCAGGTGGAGTACCGCAATGACGTGACCGTCGCGGCCGGCGCCAAGAAGGAGATCGACGAGGACATCGGCGACGACCTCGACCTGCTCATCCAGGCCGCCGAGCTGATCGTCACCACCCAGTTCGGCTCGACCTCGATGCTGCAGCGCAAGCTGCGCGTCGGCTTCGCGAAGGCCGGGCGGCTGATGGACCTGCTGGAGAGCCGCGAAGTGGTCGGTCCCAGCGAGGGTTCCAAGGCTCGCGAGGTGCTGGTGAAACCAGATGATCTGCCCGGATTGCTAGCCGACCTGCGTGGCGAATGACCCCAATGGCCACTTCCCTGCCACTTACTGCTTGAATAGGAGCAACTACGCTCCGTCGTGGGGAGGCGGTTGTCGTGCAGGAGCAGAGCATCGGAGCCATATTGGCGGCGGCTCGGCAGTCTTCGGGGTTGACTGTCGAGCAGCTGAGCAAGATCACGCGTATCCGAGAGGCGATCATCAACGCGCTCGAGCGTGACGAGTTCGCCGAGTCCGGAAGCGATTTCTACATCAGGGGGCACGTCAAGACCATCGCGGCGGCCGTGGGGCTCGATCCCGAGGCCGTGGTGCACCATTACGACCAGCTGCACGGCGGTGCGCCGCAGCCGGTGCGGGCGGCGGCGGTGTTCCAGGCCGACCGCATCATCAAGATGTCCGAGCGGCGGGGGCCCGGTTGGGCCCCGGCGCTGGCGGTCGCGCTGTCCGTGGTGGTCGTGTTCGGCGTGGTCAAGGTCCTGGGCGGCGCGTCCGACCAGGTCCGCACCGCCCGCGGGGAGCGGCCGGCGGCCACCGTGCCGCCGAACTCGCCGTTCACCGAGGGGCCGTCCGCCGTGGCCATGGCGGGCAAGAACACGGTCGAGGTCACGGTCGAGGCGAAGCGGCGGGCCCGCATGACGGTGCGCGACGCCAAGGGGCGCCGGCTGTTCGACGGCAGCCTCAAGGCGGGCAGCAGCGCCACCTGGCGGGCGCAGAGCCGGATCGACTTCGAGGTGGGTGACGCCGGAGCCGTGTCGGTGCAGGTCAACGGCAAGAACCTGGGCGCTGTGGGGGAGCGGGGGGAGAAGGTGCGCCGGTCGTTCGGCCCGGGGAAACCACCAGCTCGGTAACCCCTGCATCGTGTGGTGGCCAACTGCCGATACCGTAGTGTCACCATGTCATCCCGCCGAACCGCATCGCTGATCACGCTGGGCTGCGCCCGCAACGAGGTCGACTCCGAGGAGCTGGCCGCGCGACTCGAGGCTGCCGGTTGGCAGCTCGACGACGACGACCCGGATGTCGTCGTGGTCAACACGTGCGGCTTCATCGAGTCGGCGAAGAAGGACTCGATCGACACCCTGCTGGCCGCCGCCGACTCGGGGGCCAAGGTGGTCGCCGCGGGCTGCATGGCCGAGCGCTACGGCAACGAGCTCGCCGACGCGCTGCCCGAGGCCAGCGCGGTCATCTCCTTCGACGACTACACCGACATCGGCGGGCGTCTCGACGACGTGCTCGCCGGGCGCGCGCTCACGCCGCACACGCCGCGTGACCGCCGCCTCCTGCTGCCCATCACGCCGGTCGACCGGGCCGCCGCCCCCCGCGGCGCCATCCCCGGCCACGGCGACCTGCCCGACGGGCTGGCGCCCGCGAGCGGCCCGCGGGTGCTGCGCAAGCGGCTCGACGAGAGCCCGGTGGCCTCGCTCAAGCTCGCCTCGGGCTGCGACCGGCGCTGCACGTTCTGCGCCATCCCCGCCTTCCGCGGCGCCTATGTGTCCCGCCACCCCGACGAGCTGGTGGCCGAGGCCGACTGGCTGTCCCACCGCGGCGTGCGCGAGCTCGTGCTGGTGAGCGAGAACTCCACGTCCTACGGCAAGGATCTGGGCGACCTGCGGGCGCTGGAGAAGCTGCTGCCGAGGCTGGCGGCCGTCGAGGGCGTCTCCCGGGTGCGGGCGAGCTACCTCCAGCCGGCCGAGCTGCGGCCGGGGCTGATCGACGTGATCGCCGGCACCGACGGCGTCGCCGCCTACTTCGACCTGTCCTTCCAGCACGCCAGCGGCGGGGTGCTGCGGCGGATGCGCCGCTTCGGCGATCCCGAGCGCTTCCTCGGCCTGCTGGAGAGCATCCGCGAGCGGGCGCCGGAGGCGGGGGTGCGCTCCAACTTCATCGTCGGCTTCCCCGGCGAGACCGAGGAGGAGTTCGGCGAGCTCGTCTCCTTCCTGGAGGCGGCCAGGCTCGACGTCATCGGCGTGTTCGGCTATTCCGACGAAGACGGCACCGAAGCCGCGGGCTTCGACGGCAAGCTGGCCCAGGAGGTCGTCGACGAGCGCGTGCGGGTGCTCACCGAGCTGGCCGAGGAGCTGACGGCGCAGCGCGCCGAGGACCGGATCGGCACCGAGGTCGACGTGCTCATCGACGAGGACCTCGGCGACGGCGGCTACGAGGGCAGGGCCGCCCACCAGGGTCCCGAGGTCGACGGATCGGTCACCGTCCAGGGCATCGGCCTGGTGCCGGGCGAGCTCGTCCGCGCCATGGTCGTCGACGCCGAGGGCGTCGACCTCATCGCTCGGATCAAGGCCGCCGGTCCATGACCAGAGACGAGCGCCGCGCGGTGAGTCCGTGGAACATCGCCAACGTCCTCACGGTCCTGCGGCTGGCGCTCGTCCCGTTCTTCGTCGTCTGCCTGTTCCTGCCGGGCATGGGCTGGCGGCTGGCCGCGCTGGCGGTCTTCGCGGTGGCGTCGTTCACCGATCATCTCGACGGTGAGCTGGCCAGGCGCTACGGCCTCATCACCGACTTCGGCAAGATCGCCGACCCGATCGCCGACAAGGCGCTGACCGGGGCCGCGCTGGTGTGCCTGTCGCTGCTGGGCGAGCTGCCGTGGTGGGTCACGATCGTGATCCTCGGCCGTGAGCTGGGCATCACGCTGCTCCGGCTGGTGCTGATCAGGCTGGCGGTCATCCCGGCGAGCTACGGCGGGAAGGTCAAGACCGTCCTGCAGATCGCCGCCATCGCGCTCTACCTGGTGCCGTGGGTGCCGGAGGCGCTGCGGGAGACGGTGATGGGGGCGGCGCTCGTGGTCACGGTGGCGACGGGGGTCGATTACGTCATCCGCGCGATCAGGCTGCGCGGGATGGCGAGGCGTGCGCGCGGGGAGTGAGGATCATGGCCGAGGTCACGCAGGTGCTGGAGTCGCTGGCGAGCCAGGAGGCCACTGTCGCCGTGGCCGAGTCGCTCACCGGCGGGCTCATCGGGGCGACGTTCACGCTGGTGCCGGGGTCGTCCCGGGTCTTCAAGGGCGGGGTGATCTCCTATGCCACCGACCTGAAGCAACGGCTGCTGGGCGTGCCGGGGGATCTGCTGCGCCGCGAGGGGGCGGTGCATCCGGAGGTCGCCGCGGCGATGGCGGCCGGGGTGGCGCGCTTGTGCGAGGCCACGTACGGGGTGGCGGTCACGGGAGTGGCCGGGCCGGAGCCGCAGGACGGCCAGCCGGTCGGCACGGTCTTCGCGGCGGTGAGCGGACCGGGCGGACAGGTGTGGGGCCGACGGTTGAGCCTTAAGGGGTCGCGTGAACGTATCAGGGTAGAGACGATGGACGAGGCTATTGATCTACTAGCAAGTGTGCTTAAGGACAACAAAGGGGAACATTCCGGATGATTACCGTGTTACGTCCCCAGCGAACATGCGAAGCACGGTCTGACGCGGTGTCGGTCGATGCGGGTACGGTGGAGCTGTGAGTGAGGTCCGTGAGCCAACTGCAAGCAGCGAGCGCCCGGCAGGCGGGCCTGATGAGTCACGAGCGGCGGGCCAGGGGCGGAGACGCCCGGCAATGACGGCGAGGAGTATGTACGAAGCGAAGAAGAAAGACGGGCGGCACGACTCGATCGCGCGGAGCGTGGTGAAGCCATCCACTCCGGGGAGGGAGCGACAGATGATTTTGCTGCGTCAGCTGCTCGGAGACGTGCTGAGGCGGTTGCGCGTGCGGCAGGGACGCACACTCCGAGAGGTGTCCACGCTGGCGCGCGTCTCACTCGGCTACCTGTCCGAGGTGGAGCGGGGCCAGAAAGAGGCGTCCTCCGAGCTGCTCGCGTCGATCTGCGGCGCGCTCGGGGTTCCGCTCTCGCAGGTCCTGCGTGAGGTCTCCGATCAGTTCGCGCTGGCGGAGCTTCAGGCCGCTCCCGTGCTGGCCGACGCGCCCGAGCACGAGCGCATCGCGGTTCCCGACTCGGTCCCAGGATCGATTTCCGACACCGTCTTCCCCGAAGTCAAGGACATGGTGGCTGCCTAGCCCGGCTGACAGCCGCCGCACCACATGATGAGCCGCTCCTGCGGTCCTGTCCCCATCTCGCCACGGCTGATGCGGGTCCCGCAGCGGCGACAGGGTCTTCCCGCCCTGCCGTAGACCCAGGTCTGATGCGCCGGGCGGCGGTCTCCCGTGGTCACCGTGCCCGCGTGATGCCTGTTGGCCGCCAGCAGCCTCTGAGCCAGTGTGACGAGCCCTTCCAGGTCCCCGACGTCCCCGACCCTCCGCCACGGCCATACGCCGCGCAGGAAAAGCGTCTCCGCGCGGTAGATCGTGCCGATCCCGGCCAGGTTGCGCTGGTCGAGCAGCGCCTCGCCGATGGTCGTGTCCGGGTCCCGGCTCAGCCGCCGCACGGCCTCGGCCGGATCCCAGTCGTCGCCCAGCAGGTCGGGGCCCAGATGCCCGACGACCTTGCCCTCGTCGGCCGTCCTCAGCAGGTCCACCATCCCCAGCCGTATGCCGACCGCCTGCCACCGCCGGTTGGCCAGGATCAGCCGCACCCGGTCGCCCCCGGGGACGCTCCGGCCGGCCGGGGCGACCTGCCAGCTGCCGTCCATCCGCAGGTGGGTGTGCACGGTGAGCCCGCCCTCGACCCGGGTGAGCAGGTGCTTGCCCCGTGACACGGTCTCCAGCACGGTCCGGCCGGTGAGGTCGGCGGTGGCGTGGCGCGGCACCCGGAACTCCGACCGGGTCAGCACCTGACCGTCGAGCGCCCCCCGCAGCCGCGCGGCGGTGCGGTAGACGGCATCACCTTCGGGCATGCGTCCAGTCTAGGAAGCCTGGACGGCCCGGCGGTCGACTTCCTCGCCGAGCTGGCCGGACCGGGTGCGGCCGTATCGCGCTGCCGCTCAGCAGGCGGGGCGTCCGCGTCCACGGCATCGAGCTTCGTCGTCGAGGTCTACGTTCCCGAGCTGCGACGGCTCCCGCCCGGCCAGACCGTGCACCCGTTCACCGTGACCCCGGAGCACCTGGGTTTCGAGGAGTACGACCTCGCGTCCCGGATCGCGGTCTCCCACCACTACTGGGTGGTGGACGGGCGGCTCGAGACCTACTCCTCGCGCCATCGCCACGTCTGGCCGGGCGCGGCGTGACGGCCGCTCAGCGGGCGGCGGCCTCGACCCACTCGTCGACCAGGTCGGCGAGCTGGTGCAGGGCTTCGTCGACGCGCTCTCGTTCGCCGGTGGTGAGGACGTCGAGCTGCAGGCCCGTGTAGGCGGAGTTGACCAGGGTCGAGATGCGCAGCGCGTCGCGTTCGGGGACGCCGCGATCGCGGAGCAGCGACGCCACGAACGCCGACCGGTCCGCCAGCAGTTCCGGCACCAGACCCGTGAGCCGGCCGCCCGCCGCCAGCCCTTCGATCTCGTGGATCAGCCGGGCGATCGGCAGGTTGTCCTCCCTCAGCTGGAACTCCCAGGTGCGGCGGACGATCGTGCCGACGCTGTCGGAGCCGTCCCAGCCGGGCAGCGAGCGCAGCCAGGCCCGGTGGCGCTCGTCCAGACGTCGCATGGTGGCCGACAGCAGCTCTTCCTTGTCCTCGAAGTGGTGGGTCAGCACGCGGGTGGACTTGCCCAGGTGCTCGGCCAGCGGCCGCATGGACAGCGTCGAGAGGCCGCGCTCCGCCAGGTAGTCGACGATGCGGTCGAGGAGTTCATCCCGGCGGGCGGGATCGGCGGTCCTGGCCATCGGATAATCCCTTTGACGTCATTGAGGTGACGACTGTTACCTTACCTCGGTAACAACTGTTGCCTTAATTTTGGGGTTCCCATGTCCAAACGAGTGCCCGCCTGGCTGGCGGCACTGACGTTCACCATGTTCACCTTCGCCACCGACGACTACGTGATCGCCGGGGTGCTGCCCGCGCTCTCCCGCGACCTCGGGGTCAGCGAGGCGGTGGGCGGGCAACTGGTGACCGGCTTCTCGCTGGCGTTCGCGCTGACCGCGCCGGCGGCGTCCGTGGGGACCGCCTCATGGCCGCGGCGCGGGCTGATGACCGGGGCGCTGCTGCTGTTCGTCGCCGCCAACGGGGCGGCGGCGCTGGTCACGTCCTACCCCGTGCTGATGGGGCTGCGGGTGCTGGCGGCGGTGGCCGCGGCGGCCGTCGTGCCCGCCGCGTACGCCATCACCGCCTCCCAGGCCCCGGCCGGGAGGCAGGGGCGCTACCTGGCGCTGGTCATGGGCGGGCTGACCGGGTCGCTGATGCTGGGCGTGCCCATCGGCACCTGGGTGGGCGGCGCGTTCGGCTGGCGGGCCACGTTCGTGCTCGCCGCGCTGCTCGGCCTGGTGTCGCTCGTGGCCGTGCGCCGGACGCTGCCGCACGTGGCGCCGGAACCGGCCGAGGGCTCGCTGCGGGATCGGCTGGCGCCGCTGGCCCGGCCCCAGGTGGTCGCCGGACTGCTGGGGATCGTGGCGATCGTGCTCGGCAGCATGATGGTGATGACGTACCTGGCCCCGTTCCTGCGGGAGCTGGCGGGGGCCGGGCCCGTCGAGGTCGGCTGGGTGTTCGTGCTGGCGGGGGCGGCCGGGTTCGCCGGCGGGCAGCTCGGCGGGCGCGCCGGCGACCGGTGGGGGGCCGACCGGGCGCTCATCGCGGGGATCTGCGGGTTCGGCGCCGTCATGGCCGCGTTCACGGTCGCGTGGGGGCTGCGGCCGCTCGCCCTGCTCGCGCTCCTGCCGCTGCTCGCACTCTGGGCGGGGGTGTCGTGGTGGATCCCGCCGCCCGCCCAGGTCCGCCTGCTGGCCCTGGCCGGTCCCGCCGGGCCGCAGGCGCTGGCGCTCAACAGCAGCGCGGTGTACGTGGGCGTGTCCGGCGGGGGCGCGCTGGGCGGTGTCGTGCTGGAGTGGCACGGGCCGGGCCTGCTCCCGGCGGCCGCGGCCGTGGTGGAGGTCGTCGCCCTGGTGCTCTTCTGGCAGGCGGCCCGGCTGGGCCGACCGGCGGTCACCAGCACGGTCAGCCGTACGGGGACCTGAGCGGGGTTTCCGTACGGGGGCCTCCGACGGCGGCGCCGCGGGCCGGTCAGTCCCAGGCGGCGGGGTCGGCGGCGAGCTGGCTGACGCGGTCGGGCAGGCGGCCGGAGGCGACGTGCTCCAGCGTGACCTCTTCGAGGATGCCGCGCTCGGTCGCCCGCAGCGCGATCCACACCTGCTGCAGCGACTCGGCCGGGCCCCGGTAGCCGACGTGCTCGGGCCGCTCGCCCCGCACGTTGGCCAGCGGGCCGTCGACGGCCCTGATGACGTCGGCGAGCGAGATGTCGGCCGGCGGGCGGGCCAGCACATAGCCGCCCTCGGGACCGCGCTGGCCGCGGACCAGGCCGGCGCGGCGCATCTGCAGGAGGATGTTCTCCAAGTACTTGGGCGGCATGTCCTGCTCCTTGGCGAGCTCGCCCACGGTGGTGGGGCCGGCACCGGCCGCGGCGAGTTCGGCGGCGGCGCGGAGGGCGTAGTCGACGCGAGCAGAAAGGCGCATGTTATCGATTATCCCTGTTGGTCAACACTGGTTAGACGCAAGGTGGCCACCACGGGCAGATGATCAGAGAACGGCACCCGCGGCGCCTCGGCGGATACGGCGGTCAGCCCGTCGCTGATCAGCACGTGGTCGATCCGCTCCGTGGGGGCGTCGGCGGGCGAGGTGGGCGGGTCGCCGAGCGCGAGCAGCGGGTCCGACAGCCCGGCCCCCTCCAGCACCCGCATCTCCGGGTCACCGGGCCGGATGTTCAGGTCCCCGGCCAGGATCACCGGCCTCATCGGGCTGTTGCCCACCCGCGAGCGCGGGCCCGCCTCGGCGGCGTCCCTCCCGGCGGCCAGGGCCCTGACCATGGCGGCGACCTCGGGCGCCTGCCCGGCCGGGGCCTGCAGGTGGGTGTTCACGATGCCGAGCTCGTCGGGCCCGACGCCCAGCACGATGGCCTGGGCCTGGGCGCCGGTCGGGTAGTCGTGCCCGCCCAGCCGATGGGAGTGGATGCCGCGTACGACCAGGTTGGTGAGCAGGGCGTCGCCCCACACGTTGTCGGCGGCCGGGGCGAAGTAGTAGCGCATGCCCAGGCCGCGGGCGATCCTCGCCAGGTCGTCGTGGCCGCCGTTGAGCAGCCAGCCCCGGTCCACCTCGCTGAGCAGCACCACGTCCGGCTTCTGGGCGGCGGTCCAGGCGGCGATGTCGTCCAGAGACAGCCGTCCGTCCAGGCCGAACCCCATCCGGATGTTGTAGGCGACCAGCTTGATCGTGTCTCCGCCCAGGGGACGGTTCGCGGGCGGCGGCCGCCAGCTGGTGGCCGCCACGAGCACCATGAGCGCCGCCGCCACCGCCACGGCCGGCCACACCCGCCGCCGCACCCGCGGACCCAGCGGCCGGGGCCGCCCCGGCCGCACGGCCACGACCGCCGCCACCACCGCGACCGTGACCGGCCAGACCTGGTTGGGTATGCCCAGGTCCAGGTCGTACGAGGCGTAGTAGCCGAAGGTCGCCACCAGGAACACCAGCCCGCCGCCGAGCACCGCGACCCCCTGCCGCCCGCCCGCCGGCCGTTGCGCCGAGGCGGCGAGCACCGGGCCCGTCCACAGCAGCACCATGGCGCCGCTCAGCCCCAGCCCCGTGGACCCGGACGACGGGAGCAGCAGCAACACCGTGAAGCACACCAGCAGCACGGCCGCGGCGGCGTCGAAGGCGGGGGAGTGCGACACCCGCGACGCCAGCACCGTCGCCGCCACCAGCGCCGCCACCTGAAGGAGCGCGTCCCAGCCGATCACGCTCGGCCCGACGGCCGCCTTCGCGTAGCCGGTGGCCGCCATCCCGGCGAGCAGCAGCACCGGCCCGACCAGGAACCAGGTCCCGGCAGGCGCGAGCCCGCCGTCGCCACCCGCCCGGGCTGAGGCGTCACCAGCCGGGTCGGCGCCTCCCGCGCGGGCTGGGGTGTCAGCATCCGTGCGGGCCGGGTCGGCGCCCGCTGTACGGGTCAGCACCAGGAACGCGGCGCACAGCCCCAGCACCGCCGCCCACGCCAGGAGCCCGGGTCGCCACACCAGGTCCACCCCGTCGAGCAGCAGGTGGCCGAGCACCGAGCAGGCCACTCCGCCGATGATCCCCACGGGCGCCGCCGCCCGGGTCGTCGTCCGCGCGCATCCGTACAGGAAGACCAGGCCGGCGCTCACCCCGGCCGAGGCCACGTACAGCTGCGAGGCGCCGGCCTGCAGGAGCACGCGGGCCAGCACCAGCGCGACCGCTCCGCCCAGCACGGCCCAGCGCGGCTTCAGCCGCAGCGCCAGGAACGGGAGCACGAACCAGGCGGCCGCGTAGAGGCCCATCAGCTCCGGAGCCGTCGACCCGGCCCGCCCGAACAGCGTGATCAACGACGGGAGGAACACCCGCAGCACGTCGAGGAAGAGGACGACGCCGATCGCCAGGAGAGCGACCTGGTGGCGGAGGGAGAGCATGAGCAATCCTCGCGTTCACCTGCATCGATAAGCAAGGGTGGGAGCGCTAAACTTGCAACAACCTTTTCGATTGTGACGGTGGGATTCAGCGTGGAGCGACGGCCTGGTGTGCCCAGACTGCTCAGGGAGATCAACGACCGGGCCGCTCTGGAGCTGCTGCTGGCCTCCGGGCCGATGACCCGCGGCCAGATCGGCGAGCTGACCGGCCTGTCCAAGGTGACCGCCTCCCAGACGCTGGCCCGGCTGGAGGAGCGCGGGCTGGTCGAGGTGGTCGGCGCGCAGGCCGGGGGGCGCGGCCCCAACGCGGCGCTCTACTCCGTCATCCCCTCCAGCGCCTACGTGGCCGGGCTGGAGGTCGGTCCCGGGCTGATCTCCACGGCGGTCGCCGACATCCACGGCCGCACGATCTCCCAGGTCACCGTCGACCCCGACAGTCACCCCGACCCGGTCGCCGCCGTGCACGACGCGATCACCAAGGCCTGCCGGAGCGCCAAGGTCGGCCTGGGCAGGCTGCGCGGCGTCGTCATCGGCACTCCCGGCGTGGTCGACCCGCGCAGCGGCGACGTGCGCTTCTCCTTCGACCTGCCGGGCTGGCACGAAGGCATCCACGAGGCCCTGGCGGGCGACCTCAAGCGCGAGGTGACGATCGAGAACGACGTCAACCTCGCCGCCATCGCCGAGCGGGCCGACGGCGCCGCGCGGGGCATCGACGACTTCGTGCTGCTGTGGTCCAGCCGCGGCCTGGGCATGGCGGTGATGCTCGGCGGCCGGCTCCACCGCGGCCGCTCGGGCAGCGCGGGCGAGATCGGCTACCTGCCCGTGCCGGGCGTGCCACTGCCGGAGGACATCCGCACCGCGCCGGGACGGCTGCCGTCGCTGGCGGGCGGCCTGCAGTCGCTGGTCAGCGCGGAGGCGGTGGCGGAGCTGGCGCAGGGGTACGGGTTCGCGGCCGACAGCGCCGGCCAGTGCGTCCAGGTGGCGGTGGCGGCCGGGGCCGAGGGCGAGCCGCTGCTCGACGAGATAGCCCGCAGGCTCGCCCTGGGCGTGGCGGCCGTCTGCGTGATCCTCGATCCCGGCCTGGTGGTGCTGGCGGGGGAGGTCGGTCACGCCGGGGGAGAGGCGCTCACCTCGCGGGTGGAGGAGGCGGTGGCCCGCGTCTGCCCGGTCCGCCCGCAGGTGGTCACCACCGCCGTCACCGACCCGAACCCGGTGCTGCGCGGCGCCGTGCTCGCCGCGCTCGACCAGGCCCGCCAGGAGCTCCTCACGTCCTGACCGGCGGCCGGTGGCTCAGGTCCCGGCGAGCAGTTCCGCCGCGGCCTGCGCGTTCGCCCTGGCCGCACCGTACGTGGCGAGGTAGGCGGCCGTGTCCGGGCGCCAGACCGGCAGCCCCATCTCGACCACCGTCGCGTCCGGCCGGGCGGCCACCAGCGCGGAGACCAGCGCACGGCTGTCCGGGTGGCGGTGCGCGTCCCTGACCACCACGACCAGCGACCGGTCCGCGGCCTTGGCCAGCAGCGCAGTCACGTCGGCCGAGCCGGGGGCGAGCCGCAGGACCTCCGCCTCCGGCAGCCAGCGCCCGAGCCCCCACGGCACGTCGCCCACGGCGATGGTCGGCGGCGTGTCCACCTCCACCACCAGCGGCTGCGACAGCGGCGCCGGCTCGCCGGCCAGCCGCACGGCGCGGCGGGCGGCGCGCAGCCCGACCCCGTTCCGCTCGGGCAGGGTGCGCCCCGGCGCGCCGAACCAGGCACGCAGCGCCTCCACCCGGGCCGCCGCCTCCTCCAGCCTGGCCGGCGGCAGCGTTCCCTCGTCCACGGCGGCCACGA
Source organism: Nonomuraea sp. NPDC049486 (assembly GCF_040676925.1). NCBI lineage: Bacteria > Bacillati > Actinomycetota > Actinomycetes > Streptosporangiales > Streptosporangiaceae > Nonomuraea > Nonomuraea sp. NPDC049486. Next base: position 194,689 of record NZ_JBFAPV010000003.1, read on the forward strand.
TCGCGTCGATCACCTCGCGCACCTCGTCGTGGCCGGGTATCGGCCCGAGGCAGAGCAGGTCGGCGCCGGCGGCCAGCGAACGCACCGCGCCGCCTGCCAGTCCGACGCTCTTGGTGATCGCGTGCATGTCGAGCGCGTCGGAGATCACCACGCCGTCGTAGCCGAGCTCGCCCCGCAGCAGGCCGGTGAGCGCGGCGGGTGACAGCGTCGCGGGCGTGCCGCCGGTCAGCGCGGGCACGGCCACGTGCGCCGTCATGATCGACTTGGTGCCCGCTTCGATGGCCGCGCGGAACGGCGCCAGCTCCCGCTCGCGCAGCACCTCCGGGGTGACGTCCACGACCGGGATGGCCAGGTGCGAGTCGACGCGGGTGGCGCCGTGGCCGGGGAAGTGCTTGACGCAGGCCGCGACCCCCGCCTCCTGCAGGCCCTCGACGGCGGCCACCGTGTGCCGGGCGACCAGTCCGGGCTCGTCGCCGAACGCCCGGGTGCCGATGACCGGGTTGTCCGCCTCGGAGTTCACGTCGGCGTCCGGCGCCATGTCCAGGTTGATCCCGCAGGCGGCCAGTTCCGCGCCGATCGCCCGGTAGACCTGCCGGGTCAGCTCGGCGTCGTCCACCGCGCCGAGCGCCGCGTTCCCCGGGTACGGGCTGCCCTCGTGGTAGGCCAGCCGGGTGACGTCGCCGCCCTCCTCGTCCAGCGAGACGACCGGCTCGCCGCCCGCTTCCCGCAGCGCCGCGGTGAGCGCGGCGGGCGGCTCGTGGCCGTCGACGTTGAAGCCGAAGAGCGTGACGCCGCCCAGCCCTCGCTCCAGCTCGCGCAGCACCCAGCCCGGCGGCGTGGTGCCCTGGAAGGCGACGAGCAACGTACCGGCCGCGAGGCGGCGCAGCCCCCGATCACTACGACTCATGGCTCCTCATCAGATGGAAAACGGGCAGCCTCGGATACGGGGAGGCGCCCGTGGTGTCGATCAGCCCTTGACGGCGCCGGCCATGAGGCCGGTCACCATGCGGCGCTGCACGATCATGAAGAAGATGACGACCGGGATGGTCATCATCGTGGAGCTGGCCATGATGGCGCCCCAGTCCGTGCCCTTGTGGCCGAAGAAGTACTGCAGGGCCACGGGCATGGTGTAGCCGGTGGACTCGCTCATCAGCACCAGCGCGAAGATGAGCTCGTTCCACGCGGTGATGAAGGAGAAGATGCTGGTCGCCACCAGGCCCGGCGCGACCAGCGGGAAGAGCACCCGCCAGAACGTCACGAACCTGGACGCCCCGTCGATCCAGGCCGCCTCCTCCAGCGACTTCGGCACCGCGGCCACGAACGTGCGCAGCATCCAGATGCCGAAGGGCAGGGTCAGCCCCACGTTGACCAGGATCAGACCGGCGAGGTGGTCGTACAGGCCGAGGGTCTTGACCTGCAGGAACAGCGGGATGAGCAGCGCCTCGGCCGGGATCATCTGCGCGATCAGCAGCAGGAACAGGAAGCCGGTGCGGCCCTTGAACCGGAACCGGGCCACCGCCGTCGCCGCCAGCAGCGAGAAGACCGCCCCGATGAGCACGGTGCCGAGCGCCACGACCGCGCTGTTGCCCATGTAGACCCAGATCGAGTTGCCCGCCACGCCCTCGGTCAGCACCCGGTGCAGGTGTTCGAAGGTGAAATGGGTGGGGAACGGGATGAACTCGGTGGTGAAGATCTGGTCGTTGGCCTTGAAGGCGGTCGACACCATCCAATAGACGGGGAAGACCGCGAACAGGAACACCAGGAGGGCCGTGGCGTTCAGGGCCACCTTGCCCAGGCGCTTCCTGGCCAGCGGGCTCATCACAACTCCTCCTGCTTGACCAGTTGCCGGATGTACACGGCGGTGACGACCAGCAGGAGGACCGTCAGCACCAGCGCGATCGCCGAGCCCGTGCCCATCTTCTGCGGCGCCTTGAACGCCTCGGTGTAGGAGTACATGGACAGGTTGAACGCCTCACGGTTCGTCGGCCCGCTCATGAGCACGTACAACTGGCTGAAGACCTTGAAGTCCCAGATGATCGACAGTACGGTCAGCACCGCGAACACCGGCTTGAGCAGCGGGAACGTGATCTGCCAGAACGTGCGCCAGCCGGTCGCCCCGTCCACCCGCGCGGCCTCGTACAGGTCGGAGGGGATGCCCTTGAGCCCGGCCAGCACCGACACCGCGATGAACGGGAAGGACGCCCACACCACCGTGATGATCAGCACCATGTAGACGGACCAGGCGTCGTTGAGCCACGGCTCGCCCGTCCAGTCGGCGCGGCCGAAGACCAGCGTGGACAGCCAGTCGGGCAGCAGGTTCAGCGCCCAGTTGATCATTCCGGCCTCGGCGTCGAACAGCCACCGCCAGATGATGCCCTGCGCCACCGGCGGCACGGCCCACGCGCACATGATGCCGATCACCAGGAACGTGGACATCTTCTTGCCGAGCTTGCTGAGCAGCACCCCCACGGCGGTGCCCAGCACCAGCGTCATGGTGACCGCGATGACCGCGAACACGACCGTGTTGCGCAGCGAGTCCCAGAAGATCTGGCTCTCGAAGATGCGGGTGAAGTTGTCGGTGCCGACCCACTCGGCCGGCCGCCGCCCGCTGATCTGCGGCAGGCCCACCTTCTGGAAGGCGATGATCGCCACCTGGACCATCGGGTAGAGCAGCAGCGCCGCGATGACCAGCAGGCCGGGGATCAGCAGGACGTACGGGATGGACCAGACGGGCAGGCCCTTGCCCCTGCCCCGGCGGGACGGGCCCCGGCCCGAGGCGGAGGCGTGCCTGCCGCCCCGGGCGAGTGTCGGCGTGTTCGTCATGGCCTGTCAGGACTGGTTGAGGATGTCTTCGAGCTCGGTGTTGGCCGCCGCCAGCGCCTCGTCGGCGGTGGCCTTGCCCTCGATCACCTGGCGCGCGGCGTTCTGCAGCACGGCCTTGGTCTCGTTGGCCTCGGTCCAGTTCGGGTCCGCGGGGAAGGCCTTGGCCTTGGCGAACGCGGCCGCGAACGGCGCCTGCGCCGGGTCCTCGGCCAGCTTGGCGAGCGCCTCCGGGTAGACCGGCAGCAGGCCGCCCTCGGTGGCGTACCGGACGCCCCAGTCCTTGTTGGTCGCCATCTTCACGAACTCCTTGGCCGCCTCGGGCTCCTTGGCGGTGCCCCACACGGCGATGTCGTTGCCGCCCAGGAAGGCCTGGGCCTCACCGCCGTCCTTGCTCGGCAGGGGGAAGAACGCGAGCTTGTCGCCCTTGAGCTTGCCCTTGCTCTCCTCCTCGATCGTGGCGAGGTCCCACGACGCGGTCAGGTACATGCCGACCTTGCCGTTGGAGAAGCGGGTGCGGATGTCCGAGCTGTTCTGGGTGAGCCGCGACTTGCTGGACAGGCCGTCCGTCACCAGGGACGTGTACTGCTCGAAACCGGCCTTGAAGGCGGGGTCGGTCAGCTTGCCGACCCACTTGTCGCCCTCCTTGACCGCGTACTCGCCGCCCGAGGTCCAGGCCAGCGAGCCCAGCAGGTGGTTGGCGTCGGAGCCGCCGTTGAAGGCGAAGCCGTCGACGTCCGAGCCCTTCTCCGCCTGGACCTTCTTGGCCGCGGCCACGAGCTCGTCCCAGGACTTCGGGACCTCGATCTTGAGCTCCTCGAACCAGTCCTTGCGGTAGAGCACCGCGCGGGTGCCGCCGCCCCACGGCACGGCGTACGTCTCGCCGTCGATGGTCTCCATGCCCATCAGGTTCTTCGGGATCCCGGCCTGGTCGCCGGAGCCGACGATGTCGGTGACCGGGGCGAGCGCCTCCTGGCTCACCCAGAGCGGGACCTGGTCGTTGCCGATCTCGGTGACGTCGGGGCCGGCGCCTCCGGCCGCGGCGGCGGTGAACTTGTCGTTCACCTGGGGCCACGGGATCCACTCGACCTTCACGCTGGCGCCGGTCTCCTGCTGGAAGGCGGCCACCAGCTCATCGGTGTACTTCTGCGCGTCGGGGTTGCTGTCACCGAGGCGCCAGAGCGTGAGCTCCTTGCCCGCGAACGCGGGGCCGCTAGCTTCGGCGGTGCTCGCCGCGCTGGGCTCCGCGGGCGCCTCACCGCCGCCACAGGCGGCCACGCCCAGGGCCAGGGCGGCCGTGGTGACCGTAGTGGCTGTGATCTTCGCGATCCTCACAGGGTTCTCCCTTCCCGGGTGCTGGCCTACGGTCCGCACCAGGCTGATCGTCAATGCCGAACGACAGGTGTTAAACTAACAAGAAACTTTCTTAAAAAAAACCGTCTGTTAGCCGATCGTGACGAGAGGGGCATGAAGATGAGCCGGAACCCCGGGACGCCTCGGCTGCTGCGCAGGCTGAACGACCGCTCCGCGCTCGAACTCCTCCTCGCCGAGGGCCCCCTCACCAGGGCCGAACTCGGAGAACGTACCGGATTGTCCAAGGTCACCGCAGGTCAGCTGCTCGCCAGGCTGGAGGACAGGGGCCTGGTGGAGGTGGCAGGGGAGCGCGCCGGCGGCAGGGGACCCAACGCCGCACTTTACGGCGTACGACCCTCCAGCGCCTACGTCGCCGGGCTGGAGGTGCTGCCCGAGAGCGTCACCGTCGGCGTGGCCGACATCACAGGCCGGACCGTGGTCGAGGTCACGGTCAACCCCTTCGACGGCGACCCGGTCCGTACGGTCCAGGCCGCGGTCGAGCGGGCCTGCGCCGTCGCCGACGTCAGCCTGTCGCGGCTGCGTGCCTTCGTCATCGGCACCAGGGGCATGGTCGACCCGCGCACCGGCGACGTCCGCTTCTCACTCGACCTGCCCACCTGGCACGTCGGCGTGCTGGCAGGGCTGCGCCGCAGCCTCGGGGCCTCCGTCACCATCGAGAACGACGTCAACCTGGTCGCCCTCGCCGAGCACCGCTACGGGGCCGCCGCCGGCGTCGACGACTTCGTGGTCATGTGGGCCGGCGTCGGCCAGGGCCTCGGCGTCATGCTCGGCGGCCGGCTGCACCGCGGCATCACCGGCGGCGCGGGCGAGATCGGCTGGCTGCCCGTGCCCGGCGAACCGCTGCCCTCCGACGTCAAGCACCCCAACTCCGGGTCCTTCCAGCGTCTCGTCGGCACCGCCGCACTCCAGAACCTGGCCGGCACGTACCAGGTGCCCGGCGCGGGCGTCCCCGACCAGGTGCGCAACGGCGGCGACGACTACCTCGACGAGCTCGCCGACCGGCTCGCCGTCGGCGCGGCCGCCGTCTCCGTCGTCCTCGATCCCGGCCTGATCGTGCTCAGCGGCGACATCGGCCGCGCGGGCGGCGCCCGGCTGGCCGCCAAGGTCCAGGACGCCGTCGCCCGCATCTGCCCCGCGCCGCCCCGCGTCGCCGCCGGCGGGGTCCCCGGTAACCCGGTGCTCCGCGGCGCCCTGGTGGCCGCTCTCGAACAGGCCCGCGAACAGGTGTTCTCCGACACCGTCTGACACGTGTGTGAGAATCACTGCACATGTGGCAGCCACCGAGTGACATCGTGCTCATCTCCGATCCCCGCGTGGCGGCGATCCCGGTGCAGGACAACGGCGAGCCCCTGGCCGACGCGCGCGGCCGGCTCCGGGTCGACACCCGGCTCGCCGACGACGCCGGCGCCTACGCCCACCTGCGGGCGGGGCTGCTGGCCAGGCTCGAACGGGCCGAGCGGCTCCTGCCCGGCGGATACCACCTGATGATCGTCGAGGGCTACCGGCCCGTCGCCACCCAGCGCCGCTACTTCGAGGAATACCGCGACGAGCTGCGCGCCGCCTTCCCCGCCATGTCCGAGCAGGAGGCGCACGTCGCCGCCAGCCGCTACGTCTCCCCGGTCGAGGTCGCCCCGCACACCGCCGGCGCCGCCGTCGACCTCACCCTCTGCGACCCCGACGGCGCCGAGTACGACATGGGCACCCAGGTCAACGACAACCCCGAGGAGAGCGACGGCGCCTGCTACACCGCCGCCCCGCACATCTCCGCCGACGCCCGCGCCCACCGCAAGCTCCTGGCCGCGGCCCTGGAGCCCGCCGGGCTGGTCAACTACCCCACCGAGTGGTGGCACTGGTCCCACGGCGACCGCTACTGGGCCCTGACCACCGGCGCCCCCGCCGCTTGCTACGGGCCAGTAAGCATGTAGCGATTCCGGAAGGCGGCAGGCGGGCACAAATCGTGCGGAGGCTCCCCCGACTTCCTGCGAGGTGTGGGCATGGTTCCGCTGATCGGGATCGAAGAGGAGTACCTCGTCGTCGATCCGTACACCCGCCACGTCACCCCACGTGCGGCCGACGTCCTCGCCGCCGCCACGGACGTGCTCGACGTGGCCCACGAGATCACCAGGTTCCAGGTGGAGGCCCGCAGCGCGCCCTCCGCCGACCTGGCCGAGCTCGGCGCCCAGTTGCGGGCCGCGCGCAAGGAGGTCGCCGGGGCCGCCCGCTCGTGCGGGCTCGCCGTCGTCGCCAGCGGCATCCCGGTGCTCGGCAACGTCATGACGCCGCCGCTCAGCGACGACGCCCGCTACGAGCAGGGCCGCAGCCTCTACAGGGCGCTGCAGGACGAGATCAGCATCTGCGCCCTGCACGTGCACGTCGACGTGCCGGACGAGGAGCACGCCGTCTACGTCGGCAACCACCTGCGGCCCTGGCTGCCCACGCTGATCGCGCTGGCCGCCAACTCGCCGTTCTTCGTCGGCCGCGACACCGGCTACGCCTCCTGGCGGGTGATCAGCTGGGGCCGGTGGCCCGTCTCCGGCGCGCCCCCGTACTTCCCCACCTTCGGCGACTACGAGCTGGCCGTGCGCGCGCTCGCCGAGTCGGGCGCCCTCATGGACCCGAAGACCGTCTTCTGGGACGCCCGGCCCTCACCCCGGCTGCCCACGGTCGAGGTGCGGGTGGCTGACGTGCCGCTCGACGTGAACGACAGCCTCACCATCATCGGGCTGGTGCGCGGCCTGGTCGTCAGGGCACTGGCCGACGTGGCCCGCGGCGACCGCGGCCTGCCGATCCCGTCGGAGGTGGTGCGCGCCGCCTACTGGCGTGCCGCCCGCGACGGGCTCACCGGCGACAGCCTCGACGTCCGCCACGGCACGCTCGTGCCCGCCCCGCTGATGGCCCGCCGCCTCCTGGCCCACGTGAGCGACGCCCTGTCGGAGGCCGGCGACCTGCCCTACGTCGAGGACGGGCTGGAACGCCTGCTCGACAAGGGCTCCGGCGCCGAACGGCAGCGCCGCGTGCACGCCCGCGAGCAGGACCTCACCGAGGTGGTCGACGACCTCATCGAGGCCACCGTCGCCTGACGCCCTACGCACGCAGCCGGAGACCGCGCGGGGTGGGGTGGAACCCGGCTTCTTCCAGGGCGGCCCCCAGCGGCGAGTCGACGATCGGCTCGCCGTCGGCCCGCTCCACCGTCAGCTTGCCCAGCACGCCGTCGCGTACGGCCAGCGCCAGCGCGTCGACGGCGGGCCGCAGCCGGTCGTCGTCGGCGAACGACAGCAGCGTCTTGCCGCCCCGCTCGACGTAGAGCACCAGCCGCCCGTCGACCAGCACCACCAGCGCCCCCGCCTTCCTGCCCGGCTTGTGGGCCACCTCGCCGGGATGCGCCGGCCACGGCAGCGCCGCCCCGTAGGGGTTGGCCGGATCGGCCGCGGCCAGCACCACGGCCCGGCGCTCCTCCCCGGGCGGGCCGTCGGGGGAGGAGGGCGCCATCGCGCGCATCCGGTCGACCGCCCCCGGCAGCGCGAACTGGGCCCCGCCGAGCCCTTCGACGAAGTAGCCGCGCCGGCACCGCCCGCTCTCCTCGTAGGCGCGCAGCACCTGGTAGACCGGCGAGAACCCGCCCGGCAGCCGCTCGGCGGTGACCGCCCCGCGCGTCACCACGCCGTGCCGTTCCAGCAGCACCTCCGCCTGCGCCTGCGCCCGCAGGGTCGCTTCGGCGGCCGGCTCCGGCAGCAGCCACCAGCGCCCCGCCACCGTGGGCGGCCCGCTGCGGCTCGGCAGCACCGCCCGCCGCCTGCGGGTCGCCGGCCGGTGGGCGGGCCGCCCCGAGCCGAGCGCGGCCCGCATCGGCGCCAGCGTGTCGCCCGACACCCGCCCCGCCCACACCAGGTCCCACAGCGCCGTCGCCACCGCCTGGTCGTCGAGCAGCCCCAGCCGGTCGGCGAGCTGACGGAAGAACAGCGCGCCGCCTCCGCTCAGCTCCTCGAGGATGCGCTCGTGCACCGGCGTCACCGTGATCTCGCCCGCCTCCGGAAGCAGCAGCGGCGCGGTATCGGCGAAGTAGAGGGCCACCCAGCCGTCGCCGCCCGGCAGCGACCCCTGCCCGGCCCACACCACCTCGCCGGCCGCGGTCAGCTCGTCGAGCAGCCCCGGGTGGTAGCCCGGCACCCGCGACGGCAGCACCAGGGTCTCGAGCGCCGAGGCCGGGACCGCCGCGCCCTGCAGCAGCTCGATGGCGCGGACGAGGGAGTCCATGGCCCGCGCGCCGCCTTCCCGCCCGCCGCGCGGGCCGCCGGTGATGCCGTGCCAGGCCGGGGTGAACACCGCGAGCGTCTCCGGCGGGACAGGCTCCACCTCTTTGCGCAGCCGGGCCAGCGACCTGCGGCGCAGCATCCGCAGCACGCCCGCGTCGCACCACTCCTCGCCCCGCCCGCCCGGCCGGAACTCGCCGTTGACCACCCGCCCGGACACGGCCAGCCTGCGCAGCGCGTCGGCCACCACGGCCACGCCGAGCCCGAACCGGCCGGCCGCGGTCGAGGCGTGGAACGGGCCCCGGGTGCGGGCGTGGCGGGCCAGCAGGTCGGCCAAGGGGTCGGCCACCGGCTCCAGGAACGCGTGCGGCACCCCCACCGGCAGCGGCGTCCCCAGCGCGTCGCGCATCCTGGCGGCGTCCTCGACCGCCGCCCACTGCTCCTCGCCCGCGACGCGCACCCTGATCGCCCGCCGCGCCCGCTCCAGCTCCTCCAGCCAGGCCGGGTCGCCGCCGCGCACGCTCACGTCGGGCGCCAGCAGCGGCCCGTGCGAGCGCAGCAGGTCGGCCAGGGACTCCACGTCACGCAGCGGCCGATCGAGCCTGGCGAGCTCGCGCTCGGTGTCGGAGATCACGTCAGGGTCGAGCAGCTCGCGCAGATCGGCCTGGCCCAGCAACTCGGCCAGCAGCGACGTGTCCAGCGCCAGCGCCTGCGCGCGCCGCTCGGCCAGCGGCGCGTCTCCCTCGTACATGAACGCGCCCACGTAGTGGAACAGCAGCGAGGCCGCGAACGGCGACGCCTGCCCCGTCTCCACCTCGACCACCCGCACCCGCCGGGCCGCGATGTCGCGCATCAGCTCGACCAGCCCCGGCACGTCGAAGACGTCCTGCAGGCACTCGCGCATCGTCTCCAGCACGATCGGGAACGACGCGTATCGTGAGGCGACCCCGAGCAGGTGGGCGGCCCGCTGGCGCTGCTGCCACAGCGGGCTGCGCCTTCCCGGCACGCGGCGCGGCAGCAGCAGCGCGCGCCCCGCGCACTCGCGGAACCGGGACGCGAACAGCGCCGACCCGCCCAGCTCCTCCGTCACGATCTGCTCGATCTCCTCGGCGTCGAACGCCGCCACGTCGGACGGCGGCTCGGCCAGGGTGTCGGGGATGCGCAGCACCACGCCGTCGTCGGAGTGGACCGCCTGCACGTCGACGCCGTAGCGCTCGCGCAGCCGCCGGTTGATGGCCAGCGCCCACGGGGCGTGCACCCGCGCGCCGTAAGGAGAGTGGATCACCACCCGCCAGTCGCCCAGCTCGTCGTGGAACCGCTCCACCACCAGCGTCTTGTCGTCGGGCACGTAACCCGTGGCCGCGCGCTGCTCGCGCAGGTAGGACAGCAGGTTTCCGGCGGCGTAGGAGTCGAGCCCGGCCTCGCGCAGCCGCTCCGGCGAGTCGTCCTTGGCCTGCTCGCGCAGGAACGCGCCGATGGCCCGGCCCAGCTCGGCCGGGCGGCCGGGAGTGTCGCCGTGCCAGAACGGCAGCTTGCCCGGCTGGCCGGGAGCGGGCGAGACCAGCACCCGGTCGGCGGTGATGTCCTCGATCCGCCACGACGACGCGCCCAGCACGAACACGTCGCCCACCCGCGACTCGTAGACCATCTCCTCGTCGAGCTCGCCCACCCGCGAGGCCCGCTCGCCGACCAGGAACACGCCGAACAGGCCCCGGTCGGGGATCGTGCCGCCGTTGGTGACGGCCAGCCGCTGCGCGCCGGGCCGGCCCCGCAGCGTGCCCGTCACCCGGTCCCACACGACGCGCGGGCGCAGCTCGGCGAACTCCTCGCTCGGGTAGCGGCCCGCGAGCATGTCGAGCGTCGCCTCCAGCGCGCTCCTGGGCAGGGTCGCGTACGGGGCCGCGCGCCTGACCACGGTCTCCAGCTCCTCGACGGTCCACTCGTCGAGCGCCGTCATCGCCACGATCTGCTGGGCCAGCACGTCGAGCGGGTTGCGCGGATAGCGGAGCTCCTCGATCAGGCCGCTCTTCATGCGCTCGGCCACCACGGCCGTCTGCACCAGGTCGCCGCGGTACTTGGGGAAGATCACGCCCTTGGACACCGCGCCCACCTGGTGACCGGCCCGGCCGATGCGCTGCAGCCCGCTCGCCACGCTCGGCGGCGCCTCCACGCACGCCACCAGGTCGACCGCGCCCATGTCGATGCCCAGCTCCAGGCTGGAGGTGGCGACCACGGCGGGCAGCCGCCCCGACTTGAGCGCCTCCTCGATCTGCGCCCGCTCCTGCTTGGACACCGAGCCGTGATGGGCGCGCACGACCTCAGGCCCGACGCCCTTGCTCGCCCCGGCCTGCGCCATCACCTCGGCCGGCGGACGGTCCCACACCGACAGGTCGGCCACGCCCCCGCGGCGGGCGAGCGCCAGTTCGTTGAGACGGGTGCAGAGCCGCTCGGCCAGCCGCCGCGAGTTGGCGAACACGATCGTCGAGTCATGGGCCGCGATCAGGTCGAACAGCCGGTCCTCGACATGCGGCCAGATCGACCGGGTGGCCGGGTCGGGCGCGAACTCCTCCGCCTCGGCGGGGGACGGGCCCGCCTCCACCTCGGTCATGTCCTCGACCGGGACGACCACCTGGACCTCGATGCGCTTGTCGGCCGGCGGCTGCACCACCGTCGCCGCGCGCGGCCCGCCGAGGAACGCCGCGACCTCGCTCACCGGCCGCACCGTCGCCGACAGGCCGATCCGCTGGGCGGGCCGCTCCAGCAGCGCGTCGAGCCGCTCCAGTGTCAGCGCCAGGTGGGCGCCCCGCTTGGTCGCGGCCACCGCGTGCACCTCGTCGACGATCACCGTCTCCACGCCGCGCAGCGCCTCCCGCGCCTGGCTGGTCAGCAGCAGGAACAGCGACTCGGGCGTGGTGATGAGGATGTCGGACGGCTTGGCGGCGAACCTCCTGCGGTCCTCGGCGGGGGTGTCGCCGGAACGGATCGCCACCGAGATCTCCGGCACGGGCAGCCCCAGCCGCCGCGCCGTCTGCTTCAGCCCCGCCAGCGGAGCGCGCAGGTTTCGCTCGACGTCGACGGCCAGCGCCTTCAGCGGCGACACGTACACCACCCGCGTGCCCTTCGCGGGCGGCTCGGCCGCCAGCCGGTCGAGCGACCACAGGAAGGCCGCCAGCGTCTTGCCGGACCCGGTCGGCGCCACGACCAGCGTGTTGTCACCGCGGGCGATCGACTCCCACGCGCCATCCTGGGCGGCGGTGGGCGCGGCGAAGGCCCCGGAGAACCAGCTGCTGGTCACCTTGCTGAAGCGGTCGAGCGAGCTCACCAGCACATACTGCCTCGCGCCACCGACAGAAAACGCATTGCGGCCGCGCCGCGTGATTGAGCGGGCGCGCGGGCGGACATACACCGACCGTGACCATCGACCACGCGGCCGTCGAGGCCCGCCGCGAGGAGATCAGGCGGCGCTACCTCTTAGCGCGCCGGCCCTCGTCCAGCGCGCGCGGCCTGCACCACATCGCCCTGTTGTCGTCGGACGTGGAACGCACCGTCAAGTTCTACCAGGAGCTGCTGGAGTTCCCGCTGACGGAGATCTTCGAGAACCGCGACTACAAGGGTTCGAGCCACTTCTTCTTCGACCTCGGCAACGGCAACCTGCTGGCCTTCTTCGACCTCCCCGGCCTCGACCTCGGCCCTTACCAGGAGGTGCTCGGCGGCCTCCACCACATCGCGATCTCCGTCGACCCCGCCACCTGGGAGCGGCTGCGCGGGAAGCTGGAGATGGCCGGCGTGCCGCACCAGATCGAGAGCGGCGCCTCCATCTACTTCAAGGACCCCGACGGCGCCCGGCTGGAGCTGCTCGCCGACCATCTCGGTGAGATGTACGGCGCGCGCGTGCTGTGACGCCGTGACCTAACGCCGCGACGCGCGTCGCGTGCGCGGACGGCCCGCCCGCGGCTCCTGCCGGATCCCGGCATGCCGCTCGGACCTCTCCGCCTTCTCCTTCCGTACGGCCTCGCGCCGCAATGACAGTAAGTGGCGGCGCTTCGCCCTGTTGGTCTTGGCCTTGGCTGACTTGGGGGGTGAGGGTTTCGCGGTCTTCGCCATCAGAGTCGCGCGGAGGGGGACCGCCTGCCTCAGCCGGCGGGGGGATCCGCGCTTCCTCCCTTCCGGGTCTCCGGCACATGCCGATGCCGTGGTTCGAAGGCGGGTGATACGCAGGTCGTTCACGTTCCCGTTGCGTCCTACCCACTCCCGGGGCCGATCCATACTTGAGTGATGCGCCTGACTGAGTTCTGGAGAAGGATGCGCCTGCACTTCGGCGACACCTACGCCGAGTCGTGGGCGCGTGACTACGTGATCGCGCCGCTCGGCGGGCGCACCGTGGTGCAGGCGCTGGCCGACGGCGAGAGCGCCAAGACCGTCTGGCGGGCCGTCTGCCAGGTCGAGGACGTCTCCCCCCGGCTACGCTGAGCCCAGCGTCTCCCTCAGAGCGCGCGCCGTGCGATCGAGGTCGTCGGCGCCGCCCGTGCCGCCGGGCGCCCACAGAAACAGCCAGCCCCGCTCCGACGGCGTGGCGAAGACCAGGGTCTGCCTGCTCGTGTGCGGATGCCACACCCACAACAGCGGCTCCTCCTCGCCCACCATCCGGCTCACCAGCCCGTGGCGGGGGAGCACCTCGGCGAGGCCCTGCAGATGAGCGCGCCGTTCGCTCGTGTACGAGCTCGCCACGTGGTCACCTCCTGCCCTCTTCCCAGGAGTCTCCCCAGGCTGCGGGAACGCATCCGGGCGCGGGCGGACTTCCTCGCAGACGTGCGTGTGATCGAACAGCCGTTCGGCTACGATGGGCTCGCCGGGCCACGTCTTCCACGACCGCTTCCGGGAAAATGTCGGTGGCAGACCGTAGCTTTCACTCGACTGATTCCGACCACGACCCTCAAGAGGGAGCTCCCATGGCTATCAACGACCGCGAGAAGGCCCTCGAGACCGCCCTCGCCCAGATCGAGCGGCAGTTCGGCAAGGGTTCCGTCATGCGCCTCGGCGATGACGCCCGAGCCCCCATCGAGGTGATCCCGACCGGGTCGATCTCCCTCGACGTCGCGCTCGGCATCGGCGGCCTGCCGCGCGGCAGGATCGTCGAGATCTACGGTCCGGAGTCCTCCGGCAAGACCACCATCGCGCTGCACGCGGTGGCCAACGCGCAGCGGGCCGGCGGCATCGCGGCGTTCATCGACGCCGAGCACGCCCTCGACCCCGAATACGCCAAGAAGCTCGGCGTCGACACCGACGCCCTGCTGGTCTCCCAGCCCGACACCGGCGAGCAGGCGCTGGAGATCGCCGACATGCTGATCAGGTCCGGCGCCGTCGACATCATCGTCATCGACTCGGTGGCCGCCCTGGTGCCCAAGGCCGAGATCGAGGGCGAGATGGGCGACAGCCACGTCGGCCTCCAGGCCCGCCTGATGTCCCAGGCCCTGCGCAAGGTCGCGGGCGCGCTCAGCAGCACCGGCACCACCGCCATCTTCATCAACCAGCTCCGCGAGAAGATCGGCGTGATGTTCGGCAGCCCCGAGACCACGACCGGTGGCAAGGCGCTCAAGTTCTACGCCTCGGTCCGCCTCGACATCCGCCGCATCGAGACCCTCAAGGACGGCACCGAAGCGGTCGGCAACCGGACCCGCGTCAAGGTGGTCAAGAACAAGATGGCCCCGCCCTTCCGGGTGGCCGACTTCGACATCCTCTACGGGGTGGGCGTCTCCCGCGAGGGCGGCCTCATCGACATGGGCGTCGAGCACGGCTTCGTCCGCAAGTCCGGCGCCTGGTACACCTACGAGGGCGACCAGCTCGGCCAGGGCAAGGAGAACGCGCGCAACTTCCTGCGCAACCACCCCGACATGGCCAACGAGATCGAGAAGAAGATCAAGGACAAGCTGGGTGTGGGCCCGCGCCTCGACGAGCCCGCCGAGGCCCCCGCGCCTCCCGCGCCCGCCAAGGCGCCCGCCGCGTCCGGCCGCGGCTCCAAGTCCACGCCGAAGCCTGGTGACGTCTGATCGGTCGGCGCATGAGTGACACGGATCCGGCGCCCCGCGACCGGGGCGCCCCGGCCTCATCCCGCCGCAAACCCCGGCGCTCCTCATCCGAGGGCGCCCCACCCGGCGGGCGCCACCCTTTCTTCGGCGGCCGCGCCCCGGGGGAGCAGCCGCCGCCTGAAGACACCTGGTGGACACGGCCCGCGGGCGAATCCCAGCAAAGCCACCCCTTCTGGGGCGATCCGGCTCCTGCTGAGGGTGAATCCGGGAAGCGGGCCGGTGAAGAGCTGTCCCTGGAGGGGCGGGCGGCTGGTGGTTTCTCCGTGCGGGAGCGGGCCGCTGAGGAGGTGTCCCAGGAGGGGCGACAGGCCGCGGTGGGGTGGTCTGCGGGCAACTCCTCCGTGCGGGGGCAGGTTGGTGAAGAGCTGTCCCTGGAGGGGCGGGCAGGTCGAGCGGCGGGTGGCTTCTCCGTACGGGAGCGGGCCGCCGAGGAGGCTTCCCCGGAGGCGCCACGGGACGATCCGGCCGCTGCGGGGCAGTCTGAGGGCAACTCCTCCGTACGGGGACGGGTTGGTGAAGAGCTGTCCCTGGAGGGGCGGGCGGATCGAGCGGCGGGTGGCTTCTCCGTACGGGAGCGGGAGGCGTCCCTGGAAGGGCGACGGGACGATCGGGACGCTTCGCGGCAGCCTGGGGGAAACTTCTTCGTACGGGGGCAGGTTGGTGAAGAGCTGTCCGTGGAGAGGCGCGGAGTGGGGCGGTCTGAAGCTGTCCGCGGGCAGGCGCCCATGGGGTTGTCCCCGGAGGAGTTCCGGCGGGATCCATATACGGCGGGGCGACCTGTGGATGGATCCTTCACGTCGGAGGGGGTTGACGAGGGACCGTCCTCGGAGGCGCGGCGTGAGTCTCTAGTGTCCGAAGGGGGCTCTCTGGAGGCTCAGCCGATAGAGGGGCGGGTGGTCTCCCGGAAGGCTCTTTCCGTGCCTGGCTTCACATCGGGAGCCGTCAGCGGATCCTCCGCAGCGGAGCCGGGTGACGGACTTACTAGTGGGGCTCGGGCCGATGGTGATTCGGGCGCGGAGTCTGACGGTCCTTCCAGTGAGGCTCGGGACGATGGTGTTGCCCGCGGGGAGTCTGACGGTCCTTTCAGCGAGGCTCGGGGCGATGGTGCTTCCCGTGATGAACGGTCCGACGGCTCTTCCGATGTGGTGCGGGTCGATGGTGCTTTCAGCGGGGTGCGGGCCGATGGTGGTTCAGGTGAGGAACGGTCTGACGGTCCTTTAAGCGAGGCTTGGGGTGATGATGCCTCCGGTGAGGAACCGTCTGACGGCTCTTCCGATGTGGTGCGGGTCGATGGTCCTTACAACCCGGTAAGGGCCGATGATGCTTTCGATCGGGTGCGGGCTGATGGTGCTTCGTCTGGGGAACGGGCCGGTGGCGGTGCTGCTGCTGAAAGACGGGTCGGCGGTGGGCGCTCGGGCGGGGAGCGGGCCGGTTCGGTTTTCCGGCGAGGCGATGGGTTGACTGATCAGGGGGTTTCGAGGAAGCGGTCTTCTCCGGCGACGAGTGGTGGGAGCGGTGGTTGGCCTTCGCCTGAAGAGTGGCGCGAGCAGCGCCGTCGTCAGCGGGAATCCGTTGTGAACTCCGATGACATGCTTCCTCCCTCCGCAGGCTCCGACGCTGAAGCCGCAGACCCTCGGCCTGCGTTCCACGGTGAGGAGGGCGGCCCGGACGACGCGGATTCGCGTGGAACGCCGCAGGTCATGTCCGGGAGGAGCGTCGCGTCCGTCGTGAGTGCCTGGCGGCCTGGGCAGACCGCAGAGGAGGGGAGGCCTGACGGAGGTGGGGAGTCCTCTCTTACTCCCGACGCTGCCCTCGATGAGCAGGACGGTGGCGCGGCGGCTTCCCACTCCGCGTCCGATGGGATGCCAGGCCGTGGCACGGCGTCAGCTGAGCCGCTGGGCAGTGGTGCGATTCCGTCGGGGGATGCATCTGGTGAGGCGTTGAGCGGTGGTGCGGGCCCGCTGGAGGATGCCTCCGGTGAGGCGACGGGCGGCGGTGCAGTTGTGTCGGGGGATGCATCTGGTGAGGCGTTGAGCGGTGGTGCGGGCCCGCTGGAGGATGCCTCCGGTGAGGTGCCGGATGGTGGTGCGGCGTCGGTAGGGGATGGTGAGGTGCCGGGCGGCGCGGTGCCGGCGGATGGGGGAACCAGGGCTCCGGGCGGGGCATCGGACGGAGGGACCTGGGCTTCTGCGGGGGTGTCGGACGCAGGGACCGGGACTTCTGCCGGGGTGTCGGACGCAGGGACCGGAACTCGTGTGGGGGAGTCGGCTGCGGGCACGGAGTTCTGGGCGACGCCGGGGGTGGAGCCGGGTTCCGGGGAGAAGGCGAAGAAGGGGCGTAAGGGGAGGCGGTCCGGACGGAAGGCCGGGCGGGGATGGCCGGCTGATGGGCCGGATGCCGGTTCGGGAGCGGCAGCGGCGCCGCCGGCCGATCCTGAGGCGGTGGCGCGGGCGATCTGCCTGCGGCTGCTCACCATGGCGCCCAAGACGCGGGCGCAACTGGCCGAGGCGATGCGGAAGCGGGAGGTGCCCGACGAGGTGGCGGAGTCGGTGCTCGACCGGTTCACCGAGCTGGGGCTCATCAACGACGAGGCGTTCGCCGAGGCCTGGGTCGACTCCCGGCACCATGGCCGGGGCCTGGCCAAGCGGGCTCTGGCCAACGAGTTGCGGCATCGCGGGGTCGACCAGGAGACGGTGAAGGACGCCGTCGAGCGGCTCGATCCGGATCAGGAGGAGGAGACCGCCCGCCGCCTCGTGGAGCGGAAGCTGCCCTCCACTCGCTCCCTGGACTCCAAGGTCCGCACTCGCCGCCTGGCCGGCATGCTCGCGAGAAAGGGCTACCCGCCAGGGCTGTCGTTCCGGGTGATCCGGGAGGCTCTGGAGCAGGAGGGCGTCGAGGTCGAGGACGAGTACCCGTAGTTCTGCCGATGGTGTGTCGAGGTCGCGTACTCGCGGTCATCGCGGCAGGCGACCTCGGCGAGGGCGGTCTCCGGCGCTGGTACAGGTCCTGGGGCGGGTTCTTGCGCGGGCCCGAGCGTCCGACGTAGCGGTTCAACGAGTTCACCGGTACCGAGCGTCCGACGTCGCGGTTCAACGAATTCACCTGTGTGGCCGTCTGGAGAGGGAGGCTACGAAGAAGGTGAAGATCATTTGGACGACGAGTCGTGGTTCGCGGAGTTCGTCGCCGAGCGGGCCGACGCGTTGCTGCGTTACGGGTACGTGCTCAGCGGCAACCCGCACGATGCGGCCGACCTGACGCAGGAGGCCCTCATCAGGCTGCACCGGGCCTGGCCGAGGGTGCGGCGGAAGCAGGACCCGGAGAGCTACACGCGGGTGATCATGGCCAGGCTGCACATCAGCGTCTGGCGGTTACGCCGCAGGGAGCGGCTGGCGTGGGATCCGCCGGAGGAGTCGTACGTGGACGCGCCACCGTCCGATGGCGAGTACGGGCTGTGGCGGGCGCTGGAAGGGCTGCCGCGTAAGCAGCGGGTGGTGCTGGTGCTGCGTTACTACGAGCAGCTGACCGACGCGGAGATCGCCCGGGTGCTGGGGATCTCGCAGGGGACGGTGCGTAGTCACGCCTCGCTCGGCTTGGGCAAGTTGCGGGCCGTCGTGGCCCGATCCGCATCGGCGAACGGGAGGTCGTCATGAGCACGGAGCTGGAGGACGGCCTCCGCCGGGCGCTGGGGAAGGCCGCGGAGCGCGCGCCGCGGGCGCCGTCCGATCTGTCGGGGCGGATGGTGACGCGGTCGCGGAAGCGGCGGGCGCGCGGGCAGGCGCTGATCGCGGCCGTGGCGGTGGTGGTGATCGCTGGCGGTGTCGGGGCGGTGGTTCGGGGCGCCGGGAACGACTCCGGCCCGGCATCGGGGCGGTCCGAGATCGAGATCCCGAGGGATGCGAGGGAGCCCGAGACGACGCCGGGCGGGCCGTTCCAGACGGACCAGCCAGGGGAGCCCGAGGCGACGTCCGGCGGGCCGCCGCAGGGAGATCGGCAGCCGCCGGCGAAGATCCCGCCCGCCCTGGAGAAGGTCTGGCCGGAGGCGGTGTGGCGGATCCCGGACAAGCTTCCGAACGGCCGCGAGTTCCACCCGCAGGCGTTCATCGACGACCGCACCCTCCTGGTGGAGACCTGGGCCGGTCACGAGCAGGCCAACGCGATCTACGCCTACGACGTCGAGACCCGGAAGACCCGCAAGATCACTACCATCCGCACCTCCATGGGCAAGTACGCCGACGGCTTCCAGGTGGTCGGCGACCGCGTCTACTTCGAGGCGTTCGGCGACAACGGCGCCTCCCGGTTCTGGTGGGTGCCCCTCCGAGGCGGCGAGCCGCGGGAGATCCGCATGACGGAGACGATCCGCGGCCGGTCCGACGTCTTCGCCGTGGACGGTGACCGACTGGCCTTCTCACTGGTAGAGGACGGCGGCGTCTACACCGTCCCCGTCAAGGGCGGCGCCCCCACGCCGGTGCCGGGAGCGGAGCGGCACCACATCCTGCGCTGGCCGTGGGTGGGTACGCCGGGCGAGTACACGCCGGACAACGAGCCCAGCTTCCAGCGGCTGCTCAACGCCGAGACAGGCGAGGCGAGCACGGCCGTCGTCCATCCGGGCGAGCAGTATGTCCGTTGCGGGCTGACCCATTGCGCGGGCATCCGACAGGACCGCAGCGGCTTCCACCGGATGCGCGACGGCTCGGAAGAACTCGACCTGCCACCGGGGGCCCACGCGGAGCTGGCCGCCGACCGGTTCACGACCGGACGCCTGGACCGGTTCACGGACGGGCAGGTCATGTACGACGTGCGGACGGGCAGGTCGGCGCACCTGGAGCACTCGCCCGGCAAGGAGGGCGGCGCCGCCGTCGTCCGGCTCAGGTCCGCCCAGGGCCCGCTCGTCGTTCACCGGTTGCCCGGCGAATATCAGATCATCAACCTGGACAGGATCGGCTGACGAGGGAAGACGGAGGTGGCAGGTAAGACACGCTTGGTGAGTCGTTTGCTTGCTCGTGACCTGTTCGACGCATAACCTCGACGGCAGTGAGGAGTTACTCCGCGCAGTGCGGATTGCCATACCGGTGAACGACATACGAGCGAGTTTGGTTGATCGAGGCGGACGAGGTGCCGGCTGTTGCGGTCGGCACGAGGTCGGCCTGTGCTTGATAGCTGTCCCGGGGCTTTCCGTGCCGCGCCCGTGACCCTCCCGTGCGAGGGCCGCGTTTGTGGGTGTTGACGACGCGAGGAGGGCGGGGCGTACATGGGGCCGCTTGTCGTAGTGCTGTCGGTGGCGGTGCTCGTACTGACCTGCGGGATGATGGCAGCCCTCTTCATCGTCGTCAGGCGCACCTCGGGCGGTGTCCCGAGAGGCGCCAAGCCCTCTCCGGAGCAGTTGGAGGCCGTTCACGACGAGCTGGAGCAGGCTCGTACGGAGGCGGGCCAGATCCGCGACAGGGCCGAGTCCGACGCCGAGGAGATCCTGCGCAGGTCCGAGGCGGCGGCGGAGAGCGCGGCGCAGATGCGGCGGGAGGTCGAGGAGGAGAGCCGGATCCTGAAGTCGGAGCTCAAGGAGCTCCGCACCGACCTGGAGCGCAGGGAGCAGCGGCTGGCCGAGCGGGAGCAGCGGCTCGACGAGGAGGCCAGGCGGCAGGCCGAGCGCGACCGCAAGCTCGCCGAGACGGAGATCGAGCTGGCCGACCGGCGGGCCGAGCTGCTGAAGGTGGAGGAGGAACGGCGGGTCATCCTGGAACGGGTGGCCGGGCTGACCGGCGAGCAGGCCAGGGCCGAGCTGGTGCGCGACATCGAACACCAGGCCAAGCGCGAGGCGGCGCTGATCGTACGGGAGATCGAGGGCGAGGCGCGCCGCGAGGGCGAGAAGCGCGCCACCAAGATCGTGACGCTGGCGGTGCAGCGGATGGCGACCGAGCAGACCGCGGAGTCGGTCGTCAGCGTGCTGCACCTGCCGGGCGACGAGATGAAGGGCCGCATCATCGGCCGTGAGGGCCGCAACATCCGGGCGTTCGAGTCGACCACCGGCGTCAACCTGATCATCGACGACACTCCTGAAGCGGTGCTTCTGTCGTGTTTCGATCCGGTTCGCAGGGAGACGGCGCGGCTCACGCTGGAGAAGCTGGTGCTCGACGGGCGCATCCACCCGCAGCGCATCGAGGAGGCGCACGACCGCAGCCGCGCCGAGGTGCAGGAGCTGTGCGCCCGCGCCGGCGAGGACGCGCTGGTCGAGCTGGGCCTCACCGACATGCACCCGGAGCTGGTGCTGCTGCTCGGCCAGCTCCGCTACCGCACCTCCTACGGACAGAACGTGCTCAAGCACCTCATCGAGTCCGCCCACATCGCCGGCATCATGGCCGCCGAGCTCAAGCTCGACCAGACGCTGATGAAGCGCTGCGCGCTGCTGCACGACATCGGCAAGGCGCTCACCCACGAGGTGGAGGGCAGCCACGCGCTGATCGGCGCGGAGATCGCGCGCCGCTACGGCGAGCAGGAGGACGTGGTGCACGCCATCGAGGCGCACCACAACGAGGTGGAGGTGCGCACCGTCGAGGCGGTGCTCACCCAGGCGGCCGACGCCATCAGCGGCAGCCGTCCCGGCGCCCGCCGCGAGTCGCTGGAGGCGTACGTGAAGCGGCTGGAGCGGCTGGAGGAGATCGCGCAGTCCTACGACGGCGTGGAGAAGGTCTTCGCCATGCAGGCCGGGCGGGAGATCCGGGTGATGGTCAAGCCGGACGCGATCGACGACATCCAGGCGCAGGTGATCGCCCGCGACGTGGCCAAGCAGGTGGAGGAGGAGCTCACCTATCCGGGGCAGATCCGGATCACGGTGGTGCGGGAGTCGCGGGCGACCGAGTTCGCGCGCTGACCTCTCACCGGAAGATCTGCTGGTAGAAGGCGAGCTCGGCGGCGAGCGCGGTGGAGCGGGTCTCGGTGCGGCGGAAGCCGTGCGCCTCGCCGTCGAAGGCCAGGTAGGTGCAGGGGATGCCGCGTTCCGACAGCGTCTCCGCGAAGGCGGCCGACTGCTCCGGCGGCACCACCGGGTCGTCGAGCCCCTGGAGCAGCAGCATCGGGCAGGAGACGCCGCCGGCCAGGGCGAGCGGTTCGCGTTCGGCGTACAGCTGGGGGTCCTCGGGGCCGACGAGCCACTCCACATAGCGGGATTCGAAGTCGTGGGTGTGCGCGTTGAGCGGGCCCAGGGCGCTCACCCCGTAGTACGAGACGCCGCCGGCGAACGCGCCGGACCGGCAGCAGGCCGCCATCACGGTCCAGCCGCCCGCGCTGCCGCCCCTGACGGCGATCCGGCCGGGGTCGGCGTGCCCTTCGGCGGCCAGCCAGCGGGCGGCGGCGACGGTGTCGGCGACGTCCGCCAGCCCCCACTGCCCCTTCAGCGACTCGCGGTAGGCGCGGCCGTAGCCGGTGGAGCCGCCGTAGTTGACGTCGAGCACGCCGATGCCGCGCGAGGTCAGGAACGCCTTGCCGAGGTCGAGCGCGGTGGTGGCGTGCGCGGTCGGCCCGCCGTGCACGAAGATCACGTACGGGTGAGGTCCGTCGGCGGCGTGGTCCGGATGCGCGGGCGGATACAGGAACGCGTGCACCTCCCGGCCGTCCTCGCCCGGCAGCGTCACCGCCCGAGGCTCCGGCAGGTAGGCCGGGTCGGGCAGCCCGCCGGGGTCAGCCGCCAGCACCTCGATCCCGCCGGGGGTTCCGATGGCCGTGGTCACCCGGGTCACGGACATCGGGGTCGCCGGGCCGTACCCGATGCCGAGGACGGAGGCGCCGTCGGCGGCCAGCGTCGGCGCCCACCCCGGGAACGGGGTGTCCAGGTCGGTGAGGACGCCCGTGAGCGGGTCGAGCACGCCGAGCCGCAGGTCGCCGCGCCCGTGCAGGACGGTGAGCCGGCCGTCGGCGAGGACCGCGTACGGGAGGCCGCCCAGATACCACAGCGGCCAGGCGAACTCCTCCTCGCGCGGGCAGAGCGGCTCCGGCTCGCCGCCGCCGATGTCGGCCGCGTACAGGTTCCACCAGCCGGAGCGGTCGGAGATCAGGTAGAGACGGCCGTCGTCGCGCCACTGGGGCGCCAGGACGGACTCGGAGGGGCCACCGGCCACGGTCCACGTCTCGCCGTCGGACAGGCGGGTGACGCGCAGCTCGGTGCCGTGCCACGGCATCCGGGGATGGTTCCAGCACACGTACGCGAGCAGCCGGCCGTCGGGGGAGAGCGTGGGGAAGGCGTAGAAGTCGTGGCCCGTGACCTGCTCGGCGGCCTCGCCCCCGGCCACCGGGACGGACACGATCGACCGTGAGACCTTGCCGCCGTCGAGGTGGCGTTCGCGGACGCACCACACCTGGTCGTCGCGGACCATCAGGTCGGCGTAGCGGTCGCCCTCGGCAGTGAGCGGCCTGATCTCGCCCGACCGGTCGAGGGTGTGGAGCCGCTGGTCGGTCAGCTCGGTGAAGACGACGTCGCCGCCGGGCGTGACGGCGTAGGGGCGGCCGCCGTACTCGTGCACGCGGGTGCGGGCGTTCCACGGCGGCGGCAGCAGCTCGGTCCGGGCGCCGTCGGCGGTGAGGCGCACGATCGTGGTGCGCCCGCCCTCGCCGGGGCGGTCCTCCGTCCACCAGGCGGCGCCGCCGGACACGACGGGCCAGGCCGGACGAACCGCCGCCCGGGCGACGTCGGAGGTGGAGATGGGTGAGGGCCACAGAGCGGCGGGCATACCCGCATCCTGCCGGAAATCCCCGCCGCTCGTGAGTCAGTCGGTGCTGTCGAGCCCGCCGCCGGAGCGCAGGCCGATCGCCTCCGCGCCGGGGGGCGCCACCGGGGGCGCCGCCGTCTTGCGGCTGCGCCTGCTGCGGCGTTCCAGCCAGTGGGCCAGGTAGCTGAGCGCCATGTTGAGCCCGACGTAGATGATGCCGATGACGATGGCCGCCGGGATCAGCGAGCCGAAGAACACCGCCGGCAGGATCTTGAAGCCGGTGTTGAGCAGGTCGACGTAGGCGATGATGTAGCCGAGCGCGGTGTCCTTGAGCAGCACCACGAGCTGGCTGACGATCGCCGGCATCATGGCCGTGACCGCCTGCGGCAGCAGCACCAGCCGCATCACCTGGTTCTTGCGCATGCCGACCGCGTACGCGGCCTCCGCCTGGCCCTTCGGCACCGAGAGCACGCCGGCCCGGACGACCTCGGCCAGCACCGACCCGTTGTAGAGGGTCAGGCCGAGCACCACGGCCATGAACGCGTAGTCGCCGCCGCCCATCACGGTCGGCGCCAGGTAGAAGATGAAGAAGATCAGCAGCAGCAGCGGGATGGCCCGGAAGACCTCGACCACCAGCCCGGCCGGGATCCGGATCCAGGCGTGGTCGGACAACCGCGCCAGACCGAAGATCGCGCCGAACGCGAGCGCGAGCACCGCGGCCAGCGCGGCGGCCCGCAGCGTGCCGGCCAGGCCGGGCAGGATCCACGTCTGCCAGGTGTAGGGGTCGAGGAACGGCTCCCAGATCTTCCCCTCGAACTGGCCCTTGGCGTCGAAGCCCAGATAGACCCAGTAGGCGATGCCGCCCACGACCAGCACGCTGACCGCGGTGAGCAGGTGGTTGCGCACCCGCCCGCGCGGGCCCGGGGTGTCGAACAGGACGGAAAGGTTCATCGGGCCACCGCCAGACGTCGGGACAACCAACCGGTGAAGTAGCCGATGGGCATGGTCAGGGCCATGAACGCGATGACGATCCCGATGAAGATGGGGATCGACGCGCCGGTGGTGTCGAAGACCTCCTTCATGGTGGCGGCCGCGTCGGCGAGGTAGCCGCCGGCCGTCGCGACCGTGGTGTTCTTGATCATGGCGATCATCACGCTGCCCAGCGGGGCGATGACGGCCCGGAACGCCTGCGGCAGGATGATCAGCCGCAGGGACTGGAAGAACGACAACCCGATCGACCGCGCCGCCTCGGCCTGGCCCAGGGGCACCGTGTTGATGCCGGCCCGCAGCGCCTCGCACACGAACGACGCGGTGTAGAACGACAGGCCCATCGCGACGATCCAGAACGAGTTGACGCTCGGCTCCTGGGAGAACACCAGGCCGAGCTGGTCGCTCAGGCCCAGCGCGGAGAACGCCAGCACCAGCGTCAGCGGCGTGTTGCGCACCACGTTGACGTAGACGGTGGCGGCCGCACGCAGCACCGGCGTCGGCGAGACCCGCATCCCCACGAGGATCGTGCCCAGGATGAGGGAGGCGACCGCGGCCACGAGGGAGAGCTTGACGTTCTCCAGGAAGCCTTCCGCGAGGACGGGCGCGTACTTGATTAGTTCGTCCATCGTGCTCCACCGCATAGGAGGGCGGCGGCCGGGATCCCGGCCGCCGCCTACGACATGATCAGGCGCAACCCTCGGCCGGCGGTGCCTCGGTCGAGAGCGGCAGGCCCTCGATGCCGCCGAACCACTTGTCCAGCATGGTCTTCATCTGGCCGTTGTCCCACAGCGTCTTGATCGCGGTGTTGACGGCCTCGCAGGTCGCGGTGTCGCCCTTCTTCAGGCCGACGCCGTACTTCTCGTCGGTGAAGCCCTGGCCCAGCACCTTGAAGTTGCCGCCCGCCTGCTTGGCGAAGCCCGCCAGGATCAGGTCGTCGGTGGTGACGGCGTCGAGGTTGCTGCCGTTGAGCTTCTGCACGCACTCCGAGTAGTTCGCCGCGTCGACGGTGGTGGCGTCGATGTCGAGCTCGCCGTCCGGCGGCGGGTCGGTGATGCGCTTGTAGGAGTTGGAGCCCGCGGCCTTGCAGATGCGCTTGCCCTTGAGGTCCTGCGGGGTGTTGATCGACGTGTCGTCCTTGCGCACCATGATGTCCTGGTGCGAGATCACGTACGGGCCGCCGAAGGTGACCTTGCCCTTGCGCTCCTCGGTGATCGAGTAGGTGGCGAAGATGATGTCGACGGTGCCGTTCTGCAGGAACGGCTCGCGGTTGGACGAGGCCGACTCCTTCCACTCGACCTTGACGTCGGTGCCGCCGTTGAGCTCCTTGAGCACGGCCTTGGCAACGTCGACGTCAAAGCCCTCCGGCTCGGGCCCGGTCTTCAGACCCAGGCTCGGCTGGTCCCACTTGGTGCCGACGACCACGGTGCCGCCACCCTTGATCTTGTCGATCACGGTGGCGTAGGAGCCGCCGCCGTCGCCGCCGCCTCCAGCGTCATCGCCGCCGCAAGCGGTCAGCGCGCCCGCCATGGCGAACGCGGCGAGCACCGCTCCCATTCGACGCATGTGCATGTGTACCTGCCTCGTTAGTCAGTGCGTGAGGATCTTCGAAAGGAAGTCACGCGCCCGGTCGGTCTGCGCGTTGGTGAAGAACTCGTCAGGGGTGTTCTCCTCGACGACCTGCCCGTCGGCCATGAACACGACCCGGTTGGCGGCCCTGCGGGCGAAGCCCATCTCGTGGGTGACGACCATCATCGTCATCCCGTCACGCGCCAGCCCGATCATGACGTCGAGCACCTCCTGCACCATCTCGGGGTCCAGCGCGGAGGTCGGCTCGTCGAACAGGATCATCTTCGGGTCCATGGCCAGCGCCCTGGCGATGGCGACGCGCTGCTGCTGGCCGCCGGAGAGCTGGGCGGGATACTTGTCCGCCTGGGCCGCGATGCCGACCCGCTCCAGCAGCTCCATGGCGCGCTTGTCGGCGGCGTCCTTGGCCTGGCGGCGGACCTTGACCGGGCCCAGCGTCACGTTCTCCCGGATGGTCTTGTGGGCGAACAGGTTGAACGACTGGAACACCATCCCGACGTCGGAGCGCAACCTGGCCAGCGCCTTGCCCTCCGCCGGCAGCACCTGGCCGTCGAAGACGATCCTGCCGTCGTCGATCGTCTCCAGCCGGTTGATCGTCCGGCAGAGCGTCGACTTGCCGCCGCCGGACGGGCCGATGACGACCAGGACCTCGCCACGTGAGACGGTCAAGTTGATGTCCTTCAGGACGTGCAGCGCCCCGAAGTGCTTGTTGACGTGCTCCATCTGCACGAGTGGAGTGGCGTCCCCGTTCTCCGTCATGGACCCAAACGGTAGAGGCACGAAGGACGCTGGTCACTAACCAGGCGGTACCGATCCGATCACATCAGGCAGTCAAGCTGGTCTTTTGAAAGCGTACGGCTGGCGCAGGGCTCATAACGACTACCCTTGTTCATGCCATGACTGTGACCCAGGAGAGCCCCCGCACGTACGAGGTCCGCACGTACGGGTGCCAGATGAACGTGCACGACTCCGAGCGGCTGTCCGGCCTGCTGGAAGGCGCCGGCTACATCGCCGTGACCGAAGGCGAGACCGCCGACGTCGTCGTCTTCAACACCTGTGCCGTCCGCGAGAACGCCGACAACCGCCTCTACGGCAACCTCGGCCATCTGCGGCCCGCCAAGGTCCGCAACCCGCGCATGCAGATCGCCGTCGGCGGCTGCCTCGCGCAGAAGGACCAGGGCGAGATCGTCCGCAAGGCGCCCTGGGTCGACGTGGTGTTCGGCACCCACAACATCGGCTCCCTGCCCGTGCTGCTGGAGCGCGCCCGCATCGAGGGCGAGGCGCAGGTCGAGCTGAAGGAGTCGCTGGAGGTCTTCCCCTCCACGCTCCCCACCAGGCGCGAGTCCGCCTACGCCGCCTGGGTGGCCATCTCGGTCGGCTGCAACAACACCTGCACCTTCTGCATCGTGCCGTCGCTGCGCGGCAAGGAGAAGGACCGCCGGCCCGGCGACGTCCTCGCCGAGGTGCGCACCCTCGTCGACCAGGGCGTCCTCGAAGTCACCCTGCTCGGCCAGAACGTCAACACCTACGGGGTCGAGTTCGGCGACCGGCTCGCCTTCGGCAAGCTGCTGCGCGCCTGCGGCGACGTCGAGGGCCTTGAGCGGGTCCGGTTCACCTCGCCGCATCCGGCCGCGTTCACCGACGACGTCATCGCCGCCATGGCCGAGACGCCCAACGTCATGCACCAGCTCCACATGCCGCTCCAGTCGGGCTCCGACCGGGTGCTCAAGGCCATGCGCCGCTCCTACCGCGCCGAGCGCTACCTCGGCATCATCGAGCGGGTCCGCGCCGCCATGCCCGACGCGGCCATCTCCACCGACATCATCGTCGGCTTCCCCGGCGAGACCGAGGACGACTTCCAGGCGACCCTCGACGTCGTACGGGAGAGCCGCTTCGCCAACGCCTTCACCTTCCAGTACTCGATCAGGCCGGGCACCCCCGCCGCCACCATGGACGACCAGATCCCCAAGGAGGTCGTCCAGGAGCGCTATGAGCGGCTGGTCGCCCTCCAGGAGGAGATCTCCTGGGCGGAGAACAAGAAGCAGGTCGGCCGCACGCTGGAGATCCTGGTCGCCGAGGGCGAAGGCCGCAAGGACGAGGCCACCCGCCGCCTTTCCGGCCGCGCGGCCGACAACCGCCTGGTCCACTTCGCCGTGGGCGAGGAGACGCCGCGTCCGGGTGACATGGTCACGGTCGAGGTCACGTACGCGGCCCCGCACCACCTGGTCGCCGACGGGGCGGTCCGCGAACTGCGCCGCACGCGTGCGGGTGACGCCTGGCAGGCGCGTGTGTCTCCCCAGCCGTCCGGAGTGCTCCTCGGTATGCCTACCATCGGCCGGCCGGCGACTTCTCCTTCTTCTTCGGGCTGTTCCGCTCGCTGATCGTCGGGTGGGCTTGGCTCGGGTGGGTCGCGCCGTAAAAGATCAAGATCTTAAGGGCTTTTTGGGGAAACCCCTCGGGCTGGGCGCCGATAGCAAGCCTTCGGCCTGCTCTGCCCGCCGTAGTCCTGAGTTGTGGGTCCCGCCGTGGTGATCAATTTCCTAGGCTCTTGAGGGCCTCGTAGCAGGCTGCGCGGCGGAAGTCGTGGAAGGTTGCGCAGGGGTCGGGGGCGGGGAGTCCTGGTGGGGTCTGGGCCTTGGGCTGGGGCTCGGGGGTGGGTGAGGGGGCGGTGGTGAGTGTGACCGCCTCGCCGGTGCTGGTGTTGTCGTTCGGTGTGTGGGTGCTGGAACGTTCCCGGGGTTCGGGGCGGTGGGTGCGGGGTTGGGCACGGGGGCCTTGGTGATCTCGGGTGGGGGGCTGGCGTTCTGGGACGTCTGCCGGACGCCTGGTGGCGTCTCCTGGGCGGGACGAGGGTGTTGCCCTTGGTGGGGGGATCGGGTGGAGCCAGGGGGTTTCGGTGGTGATGCTCGTCGCCGGTGCGGGGGGTTCCGGGCTGGCTGAATGGGGCGGTGGAATGGACGTCCACGTGGGTGGGGGCGTGCGGCGGGATTGATCGAAAAGCGGGCTTTCCTGATCGATTTCGGGGGCCGATTTGCGAGGGTGCATTCGCGGGCCGGTGAACGCGAGGAGAATTCCCGCCGTGGCGATGGCCAGGACGGCGGTGACCGCGGCGACGGGGGCGAGGCGGTGGCGTCGACCTGGGCGAATAGGACCTTGGGGGGACAAGTCGTGATTCCTTTGTGATTGTTGCGCGAGCATTCGGCTGTTGCGGCTAGTGTGGTCCATCGCCCGCGGAAGCCGGAGAGCTTTCCCGATACGACCGCAGGGAGCTGTAACACCATGCAAGATCCGACCGAGCCGGATCGTCTTGAGATCCTCAACGGGCCAGGCGAGGGCCGCCGGGCCGCCAGGAACAGGCCGAGCAAGAAGAAAAAGATCACCGTCATCGCCGCGTCCGTACTCGTGGCGGCGATGGCCGTGGGCGGCGTCGGCTACGCGCTGACCGCCGGGTCCGGAGAGACGGGCACGCCCACCCAGCAGAGCCGGCAGGCGGGGCCCGAGCAGGGCGCCGGCGAGACCGGCAGCGAGGGCGAGCCGCTGCAGGACGAGGCGGCCGCCGACGAGGCCACCATGGGCGACGCCGACACCGGCCTGCCCGAGGAGGAGGCCGCCGAGATGGGCGACGCCTCCGTTGGCGACACATCGGGCGACACGTCGGGCGACACCCGCGACACCCGCGCCGGCTCGTCGGACAAGAGCACCGCGAGCAAGGGCGACGGCGCCAAGCAGGAAACCGCCGCGAAGCAGGGCGACAGCGGCAAGAAGCCCACGACCGCGGCCAAGCCGCCGCCCTCCGACGAGGGCGACAACCCGGCGGACGGCCCAGCCGGCACCGTCGGCGGCCAGTGCGCCAAGAGCGGCTGCTGACACCACGAGCACGGTGGCGCGGGACGCGGCCGTTCACCCTCCGGACGCACCCCGCACCTTCTGAGAAACATGAAGTGGCTCGCCGGTTCTCGCGGGCATTGGACCTACAGCCACCGGCCCCGCCTTCCTATGGTTCCGGCCATGACCATTGAGAAGGCGGCGGCACTTCGTGCCCTGCACGTGCCGGGAAAGCCGTTGATCCTGCCGAACGCCTGGGACGCCGCGTCCGCGACGGCCGTCCGGAAGGCCGGCTTCCCGGCGGTGGCGACCGGGAGCGCCGCGGTGGCGCGCGTGCTGGGGTACGAGGACGGCGAGGCGACGCCGGTGGCCGAGATGCTGGCCGCCGTGTCCCGCATCGTCCGGGTGGTGGACGTGCCGGTGACGGCCGACATGGAGCGCGGATACGGGCTGGACCCGGCCGAGCTGGCCGGGCGGCTGCTGGAGACCGGCGCCGCGGGCTGCAACCTGGAGGATTCCGACCCCCGTACCGGAGAACTGGTCGATCCGGACGAGCAGGCCGCCTTCCTGGCGGCGGTGCGCGCCGCGGCGGGACCGGCGCTCGTCGTCAACGCCAGGATCGACACCTACCTCGTCCGCGACGGCGGCGGGCGCGCCGACGCGGTCGCGCGGGCCCGGCGCTATTTGGAGGCGGGGGCCGACTGCGTCTACCCGATCGGGCTGTCGGCCGAGGACGAGATCGGGGCGCTGGTGGACGAGGTGGGCGGCCCGGTCAACATCCTGTTCAAGCCGGGCGCGCCGAGCCTGGCCAGGCTGGCGGAGCTGGGCGTGGCCCGGGTCAGCTACGGCCACGGCCTGCACCGGGCGGCCCACGCGTACGCCGTCGGCATGATCGGCGCCGTGAGCGAGGGCCGCAGCCCCTACGAGTGACCACAGGACGAGAGCGTGTCAGCGGCGGCGGCGCGGCACCGGGACCCGCATCAGGTCGCGCGCCAGGAAGACCTCCCCGTCGAAGGAGCGCCGCACCTCTTCCAGGAACACGGGCTCGTCCGCGAACGTGTAGCGCTCGGAGAAGTGCGTGAGCACCAGCCGCCGCACCCCCGCTTGGGCGGCCACCAGCCCCGCCTCGAACGCGGTCAGGTGCCCGTACTCCTTGGCCAGCGCCTGCTCGCCCGACAGGAACGTGGCCTCGATGACGAGCAGGTCGACCCCGTCGGCCAGCTCGAACACCGCGTCGCACAGCCGGGTGTCCATGACGAACGCCGCGGCCTGGCCCGGCTTCGGCACGCTGCACCGGGCCAGCGTCACGCCGCGCACCGAGCCGGTGCGCTGCAGCTCGCCCACCTCGGGCCCGCGGATGCCGTGGGCGGCCAGCCGCTCGGGCAGCATGCGCACGCCGGGCGGCTCCTGGACGCGGTATCCGTACGACTCGACCGGGTGGGACAGGCGGCGGGCGGTCAGCGGGCCGGCGGAGGCCAGCTCGCCGGAGACCGGGTGCTCCTCGATGACGGCGGTGTCGGCGAACACGGCGGCGTGCCGCAGCCTGCGCCAGTAGTCCGCGCCGGAGGCGGGGAAGACGGCCCGCACCGGGTGGCGCACCCTGTCGCGCGCGATGCGCTGGATCACGCCCGGCACGCCCAGGCAGTGGTCGCCGTGGAAGTGCGTCAGGCAGATCCAGTGGACGTCACTGGCGCTCACCCCGGCGTGCAGCATCTGCCGCTGGGTCCCCTCGCCGGGATCGAACAGATAACCCTGTCCGTCCCAGCGCAACAGGTAGCCGTTGTGGTTACGGTGTCGGGTGGGGACCGCGCTGGAGGTGCCGAGGATGACGAGTTCACGAGACGACATGACGACCACCGTCGCGTTCGCGGAGGTGCCGACGCCGGTCGGGCCCTTCGTGCTGGCCGTCACCGAGGACGGGCTGGTGGCGTCGGGGTGGGGCGTCCGTGACCGGATGCGCGACCGCCTCGGCCTGCCTGAGGTCCATGACCCGGATCGTACGGGTTCCGTGGTCGAGGAGCTGAGTGGTTATTTCACCGGTGCTTCGCGGCGGTTCGAGACGCCGATCGACTGGCGGCTGACGTCGGGCGTGCGGCGCGAGGTGCTGCAGGCCCTGTACGAGGTCCCGTACGGCACCGCGGTGACCTACGGCGAGCTGGCGGCGCGCAGCGGCACCGGCGTGCCCGCGCGCGGGATCGGCTCGATCATGGGGTCCAACCCGCTGCCGATCGTGGTGCCGTGCCACCGGGTGGTCGCGGGCAACGGGCTGGGCGGGTTCAGCGGCGGGGTCGGCGTCGAGACCAAGCGCTGGCTGCTCACCCACGAGGGCTACCTGCAGCCCACGCTGCTCGACCTGTGACGTGGTGCCGGGCGCGACCGCTGACCTGGGCAGGCCACACTGGTAGGCGTGCGTCACCCAGTCATCGCCGTCGTGGGGCCCACCGCGGCCGGTAAGTCAGATCTCGCCGTCGATCTCGCGCTGCGGCTGGGCGGGGAGTGCGTCAACGCCGACTCCATGCAGCTCTACCGCGGCATGGACATCGGCACCGCCAAGCTCACCGAGGCCGAGCGGCGCGGCGTGCCCCACCACCTGCTCGACGTCTGGGACGTGACGGTCACGGCCAGCGTGGCCGAGTACCAGAAGCTGGTCAGGCCGCTGATCGAGGCCATCGCCGTGCCGGTGCTGGTGGGCGGCAGCGGGCTCTACGTGCGCGCGGCCATCGACGACCTGGAGTTCCCCGGCACCGACCCGGAGATCAGGGTCCGCCTGGAGGCCGAGCTGGCCGAGCGCGGCGCCGGGCCGCTGTACGCGCGGCTGTGCGAGCTCGACCCGGCCGCCGCCGCCGCGATCCTGCCGAGCAACGGCCGGCGCATCGTGCGGGCGCTGGAGGTGATCGAGCACTCCGGCCGGCCGTTCTCCGCCACCATGCCGTCCTACGAGGCCATCTACCCCAGCGTGCAGATCGGGCTGGAGGTGCCCAGGCCGGTGCTCGACGAGCGGATCGAGACCAGGGTCGGGCGGATGTGGGCGGCGGGGCTGGTCGGCGAGGTGCGCGAGCTGCTCGGGCGGGGCCTGGCGGAGGGCCGCACGGCCGGCCGGGCGCTCGGCTACGCCCAGGTGATCCGCCACCTGGAAGGGGAATGGAGCGAGGAGGAGGCGTTCGCCGAGACGGTGCGGGCGACGCGGCGGTTCGCCAGGCGGCAGGAGTCGTGGTTCCGGCGCGATCCGCGGGTGCGCTGGCTCCCGTACGACGATCCCGGCCTGCTCGACCGGTCCCTGGCGCTGATAGCCGGACAGTAGTCCGGATAAAATCGGGTAATGCGCTTTCTCAAGGGGCACGGCACCGAGAACGACTTCGTCATCCTTCCCGATCCCGATGGGGAGCTCGACCTGCCCGCCACACTCGTGGCCCGCATCTGCGACAGGCGGGCCGGCGTCGGGGCCGACGGCGTGCTCCGCGTGGTGCGCACCAAGCAGGTTCCCGAGGTGGCGGGGCAGCAGGCCGAGTGGTTCATGGACTATCGCAACGCCGACGGCGGCATGGCCGAGATGTGCGGCAACGGCAGCCGGGTCTTCGCCCGCTACCTGGTCGACGCGGGGCTGGAGGGTCCGGGCGAGTTCGCCATCGCGACCCGGGGCGGCACCCGCCTGGTCCGGGTGGAGCCCGACGGTGAGATCACCGTCGAGATGGGCAAGCCCGCCGTGCTGGGCTCCAGCGTCACCACGGTGGGCGGCCACGAGTACGAGGGCGTCCACGTCGACGTGGGCAACCCGCACCTCGCCTGCTCGATCGGCGACCCGGTCGTCCAGCTCGACCTCACCCACCAGCCCACCTTCGACCCCGCGGTGTTCCCGGCCGGCGTCAACATCGAGTTGTTCAACGCGGTCGGCCCC
The DNA here is from genome assembly GCF_040676925.1 of Nonomuraea sp. NPDC049486. Classification (NCBI taxonomy): domain Bacteria; kingdom Bacillati; phylum Actinomycetota; class Actinomycetes; order Streptosporangiales; family Streptosporangiaceae; genus Nonomuraea; species Nonomuraea sp. NPDC049486. The sequence goes on from NZ_JBFAPV010000003.1 coordinate 228,209, forward strand.
AGCCGCGCGGTGATGCGGGTCTTCGAGCGGGGCTCCGGCGAGACCCGTTCCTGCGGCACCGGCGCGGTCGCCACCGCGGTCGCGGCCGCCGCGCTGTCCGGCGAGACCACCGGCACGTGGACGATCGAGGTGACGGGCGGCACGCTCACCGTGGTGCTCGACGAGGAGACCAGCTATCTGCGGGGCCCGGCGGTCATCGTGGCCTCCGGCGAGCTGATGCTTGCAGAATGATGTTCTCCTAGGGGATGCTGGGTCTGTTTCCCGAACCGAGAGGGGTGGAGATGGCAGACCCGCGCACCACAGCCGTCCAGGTCAAGGCGCCCATCGGGCAGTACGGCGGTGGCTTCATGATCTCCCGCGAGGCCAAGGCCGTCTGCGACGAGCACGGCCTGGGGCCTCGCGAGTTCTACTTCCGCGGCCGCTGCGGGGTGCTGGGCGAGTGCGAGGCCGACGTGGTCACCTCGGTGGCCGTCTTCTTCCCGCCCGAGCACGTCAGGCAGAGCTGGGAGGGCGGTCGCAAGATGCCCGTAGACCAGGCCGTCGAGCTGGCCGTCGGGGCCTGCCAGGACTGGGGGCGGCGCAAGCTCGGCGGCTACGACGGCTGCGCCAGGATCGCCGAGCTGCTGGAGAAGGTCGTCGAGGCGGCCTCACCGGTCGGGGCGCCGCTGTTCGCCGGGTGGCGGGCCGTGCCGCTCGCCGGCGATCCGCCCGCACGGGCCGTCCAGCTCATGCACGTGGTCCGCGAGCTGCGGGGCGGGCTGCACGCCAACGCGGTGCTCGCGGCCGGGCTGAGCCCTCTGGAGGCCACGCTGGCCGCCGACCACGACGCGACGCCGTTCGGCCACCGGAGCGGCGAGATGATCGCCCAGTTCTTCCAGTGGCCGGAGCCCTATCCGACCCCCGGACCTGACGTCGTCGCACGCCGGGCCGCCGCCGAGGACGCCACCGACGACCTGATGGCACCGGTATTTTCCGTGCTAAACGACGACGAATCGGACGAGCTCATCGCGCTTCTGCGTTTGGGGGACGCTCGTTGACCTGGCAGACTGACTGCCCATGGACGTGGACATCTGGGCGTGGGTCGGCGAAACCCAGCAGCAGCTTTCCGAGGCGGGCAACGTGGGCCTCGCCATGGCTCTGGGAGACCTGCCCGCGCAGGCCTACGAAGGGCGATATCCGCAGCTCGACGTGATGGCCCCGGCCATCGCTCAGCAGGCGGAGGCCCTGGGGCAGCCCTGGCTGGAGTTCTACTCCCGCTACTGGCACCTCGTCGGCCGCATCGGCGACCGCGTCCAGGGCGCGGTCGCGATCGAGGACGCCGAGCAGCTGCTCGCGTTCGCCCAGCGCGAAGACGTCCGCGACTGCCCGGCCACCCCGGCGGCCGTCGAGGCGCTCGCCGTGGCGTGGGCCAACACCGACGGCCCCGGCTACGCCGACCGGCGGCTGGAGCTGCTGGCCCCGGCCATCGAGAGCGCCGACCCCGCCGGGCCCGCCTTCTCCGGACTGGTGACCCAGTACGCCGCCGCGCTCGTCGACGCCGGCCGCGCCGGGGAGGCCGTCACCTACATCGAGTCCGCCGTCGAGCGGCTGCGTGCCGCCGGCCGCGAGGCGAGCTGGGAGCTCGGCGCCGAGAGCGCCCGCGCGCTCCTCGCCGCGGGCCGCGCCGAGGACGCGCTCACCGCGCTGCAGGCCGCCGCCGGCTTCCAGGCCGACGACCCGGTCGCCAAGGACCACCGCGACGGCGTGCGCCGCGCGCTCGTCCTGGCGCAGCTCGACCGCCTCGCCGAGGCCGTCGACGCGCTGCCCGACCTCGACGTGGTGGGCGAGCACCCGCGGGTGTTCGTCGAGTGGGCCCAGGCGGTCTACAAGCTCTCCGGCTCCGCCCAGATCACCAACACCTGGCAGCTCGGCCGCGTGCTGCGCCAGTGGATCGACTACTTCGGCATGATGGGCGGCTACCGCTCCCGCGTCGAGCTCGCCCTCGTGGCGGGCGACCTGGCCGTCGCCCGGCAGGGCGTCTGGCAGGCCAGGGCGCTGGCCGACCTGGCCGAGTCCGCCGCCGCCGAGCTGCGCGCCGACGCCGGCGTGGCCGAGCGCGTCGCCGCGCTGCGCGCCGCCGCCGACGCCACCGCCGAGCCCGAGGCGCCCGGCCCGCTGGAGGAGCGCGTCGCCTACTTCGACGCCGCCGACGGTTACAACGCCGACCCCGAGCGCTGGATCGGCTGGCTCGCCCCGCTGTCCGGCGAGGACCTCGAGGCCACCCGCCGCCACACCACCACCCTCGGCTTCCTCGGCTACCCCGCGTCCGGCGCCGACATCTACTGGAAGATGCTCGTCGACTCCGGCGACATCGCCACCGCCGAGCCCGACGACATCGGCTACCTCACCACGCTCCTCATCGAGGCCCGCCAGGACGAGCGCCTTGAGCAGCTGGCCGGCATGCTGCCGCACGCCGCCAAGCACCTCGCGCTGGCCCGCCTCCACACCGCCCGCGAGCGCTGGCCCGAGGCCCTCGACAACGCCGAGCACGCCGTCGCCGCAGGCGTCGGGGTCGACGCCCGCCGCATCGTCGCCACCGCCGCCCAGCAGCTCGACGACAACGTCAAGGGCGCCAAGGCGCTGCTGGAGGTGCTCGACGAGCTCGCCGACGAGGACGTCTGGCGCATGATCGTCATGGCCACGGCCGCCGAGGACTGGGCGGCCGTCCGCAAGGGCGCCGCGAGGATCGGCATGCCGATCAAGTCCACCGAAGGGCCGATCGAGGAGGAGATGGGCCTGATCCGGGTCATCCTCCCCGCGCCCGACGGCGGCCGCCGCCAGGTGCTGTCCATCCGCACCGGCCCCGCCACCGCCCGGCTGGCGCTGCCGCAGCCGCGCGGCATGGACTACAACGCCGGCGACCTCGTGGTGTTCGACCCGCAGCTGCTGGAGCCGCTCCCGGAAGACCCCGAGGAGCAGCAGAACTTCGTGCCGCCGTTCGCGGCGGTGAGCATCCTGCGGCCGGGCGGCTACACGAGCTACTTCTTCGACGGCGCCGCGCCGAGCGAGAGCGACTGGGCCGAGTTCACCGAGGTCATGGCCGAGCGCGGCTGGCCCATGTGGGTCTACAGCGACGAGAACTACCAGGTCAACCACCCGACGAGCGGCGAGCAGCTCCCCGGCGTGTTCGGCTGGGTGGCGGTGCCGCCCGGCGTCTCGCCGGTCGAGGTCGACGCCCTGCTCGACGACGCCACGGAGCGCTGGTCCCACCCGCTGGCCTGGCTCGACCTGGCCCGCGAGGTCGACGTCGAGGTCGAGCGGCACGAGCGCATCGTCAAGGAGTACGGACTCTAGTCATGCTGCGGCGTTTCGCGCTCGACGGCAAGGTCGCCATCGTCACCGGCGCGTCCTCGGGGCTCGGCGTGGCCTTCGCCAGAGGGCTCGCCGAGGCCGGGGCCGACGTCGTGATCGGCGCGCGCCGCGCCGACCGGCTGGGCGAGACGCGGCGGCTGGTCGAGGAGACCGGCCGCCGGTGCCTGGCCGTGGCCACCGACGTGGCCAGGGCCGAGGACTGCGGCGCGCTGGCCGAGGCCGCGATGGCCGAGTTCGGCGCGGTCGACGTGCTGATCAACAACGCCGGGGTCGGCACCGCCGTGCCCGCGCTGCGCGAGACGCCGGAGGAGTTCCGGCAGGTGATCGACGTCAACCTGCTCGGCACCTACTGGATGGCGCAGGCGTGCGCGCGGGTGATGCGGCCCGGCTCGTCGGTGGTCAACATCGGCAGCGTGCTCGGCGGCACCACCGCCGGGCTCCCGCAGGCCGCCTACAGCGCGTCCAAGGCGGGCGTGGAGGGCCTCACCAGAGACCTCGCGCAGCAGTGGACCGGGCGGCGCGGCATCCGGGTCAACTGCCTGGTGCCGGGGTTCTTCGCCTCCGAGATGACCGATCAGTATCCGCCCGGCTATCTGGAGCGGGTCCTGGAGCAACGGGTGCCGATGGGCCGGGCGGGCGACCCGGCCGAGCTCGTGGCGGCGGCGGTGTTCCTGGCGAGCGACGCGGCCTCCTACATCACCGGCGTCGCGCTGCCGGTCGACGGCGGCGTGCTCATCACCTGACCGCCGGTCAGCGCGCGTAGAGGCCGCGCAGCGCCGTCTCGACCACGGCGTCGGCGTAGGCGTGGGTGAGCGGGCCGGAGCGGTGCAGCCAGCGGCTCAGCAGCGGGCTCCAGATCAGGTCGACCGCCACGTCCAGGTCGAGATCCGCGGGCAGCTGCCCGGCCTCCTGGGCGGCGCGCAGGCGGGCCTTCTTCAGCTCGTTCATCGGCCTCTCCAGGCGCTCGGCGTAGAGGGCGGCCAGCGCGGGGTCGTTCGTGATCTCGATGGAGAGCGCGCGCAGCGGCCGGTCGTAGGCCGGGTCGGCGAACTCGTCGACGGTGGCGCGCAGCACCAGCTTGAGGTCGGCCTCCAGGTCGCCGGTGTCGGGCAGCGCCATGCCCTCAGCGCCCTCCCGCCCCTCGGTCAGGCTCAGCACGGCGTCGAAGAGCACCGCGCCCTTGGACGGCCACCAGCGGTAGATCGTCTGCTTGCCGACGCCCGCGCGGGCGGCGATGCCCTCGATGCTGAGCTTGGCGTAGCCGACCTCGCCGGCCAGCGCGAAGGCGGCGTCGAGGATGGCGCGGCGGGAGGCCTCGCTGCGGCGGCCCGTGTCAGGTGTGGTTCTGCGCTGCACGGGCCGATCCTAGCAGGAGACGAGACGGTCCGTCTCTGCTGAGAGACGCTCTTGTCCTGCCGATCGCTGGGCTTTATGTTCGTTGCGTAGTCCGGTACGTGTTGCGTATTAAGGAACAACCGGAGGGTGCATGACGAGCCGGCCTCGATTGGTGATCATAGGAGCCGGCATCGTGGGCTGTGCCCTGGCCGACGAGCTGACCGCACGCGGATGGACCGACGTCACGGTCGTCGACCGGGGGCCGCTCCCCGCCACCGGCGGCTCCAGCTCCCACGCGCCGGGCCTGGTCTTCCAGACGAACCCGTCCAAGACCATGACCGAGTTCGCCTCGTACACCGTGCGCAAGTACACCGAGCTGGGCTGTTTCGAGCAGGTCGGCGGCCTGGAGGTGGCGACCACCGAGGAACGCTGGCAGGACCTGCACCGCAAGCACGGCTGGGCCGAGTCCTGGGGCGTGGAGAGCCGCCTGGTCGACCCCGCCGCCTGCGCCGAGCTGTGGCCGCTGCTCGACCCGGGCAAGGTGCTCGGCGGCTTCCACGTGCCGTCCGACGGGCTGGCCGTCGCCGTCCGCTGCTGCGAGACGCAGGCGCGGCGGGCGTCGGAGCGCGGCGCGCGGTTCCTGGGCGGGCACACGGTGGTGGGCGTCGAGCAGCACGGCGGCCGGGTCACCGGTGTGGCGGTCGAGTCCGACGACGAGCACGGGGTCGTCGAGCACCGGGTCATCGAGGCGGACGTGGTGGTGTGCGCGGCCGGGTTCTGGGGGCCGTCGATCGGCGAGCTGGCCGGGCTGACCGTGCCGCTCCAGCCGCTGGCCCACCAGTACGCCAGATCGGGCCCGCTGGCCGGCAGCCCGGGCATCGGGCCCATCCTCCGCCACCAGGACCGCGACCTCTACTTCCGGCACCACGGCGACCGCGTCGGCGTCGGCTCGTACGCCCACCGCCCGATGCCCGTCGCCCAGCACGAGATCGGCCCCAAGGGCACCACGATGCCGTCGGTGCAGGCGTTCACCGAAGAGGACTTCGACCCCGCCTGGCGGGACGCGTGCGAGCTGCTGCCGACGCTGGCCGGGACCACGTACGAGGACGGCATCAACGGCGTCTTCTCCTTCACCCCCGACGGCTTCCCGCTGATCGGCGAGGCGCCGCACCTGGAGGGGTTCTGGCTGGCCGAGGCCGTCTGGGTGACGCACTCGGCCGGGGTCGCCAGAGCGGTGGCCGAGCTGCTGGTGGACGGCGTGTCCGCGACCGACCTGCACGAGTGCGAGCTGAGCCGGTTCGAGCCGGTCCAGCTCTCCCCGGCCTTCGTCGCCGAGCGCGGCGCGCGGAACTTCGTCGAGGTGTACGACGTCATCCACCCGCTGCAGCCGATGGAGTCGCCGCGGCCGATGCGCACGAGCCCGTTCCACATCCGGCAGCGCGAGCTGGGCGGCTTCTTCCTGGAGGGCGCGGGCTGGGAGCGGCCGCACTGGTTCGAGGCCAACCGGCCGCTGCTGGACGACCTCCCCGGCGACGAGGCGTTCCTCGGCCGCCGGGACGCGTGGGCGGGCCGCTACTGGTCGCCGATCGCCGCGGCCGAGTCGCACGCCACCCGCGAGAGCGTCGCGCTCTACGACATGACCCCGCTCAAGCGGATCGAGGTCGGCGGCCCGAAGGCGGCGGCGTTCCTGCAGCGGCTGACCACCAACGACGTGGACAAGAAGCCCGGCTCGGTCACGTACACGCTCCTGCTGGACACCGGCGGCGGCATCCGCTCCGACCTCACCGTGGCCAGGATCGAGGAGGACCGGTTCCAGATCGGCGCCAACGGCAACCTGGACCTCGACTGGATCACCCGACACGCGCCCGGCGGCGTGTACGTGCGCGACATCACGCCCGGCACCTGCTGCGTCGGCGTGTGGGGGCCGCGCGCCAGGGAGCTGGTGCAGCCGCTCACCGACCTGGACATGTCCCACGAGGGCTTCCGCTACTTCACCTGCAAGACCGGTTACGTCGGCCACGTGCCGGTGACCGCGATGCGCGTCTCGTACGTGGGCGAGCTGGGCTGGGAGCTCTACACCACCGCCGACCTCGGGCTCAAGCTGTGGGACACGCTGTGGGCGACCGGCCTGCCGGTCGCCGGCGGCCGGGCCGCGTTCAACAGCCTCCGCCTGGAGAAGGGCTACCGGCTGTGGGGGGTCGACATGACACCCGAGCACGACCCGTACGAGGCGGGGCTGGGGTTCGCGGTCAAGACCGGCAAGGACTTCGTCGGCCGCGACGCGCTGTCCACGGACGTCACCCGCAAGCTGGTGCCGCTGCTGACCGCCGAGGTCGTCATGGGCAAGGAGCCGGTCAGGCACCAGGGCCGCACCGTCGGGTACGTCACGAGCGCCGCGCACGGCCACACGATACGGGCGCCGATCGCCTACGCCTGGCTGTCCGCCGAGCTGGCCGAGCCCGGCACCCGGGTGGACGTCACGTACTTCGGCCGGCGCGTGCCCGCCGAGGTCGCCGCCGAGCCGTTGTTCGACCCGAAGATGGAGAAGATCCGACGGTGACCCATCCCGACTTCCTCTGGCGCGACCCCGATCCGAAACCCGCCTACGACGTCGTCATCGTCGGCGGCGGCGGCCACGGCCTGGCCACCGCCTACTACCTGGCGCGCAACCACGGCATCACGAACGTGGCCGTCCTGGAGAAGGGCTGGCTCGCGGGCGGCAACATGGCGCGCAACACCACGATCATCCGCTCCAATTACCTGTGGGACGAGAGCGCCGCCATCTACGAGCACTCGCTGAAGCTGTGGGAGGGGCTGAGCGACGAGCTCGACTACGACCTGCAGTTCAGCCAGCGCGGCGTGCTCAACCTCGCGCACAACCTCGGCGACGTGCGCGAGGCCAGGCGGCGGGTGAACGCCAACCGGCTCAACGGCGTGGACGCCGAATGGCTCGACGCCGACGAGGTCGGGAAGTTCTGCCCGATCGTCAACGTGTCGAGCCGGGCCCGCTACCCCGTCCTGGGCGGCACGCTCCAGCGGCGCGGCGGCATCGCCAAGCACGACCACGTGGCCTGGGCGCTGGCTCGCCGGGCCGACGCGTACGGCATCGACCTCATCCAGGGCTGCGAGGTGACCGGCTTCGCGATCGAGCGCGGCAGAGTGCTGGCCGTCGAGACCACGCGCGGCCGGATCGCCGCCGGGAAGGTCGCGCTCGCCGCCGCCGGGCACACCTCCGTGCTCGCGGCCAGGGCCGGGATCCGGCTGCCGCTGCAGTCGCACCCGCTGCAGGCGCTGGTGTCGGAGCTGCTGGAGCCGGTGCTCGACTGCGTGGTCATGTCGAACGCCGTGCACGTGTACGTCAGCCAGGCGCACAAGGGGGAGCTGGTGATGGGCGCGGGCATCGACGCGTACAACTCCTACGGCCAGCGCGGCGCCTTCCACGTCGTCGAGGCGCAGATGGCGGCGGCGCTGGAGCTGTTCCCGATCTTCGCCAGGGCCCGGGTGCTGCGCACCTGGGCGGGCATCGTGGACGTGTCGCCGGACGCCTCCCCGATCATCGGCCGCACCCCGGTCGACGGCCTGTACGTCAACGCGGGCTGGGGGACCGGCGGCTTCAAGGCCACGCCGGGCTCCGGCTGGGTCTACGCGCACACGATCGCCGAGGGCGAACCCCATCCGCTGGCCGCGCCGTTCGCGCTCGACCGGTTCACCAGCGGGGCGCTCATCGACGAGCACGGCGCGGCGGCGGTGGCGCACTGATGATGCTCATCGACTGCCCGTTCTGCGGGCCCCGCGACGAGAACGAGTTCCACTACGGCGGTCAGGCCGGGATCGCCTACCCGGAGGCGCCCGGCGAGCTGTCCGACGCCGAGTGGGCCGAGTACGTGTTCATGCGCGACAACCCCAGGGGCTGGTTCCGCGAGCGCTGGTTCCACGGGCTCGGCTGCCGCACCTGGTTCACCGTCGAACGGCACACCGTCACCCACGAGATCCGGAAGGCGCCATGAGCCGTCTGCCGTCCGGCGGTCTGATCGACCGCTCCGTCACGCTGCCCTTCCGCTTCGACGGACGGCAGCTGCACGGCCACCCCGGCGACACGCTCGCCTCCGCGCTGCTGGCCTCGGGCGTGCGCGTGGCCGGGCACAGCGTGAACCTGGGCCGGCCGCGCGGGATCTTCACCGCCGGGCCGGAGGAGCCGAACGCGCTGGTACGGGTCGGCGCCGACCCGATGCTGGCCGCCACCACGGTCGAGCTGCACGCGGGCCTGGAGGCGTGGAGCCTGCGCGGCAAGGGCCGGCTCGACCCCGGCGCTGTGGACGATCGCCGCCACGACAAGGGCTACCTGCACTGCGAGGTGCTCGTCGTGGGCGGCGGCCCCGCCGGGCTGGCCGCCGCGCTCGCCGCCGGGGAGTCCGGCCTGCGGGTCATCCTGGTCGACGACCAGCCGAGGCTCGGCGGCGACCTGCTGGGCAGCCGCGTCCTGCTCGACGGCGCGCCCGCGCTCGGCTGGGTGGCCGCCGCCGAGTCGCGCCTGGCCGCGCTGCCCGAGGTGCGGGTCCTCACCAGGACCACCGCGACCGGCTTCTACGACCACGGCTACGTGGTCGCCGTCGAGCGCCGCCCGCGCGGCGAGCGGCTGTGGCACTTCCGCGCGGGCCGCGTCGTTCTGGCCACCGGCGCGCACGAGCGGTCCCTGCCGTTTCCCGGCAACGACCTGCCCGGCGTCATGCTCGCCGCCGCCGCGCGCACGTACGCCAACCGGTACGGGGTACGTCCCGGCGCCCGCGCGGTCGTGTACGCGTGCGCGGACTCCGGGTACGAGGCCGCCCGCGACCTGGCGGCGGCCGGGGTGGAGATCGCCGCCGTCGTGGACCCCCGCCCGGAGGGTCTCTCCGGCGCTCTGGCAGGGCGCGTCACCGGCACCGTGGCCGGGGACGACGGGACGCTCGCGGCCGTCCTGTTCGGCGACCGGTGCGTGGAGGCCGACCTGCTGGCCGTGGCGGGCGGCTGGAACCCGGCCGTGCACCTGTTCAGCCAGTCGCAGGGCAGGCTGCGGTTCGACGAGACCCTGCGCGCGTTCGTGCCCGGCGAGCCCGCGCAGGCCGTGAGCCCCGCGGGGGCCTGCCGCGGGCTGTACGGCACAGCGCAGGCCATCGAGGACGGCTACCGGGCGGGCGCCGAGGCTCACGGTCGTGTCGCCGGGTTACGGGTCCCGGTTTCGGATGAGCCGGCGCTCCGGCCGCCCGCCGCGTACTGGGGTGAGCTGGACCCGGATCCCACGGCGTTCGTGGACCTCCAGCGGGATGTCACCGTCGCCGACGTGGCCAGGGCCACCGGGGCCGGGATGCGCTCGGTCGAGCACGTCAAACGGTTCACCACCGCGAGCACCGGCGCGGACCAGGGCAAGACCTCCGGCGCCCTGGTCGTCGGCGTGCTGTCCGAGCTGCTCGGCGCCGCCCCCGGCCAGGTCGGCGTCACCACGTTCCGTCCCCCGTACACGCCCGTGTCGTTCGCCACCCTGGCCGGCCGCGACCGGGGACCGCTGTCCGACCCCGCCAGGACCACCGCCATGCACCGCGCGCACGTCGCCAGGGGCGCGGTGTTCGAGGACGTCGGCCAGTGGAAGCGGCCCTGGTACTTCCCGCTCGGCGGCGAGACCATGCGCGAGGCCGTGCGGCGCGAGTGCGAGGCCGCCCGCACCGCCGTGGCCGCGATGGACGCCTCCACCCTGGGCAAGATCGACATCCGGGGCGCGGACGCGGGCGCGTTCCTGGACCGGATCTACACCAACATGTACTCCACGCTCGCCGTCGGCGCCTGCCGCTACGGGCTGATGTGCACCGCCGACGGCATGGTGTTCGACGACGGCACCACCACCCGGCTGGGCGAGCACCACTACCTGATGACCACCACCACCGGCAACGCCGCCGCCGTGCTCGACTGGCTGGAGGAGTGGCACCAGACCGAGTGGCCGTCCCTGGACGTGCGGTTCACCTCGGTGACGGACCACTGGGCCACCGTAGCCGTGGCCGGCCCTCTGGCCGGGAGGGTCATCGCCGCCGTCGCCCCTGAGGCGGTCGGCCTGGCGTTCATGCGCTACACCGACGCCGCCGTGCTCGGCGTGCCCGGCCGGGTCTTCAGGATCAGCTTCTCGGGTGAGCTCGCGTACGAGGTGAACGTGCCCTGGCACCACGGGCGGGCGCTCTGGGAGGCGGTGCTGGACCTCGGCGCCGTTCCGTACGGGACCGAGACCATGCACGTGCTGCGGGCCGAGAAGGGGTTCGCGATCGTCGGCCAGGACACCGACGGCACCGTCACCCCGCAGGACCTCGGCATGTCGTGGATCGTGTCCGGGCGCAAGCCGGACTTCGTCGGCAAGCGCTCCCACGCGCGGCCGGACACCTCCCGGACGGACCGCAAGCGCCTGGTGGGCCTGCTGACCGAGGATCCGTCGGCGTTCGTGGAGGAGGGTGCCCAGCTCGTCGCCGACGGGGTCATGCTCGGACACGTCACCTCCAGCTACCCGAGCGTCCCGCTCGGCCGCGCCATCAGCCTCGCGCTCGCCAGGAACGTCTCGCCCGGCGACCGGCTGACGGCCATCTCGGACGACACGACGACCCCCGTGCGAGTGGTCTCCCCGATCTTCTACGACCCCGACAACCTCCGCCGCGACGGCAACCCCACTCCCCAGAACCCCCCGCCCCAAGCAATGCCCCCGTCCGAGATCACCCCCGCCTCACCTCAGGGGGTGGTGTCGTGCGAGGTCACTCCCGGCTCGTCTGGAGGGGTGGCGTCGTCCGAGGTCACCCCCACCAGACCTGAAGGGACGGTGTCGTCCGGGGGCGGGGGTTTTCCGGTCCTGCGGATGTGGGCGGAGAGTCCGGCTGCGGGGTTCGGGGAGCGGTTCGCGGGGGTGGGTGGTGGGCGGGTGCGCGTGCGGGAGGTGCCGTTCGTGCCGATGTGGGAGGTGCGGGGGGAGGATCCGGGGACGGGCATGCGTTTGGGGCCGGAGTGGTGGTTGGTGGCCGGGGAGGGTGAGCCGGGGGCGGGGTGGGTGGACGTCTCGGGTCAGCGGACCGTCATCGAGCTCAGCGGCCCGGGGGCGCTGGACGTCCTGATCACCGGTTGCCCGATCGACCTGCACCCGGGGGTGTTCACCGGCCACGCGCAGACGGTCCTCGGCAAGGCGCCGGTGATCCTCCAGAGGTACGGCGACTCGTACCGGATTTTCGTTCGCTCCTCGTACGCGAACTATCTCGGAGAGTGGCTGATTGATGCCTTGGAGGGGTAAAGCGCGGGCAAAGAGGAAATTGATATACCTAGACGATCGGTAGCCGAGTCTGGGAGTCGCAGTGCGTGTTCGGGCGGTCTTGGCGGGTTTGGCCGCCGTAGTGATGCTCACCGGGTGCGGGGAGCTGGAAGCACAACTGGGACAGCAGGCGGAGGACGGCGGCACATCCTCGTCCGACGTAGACGTCAAGGACGCGCGCGGCAAGCTGGAGAAGCTGGCCGTCAAGGGGCGGGCGCCGAAGACCGGGTTCGACCGCGACAAGTTCGGCCCCGCCTGGGCGGACGTCGACCGCAACGGCTGCGACACCCGCAACGACATTCTCAAGCGCGACCTGACCGACGAGACCTTCAAGGAGGGCACCCACGACTGCATCGTCCTCACCGGCGTCCTGAAGGACCCGTACGGCGGCGAGACGATCAGCTTCGAGCGCGGCCAGGACACCAGCAGCAAGGTCCAGATCGACCACCTGATCCCGCTCTCCGACGCCTGGCAGAAGGGCGCCCAGCAGTGGTCGGACACCAAGCGCAAGGAGTTCGCCAACGACCCGCTCAACCTGCTCGCCGTCGACGGCCCGCTCAACAGCCAGAAGAGCGACTCCGACGCGGCGACATGGCTGCCGCCGCGCCGGTCCTACCGCTGCGCGTACATCGCCCGTCAGATCGACGTCAAGGCCAAGTACGAGCTCTGGGTGACGAAGGCCGAGAAGGACGCCATGGACGGCATCCTCGACTCGTGCTGAGCGTCAGTCGTCGTCGCTGTCGTCATCGTCGTCGGCCCGCTCGGTCTCCTGCTTGAGCAGCTTGCCCGACGCGGCGTCGATGTCGAGCTCGTGCTCGACGTCACCCTTGATCGTCTTGACCTCCCAGACGTCCGTCTTCTTGCCGCGGCCGTCGAAGTCGACCTCCGACACCCACGAGCCCGGCACCTCCTTCAGGGCGAGCTCGATGGCCTGCTGGGCGGTCACCTGAGGGGCGGTCTGGGCGACGCTCTGGGAGGCGGGGCCTTCGAGGGAGTCCTGGGAGGCGGCGAAGGCGGCGGAGCCGCCGGCCACGAGGGCCATGGCGGCGGCGCTGGCGACGATGATTTTCGTAGTGGTCTGCATGCCTTCAAGAAAACCCCGGTCGCCGGTAATGCCGCGCTAAGGCCGCCCTAACGTCACTTCAACCCGCGCGCCGCCGGACGGCACGGGCGACACGGCCAGGCCGCCGCCGCTGGACTCGGCGGTGCGGCGGGCGATGTCCAGGCCGAGACCGGTCGAGCCGCCGCCGCTGTTGCCCCGGGCGAGCAGGGCGGGGTCGAATCCGGGGCCCGTGTCGCTGACCACGAGCTCGGCTCCCTTCGGATGCGGCGCGAGCCGTACCGAGAAGGACGCCCCTTCGGGGGTGTGCGCGAAAACGTTGCCCAGCAGCGCGTCCACGCACGCCGCCAGCGACTCGGCGCCGGCCGCGACGGGCAGCTCGCCGCCGGGCAGGGCGACGTCCACCTCGCGCCCCTGGTCCTCGGCGAGCACCGACCAGAAGCGCACCCGCTCCCGCACCACGGCGGTGGCGTCGCAGGACTCGCGCCCGGCCGAGCGGCGGCGGGCGTCGGTGATGACCGCGCTGACGGCGCGCTCCAGCGCGTCCACGCGGGCGCCCACGCGCGCCGCCTCCTCGGGGTCGCGCAGCGACTCCACGTCCAGCCTGAGGCCCGTCAGAGGCGTACGCAGGCGGTGCGACAGGTCGGCCACCGACTCGCGCTCGGCCGCCAGCAGGTCGCCGATGCGGCCGGCCAAGTGGTTCAGCGCCAGCGCGACCGCCCGCACCTCCGTCGGCCCTCCCGGCTCCGCCCGCGCGTCCAGGTCGCCGCCGGCCAGCCGGTGCGACACCCGGGCCAGCCCGTCGATCGGCCCGGTCATGGCCCTGGCCAGCCGGTCGGCCAGCGCGATGCCCAGCACGACCAGCGCCAGCCCCAGCACGAGCAGGGCCGTCCACGCCTCGCGGACGCCGCGCATCAGCTCGGCGTCGCTCACGAACGACCTGATGACCACGGTGCCCTCCGGCGACTGCACCGCGACGAGCACCTCCCTGCCGTCGTCGCACTCGGCGGTGACGCTGCGGCCGGTCGCCGCCAGCTCCACCGCGTCGGTGCGCCGGGCCTCCTCGCCGATCACGCGCCCGCCGGGCAGGAACACGGTCACGGGCCACTCCACGCGCTCGACCGCCAGCGGCAGGTCCGCCGTGCCGACCGAGACGGCCACCGACTCGGCGGCGGCGGTGGCGCGGCTCATCGCGCCGTTCTCCGCCACCGAACGGATCAGCAGCGCCATCGGCACCAGCAGCGCGATCAGCACCAGCGACGTGGTGGCCGCCACCAGCAGCGCCAGCCAGCGCCTCACGACGGCTCGACCAGCTTCACCCCGACGCCGCGCACCGTGTGCAGGTAACGGGGTTCGGAGGCGGTCTCGCCGAGTTTCCTGCGCAGCCACGACAGGTGCACGTCCACGGTCTTGTCGGCGCCGCCGTACGGGAGCTGCCACACCTCGGTCAGCAGCTCCCGCTTGGTGACGACCTCGCCCGCGCGCGCCGCCAGGTAGTGCAGCACGTCGAACTCGCGCGGCGTCAGGTCCAGCGCCGCACCGTCCAGCTCGGCCAGCCGGGCGCGCGGGTCCACGCGCAGCGCGCCGACCTGGAGCGGCGTCGGCGCCGGGTCGCCGGCCCGCCGCAGCACCGCCCTGATCCGGGCGTCGAGCTGCGTCGCGCTGTACGGCTTGACCACGTAGTCGTCCGCGCCCGCGTCCAGCACAGGCACCATCTCGGCGTCGCCGTCGCGGGCGGTCGCCACGATGACCGGCACCTTGCTCACCGCCCGCAGCATCCGCAACAGCTCGGCGCCGTCGAGGTCGGGCAGCCCCAGGTCGAGCACGATCAGGTCGGGCCGGTCCTGCACGGCCAGCCGCAGGCCGTCGAGCGCGGTGGGGGAGGAGGCGACGGCGTGGCCGAGATCCCGCAGCCCGCGGCTCAGCGCCGTGCGGATCGTCACGTCGTCCTCAATCAGCAGGATGTCAGCCATATGGTGAAACGGTAGACGGTAAACAGAGGTACGAGCCGCCGTCTTAGGGCTGTCTTAACCCGCGCTTAGCCGTACGAGGGGAAAGGTGACGAGGGTGAAGCGACTCGTCCTGGCCTGGGCCGCCGCCGCGGTCGCCGCGACCGGCGCGGCCGTGGCGGTGCTCGGCCTGCTCGGCGGCGCGCTGACCGGCACGTCCGGCCAGGTGATGACGCAGGAGGAGGCCCGTGCCGCCCTGACCAGGGTGACCGCCACCATCCAGCGCCCGTCCCAGAGCCCCGCGCGGACCCCCACCCAGGCGCCCCTGGAGAACGAGGTGATCCGCACCGCGGGCGGCACCGTCATCGCCTCCTGCGCGGGCGGCAAGGTGACGCTGCGCTCGTGGAGCCCCGCCCAGGGCTACTCGGTCGACGGCGTCGAGCCCGGCCCCGACACCGAGGCCAAGGTGGAGTTCGAGCCGGACGACGACGCCGAGGAGGTCGAGGTCAAGGTGGGCTGCGCGGGCGGCCGACCGGTCAAGCTTCCAGACTGAGCGCCTGCGAGGTCAGCTCGGCCTGCTTCCTGATCTGGCCCATGATGATGGGGTTGACCCCCTTGGCCTGGAAGGTCGCGACCATCTTGTCGAGCACCGCCCTGGCCTTGGGCAGGTCGCCCTGCCGCGCCTCCGCCCTGGCCCAGCGGCGCATCACCATGTTGAGCGTGATGTTGTCGATCGTGCCCGCCCCGGCGACCCTGGCGAGCTGCTCGATGCCCTGCTTCGGGTCGGGCGGCCGGATCCGCAGCCGCTTGCCGGCGGTGATGGTCTTGAACTCCCGCTCGGCGTTGAGCCCCTTCACCATCCGGGCGTAGACGGACAGCGGGTGCTGGGCGAACCGGTCGATCATCTCGTCCAGCGCCTCGTTGCCCGGGCGCAGCGCCGGCGAGTCGGAGCCGAGCAGGGAGAACAGCTTGCCCTGGTCCTCGCCCAGCATCAGCTCGGCCACCCGGTGGTCGTCGTCGGTGGCCGGGTAGCGCACCCGTACCAGGCAGGGCGGGGAGACCACGTGCGAGCCGTCGGCGGCGATGTACTGGGCGCGCACCCGGTACTCGCCGGGCTGCTGGAAGTAGTGGCCGTCGCGGCCGTGGCCGATGTAGGCGCTGCGGTACATGGCCGGGTTGCCGGCGTCGAGCCTGATCTCGGGCGAGCGGTCGACGCAGTGGCGCATCATCGGCCGGTAGAGCACGGTCCTGCCGCTCGGCTGGGTGATCGTGACCTGGGTGAACTCAGTGTCGGGGTGGAGGTGGCCGTGGGTGACGCGCGGCTCGCCCGTACAGGAGAGCTTGAGCTCGACCACCACCGGCTCGCCGAACCCGAACGGGTCCTTGGCCCGCAGCTCCAGCGCCAGCCCCGAGTGGTCCTCGATCGGCTGCTCGAACGGGGCCACCTCGGCGGCGCCCGCGCCGAACGCGTTGGCGCCCATGGCGACGTCGCGGAAGAAGCCGTGGCGCACGTGCACCAGCTCCGCGTCGGTGAACTGGAACGGGAACGCCGCCCAGTAGCCCTCCTCGCCGCCCGGCCGGTAGTTCTGCACGTAGTTCATCCAGGAAAGGTCGCCGAAGCCGCCGTGCGGGCCGAGCGGCTGGGGCGGCGTGGCGAGGTTCTTCTGCCAGGAGTGCAGCAGGTTGAAGGCGTGCCCGAGCTCGTGCACGTACGTCCGTAACTGGGCCCGCTGCGCCTCCGGCGAGTCGCCCTTGATCGCGTCGTGGAACACGGCGGCGCCCTGCCGCTGGTGGGCGTCGTCGTAGTCGAACATGATGCCCCGGTAGCCGCCCACGTGCCGGCTGGCCACCAGCAGCCACACCCGCCAGGCCGGAGCGTCGCCGAACTGACTGAACTGCTGGGTCATCGCGTGGTGCAGCTCGGCGTCGTCCCACGCCAGGTCGGCGCCGGAGCCGTCGACCGGGATCACGCCCGGCTCGGTCACGGTCATCCCGACGCCCGCCTCCGCCCAGGCCTCCACCACGTTCAGCTCCCGCGCCGGCGACCCGTCGGGCCCCCGCAGCCTGCCGGTGTGGTACGAGACGAACGGCACGGCTCCGGCCACCGAATCCTGCTCCAGCACGACCTCACGGAAGTGGCGCGAGGTGAACCGGACGGGGTAGTCGCGCCCGGCGACGCGCGCGGTGCCGCCGTCGCCGGTGATCGTGACGCGCACGTCACGGTCCGGCGTGGCGAAGGTGAACTCCCCCCGCCCCTCGGCCCGCGTCTCGTCACCCTCCGCCGTGACGACGGGGGCGTGCAGCACGAAGGACCCGTCGTAGGTGACGGTCGCGCCCGAGGCGGCGAACAGGTCGCCGCTCACCCGGCCCGTCGGCCGGGGCCCGTCGACGTCGACGCGGAGCACCAGCGTCGAGTCACCGTCCTGCCCCTGGTAAAGCCCGCTGATCATGATCGCCCCCTGGAGTCGGTGGGGTTACAACGCGGACACTTCTCCCGACGGGCGGGCGTGTCAACGGGATCCGCGAACTCGCAGCGAGCTCAGCAGCTCCTCGGAGGCCCGGGTGATCGTCTCGACCGCGCGGTCGAACGCCTCGGCGTTGTGCGGGGCCGGGGCGCGGAAGCCGGAGATCTTCCTGACGTACTGCAGCGCCGCCGCCCGCACGTCGTTCTCGGTGACGTCCTCGGTGTACGGGGGGCGCAGGGTCTTGATGCTTCGGCACATGCTTCAACCGTAATAGCCGAGCCGCCGGCTTATCTCCCGCGCGCCCTCGGCCACGGACTCGCCCACCTCAGGCAGCCGCTGCGGAGTCAGCCGGAAGGACGGGCCGGACGCGCTCACGGCGGCCACGACCGCGCCGTCGATGTTCCTGACCGGCGCCGCGACCGCGTTGAGCCCCGGCTCCAGCTCCTCCACCGCGGCCGCCCAGCCGCGCCGGACGATCTCCTCCAGCCCGAGCTGCCGCCGGTCGGTGATGGTCAGCGGGGTGAACCGGCGCAGCTCGTCCGGCACGGCCAGCGCGCCGAACGCCAGCAGCACCTTGCCGCTGGAGGTGGCGTGCGGGGGAGTACGGGCGCCGGCCCAGCTCTGCCCGCTGATCGCGGACGGGCCGCGCACCTGGCTGATGTTGACCACGTCGCCGTCGCGGGCCACCGCGATGTTGACGGTCTCGCCGACCTCCTCGGCCAGCCGCATGCAGACCGGCCTGCTCTCCCTGGCCAGGTCGAGCTGGGCGGTGGCGGCCCCGGCGAGCCGGACCACGCCGACGCCGAGCCGGTAGCGGCCCCGGTCGCCGGTCTGCTCCACCAGCCCGCCCTGCTCCAGGGCGCCGAGCAGCCGGGACGCGGTGGATTTGTGCACCTCCAGCTCCGAGGCGAGGTCCGTCACGCGGGTGGCGCCCTCGCGGGCCAGGATCTCCAGGATGGCGATGGCGCGGTCGACGGACTGCACGGAGCTGTTGCTCATAGCGCAACAGCTTAGTCCGTCCGAGCGCCGAGAGTCGTCGTCACCCTGACGAAAACAGGGCTTCCATGGCGCTATCCGGCGGCCGGGCTCAGCTCCGCGCCGAACGCCTCGGCGATCTTCAGCATGCCGCGGGCCAGCTCGTCGCGGTCCAGGGCGTCGATCCGCTCGGCCGGGCCCGACACCGACATGGCCGCCACCACCCGGTCGCCGTCGCGCACCGGCACGGCAAGGCAGTGCACGCCCAGCTCCTCCTCGCCCAGGTCGAGCGCGTAGCCGCGGTCGCGCACCACGTCGAACTCGGCCAGCATGGGGCCGGTGGCGGTGATCGTGTTGGGCGTCCGCCGCGGCATGCCGGTGCGCTCCAGCAGCGTGACCGCGTCGTGGGCGGCCCGCCACGCCAGCAGCACCTTGCCCACCGCCGTGCTGTGCGGCAGCACCCTCCTGCCGACCTCGGCGAACATCCGCAGCCTGCGCGGCGACGGCACCTGCGCCACGTAGACGATGAAGTCGCCTTCGAGCACCGCCAGGTTGGCCGTCTCGCCCGACAGCTCCACCATCCGCGTCAGGTGCGGCTGCGCCCACACGCCGACCATGCCCTCGGCCACGCCGCCGAGCCGCACCAGCCCGCCGCCCAGCGCGTAGCGGCGATCGGACTCCTGGCGCACGTAGCCGCGCGACAGCAGGGTCTGCAGCAGCCGGTGGATGGTCCCGTACGGCAGCCCGGTGCGGGCGGCGATCTCCGACAGGCTCGCCTCGCCACCCTGCTCGGCCAGCGCCTCCAGCACGTCGAGCGCACGCTCGACCGACTGCACGCTCACAGGGAGACCCCGCGCAGCGACGCGTCCAGCACCTCGGCGGTGTGCGCCACCTTGATCTCCGCTCCCTGGCGGCGCATCGCGGCGGCGATCTGCATGGTGCAGCCGGGGTTGGCCGACACCAGCAGCCCGGCCCCGGTGGAGCCGACGGCCTTGGCCTTGAGGTCGCCGAGGTCGCGGGCCGCCTCGGGCTGGAAGATGTTGTAGGTGCCGGCCGAGCCGCAGCAGATGGCCGAGTCGGGCACCTCGCGCAGCTCCAGCCCGGGGATGCCGCGCAGCAGCTCGCGCGGCTGCGACCGGACGCCCTGGGCGTGCGCCAGGTGGCACGCGTCGTGGTAGGCCACGGTCAGCGGCAGCGGGCGCCGCTCGGCCACCGGGCCCAGCTCGACCAGGTACTCCGACAGGTCCATCACCCGGAAGCCCGGCTCCTCGCCGAGCAGCTCCCCGTACTCCTTCATGGACGAGCCGCACCCGGCGGCGTTGACCACCACGACCTCGACGCCCGCCCTGCGGAAGGCGCGGACCGTGCGGCGGGCCAGCCGCCTGGCCTGGTCCTCGCGCCCGGCGTGCACGCTCAGCGCGCCGCAGCAGCCCTGCCCCGCGGGGATCAGCACGTCGCAGCCCTCCAGCGCGAGCACCCGCGCGGTGGCCGCGTTGACCTGCGGGAAGAACTCGCCCTGCACGCACCCGGTCAGCATGCCGACCACGGCCCGCCGCGGACCTCTGGCCCGCACCAGCCGGGGCAGCCGCTGCCGCCGCCGCACCTCGGGCACCAGCGCCGCCATCGCGCCCAGGCTCGGATGCGCCCGTTCGAGGAACGGCGCCAGCCGCCGGACCAGCCCCGTGCCGGGCCGCGTCAGCCGCAGCCTGCGCGGGTACGGGAACAGCCCGAACACCAGGCCGCGCACCGCCCGCTCCTGGGGGTCGCGCTCGTGCGCCCGCTCGACCTCGGCCCTGGTCTGCTCGATCAGCCGGTCGTAGCGGACCCCGGAAGGGCAGGCGGTCACGCACGCCATGCAGCCCAGGCAGGCGTCGAAGTGGCCGGCCATCTCCGGCGTCACCGGAGTGCCCTCCACGTGCTGCTTCATCAGGTGGATGCGGCCGCGCGGGGAGTCCATCTCCTCGCCCCACAGCACGTACGTGGGGCACGTCGGCAGGCAGAACCCGCAGTGCACGCAGTCGCCGATCAGGTCGGGGTCCATCAGATGCCTCCCACGAACCGGCCGGGAGACATCCTTCGCCCCGGGTCGAACCGTTCCTTCACCCGCCGCATCAGCGGCAGCGCGCCGACGCGCCCCCACCGCTGGACGCTCTCGTACGGGGTCGCGTGCACGACGAGCCGGGCCCCGCAGGGCTCCAGCCGGTCGCGCAGCGCGTCCACCGCGCCGGAGACCTTCTCCTCGTCCTCCTCGCCCCACAGCTCCAGCCAGATCCGGCCGGTCACCGCGGACCCGCGCAGCGAGAAGCCGCTGTAGTGCACCGCGTCGAGCACCTCGGTCAGCGCGGCCGGCGGGAAGCGCACCTCGGCCAGCAGGTCGTCGTCGGCGACCAGCCCCCACTGCGGCGGCGGCTCGTCGCGCACCCCGGTCACCGGCTCGCCCATCCGCTCAGCCAGCGCCCGGGCCCGCTCCTCCGCCGCCGCGCCCTCGACGAGCACGGTCATCCAGATCGGCCCCTGCCCGTGCGGCCAGTCGAGCTCGACGGCGCTCGGCTCCTCCTGGGCGGCGGCCAGCATCGCGGCCAGCTCGCTCACCTGGCACGGCCCGCGCTCCGACACCTGGGGAGGTTCGATCACCGCCACGATCCAGCGCCGGTCGGCGGGCAGCGGGTGGAGCCGGAAGGTGGCCTCGGCGATCACACCTAGCGTGCCGAACGAGCCGGTGAACAGTTTGCCCAGGTCATAACCGGCGACGTTCTTGACGACCTTGCCGCCCGAGCGCGCGACGGTGCCGTCGGGCAGCACGACGGTGATGCCGATAAGCAGGTCGCGGGCCGTGCCATAGCGGAAGGCGCGCGGCCCCGCGACCGCGGCGGCGAGCGTACCACCGATCGTGGTGCCTTCGGTGAACGGAACGTCGAGAGCGAGCTCCTGGCCGCTGCCGGCGAGCGCCGCCGCGAGCGCGTCCATGGTCACTCCGGCCTGGGCGCGCACCACCAGATCGCCGGCCGCGTGCTCGACGATCTCGTTCATGCAGCACAGGTCGAGCAGCACGTCCAGCCGCTCCGGCGGCGGGCCCCAGTGCAGCTTGGTGCCGCCGCCGACGGGCACGACCGCGAGGTCGCGGTCCGCGCAGGCGCGCATCAGGGCCGACACCTCCTCGACCGTCTCGGGCAGCGCCACCCAGCGCGGCGTCACCCCGCACACGGCGTCTTCCGGCCCGGCCTCCCTGACCGTCACCCCGGTCAGATCCTCTGAGAGCATCAGAACTGCTCCGCCTTCCCGGACTCCACCAGCGGGTGCACGCCCTTGCGCACCCCGGGCACCTCGCCGCACAGCCGCGGCGTGGGGAACACCTTGCCGGGGTTCGACAGGCCCCGGGGGTCGAACGCGCACCGTACGAGCTGCATGGTGTCGAGGTCGTCGTCGGTGAACATGCGCGGCATGTATCTCGCCTTGTCGACGCCCACCCCGTGCTCGCCGGTGATGGAGCCGCCGTGTTCGATGCACAGGTCCAGGATCGCGCCCGACACCGTCTCCGCGCGCTCGCCGGCGCCCGGCTCAGTGTCGTCGAACAGCACCAGCGGGTGCAGGTTGCCGTCGCCGGCGTGGAACACGTTCGCCACCCTGATGCGGTGCTCGGCCGACAGCCGGTCGATCTCGGCCAGCACGCGCGGCAGCGCGGTGCGCGGCACCACGCCGTCCTGCACGATGTAGGCCGGGCTGATCCGGCCGACGGCGGCGAACGCCGACTTGCGGCCCTTCCAGATCGCCGCCCGCTCCTCCTGGCCCGCCGCCACCCGCAGCTCGAACGCGCCCGCGCAGATCTCCTTGAGCCGCGCGAACTGGAGCTCGACCTCGGCCGACGGGCCGTCCAGCTCGACGATCAGCACGGCGCCCGCGCCACGCGGGTAGTCGCAGGCCACCGCCGCCTCGGCGGCCTCGATGGCCAGCGCGTCCATCATCTCGATCGCCGCGGGCACGATGCCGGCCCCGATGATGGCCGACACCGCCCTGCCGCCCTGCTCGATGTTCTCGAAGGCGGCCAGCACGGTGGTGACCGACTCGGGCGCGCGGCTCAGCCGTACCGTGATCTTCGTGGCGATGCCGAGGGTGCCCTCCGAGCCGATGAACGCGCCCAGCAGGTCGTAGCCGGGGTCCATCCGGTCCAGCGTCACCAGGTCACCGTCGGGGGTGACGATCTCGCAGGCCTCGACGTGGTTGACGGTGAAGCCGTACTTGAGGCAGTGGGCGCCGCCGGAGTTCTCCGCCACGTTGCCGCCGATCGAGCAGATCTGCTGGCTGGACGGGTCGGGCGCGTAGTAGTAGCCCTGGTCGCGCACCGCCTCGGTGATCGCCAGGTTGGTGACCCCCGGCTCGACGACCGCCCGGCGGTTCGGCAGGTCGACCTCCAGGATGCGGCGCATCCTGGAGGTGACGACGAGCACCCCGTCCTCGCGGGGCAGCGCGCCGCCCGACAGGCCCGTGCCCGAGCCGCGGGCCACGAAGGGCACCGCGAACTCGTTGCACAGCCTGACCACGGACGCCACCTGCTCGGCGGTGTCGGGGAGCACGACCACGCCCGGCGTGGCCCGGTGATAGGTGAGACCGTCACACTCGTAGGTACGCAGCCGGACGGGGTCTGTTATCACCGCGTCGGCGGGCAGCACCTCGCGCAGCGCCGCCGTCAGCGTGTCCAGCATGGCGCCTCCAGCGAACTCGGCCTCCCTATAGTGCAAATATATGGCGGCATCTACGGCATTCGGGCGTATGCCGGAAGCGTCAGGAAATCGGCGAAGTCGTCGTCCAGGGCGACCTCCTTGAACAGCTCCGTCGCCTGCCCGAACAGCTTCTCGTCGTAGCCCGGCTCGGCCGCGATCTTCTCCAGCTCCTCGCCGATGATCCGCTCGACCAGCTCCTTGGTGACCTGGGCCCCGGTGTCGGCGAGGGTGATGTCGTTGTGGATCCACTGCCAGATCTGGGAGCGGGAGATCTCGGCCGTGGCCGCGTCCTCCATCAGGTTGTGGATCGCCACCGCGCCCAGCCCGCCCATCCACGCGGCCAGGTAGCGCAGCGCCACGTCCACGTTGTTGCGCAGCCCCGCCTCGGTGATGTCGCCCGGCGTCTCGGAGACGGCCAGCAGGTCGGCGGCCGTGACGGTGACGTCCTCACGCAGCCGGTCGAGCTGGTTGGGGCGGTCGCCGAGCACGCCGTCGAAGACCTCGCGGCAGATCGGCACCAGGTCGGGGTGCGCCACCCAGGAGCCGTCGAAGCCGTCGCCCGACTCGCGCGTCTTGTCGGCGCGGACCTTCTCCAGCGCGACCGCGTTGACCTCCGGGTCACGCCGCGACGGGATGAACGCCGCCATGCCGCCGATCGCGTGCGCGCCCCGCTTGTGGCAGGTGCGCACCAGCAGCTCGGTGTACGCGCGCATGAACGGGGCGGTCATCGTCACCGCGTTGCGCTCGGGCAGCAGGAACTCGCGGCCCCGGGTGCGGAAGCTCTTGATCACGCTGAACAGGTAGTCCCAGCGGCCCGCGTTGAGCCCCGCCGAGTGGTCGCGCAGCTCGTAGAGGATCTCCTCCATCTCGAACGCGGCCGGGTAGGTCTCGATGAGCACGGTCGCCCTGATCGTGCCGTGCGGGACGCCCAGCAGCTCCTGGGCGCGGGTGAACACGTCGTTCCACAGCCGCGCCTCCAGGTGGGACTCCATCTTCGGCAGGTAGAAGTAAGGGCCGCTGCCCTTGTCGAGCTGCCGCTTCGCGCAGTGGAAGAAGTAGAGGCCGAAGTCGAACAGCGACGCCGACACCGGGTCGCCGTCGACCAGCGCGTGCTTCTCGTCCAGGTGCCAGCCGCGCGGCCGCACCACGATCGTGGCCAGCTCCTCGTCGGGACGGAGCGCGTAGGCCTTGCCGCCGGACTCGAAGTCGATCGTACGGTCGAGCGCCTCGCGCAGGTTGAGCTGGCCGAGCACGCAGTTCTCCCAGAGCGGGGAGTTGGCGTCCTCGAAGTCGGCCAGCCACACCTTGGCGCCCGAGTTGAGGGCGTTGATGGTCATCTTGCGGTCGACCGGCCCGGTGATCTCGACCCGCCGGTCCTCCAGGCCGGGCGCGGGCGGCGCGACCCGCCAGTCGCCCTCCCTGATCTCCTTGGTCTCCGGCAGGAAGTCGAGCGTGCCGCCCGCCGCCAGCTCGCGCTGCCTGGCCTGGCGGGCCTCCAGCAGCTCCAGCCGCCTGCCGCCGAACTCCCGCTGCAGTGTCGTCAGGAACGAGAGCGCCTCGGGCGTGAGGACCTCGTCGAACCGGTCGAGCATCGGGCCGGTGATCTCCATGGTGCGATCTCTTTCCGCTTCGTGGAAAACTGCTTCTGGATTATGGAAGGGAAGCTACGCCATCCGGGTTCCGAGGGTCAAAGCCGGGGGTGCCTTCGGGGGCATCCCCGATGCGTGGGGGTGCCACGCGCGGAAGGATCGTGGGCATGAAGAGACTTGTGATCGCGGGTGGCCTCCTGGCCTCGGCCGCGTTGCTGACCGGCGGTCTGACGGGATGCGGCCTGACGGGCATCGCCGGGCCCACCGAGCAGGACTCCGTGTCGTACGAGGTCGCGGAGAAGGTCACGAAGCTGGAGGTGCACAACGGCTCCGGCGACACCGAGATCACCGAGACCGACCGCCGCACGGTGAAGGTCGACGAGACCATCCAGTGGCGCGGCGAGAAGCCGACGACCGAGCACACGGTCAACGGCGACACGCTTGTGATCAAGTACGACTGCCCGAGGCTGGTCGCCGGCAACTGCGGCGTCAACTACAAGATCGAGGTGCCGAAGGGCCTCCAGGTCACCACCGAGGCCGGCTCCGGCGACATCACGCTCAGGGCGCTGTCGGGGCCGCTCACCGTGAGCTCCGGCTCCGGCACGGTCGACGCCTCCGGCCTGACGGGCAAGACGGTCGTCGCCGAGCTGGGCTCGGGCGACATCGAGCTCGAGTACGCGGCCGCGCCGGACAGCGCCGAGGTGGAGACGGGCTCGGGGAGCGTCATCCTGCGCGTCCCCGACGAGGGTTACGACGTGAGCACCGACGTCGGCAGCGGCGACGCCACGGTCTCGGTCCGCGACGAGCAGAACGCGCCTCGCAAGATCAAGGTCAGCGCCGGATCGGGCGACGTCAGCGTGTTGCCGCAATAATCAGGTGTTGGCGGTGAGGATGTCGTGCCACGATCGGGGAAGACACCGAGGTGTCCAGACGTTTCCTATTAGAGATGACACGAATGCACGAAAACCCCGCGATCGAAGAGTACGAGACCGGCGAGATGGACCTCGAGGAGCGCCAGGCGCTACGGCGCGTCGCAGGCCTCTCCACTGAACTTCAAGACATTTCCGAGGTCGAGTACCGGCAGCTGCGACTCGAGCGGGTCGTCCTGGTCGGGGTCTGGACCTCGGGCACGGTCGAGGACGCGGAGAACTCGCTCCAGGAGCTGAAGCTCCTGGCCGAGACCGCGGGTTCCCAGGTCCTCGAAGGCCTGATCCAGCGCCGCAAGTTCGCCGACCCCTCCACCTACATCGGCTCCGGCAAGGCGCTGGAGCTGCGTGACGTGGTCGAGTCGACCGGCGCCGACACGGTGATCTGCGACGGCGAGCTGAGCCCTGGCCAGCTCCGCCAGCTCGAAGACATCGTCAAGGTGAAGGTCATCGACCGTACGGCGCTGATCCTCGACATCTTCGCCCAGCACGCGAAGAGCCGGGAGGGCAAGGCCCAGGTCGAGCTCGCCCAGCTCCAGTACCTCCTGCCGCGCCTGCGCGGCTGGGGCGGCAACCTGTCCCGCCAGGTCGGCGGCCGGGCGGCCGGCGGCATCGGCATCGGCGGCCGCGGCCCCGGTGAGACCAAGATCGAGCTGGACCGCCGCCGCATCCGCGAGCGGATGTCCAAGCTGCGCCGCCAGATCAAGGGCATGTCCACCTCCCGCGACACCATGCGCCAGCGCCGCCAGCAGCGCGAGGTGCCCGCGGTCGCCATCGCCGGCTACACCAACGCGGGCAAGTCCTCGCTGCTCAACCGGATCACCGGAGCGGGCGTGCTGGTGGAGGACGCGCTGTTCGCCACCCTCGACCCGACCGTGCGCCGCTCGCGCACGCCCGAGGGCAGGCTGTTCACGATCGCCGACACCGTCGGGTTCGTCCGCCACCTGCCGACCCAGCTCGTCGAGGCGTTCCGGTCGACGCTGGAGGAGGTCGGCGACGCCGACCTGATCCTCCACGTGGTCGACGGCTCGCACCCCGACCCCGAGGGCCAGCTCGCCGCCGTGCGCGAGGTCTTCGGGACCATCGAGGGCGCGTCCGACCTGCCGGAGATCGTGGTGATCAACAAGGCCGACGCGGCCGACCAGGAGGTGCTCGACCGCCTGACGCGACGCGAGCGCGACAGCGTCGTGGTGTCCGCCCGCACCGGCGCCGGCATCCCCGAGCTGCTGGCCCTCATCGAGCGCAGCCTGCCGCGGCTCGACCACGAGGTCGCGCTGCTCGTCCCGTACGACCGGGGCGACCTGATCTCGCGGGCCCACAAGGAGGGCGAGGTGCTCTCGGTGGACCACGTCGAGGAGGGCACCATCCTGCACGCCCGCGTGCTGCCGAGCCTCTACCAGGAGCTGATGCGCGTAGGCAAGCCGGTCGAACGAGTCTCTTAACGGCACGCGAGGGCAGCTCTGGTCACAAAGTGGCCAGGGCTGCCCAAACGCGGCAGTGGTCCCGCAACGCTGGGATTGCTAGGATTAGCCGAGCCTTTCGGCTTAATGACACGGGTTAAGGGATGACGGCTGCTGCGCACGATGGAGCACGCGGGGGCCTGTGGTTGAGGGTGTGGCGTCTGGGATGAGTGGGCTTTCTTCCGGATAACCCTGTACAGCAAGCCCGCTTGTGAAATAACGTAACTGAACTGAAATCGCCGGATCATGAGTCCGGCGATACGGTCACCGCTACAGCATTGCGGATGAGAGCAGGAGACCCCCATGTCGTCCGGACCCGGAGCGGACTCAGTGGGCGCGGCGGAGGCCGTGCGCTGCGTGCTGCTCCCGCGTGGGGCGGTGATGCGGTGACCGTTCGGTTGCTGACCAACATCGGCCGCCTGTGGACCGGCAACGAGGTCCTCAGCAACGCCGCCATCCTCGTGCACAACGACCGCATCGCGTGGGTCGGCCGGGCGCCTGACCTGCCGCAGAGCGTCCCCGGCGTCGTCGACGACATCGTCGACGTCGACCACGTCGAAAACCTGAGCGGCGCGCTCGTCACCCCAGGCCTCATCGACGCCCACACCCACCCCGTCTACGCCGGCAACCGCTACGCCGAGCTGGCCATCCGCACCGGCGGCTCGACCTCCGCGTCGATCACCGCCGCGGGCGGCGGCGTGGGCTCGACCGTCACCGTGACGCGCGGCACCGACCCGTGGACGCTCTGCAACGGCGTGCGCGAGCGGCTGCGCGGCTGGCTGCTCAACGGCACCACCACCGTCGAGGCCAAGACCGGCTACCACCTCACCCGCGACGGCGAGCTGGCCGACGTACGGCTCCTGCGCGAGCTGGAGAAGGAGCCGATGATGCCGCGGGTGCACGTCACCTTCCTCGCGGCGCACGTCGTGCCTCCCGAATACTTCGGCCGCCAGCGTGAATACGTCGAGGCCGTGGGCGCCTGGTGCGCCGACGCGGCCGCGGCCGGCGCCGACAGCGTCGACGTCTACTGCGACGAGGGCCACTTCACCACCGAGGAGTCCCGCTGGGTGCTCGCCTCGGGCCGCAACGTCGGCCTGCTGCCGCGCATCCACGCCGGCCTCTTCAGCCGCCGCGGCGCCGTGCAGCTCGCCGCCGAGCTCGGCTGCGCCTCCGCCGACGGCCTGCACCACATGTCCGAAGAGGACATCGCGATCATGTCCCGCTACGGGGTGCCCGCCGTCGTCTGCCCCGCCACCGCCCTCCAGCGCGGCCACCTGCCGCCGGTCCGCCAGATGATCAAGCACGGCGTGCAGATCGCGCTCGGCAGCGACCACAACCCCGGCTACTGCGGCATCACCTCGATGTCGCTGGTCATCGCGATGGCGGTGTCGGCGTTCGGGATGAGCGTCAACGACGCGCTGCGCGCGGCGACGCTGGGCGGCGCGACCGTCCTCGGCGCTCCCGACCGAGGGGTGCTGCAGCCGGGACGCCTCGCCGACATCGTCCAGTGGGACGCCGACCACGAGGGCGCCTTCGCCTGGTCCTTCGGCCTCAAGCCGCGCCGCGTCTGGCGGGGTGGGACGCCGGTTCAGTAGTTAAAGTCGGGGTATGCCGCCCGCTGTCGCCGTAGTCACGGATTCCACCGCTTACTTGCCTGAGGTGCCGGGCGTCGCTGTTGTCCCCGTACAGGTGATTTCCGGTGATCAGTCCTGGGATGAGCCCGAGTTCGCCGGAAATTTCGCCACAGCAACCACTTCGCGGCCCGCGCCGGAGCGCTTCGCGTCCTGCTACGCCGCGCTCGCCGCGCGAGGCGCGGCGAGCGCCGTGTCCATCCACCTGTCGGGAGACCTGTCCGGCACGGTGGAGGCGGCCAGGACGGCGGCACGCGAGGCGCCGCTGCCGGTTACGGTCGTGGACAGCCGCTCGATCGGGATGGGTGTCGGCTTCCCCGTCCTGGCGGCGGCCCGCGCCGCCGAGGCGGGGGAGTCCCTGGACTCGGTGGCGGCTGCGGCCACCCGGTGCGCCGCCCGCACGCGGACCTTCTTCTACGTCGACACGCTGGACCACATGCGCCGTGGCGGCCGGATCGGCGCGGCGGCCTCGCTGCTGGGCTCGGCCCTCATGATCAAGCCTCTGCTGCACCTGACGGACGGGCGCATCGCCCTGCTGGAGAAGGTCCGCACCTCGGCCCGCGCCCTCACGCGCCTGGAGGACCTGGCGGTGGAGGAGGCGGGCGACGAGCCGGTCGAGATCGCCGTCCAGCACCTGGCCGCCCCTGACCGCGCCGAGTCCCTCGCCGCCAACCTGGCCAAGCGGGTGCGCGGGCCGGTGGGGATCCGGGTGGTGGAGGTGGGCGCGGTGATCGGGGTCCACGTGGGGCCGGGCATGCTGGGCATCACGATCTCTCCGACGTCGTAGCCGGGGGTGGTCGTGTCGAGGGCTTGGGAGGGTTTGTCGCGACGGGGAGGTTCGCGCGGGACCGGGGGGTCCAAGACTTTTCGGGAACCCGGGGGTTGGCTCTGTGCCTAGCTTGATTTCTCGAGTGCGGCTTTTGGGAACCTGAGGCGCTGGTACCGCTCCCAGCCTGTCGTCTTGGGTGCGGCTTTTCGTGACCCCGGGGCGCCGACGCCATGCCCACTTGACGTCACGGGTGTGGCGGTCGAGGGCTTTTCCGGAACCCTGGGGCGCCAGCGCCGCGCCCTGCTTGATGTCCAGGGTGCGGCTTTTCGGAACCCCTCGGGTCGGCCGCCGTACCGGGTGTCTTCCTTCCGCTGGGCTCGCCGTAGGGCCTGTGAACAAGGCGTCGTTGTCCACAGAACCTCGCTCGGGACGTGTCGGGCACCGGGCTGCCCCGTACCTTTCCGGCCGTGCGCGCCCAAGATTCGACGTCCGAGCGGACCATCGCCGAGTCCCGGCTCCGTTCTCTCACCGGTTCCGAGCGTGCCCCGTTCTCCGCCGGGGTGCCCGAGTCCTTCGAGGCCTTCCGGGCCGCCGCTCCCGCCCTGGACCCCGGGCGGCCCGGCCTGCGTGTCCTGCTGGCCCTCGGCGCCGCGGCGGTCCTGGTGGCGGGCTTCCTCCTCTGGCGCGCCCAGCCGGTCCCCGAGCCCCTGCCCGACCCGGCTCCACTTTCCAGCGCGGCGCCCGCCACCACCCCGACGACCAAGGTGACCGTCCACGTCGCCGGCAAGGTCCGTGAGCCGGGCGTCTACCCCCTGCCTACCGGCTCCCGCGTGCAGGACGCGATCACCGCCGCCGGAGGCATCCGCCGGGGCGCCCCTCTGGGCACTCTCAACCTGGCCAGACGCCTCGTTGACGGTGAGCAGATCATGGTCGGCGCCCCCGCGGCTGAGCCGGGCTCCGCCGCCGCACCCGAAGCCGCCGTCATCGACCTCAACGCCGCCACCCTGGACCAGCTCGAACAACTCCCCGGCGTGGGCGAGGTCCTGGCCTCCCGCATCGTCGACTTCCGCACCAGCCACGGTGGCTTCACCAGCGTCGACCAACTCCGCGAGGTCAGCGGCATCGGTACCCGGCGGTTCGAGGAGATCAAGCCGAAGGTCCGCATCTGATGCCGATCCCGATCCGTCCCTCAGCCACCACCACCCAGACCCCCAACGATCGTGTCGACGCCGCACCCGGCAGCGGCAGAGCGGAGGGCGGCGAAAGCAGCAGGCCCGCATTCAGCGGCGGGAAGTCCAGCGTCGGGACGTTCGACGGCGGGAAGTCCAGCACTCCGACTCCCAACGAGAACGATCGTGTTGACGCCCCGCCTGGCAGCGGCAGGGCGGAAGGTGGCGAAGGCAGCAGGCCCGGATCCGGCGGCGGGAAGTCCACCGTCGGGAGCTTCGGCGGCGGAAGGTTCGGCGGCGCAAAGTCCAGCGTCGGGGGGTTCGACGGCGGAAGGTTCGGTGGCGCGAGGGGCGGCGGCGAGAAGTCCAGCGTCGGGAGGTTCAGTGGCGGGGCATTCGGTGGCGCGAAGTTCGACCGCAGGAAGCCCGCCGTCGGAAAGTTCGGTGGCCGGACGTTCGGCCGCAGGAAGTCCACTCTGGGGGAGTTCGGTGGTGGAAGATCCGGCGTCAGAAGGATCGGTGCTGGGGGGCTCGGCGTCGGGAGGTCCGGTGGCGGAAGAACCGGCCTCGGGAAGCCTGGTGCGGCGAGGTTCGGGGTCAGGAAGTTTGGTGGGGCGAGGTTCAGGGTCGGGAAGATCGGTGGGGCGAGGTTCGGCGGCAGCGAAGGTGGCGGGGCGGCGGGTCACGAGCGGGCGTCGAGCCGTGGTGAGGGTGGCGGGGGCCACTTCTGGCCGCTCGTGATCCCGGCGGCCGCCGCGTGGGCCACCGCTCTCGTTCTCCTCGGCTGCCCCGTCCAGGTCGCCGTCCTCACGTGCCTTCTCGCGGCGGCCGGCTCGCCGGTGGCCTGGCGGTTCGCGCGGAGCACGGCCCGCCGCAACACCATGGTCGCGGTGCTGATCAGCGTCGCAGCCACCAGCGGTTCGATCGCGCTCCGCCTGCACGCCATCACCACCGGCCCCGTCGCCGAGCTGGCCGCCGAGGGCGCGTCCATCACCGCCGAGATCACCCTCACCGACGATCCCAAGGTCAGGCGCCCCAAGCCTGGCCTGTTCCAGCGGGACAGCATCGTCGTCGAGGCCAACCTGGAGATCCTCCGCACCGGCACCCGCCGCATCTCCGTCCACACCCCGATCGTGGTCTTCGCCAACGGCGCGGAATGGCGACCGCTCCTCCCGAGCCAGCGTCTCCACGTCAGGGGCCGCCTCGCCGAGCCCACCTCGCCCGGCCTCGTCGCCGCCATCCTCCTGGTACGAGACCCGCCCGAGATCCTCACGCCCCCTTCGCCCGTCCACACGGTGGCAGGCGAGTTCCGCAGCGGCCTGCGTGAGGCGGCCGGCGTCCTCCCGCCTGACCAGCGTGGCCTCCTCCCGGCCCTGGTGGTCGGCGACGTCTCGCGGCTGGACCCCCAGGTCGACGAGGATCTCAGGGAAGCGGGCCTGAGCCACCTCAACGCCGTGAGCGGCGCCAACCTGGCGATCGTCGCGAGTGCCGCCCTCGGCCTCTGCCGGCTGGCCGGGCTACCCCTCGCCCCCAGAGCCGCCTTCGCCGCCCTTGCCATGATCGCCTTCGCCATCGTGGCCCGGCCGTCCCCCAGCGTCCTGCGCGCCCTCCTGATGGGTCTGGTGGCCGCTTTGGCCCTGGGCACCGGCCGGGCCAAGGACGGCGTCGCCGCACTGTCCGCCGCCGTCCTGCTGCTCATCCTGTTCGTCCCCGACCTGGCCCGCTCCTACGGCTTCGCCCTCTCGGTGACGGCCACAGCCGGCATCCTCCTCCTGGCCCCTCGCTGGCGCACCCGCCTCACCGGCGACCCCACCGCACATCCCCCTCCCACCGCCCCAGGCCCAGCAACCCACGCGCCTGCGGCCCGTCCCGTCTCCGGGTCGGGCAGGAAAGCGTGCCCAGCCCCGGAGCCGGAAGACTCCATGCGTCTGGCGCATCCCGGTTCAGGGCTGGGCCGGGACGCGAGGTCGTGGGACTTCCTGGCTGCGGCGAGTTCGGGTTCTGGGGTGGGCGGGGGTGGAAGTGCCCGCGTGAGACCGGAGGGCTTCGCGTCTGGGGCGCGTCCCGGTTGTGGGGTGGGTCGGGAGGCGGAGTCGAAGGGCTTCACGTCTGCGGCGCGTTCCGGTTCTGGGGCGGGTCGGGAGGCGGCGTTGGGGGACTTCTCGGCTGCGGCTAGCCCTGGTTCTGGGGTGAGTGGGGGTGGAAGTCCGCCGACGAGGCTGGAGGGCTTCGCGTCTGGGGCGCGTCCCGGTTGTGGGGTGGGTCGGGAAGCGGAGGCGAAGGGCTTCGCGCCTGGGGCGCGTCCCGGTTCTGGAGTGGGCGGAGAGGCGGGGGCGGGGGAGTTCTCTGCTGCGGTGAGTCGGGGTCCTGGGTTGAGGGGGTTCGAGCCTGGGGTGGGTTCTGGTTTTGGGGTGGGTGGGGGAGAGAAGGCGGTGGGGTTGGCGCGTCCCGGTGACTCCTGTCCGCGGTCTGTGGTGGAACGACGGGCGGTGGGGCGGCGCCGGGTGCGGTGGCCTCGGTGGGCGGCGGAGGCGGTGGTGGTGACCGCTGCGGCGCAGGCTGCCGTCACCCCCGTGCTGGTGCTCATGTCGGGTCAGATCAGCCTGGTGGCGGTGCCGGCCAACCTGCTGGCGGGGCCGGCTGTGGCGCCCGCGACCCTGCTGGGGTTCGTGGCGGCGCTGATCGCGCCGTTCTGGCCGGAGGCGGCGCAGGCGCTGGTGGTTCCGGCAGGGTACGCGGTCGGCTGGATCATCGTGGTCTCCCGGTGGGCGGTCGGCATCCCGCTGGCCAGCGTGCCCTGGCCGCAGGGGATCGCGGGGCTCGGGTTGCTGGCGGCCGCCGCCGCCGTGGCGGTGGTGCTGCTGAGGCGGCGGGCGGGGCGGGCCGTCTTGCTGGCCGTCGCGGCCGGGGTTCTGATCGCGGTGCTCGTGATCAGGCCCATCGCCACGCCCTGGCCGCCCAGAGGATGGCTAATGGTGATGTGCGACGTCGGCCAGGGCGACGGGCTGGTCATCGCGGCCGGTCCCGGCCAAGGTGTGGTCGTCGACGCCGGCCCCGACCCGGCCGTCATGGACCGGTGCCTGCGGCGGCTCGGCGTTCGGGACGTGCCCCTGGTGATCCTCACGCACCCGCACGGCGACCACGTCAACGGCCTGGCAGGCGTGCAGCGTGATCGGCGGGTGGGAGCGGTCATCACCAGCCCGCACCGCGCGTCCGCGCCGCAGAGCGCCCGTCTCAGCGCCGGCCTGGCGCGCCGCCGTATCCCCGAGCACACCGCGCAGCCGGGCACCCGGTGGCGGCTCGGCCCGTCCGAGTTGACCGTGCTCGCGCCCGAGTCAGCGGCGGCGGACGGGCCGGGGGAGGGCAGTGCCGCCAACAACGCGAGCATCGTCCTGCACGTCCGCTGGCGCGCGGGGTCGGCGTTGCTGAGCGGCGACATCGAGTCGGAGGCCCAGCACCGGCTCCTGCGTGACTCCCTGCCGAGGGCCGACATCTTCAAGGTCCCGCATCACGGATCGCCTCGGCAGGTCCCGGCCTTCTTCGCGGCGGTTCAGGCCCGTGCGGCACTGGTCAGCGTGGGAGCCGGCAACGGCTACGGCCACCCCGCCCCGTCCACCCTCAGCCTGCTGAACCGTATGGGCGCCCGCGTCTACCGTACGGACAAGTCGGGCGATGTCGCGATCGTCGACCAGGAAGGAGCCCTCGCGGTGGTATCGCGCGGACGCTGACCGCCCCAGAGCGGAACCGACCACCGGTCGCTCCCACGGGTATGGCCGGACTGAACCGACCACCGACCGCTCCCACGGGTGTGGCCGGGGTGGGTTGGTGTCTCTGCGTTTTGGGATGGGGGGAGGGCGTGGGATGCTGCTCGACATGGCGGGAAGCGATCCGGCACCTGTGACCTTGGTCGTCGGGGATGAGGAGTTGCTGGCGGAGCGGGCCGTAAGCCAGGTGGTCGCTGCGGCGCGGGCCATGGATGCCGGGGCCGAGGTGCACGATCTCGTCGGGTCGAAGGTGACGGCGGGGGAGCTGACGCAGTTGACGTCGCCTTCGCTGTTCGGAGACCGGACCGTCGTGGTCATCAGGTCCGCGCACGACCTGGGCAAGGACGTGATCGCGGAGGTCGTCGCCTACGCCAAGCGGCCGTCCGACGACGTGGTGCTCGTGCTGGCGCATCCCGGCGGGGTCAAGGGCAAGGCGCTGGTCGACGGGGTGAAGAAGGCCGGGGCCGAGGTGGTCACCGTCACCAAGGTGACCAAGGCGGGGGAGCGGCTGGAGTTCGTCAAGGGCGAGTTCAGACGGGCCGGGCGGGGCATCTCGGGGGAGGCCGCCCAGGCGCTGCTGGAGGCGGTGGGCAACGACCTGCGGGAGCTGGCCGCCGCGTGCAACCAGCTGATGTTCGACACGGAAGACAAGACGATCACTCCGGCGGCGGTGGCGCGCTACCACAGGGGGCGCGCCGAGGTGACCGGGTTCAACGTCGCGGACTCGGCCGTCGAGGGGCGGCTCGGCGAGGCCCTGGAGCAGTTGCGGTGGGCTTTGAGCACGGGGGTCGCGCCCGTGCTGCTGGTGAGCGCGCTGGCGGGCGGGCTGCGGTCCATCGCCAAGGTCGCCGGGGCGCCGCGCAACCTGCGGGGCGGGCAGCTGGCGAGCCACCTGGGCATGCCGCCGTGGAAGATCGAACGGGTCAGGAAACAGGTCAAGGGGTGGGGGCCGGAAGGGCTCTCGCGCGCCATGCAGGCCGTGGCCGACGCCGACGAGCAGGTCAAGGGTGCAGGCGCCGACCCCGCCTACGCCTTGGAGCACACCGTCCAGGTCATCGTGGCCAGCCGCACCGGCCGTTAGGGAACCTCCGGGCGGTCCTCGGCCTGGTCACGTCCGGTCGCGCGGCGTTCCCGCAGGTTCTCGGCCTGGTCACATCCGGCCGGGCGATGTTCCCGCAGGTCCTCCGCCTGGTCACGTCCCGCCGTGCTACGTTCCCGCAGGTCCGCCGCGAGCCCTTCCTTGCGTACCCGTACGTCGACGTAGAGCAGGACGAGGACGGCCACCAGCCAGGCGTAGTAGGCGGCGGTGGCCACAGTCGTCGGCACGTACGTCACCACGTCCACCCACTCGGGTGTCGCCGGGACCTGGCCGAGAAGCAGCGCCAGTGCGAGCACGGCGGTGAGCCAGATCGGCAGGAGGAAGGTCACCACGATCGCCACCGTGGCGAGGAGTTCGAGCAGGAGCATCCCCAGGACCCGCGGCAGGTTGTTGCCCACCAGGAGGGCGGAGCGACGCAGCGCGCCACCGAGGCGGAGCGGCTCCAGCGCGGCCGTGACCGGCGCGAACAGCAGAGCCAGCGCCATCATCAGCCAGACCAGCAGCGGCAGCGTGGTGATCTGCCAGGTGTACGGCAGCAAGGACAGGACCTCGGAAACCACCGCCGGGTCCGCAGGGGCGTCCCCGTCGGCCAGAGGGCGAAGCCCGTACCAGAAAAAGGCTCCGAGCGCCGCGATCAGCCCGAGGACCACCAGCTGCGGCACCACGGTCAGCAGCGCGGTCACCCCGAGCACCGGCCGTATCCTGCGGGCCAGCAGGCGGAGCGCCGTGCGGATGGTCACCGGTTCCCCGGTGAGCGCCTGCACCACGAGGACCGCCTGCAGAGCCCCGGTCAGTGCGAAGACCGCCAGGACGACGGCCTGGCCGAGCAGGAGCGACAGCACCGACAACTGGACGAGTTGTTCCCGCGTGGCGCCGGAGGTCGTCAGCGGGGTGACCAGCGCGCTCCACGCCCACAGGACCAGGTCGCCCGCGAGGGTGAGGACGAGCGCGGACCCGACGAACGGGAGCGGATGGCGGCGCAGCAGCAGGACGGCGGTCGCCCAGATCTCCAGGATGTTCCGGGGCGCGAGCGGCGGTGGCGGGTGGGCGGCGGCCGTCACGACGGCTCCCCGGTGGCGTCCTCGCGGCTCAGCCGCTTGTCCTGGTCGGCGAACTGCACCACGGCGAGCATCGACGCGGTCGCGAGGACGCAGGTGAGCATGGCCCACTTGACGGCGACGAGCACGGTCCACCCGGCCGGCCCGAGACCGCCGGCCGGGTCGTCGCCCGTGGCGCGTAACAGCACGGCCGCGCCGAGGATCCCGCCGAAGCCTTCGAGAAGCGCCCGCAGCACGCAGCGGGCGGAGAGAATCTTGAGGAACTGGCCGCGGGTCAGCCGCCGGGACAGTTTGACGGCCTGCCGGCCGCCCAGCCCTTTCACCGTGACGCCGGGCGCGGCGAAGGCGAACCGGATCTCCACGGCGGCGACCACGAAGAGGGCGGCCAGGAAGAACAGCGGCCCGGCTCCCGGGAAGCCGGACACCGGTATGTCCCGCTCGGCGGCGACCGGGAAGAGCGCGTACATCGCCAGTCCCAGGGAAGTCAGCAGGAAGGTCAGCCCGCACAGCCGGGCCAGGCCGCGCCACGTGCCCGGCGGGGAGTTCGCGCCGATGACCGTGGGCGCCAGCAGACCGCTGAGCACGACGATCGCGGCGCTGTTCACCGCGAGGATCGCGATCGCGCTCAACGCGTCGGCGAACCGTGTCCACAGGAACGTGTACTCGTGCCAGATCGCCGGCCGCTCGATGACGCGCGCCAGCAGCGACTGTGCGAGGAGAGCCGGGACGGCCACCACCGCGGCGCGCCACAGAACGGCACGCGGATGGCGGCGCACCTCTGAGAACGCCTCGACGACCTGTTCCTCGGCGGGCTTCCACGGGGGCGGCGGGGGCGGCTCCTCATGTGGGGGGACGGGCAGGGCCGCCAGCGGTCGTCCGGTGGGATCGCGGTCGTCAACCACGCTCCCATTGAACTCCGCACACGGCGACCCGGCCAGGGTCCCACCGGCGGATTACGCGGGCCCGCCGCCGGGTCAGGATTCCTGGAGCGCGGCCTCCCGCAGCGTGCCGTCGCTGATCTCCAGCACCCGGTCGGCCAGCGTGATCAGGTTCGGGTCGTGGGTGGCGACCAGGGCGGTGACGCCCTCGCTGCGGACCAGGGCGCGCAGCAGTTCCATGATCTGCCGTCCCGTCTGCGAGTCGAGCTGTCCGGTCGGCTCGTCGGCCACCAGCAGGCGCGGCCGGTTGGCCAGCGACCGGGCGATGGCCACCCGCTGCCGCTGACCGCCCGACAGCTCGTACGGGCGCTGGTTGGCGTGCTTGTCCAGCCCGACGAGGGCGAGGAGGGTGCGGACCCGCTTCTCCCGCTCCTCGACCGGGATGCGGGCCAGCCGCATCGGCACGCCCACGTTCTCGGCCGCCGACAGCACGGGGATCAGCCCGAACGACTGGAACACGAACCCGATCACGTCCCGGCGCAGCGCCAGCAGCGCGTCCTCGGGCAGCGCCGTGACCTCCTGCCCGGCCACCACCACCCGCCCGGCGTCGGGCCGGTCCAGCCCGCCCACCTGGTTGAGCAGCGTCGTCTTGCCGGACCCCGACCGCCCCCGGACGGCGATCAGCTCGCCCGGGTAGGCCTCGAACGACACCTCCCGCAGCGCCACGACCTCCTCCGGCCCCGTCCGGTAGACCTTGCGCAGCCCTTCGACCACGACCAACGGCTCACCGCTCATCGGCGGGCTCCTCCCGTACCGGCCACACCCCGATGTGGTCGCTCTCCAGTTCCAGCCGGACACGGCGTTCCATGTCGAGCGCGTTCGTGAAGTCGCGGGGCAGCTGGAGCCGTCCCACCCGGTCGAGCACCGCGTACTCCTCGGCGACGATCTGCCCCTCGGCGCCCTCGCGGCGCAGCGTCTCGCTGCTGGTGCGCCCGTCGCGGATGCCGATCGTGCGGTCGACCTGCTCGGACACGAGCGGGTCGTGGGTGACGACGACCACGGTGACGCCCAGTTCGCGGTTGGCCCTGCGCAGCGCGCCGAACACCTCCTCGGACGTCTCGCTGTCGAGCTCGCCGGTCGGCTCGTCGGCGAGGATGAGCTGCGGCGCGTTGGCGAGCGCGACGGCGATGGCGACCCGCTGCTGCTCGCCGCCGGACATCTCCGGCGGCTTGCGGCCGGCGCAGTGGCTCACGCCCATCAGGTCGAGCAGCTCGGCCGCCCGTTCGCCGCGCCGCCGGCCCGCGAGCACCATGGGCAGCTCGACGTTCTCCCGCCCCGTCAGGTAGGGCAGCAGGTTGCGCGCGGTCTGCTGCCAGATGAACCCGACGACCTCGCGCCGGTAGCGCAGCCGGTCCTTGGCGGTCATCGCCAGCAGGTCCATCCCGGCGACCCGCGCCACCCCGGCGGTCGGCACGTCCAGCCCGGACAGCACGTTGAGCAGCGTCGACTTGCCGGACCCGGACGCGCCCACGATGGCGAGCAGTTCGCCCTTCTCCACGACCAGGTCGAGGCCCTGGAGCGCGACCACCTCGACGCCCTCGGTCTTGTAGATGCGTACGAGGTTGTCGCAGACGATGTGCGCGTCACCTCCGAAAGCGGCCTTCTCCCGGCCGGCCTCCGCCTCCAGCTCGGACAATGTCGGGTTCAAGACAGGTCTCCCACTCTCAGGACGGCGCTCACGTCGCGGCGTCGGCTGATGGCGGCGTGCGCGTACGCGCCGAGCACGGCGACGACGGCGAGCCCGGCGGCCAGCGCGGCCGGGGTGGTCAGGTCGAGATCGTAGCCGCCGACGGCCAGCCCGCCGGCGTAGGCGGACAGGTCGATGCCGGGGCCGAGCGCGGCCGGCAGGCCGAGCCCGAGGCCGAGCCCGACCAGCGCGGTGATCAGGACCATCGGCAGGATCTCCAGCACGGTGAGCCGCCGCGCCTGGCGGTCGGACAGGCCCAGGGTGCGCAGCAGCGACAGCGCCCTGGCCCGGTCGGCGGCGCCGATCACCAGCGTGATGAGGACCGCGACCAGCGCGTACCCGGCGAGCGCCACCGTCACCACGAGCAGCGTGGCGCTGACGGTGCCGGTCATCGGGTCGGCCTGGATGGCGGCCAGCGTCGCCGCCTGCGTCTCCACCCGGGCGTCCGGCACGGCCCGCGCCAGCGCGGCCCGGTCGGCGGCGCCGGAGACGAGCAGCGCGTTGACCACCGGCCGCGGGTTCACGTCGAACGGCAGCACGATGAACTTGCCCTCGGTGAAGAAGCCCGGCACCGCGGTGACCACGTCCCTGGTGGTGATCGTCAGCCGCGACTGCCAGCCGATCTCGAACGTGCCGCGCCCGCGCAGCTCGTGCGACACCAGCGCGGGGATGCCGGAACCGGCCGCGGGCGGCGCGGGCAGGCTGACCGGAGCGCCCGCCACCAGCTCCCGCCACCCGGCCAGGTCGACGGCGATCACCTCGGCCCGCTCCGCCGTGTGGCCGACCTGCACGTCGGCGAGCTGTACCGGCACGACCCGGGCCACGCCGGGCACCTGACGCACCCGCTCGACCTCCCCGGCGGTGAGCTCCCGATCGGAGGTGATCTTGACCGGCGCCCCGACGGCCTGCCACGAGGCCAGCCGCTGCGTGCTCGCCACGCTGCCGGAGATCACCGAGGCGAACACCGACACGCCCAGCGCGGGCAGCAGGATCAGCACCGGCAGCACACCGGACGAGCCCGTCCTGGCCGCCCGCGTCAGCCCCAGGAAGGCCACCGCGGTCCGGCCCCCGGCGGCGGCCCGGACCAGCAGGCGCAGCGGGTACGGGTAGCAGCGCATGGTGATCAGCGCGGCGGCCAGCGTGAGCGCGAGCGGCACCACCAGCAGGAACGGGTCCAGCCCTCCGGCGGCCGTGCCCCGGGTGCGCAGCAGGTAGGCGCCCGCCAGGGCGAGCCCGACGACCAGCAGTTCCAGCGTGATCCGCCGGGTGGACGGCTGGGCCGCCACCACGTCCTCACGCCGCTCGTGCAGCGGCGCCCGGTGGGCGACGGCGATCCGCGCGGCGGCGAACGCCACCGCCGCCACCGCCACCGCGACAGGCCCGGCGTGCACGACCGGCGGCACCGGCCCGGGGAAGAGGTACGAGAGCGCGTACCCGGCGGCGGCGGCCGGCCCGATCACCACGGCGACCAGCCCGGCGCCGGTCCCCGCCACCTGCCGCAGCGACCCGCCGCGCGCCCGCGTCAGCGACAGCGCCCGGTCCATCCGGTCGACGAGGAGCCGCACGGCCAGCAGGATCACGCCGACCGCCACCACGAGCAACCCGCCGAGCACCAGGAACATCACGGTCTGCGCGGTCGCCAGCGCGGCGCGGAACCCGTCCAGCAGCCCGGGCAGCCCGGTGGAGACGACGGTGCCGGACACCAGGCCGGGCTGCACCTTCAGCACCCGCTCGAACTCCGTGACGGCCGCGTCCAGCTCGTCCACCTGACGCGCTCCGGTCCGGGCGGCGTCCACCGGCAGGACCCAGCGGTAGGACAGATTCCGGTCCGCGCCGCTCAGCCGGGCCAGCCCGGCGTCGGCGATCAGCGCGGTGGTGTAGTGCTCGTAGTCGAGCGAGCCCGGCGGTTGCAGCCGCGTGACGTGCAGGATCTCACCGTTGTGCGACCAGTAGTCGTCACCCGCGTCACGGGCGCGGAAGACGCCGACGACCTTCACGGCCGCGAAGTCGCTCTCGCCGAGGATCTTCAGGTCGCCGACCTTCAGCCCCATCATGTCGCGGGCCTCCGCCGACACCCCCACCTCGTACAGCGGCACCGTCTGCCCCTGCCACCGCGTCGTGCCGACGCTCCCGGGAGCCCGGCCCTCGGCCCACTCCACCCGCCGCTCCCCGTCGGACAGCCAGCCGAGATTGAGGTACGTGCGACCGCCGGAACCGTTCACCGGCGTGTCGTACGTCTTGGCGCTGGCGTGCCCGGCGCCGCCGAGCAGGCCGCTCAGCGGCTCCGGCACCAGATCCCGGTACTGCTCCCCGTACGAGGCAAACTGCGACGGCTCGCGCAGGTCGCTCTCCGGACCTGACGAGCGCAGCTCCACGGCCACGTCCCGCTGGTAGGCGGGCGCGGCGGCCAGCGACTGGCGCAGCGCGCCGTCGAAGGCGGCCTGCATGGTACGCGGCAGCCCCGCCACGAGCACGCACGCGCTCAGCACGAGCAGCGCGAGCACGGCCACCGCGCCCCGGTGCGCCCGGGCGAGCCGCAGCACCCTCACTGGTCCTCCCCGATGCGCAGCACCCGGCCGAGGCCCTGGCGGCGCAGGTTGCGCGCCAGGACGGCCACGATCGCGAACAGCACGGCCGCCACCCCGGCCAGCAGGGCCGCGGTCGCTCCCCATGGGATGTCGAGCAGCACCTCGGGCGTGACCGCCGACGCCTGCCCGGTCAGCACGATGTGCGGCACCACCAGGCCGCCCACCACGACGGCCAGCGCCGTACCGGCCACCAGCGAGAGCACGATGACGAACGCCTGCTCGACCGCCAGCAGCCCGAACACCTGCCGGGAGCTGACGCCGAGCGCGCGCAGGATCGTGAACTCGGCCATCCGCTCGCGGGCGGCCACGGCCGCGTTCACCAGGAAGCCGAGCGCGGCGAACACCAGCGCGGACAGGAAGCCGAGGATGAGCGCCCCCTGCAGCCCGCTGGCCAGCGGGTCGTCGCGCAGCCCGGCGGCCAGCTCGCGCTGGTCGGTCACGGTGACGTCCCACTCGGGATGGCCGCGCAGCTCCCGCGCGGCCGGCGCGGTGTCGCCGCCCTCGACGGCCAGCCACCACTCGGTGGCGGGCCTGGGCTGCTGCCCGGTGGCCAGGCCGTGCGCCTGCAGGGTCCCCCAGTCGGCGAGCAGGGCCGGCTGGTCGGGCTCCGTGGTGGGCATCCGTTCGACGACCCCGGCCACGGTGACGTCGACGACCTCGCGGTCCAGGTTGATCCGGCCGGTCTGTCCCGCCGCCAGCTTGTTCGCGGCGGCGAGGTCGGCGGTGAGCACGACCGGCAGCGGGAGCCGCTCCCGTACCGGGGCGAACCCGGCCGCGACCGGCCGCTCGCCCGTCACCTCCAGCCGCACCTCGGGCGCGCCGACCGGCCGCCCGTCGGCGCTCAGGCCGGACAGCGTGACGACCGTCGTGCCCTCCGCCGGGGCGCCGGCGGTGAAACCGCGCACCGCCAGTGGGTAGGCGATCTCACCACTACGCCCGGCCAGCCCTTTGAGATCAGCGCTCAGCCGGCCGTTCCCGGCGGCGGTCAGCGGCAGGTCGCGCCACACGCCGAGAGAGTCGGAGACGCGGACACGCAGTGGCAGGATGCGGTCCATCCGCGCCTCGACGGCGAGTGCAGAGGGCCGGCCGGGCAGTTCGAGTCCCCCGTCCGCGGGCCGGTTCGCGGCCAGCGCGCGGCTCATGCCGGCGACGGGCCGCGCCGACAGGTCGGGGCGGAGCCGGAAGAGCGCCTCCAGCTCGGCGGCGTCCAGGGCGAGCAGGACGGCCCCTTCGCCGCCCACCTCCACCTGGCCGCGGAAGGCGGGCGAGGCGGTGGTCACGCCAGGCAGCGCCGCGAACGCGCTGCCCCGCCCGGACGACCCCAGCTCGGGCGAGTCCGGCGGGCCGGACAGCCGCAGGTCCGCGCCGGCCTGGTGGCGCGCCTGGTCGAGCTGGGAGCCCCGCCAGGTGGCGGCGGTGGCCATGGACACGATGCCGATCGCGATCGCCATCGTGAGCAGCAGCGCGGGACCCGCGTAGCGGAGCGGACGCCGGCTCACCTGCCAGGCGCCGAGTGCGGGCGCCAGCCCCGGCCGCCGGGCGGTGATCCGCTCTGCCAGCCGGGACACGCGCGGCACCAGCCGCAGGCCGAGCATGCCGCCGGTGAGCAGCGCCAGCGCGGGCCCGGAGACGATGAGCGGATCGATGCCCAGCCCTCCGCCGGAGGTGCCGGTGACGGGCGAGCCGTAGTGCCGGAGCTGCCAGATCGCCAGCGCCGCCACCGCGAGCAGCGCCAGGTCCGCGCCCGCCCGCTCGATCAGGCCGCGTCCCGCGCCGCGCCCGCGCGCGGTCTGCTCCTCGACGTAGGTGCGGCGCGCGCCCGCCAGGGCGGGCAGCGTGAGCAGCACGGCGGCGGCCAGGGCCACGCCGGACGAGACCAGGAACGTGCCCGCGTCCGCCGCCGGCGCCAGGCGCACCCCGCTGGCCGCGATCCACGGCAGCGCGTTGACCGCGGCCAGCAGCGGCGGCCCGAGCAGCGGCGCCGCCACCGCGCACGGCACCGCCACCAGCAGCGCCTCGCCGCCCGCCAGCGCCGCCAGTCGCAGCGTGCCGGCGCCTCGCGAGCGCAGCAGCGCCACCTCCATCCGCCGGTGGTCGGCCAGCAGCCGGGCGGTCAGCATCAGCGCGTACGCGGCGAGCAGCAGCAACTGCAGCACCGGGATCAGCATCGTGGAGCGGGCCACCAGCGAGGCGGTGTCGAGCTGGGTCAGCATGCCGGGAAGGCGGGTGACGGCCGTGCAACTCGGGCAGCCGTCCGCCTTGAGCGACTCGGCCAGGCCGCTCACGCCCGCGGCCAGCGGACGCAGGCGTTCCGGGGTGATCGCGCTCAGGTCGGGGACGGCGGTCCAGGTCGTGCCGACGTTGGTGGCGAAGCGGGCCAGGAACGTCTCGCGCGGCACCATCAACGGCCCGTACGTGGTGAACTCGCCGTGCTCGACCCCGCGGCTGAGCAGCTGCTCGCCGGCCCAGCGGTCGCCGTACGGGTCGGCGAGCTGGAAGACGCCGGTGACCCGGACCGTCACCGGCCTGCCGTCGAGCCGGCCGCGCACGGTGATCTCCTGCCCGCTCTCCAGCCCGGAGGCCGACGCCGCGGACAGCGGGATCGCCGCCTCGACGACGCCGTCCTCCGCGGGCTCCGGCCACGTGCCGGACACCAGCCGGGCAT
Source organism: Nonomuraea sp. NPDC049486 (assembly GCF_040676925.1). Classification (NCBI taxonomy): domain Bacteria; kingdom Bacillati; phylum Actinomycetota; class Actinomycetes; order Streptosporangiales; family Streptosporangiaceae; genus Nonomuraea; species Nonomuraea sp. NPDC049486. The sequence continues at coordinate 272,714 of NZ_JBFAPV010000003.1, forward strand.
GCCCGTCGAGACCGTCGTAGCTGCCGAACCGCAGCAGCTCCGGCACCTCTCGGCCCTCCTGGCCCGGCATCGTGTACGAGTCGGAGTGGAAGCTCGTCGAGAACGCGGCGGGCGTGCCGCCGAGCGACTCGGTCACCCGGCCGCGCACCGCCGCGTCGAGCCGCGGGAACGTCTCGCCCGTCACCGGGGCGCTCACCGCCACCGCCACCTGGCGCAGCGGCGCGGTCTCCATCGTCCGGCGCACGCCTGCCTCGGCGATGGAGGAGGCGTACATGGTCAGCGCGACGAGCGTGGTGGTGGCCAGCAGGATGGACCCGAAGGCGGCCAACAGCAGGAGCGGCTCGCTGAACGCGCGCTTGACGACCAACGGCCCCCGCATCCGACCCCCCAACATCCGCTCCTCAGGAGGATTGGGGAGGGCGTCACCGAGGGCAAGAGCGCGATGTCAACGGTGACGGAGAAGATACGGCCCGGCGACGCGTATGTGATATTGAAACTGTGACATTGCTCTTGGGACTGTGCCCGAGCAGCAGAAAACGCCGCACCCCGTGAGGGAGTGCGGCGCTCCTATGGCCGGACCGGCGCCTACTTGGCCGCGGCGAGCGCGGCGGCCTGCTTGGCGATCGCCGACTTGCGGTTGGCGGCCTGGTTCTTGTGGATGACGCCCTTGCTGGCGGCCTTGTCGAGCTGACGGGCGGCCACCTGCTGCAGCGCCGCGGCCTGCTCGACGTCGCCCTGCTCGGCGGCCTCGCGGAACTTGCGGACCGCGGTCTTGAGAGAGGACTTGACAGCCTTGTTGCGCAGGCGAGCCTTCTCGTTCTGCTTGTTGCGCTTGATCTGGGACTTGATGTTCGCCACGAAGAAGCCTCGGTGAAGTCTAAAGGTGGTGGATGAAGCGCGCGGGCTCGAGAGAGGGCGCGCCACACGCAGTTGCTCAGGCTACCAATAACTCAGGTGGCCGCTCAAATCAACGCCCGGTTTCAGGATAACCAGTTTTCCTCGTACTCCCGCCAGTCCTCCTCGGTCGCCGCGAAGTCCACGTACAGCGCCAGCCCGAACCGCTCGCGCGGGCCGTGCTCCGACAGCGCCAGCTTGGCGCCCTGGCCGGCCACGGCGACGCTCTCCGCCGCGTCGCTCCACGGGACGCCGTGGTCGTGGTAGGCGGGGGCGCCGACGAACAGGGACTTCGACTCGGGCACCAGGTCCAGGGCCAGCTCCGCCTGCCGTACCACGTGTCCGCCGTACAGCGACTCCAGCGGCAGGCCGGAGTCGTACGTCATGACCGCGACCTGGTCGACCCGGGACATGACCTCCTGGAAGTATCCGGGCGACCAGTACTTGTCGTGGCCCATGACGGCCCTCGTGCCGATCCGCATGAGCGGGTACGGCTCGATCTGCGGGGTCGAGGTGGACACCAGGGAGGCGTGCCGCCTGGTCTCGTCCAGCAGGACGAGGAAGTCGGTGTCGCCGTCGCCGAGCGGCTCGAAGTTGTAGTGGACGCCGTCGTACCCGGCCTTCATGACGGCCGCGACGCCGTCGAGCACGTTCCGGCGGGCGGCGGGATCGTCCAGGTCCAGGCCGTTCTTGACCTTCTGTCCGAGCCACGCGGAGATGCGCACGCCCGGCATATGCCGTTTCGCCCACTGGACGAACTGTGAGGCGTTCGGATACTTGGCCGGATCGAGCCTCCCGTCCAGCTCGAAGGGACCGGAGTGCACGTACAGGTCCTTGACGCCGGTGGTGCGCAGGCGCTCGGCGAGGACGCGCACGTCCTGCTCGTCGCGGCGGCCGTCGACCCACATGTGGCCCAGCCAGAGGGCGTCGTTGCCGGTGCTCATCGCCCACCCGGCCGGAGCCCCGGTAAACTGGAGCCGGAACGCGGCGGCTAAGACGCCGATCAGCGCGACCATGACGACCGAGGCGAGCGCGATCAGGCGCAGGCCGCGGCGGATGACGGTTCGGGACATCACCCGGGCATGTCACCATGAAAGACGCTTGACCTCAAACCTGTCGGAACGGACTTCGGTGCGCACTCAGCCTGGCCAGACAGACCCCGCGTTGATCCGCAACTTCTGCATCATCGCGCATATCGACCATGGCAAGTCCACGCTTGCCGACCGGATGCTGCAGATCACGGGGGTGGTCGACGACCGCTCCATGCGCGCTCAATACCTCGACAGGATGGACATCGAGCGAGAGCGCGGCATCACGATCAAGTCCCAGGCCGTCCGGCTGCCGTATGACGGCCACGTCCTCAACATGATCGACACACCGGGTCACGTCGACTTCACCTACGAGGTGTCCCGGTCGCTGCAGGCGTGCGAGGGCGCGATCCTGCTGGTCGACGCTGCCCAGGGCATCGAGGCGCAGACCCTGGCCAACCTCTACCTGGCCATGAACGCCGACCTGCACATCATCCCGGTGCTCAACAAGATCGACCTGCCGGCGGCGCAGCCGGAGAAGTTCGCCGAGGAGCTGGCGGGCCTGATCGGCTGCGACCCGTCCGACGTGCTGCGCGTGTCGGGCAAGACCGGCGAGGGCGTGCGCGAACTGCTCGACCACGTGGTGCGGGAGGTGCCGGCCCCGGTCGGCCGGGCCGACGCGGCCGCGCGGGCGCTCATCTTCGACTCGGTCTACGACACCTACCGCGGCGTCGTCACGTACGTGCGGGTGGTCGACGGCCACCTGGGCAAGCGCGAGCGCATCCTCATGATGTCGACCGCCGCCACCCACGAGACGCTGGAGATCGGCGTCATCTCGCCCGAGCCGCGCCCGGCCGAGCTGGGGCTGGGCGTCGGCGAGGTGGGCTACCTGATCACCGGGGTCAAGGACGTGCGGCAGTCGCGCGTCGGCGACACCGTCACCTCCGCCGTCAAGTCCGCCGGCGAGATGCTGGCCGGTTACGAGCACCCCAAGCCCATGGTGTTCTCCGGCCTCTACCCGATCGACGGCGACGAGTACCCAGAGCTGCGCGAGGCGCTCGACAAGCTGCAGCTCAACGACGCGGCGCTGGTCTACGAGCCGGAGACGTCGGCGGCGCTCGGGTTCGGCTTCCGCGTCGGGTTCCTCGGGCTGCTCCACATGGAGATCGTGCGCGAGCGGCTGGAGCGCGAGTTCGGGCTGTCGCTGATCTCGACCGCGCCCAACGTCATCTACCGCGTGATCATGGAAGACGGCAGCGAGCTGACCGTCACCAACCCGTCGGAGTTCCCCACCGGCGGCAAGATCGCGCAGGTCTTCGAGCCGGTGACCAAGTCGACGATCCTGGCCCCGTCCGAGTTCATCGGCGCGATCATGGAGATCTGCCAGGGGCGGCGCGGCAACCTCCTCGGCATGGACTACCTCTCGGAAGACCGCGTCGAGATCCGCTACACACTGCCGCTCGGCGAGATCATCTTCGACTTCTTCGACCAGCTCAAGTCGCGCACCCGCGGCTACGCCTCGCTCGACTACGAGCCGGCCGGGGAGCAGGAGGCCGACCTGGTCAAGGTCGACATCCTGCTGCAGGGGGAGCCGGTCGACGCCTTCAGCGCCATCGTGCACCGCGAGAAGGCCTACACGTACGGCACCGAGATGGCCAAGAAGCTGCGCGAGCTGATCCCCAGGCAGCAGTTCGAGGTGCCGATCCAGGCCGCGATCGGGGCCCGGGTCATCGCCCGCGAGAACATCCGCGCCATCCGCAAGGACGTCCTGGCCAAGTGCTACGGCGGCGACATCTCCCGTAAGCGCAAGCTGCTGGAGAAGCAGAAGGAAGGCAAGAAGCGGATGAAGATGGTCGGCCGGGTCGAGGTGCCGCAGGAGGCGTTCGTGGCCGCGCTGTCGACCGACTCCGGCTCCGACAAGCCCAAGAAGTAAGGGCTCTACCGCTTCTGTCGGTACGCGTACGCGCGGCAGACAGCGGGTCGGCGCTTATCGAGCCTTCTGTCGGTACGCGTACGCGGCGAGCGCGCCTAGGCCGGTGACGGCTTGGGCGGCCAGGTGGCCAGACGGGTCCGCGGGCTGTGTGACCAGTGCGGCGAGCGTCGGGAGGCTGCCCAGCAGGGCCAGGTCCGGGCCGGTGGCCGCCCAGAACACCGGGCCCGTCGGGATGGCGCCCGCCGGGGTGTCGATCAGCGGCAGCGAGTGGTCCACGGGCGGCCTGCGGGCCATCCGGAGCGCGCCCGCCGCCAGGGCGGGCGCGGCCAGTGGTCCGAACGCCCACCAGGGGCCCGCGACGGCCCCGGCCGCCGCCAGCCAGCCGAGCGCGGCGGCCATCCAGGCGGCGGCGAGCAGCGCCGGCAGCAGCGCGCGGGCCAGCAGGGCCGCGCGCGTGCCGACGGCGGCCAGCCGGGCGAGCGCCGGATTGTCGGCGTCCCGCCGCGCCCCGGCCACCGCGCTCGCCGCCACGGCCAGCGCCCCGCCGATGAGCAACGCGGCTGGCGCCAGCCCGCCCACCAGCGCACCGACTCCCTCCATTGGCACGCCACCACCGGCGGTTGGCCCGCTTGCGATGCCCGTGAGGTTTTCCGCGGTTGGCCCGCCTCCGATCCCCGTGAGGTTTTCCGCGGTTGGCCCGCCTGCGATCCCCGCAAGGGTTTCTGCGCTCTGCCCGCCTCCGGCGCTTGCGGGACTTCCTGCGTCCGGCATCCCCGTGAGGCTTTCTGTGGCTGATCCGCGGCCAAGGTTGGTGGGGGCGGCGCCGGTGGCTTGGGTGAGGAGGGCAGGGAGGGTGGTGGTGGCCGCCATCAGGGCCAGGCGGCCGGGGCGGCGCGCCACCCGGCGCCAGTCCTGCCAGGCCAGCGCGAGCGGGGCCGGCAGCGACGGCCAGCGCCGGGAACGCAGCCGCCTGCCCCGCCAGTGGTCGTCCTCGGCCGCCCAGGTGAGCGCGCCGGGATCCAGCTGCGTCGCCGCCGTGGTCAGGTGGCGTGCCCTCGTCGCCGCGCCCATCAACGTGCCCGCCGGTATCCGGTCGAGCGCCGTCCACGCATGACGTACCAGAAGGGCCGCCGCCGCCAGCGCGCCCGCCGCGGCGGCTCCGAGGGCCTGCACCGGCGCGGCGGCGACGGCGGCGAGCGGTTCGCGCGCCGGTCCGATGGCCGCGGCCACCGCCACCGCCAGCACCGCCACCAGCGCGACCGTCGACCAGGTCTGCCACGCCTGCGATCCCTGGCCGAGTACGGCCAGGGCCATCCCGCCGGCGCTCGCCGACATCCCCAGCACCACCGCCGCGAGCAGCCGCCAGACGAGCTGGTCGGGAGCTCCCAGCGCGGTGAGCAACGCCAGCCCGAGCAGCGCCCCGGCCGCGAGCGTGATCACCGCGAGGATCCGGACGGGCCGCCCTAGCAGCCCTCGGCGGCCGACGCCCGACAGCAGCAGCCACGAGGCGTCGGCGGCCGGCAGCACCACCGGGCCCGCCGCCCGTCCCAGGGCCAGGAATCCGGTCAGCGCCAGCATCACCAGCGCCACCCCCGGCCCCATCCGGCCCGCGTCCACCTGCCCGGCGAGACCCGTCACGGCCGTGGTCACCGGGTTGCCGAAGACGGCCACGGCGATGGCCAGCATGAAGACGGAGACGTACCGGTCGAGCAGGCTGACCGGCCGGCGCTGCCGTGACCGGACGAACGCGCGTGCGAGGCGGGCGTCGGTGGCGTCGTTCATGGTTCCTTCTCGGTGATCGGACGGCGGTCAGGACGTGAGCTGGTTGCCCGGGAAGACCTGGCGGGCGCCGGTGGCGAGGGCGGCGTCGTGGGTGGCCGCCACGACGGTGCCGCCGGCGGCGGCGTAGTCGGCGAGAAGGGCGCCGAGCCGCTCGCGGAAGGCGGCGTCGAGGCCGCGCTCGGGCTCGTCGAGCAGGAGGAGCTCGCTGGGCCTGATCAGGGCGGCGGCCAGGGCGAGGCGCTGGCGCTGGCCGGTGGACAGGTTGAGCGGAGGCGCGTCGGCCCGCGCGGACAGCCCGAACAGCTCCAGCGCCGCCTCGACCTCCAGCCGGGGTTCGCCGTGGACGGCCCGCATCAGCTCCAGGTGCTCGCGCGTGGTCAACCCCGGGTACCACGCCGGTTCGTCGGCCGCCCACGCCACCCGGCGCCAGAAGGCGGGCCCGTCGACCGGGGGCGCGCCGAACACCTCGACCGATCCGGCGGACACCGGCACCAGCCCGGCCAGGCAGCGCAGCAGGGTCGACTTCCCCGACCCGTTGGGGCCGACGACGGCCACCACCTCGCCGCGCGCGACCGCCAGGCTCAGGTCTCGCAGCACGGGAACGCCTTCGAGCTCGACCGTGACGCCGCGAACCTTGATGATCTTGTCGTCCACATCCCGAGCCTAGCCATCGTCGCGCGGATCCGGGGCCTCCGGTCAGAGACCCAGCAGCTCGGGTGAGGCCGCCGGCGGGCCTTCGGATCGTCGACCAGCCGTCGCGCGCGCAGGTCGAGCAGCCGCCGGGCGCGCAGGTCGAGCAGCCCGCCGACGCCCGTCAGCTCGGCGGCCAGCTCTCCGGCGGGGCGCGGGAACTCCTGCCGCACCCGGAAGGTCCTGCCCTCACTCCACTCGAACGCGCACGTCACGTCCACTTCGTCGCCCGCGCGGAGGTAGCGGATGGTGTTCTCCAGCGTGACGGGGCCGACGCCGCTCCGCAGGTCGTCCGCCCCGATCCCGGCCGCGCGCAGCAGCTCCCAGCGGGCATGGTCGCCGTACTGCGTTGTCGAGGTGGCCCTGCGCGTCGATCTCGTAGCCGCGTACGGAGAAGCTCGTCGCCGTTCCTCCAGCCAGCGGTGCGACTTGCCGGTGAGGTAGCGCAGGCCGTCGTCGCCGATCTCGACCCAGTCGCCGCGTGTCCAGCCCTCGGTGATCTGGAGGGCGAACCCGTGGCGCTGGGAAGCTCCGAGGACTCCTTCTGGGTGAGCCCGCGGCAACCCCCACTCCTGGATCACCTGGGCCGTCCGCTCGTCCTCGCTCGCCGGTTCGTGCTCGCCGAGCGCCGCCCCGACCTCTTCCAGGCCGCGTGCGACCAGGCGCAGCCCGGACTGCAGCCGCTGTGTGTCCATGCTCTCCATCGATTGGTAGCGATTGCCTGGCGAATCGGGCGACGCTTTCGAAGTCGACGGGTTCTCTCACTCGTGGGGGAGCAGGTAGCGCCACGAGAGCGCGAGATGCCCGCCGGTCGGCAGGCGGTAGATGTGCCATGATCCGTCGCCCGGTATCAGCCGGGTGATGGCGGTCGCCTTGTGGCCCTTGTAGTCCTTCCGGGCCGAGGTCGTATCGGGTGGCAGGGGTACACCCTGCGGCAGGGGTTCCGCGGTCGTCCCGGGGGAGGCGAGCCGCTCGGCGGACAGGCGTACGCGATCGGTGGAGTAGGTCCGGCCCCGCGCGGTGACGCGGCCCGCGAGATGGGAGAGACGGTCGCGGGCGGTGACGAGCGCGGCGTCGTAGCGGGTCGCGGCGTGCTCCAGGTACGGCACGTGCACCTCCCGCATCCCGCCGCCGCCGTCCACGCCGAGGATCGTCGTGGGCGCGTCATGGAACGCCGGCGAGCCGGGCCGGGGCGAGGCGGTGGCGGGTTGCCCGGCCAGATCCTGATCCAGGGCCTTGACCAGGGCTTCCACCTCGGCGGGCGGCAGGTGGAGCTCGTGGGCCGCGCCGGCGATGGCCCGGCCGTCGGCGTAGACCACCAGCGTCGGAGGGCGGACGGCGCCGAGGCCGGGTGCGGCCAGCCCGCCCACCCGCAGCCACTGGGCGACAGGACGGCCGGGAGCGGCCGGTTCAGCGGCGGGTCGGTCGGCCGAGGCCGTGGCCGTGGCCGTGGTGGCCTGGCTGGTCACAGTGGCCAGGCTGGTCGCGGTGGTCGGTGTGGCCGGGTTGGTCGAGGTGGCGTCGCTGGTCGAGGTGGTCGGTGTGGCCGGGCTGGTCGAGGTGGTCGGTGTGGCCGGGCTGGTTGAGGTGGTCGGTGTGGCCGGGCTGGTTGAGGTGGTCGGTGTGGCTGGGCTGGTGGCGGTCGTCCGTGTGGCCGCTGGAGGCGCGGTCGTCGGCGTGCTCTCGCCCGCTTGGTCAACCCCCGTGCCGCCGCACGCGGCGAGCACCAGTGCCGAGGCCGCGGCCCAGCTTCTTCTCATGCCCCTGAGACGATCACCTTCGGCGCGCGGTTCAGAAGTGACCCGCTTCTCGGGCATCCGCCGGGAGGCCGGAGTTTTGTCGGTGGGCCCCGTTAGCTTGGGCATCCGAACACCTGTGCGACTGGAGGGTGAGATGATGGCTGCTGAGCGCATGGAGCGTGCCGCTGTGCTGGGGGTCGCCGTGGCTGAGGAGACGCGGCGGTTGCTGCGGGCCCACATGAGGCCGGCGGTGCTGGGCGACGACGGCAAGGTCGTGGTCGACGTGCCCTATCCCGACGCCGCCGTGGTGACGGCGCTGCTCGACGTGGCGGCCGAGTGCTTCGGGGAGCGGGGCGCGTCCGTGGAGGAGGCGCGCCAGGCCGCCCTGGAGACCTTGTTAGACCTCGCCGACGACCGGGCCTGACGTGGCGGAGATGGTCACCTGTCTGGCCTGGTACTTCATCGCTCAAGGCAAGGAGGCTCCGATACCGTCCCCCGTATGCGTGTTATATCGGTAAATATCGGGCAAGCTGTCGACGCTGACTGGGCCGGGAAGCTGAAGCGCACGGCCATCGACAAGCGGCCGGTGACCCACCGCGTGGCGGTCCTGGCCAACGGCCTGGCCGGTGACGAGCGTGCCGACAAACCCAGCCACGGATCCCCCGGCCAGGCCGTCTACGCCTACGCCAGGGAAGACTACGACTGGTGGGAGCGGGAGCTGGGCCGCGAGCTGCGTGACGGCAGGTTCGGCGAGAACCTCACGACCTCGGGGCTGGACGTCAACGGCGCGCTGATCGGGGAGCGCTGGCGGATCGGCAGCACGCTCCTGGAGGTGGCCGCCCCCCGCGTGCCGTGCGTGGTCTTCCGCAACTGGCTGGACGAGCCCCGCTGGGTCAAGCGCTTCACCGAGGCCGCCCGGCCCGGCGCGTACCTCAGGGTGCTGGAGCTGGGCGAGCTGGGCGTGGGCGACGAGGTGGAGGTGGTCCACCGGCCGGCGGCGAGCGTGACCGTGGCCGAGTCCTTCCTGGCCTACCACGGCGACGAGGAGCTCCTGCGCCGCATCCTGGAGGTCCCCGGATACGACGAGCGATGGGACCGGGTGGCCGAGCGCGTCCTGGGCGTGCCCTCGTAGCTTCGGGGGACTCCCCGCGTGGGCGCGAGCGCGCCCACGCGAGGGATCAACGCGGGGAGGTCACCTCAGGACCTTGTGCAGCGCCGTGGTGAGCGAGGCGCGGGAGTCGTCCTGGTCGATGGACCACAGCATGGCGCCGCCCAGCCCCTTGAGCCGGATGTACGCGGCCTTCTGCAGCATCACCGCCGGGTCGTCGTACGACCAGAACTCGTTGCCGTCGTACATCCAGAGCGTGCCCGTGAGCAGGTCGCGGTGGCGCTTGCCCGGCTTGGTCACGAGGTCCTTGTAGTCCTCGACGCCGGCGGCCCACTTGCCGGGGGCGGGGCCGGTGGCCGCCTTGTAGAGGCCCTTCCCGCCGCCGGTGACGCCGGTCCAGCCCTGCCCGTACGCGGGGACGCCGATCACGAGCTTGCGGGCCGGGGCGCCGCGCCGCAGGTAGTCGCGGACGGTCTGGTCGACGCTGTAGCGGACCTCGTTCGGGTCGCGCCCGTCGGTGAACAGGTTGCCCTGGTGGCCCGTCCGGAGCTCCCAGTTGCCGCGCAGGTCGTAGCCCTGGACGGTGGCGAAGTCGAGCAGGTCGAACACCCGCCGCACCTCGAAGCCGGCGTCGATCTTCGCGGCGGCGGCGGGGAGGAAGGCGCTCAGCTCGGCGTCCCGGGAGTACGCGTCGAGCTGGGCGCGCAGTTCCTCCAGGAACAGGGTGAAGTTCCGCCTGTCCTCCGGCCTGATCACGTTGCCCTCGGCGCCGGACGAGCCCGGCCACTCCCAGTCGAGGTCGATGCCGTCGAACACGCCCGCGCCCGCGCCGGGCTCCAGACCGGGCAGGTTGCCGCGCAGCCACAGGTCGATGCAGGAGGCGGCCAGCCTGGCGCGCGACTCAGGAGTGAGCACGGCGTCGGAGAAGTGCTTCGAGCCGGTCCAGCCGCCCAGCGAGATGAGCGCCTTCAGCCGGGGGTGCTTGGCCTTGAGCTTGCGGAGCTGGTTGAGGTTGCCGTTCAGGGCCTGGCCGGGCGCGTCGGCGACGCCGTCCACGCTCTGCTCGGCCGGCACCGGCCGCTGCCAGTCGGCCCACGGGTCGGGGGAGTAGCAGTCACCGGCGGCGTCGACGAAGCCGAAGGCGTAGTTGACGTGGGTGAGCTTGGCTGCGGCGCCGCTGGTGTCGACGTCCTTGACGTGGTAGTCGCGCCCGTAGACGCCCCACTGGACGAAGTACGCGACCCGCTTGAAACGGTCGCCCCCGGCCTCGGCGGGCAGCGCGGTCACGGTCAGGGACAGTAAGACGGAGAGGGCGATGAGGATGCTCTTCTTCACGGGGTGCGCCTCCTGACTTATAGGAAACTTTCCTATAAGTTGTCCCGGATCGTAGATCTCCTGGATCGGGCAGTCAATGGGACCGGGCAGACTGGAGACGTGCCTTCCACGCTGCCTGACGGAGATCCCGCGCCCGCCTCCGGCGAGCTGCCCGAGAGCGCGCTGCGCGGCCTCGGCGAGCGGCCGTTCGGCTTCTACGTGCACGTCCCGTTCTGCGTGACGCGCTGCGGCTACTGCGACTTCAACACCTACACCGCCGCCGAGCTAGGCCCCGGCGCCTCACACGGCGACTACGCCGACACCGCGATAGCGGAGGTACGGCTCGCGCGGCGGGTGCTCGGCGAGGCCCGGCTGCCGGTCGAGACGGTGTTCTTCGGCGGCGGCACCCCGACCCTGCTACCCGCCCGCGACCTGGGCAGGATCCTCGCGGCCATCGACGCCGAGTTCGGCCTGGCGCCCGGCGCCGAGGTGACGACCGAGGCCAACCCCGAGTCCGTCGACCCGCGCTACCTCGAAGAGCTGCGCGAGCGCGGCTTCACCCGGGTCAGCTTCGGCATGCAGAGCGCCCGCGAGCACGTCCTGCGGGTGCTCGACCGGCAACACACCCCAGGCAGGGCCGGCCAGGCCGTGCTGGAGGCCAGGAAGGCCGGGTTCGAGCACGTCAACCTCGACCTGATCTACAGCACTCCCGGCGAGACCGACGACGACTGGCGCGCCTCCCTGGCCGCCGCCGTCGAGGCCGGGCCCGACCACGTCTCGGCCTACTCGCTCATCGTCGAGGACGGCACCCGTCTCGCCGCCCGGATCCGGCGCGGCGAGCTGCCGATGCCCGACGACGACGTGGCCGCCGACCGCTACCTCATCGCCGACCAGATGTTGGCCGAGGCAGGGCTCCGCTGGTACGAGGTGTCCAACTGGGCCACCGGCGACGCCGCCCGCTGCCGCCACAACCTGCTCTACTGGACCGGCGGCGACTGGTGGGCCGTCGGCCCCGGCGCCCACAGCCACGTCGGCGGCACCCGGTGGTGGAACGTCAAGCATCCGGCCCCGTACGCCCAGCGCCTGGCCGCCGGCCACTCGCCCGCGCACGCCCGCGAGGAACTGACCGCCGAGGATCGCGAGACCGAGCGGCTCATGCTGGAGCTGCGGCTCGACTCCGGCTACCCGCTGGCCGACGTGGCGCCCGGCGCGCGCCCGAAGGTCGCCGCGGCGCTGGCCGGCGGGCTGCTGGAGCCGGAGGCGTTCAAGGCCGGGTGCATGGTGCTCACCCTGCGCGGCCGGCTGCTGGCGGACGCGCTGGTCCGCGACCTGCTCACGTGATGAGGCGGATGTTGATCGGGTAGCGGTAGTTCTGGCCCCGCTGCGCCGCGATGGCGGCCTGGATCTGGAAGATCAGCGCGATGATCCAGACGATCGGCAGCAGCAGGAGGCCGATCAGGATGATCGAGAAGAGGGCGGCGACGATGAAGCCGATGAACATGGTGATCTGGAAGTTCAGCGCCTCCGCCGACTGGTCCCTGACGTACGGGGACTCGTCCTTCTTCATCAGGTAGACGATCAGCGGGCCGACCCAGGAGACCAGCAGGCCCAGCAGGTGGGAGACCATGGCCATGGTGGTGTCGTCGGTGCCCGGGCGCGGGCCGTACCTGCCGGGGACGTGCGGTGGCTGCCGGTGGGGGGCGGCGTAACCGTACGGAGGCTGTTGGTGACCGTACGGCGGCTGTGGCTGCTGCCCGTAGCCGTAACCAGGTTGCTGCCCGTACCCGGGCTGCTGTCCGTAGCCGTGGCCGGGCTGCTGGCCGTACCCGTAGCCGGGCTCGGAACCGGGCTGCTGGCCGTACCTGTACCCGGGCTCGGAGCCGGGTTGCGGGCCGTAGCCCTGCGGGGGGTTGTCGGTGGGGATGCGGCGGGTCGCGTCCTCGTCGGACGGCGGTGGGTGCGGATCCTGGCTCACGATGCCTCCGTAACGAAGTCGATCAGTTCCTCGACCCGGCCGAGCAGTTCCGGCTCCAGGTCGGCGTAGGTCGAGACGGCGCCCAGAATGCGCCGCCACGCGTCGGCCGGCTCCATCCGCCAGCCCAGGGCGGCGATCACGCCCTCCTTCCACGGAACCCCGCGCGGCACCTCGGGCCAGGCCCGGATGCCCAGCGCGGACGGCTTGACCGCCTGCCAGATGTCGACGTACGGGTGGCCCACCACGAGGACGTGCGGCGAGGTCACCTGGGCCGCGATGCGGCTCTCCTTGGAACCCGGCACCAGGTGGTCGACCAGCACTCCCAGCCTGCGCCCCGGCTCGGGGCCGAACTCGCCGACGATCGCGGGCAGGTCGTCGACGCCTTCCAGGTACTCCACGACCACGCCCTCGACCCGCAGGTCGTGACCCCAGATCTTCTCCACCAGCGCCGCGTCGTGCACGCCTTCGACGTAGATGCGGCTCTTCCTTGCGACCCTGGCCCGCAGCCCTTCGACCGCGATCGACCCCGAGGCGCTGCGCCTGTGACCCCGCGGCGCGGCGGCCTGCGGCCGCACCAACGTCACGACCCGCCCTTCCAGCAGGAAAGCGGCGGGCGCCAGCGGGAACAGCCGCCGCTTGCCGAAGCGGTCCTCCAGCGTCACCGCCTCCTTGTCGCAGGCCACCACCGCGCCGCAGAAGCCGCTGTCGGCGTCCTCCACGACCAGGTCCGGTTCGGCGGCCACTTGGGGGATCTTCCCTTTGCCGGGACGCCGCCAGTTTCCCGCTAGAACATCGCCGTCGTACACACGGGGACCGTAGCAAATCACCCGGCCGTCGCGAGGCGCTTGCGATGGCCGCTCCGCCGCATCAGGACGACCACCGTCACGATGATCGCGCCGAGCACGCCCACGCCGGGGATGAGCAGCAGCGCCGCCAGTCCTCCCACGATGCCGCCGGCCGCCGAGAGCGCGTCCCTGCCCACGCCGAACAGCACGTCACCCTGTTCCTGGATGACGCAGGTGAGCTGGTACTCGCCCGCGGCGGGCGCGTTGACCAGCAGGATCTGCTCCCACGTCCGGCTGCCGGCCGTGACCGTCTGCGAGCCCGGCGCGTTGACGAGCCGCGCCTGGCCGGGCCCGCCGGAGATCTCGCAGCGGTAGTTCACCCGGGCGTCGGTGGAGACGTAGACGGACGGTCGGTCGTCGGGGTCGAGCGAGACCGTGACCGTCTCGCCGGCGGCGAACGTCGTGGACGGGGCGATGTCCTCGACGGTGTTCACGATGCCGGTGACGAACAGGACCACGCCCGCCACGACGCACGCGACGGCCACGCCCCACGCGACCGCGATCCACCGCAGCCGCGGGCGGAGCTCCTTCGGGTCCACCTGGCGTCCGTAGGGTGCTCCCGGCGGCCCGTACTGCGGCCCGCCGAACTGCGGCTGCTGCCCGTACCCGTAGCCGGGCTGCTGCTGACCGTACGGACTCCCGCCGTACGGCCCGGGACCCGCTTGGGGCGGGGGCCCGTAGGGGCCGGGGGGTTGAGATCCGTACGGGTTCGGGCCGGAATGTGGGGGTGGCGGCGCGTACGGGGAAGGTTCACCCTGGGGATAAGGCTGACCAAAAGGAGGATCCTGCCCTGAAGGCGGATCAACAGGCCGCTGGGGTGGATTGTCGTTCATGTCGGCAATTGTGATGCTTGTCGTTCACGCGTGCCAGCAGCGGGGACAACGGTGTTATCGCACCCTGTGAGCGAGACCCGTACACTTGGCACTCGGGAACACAGAGTGCTAGGTCTGGCGTTTCCCTGAAAGCGGCGGTAGGAGGTGCGCACGTGCTCGACGATCGGAAGCTCGCGGTGCTACGCGCCATTGTCGAAGACTACGTTTCGACCAACGAACCGGTGGGCTCCAAGGCGCTCGCCGAGCGTCACAATCTGAAGGTGTCGCCGGCGACCGTGAGAAACGACATGGCGGCGCTGGAGGAGCAGGGTTACATCGCCCAGCCCCACACCAGCGCCGGGCGCGTGCCGACGGACAAGGGCTATCGCCTGTTCGTCGACAGGCTCTCCCAGGTCAAGCCCCTGTCGGGGGCCGAGCGCCGGGCCATCGAGACGTTCCTGGCGGGAGCGGTCGACCTCGACGACGTGGTGATGCGCACGGTGCGGCTGCTCGCGCAGCTCACCCGTCAGGTCGCCGTCGTGCAGTACCCGACGCTCAACCGCTCGACCGTGCGCCACGTCGAGCTGGTGCCGCTCCACGACCGCCGCGTCATGCTGGTGCTGATCACCAACATGGGCCGCGTCGAGCAGCGCATGGTCGAGCTGCCCGAGGTGGTGGAGGAGCACCGCATCGCCCACATGCGCGGGGTGCTCAACGACTGCCTCGACGGCTGCGGCCTGAGCAGCGTGCCCGAGCTGGTCTCGGACCTGCCCGAGCGGCTGCCGGTCGACGAGCGGCCGGCGATGGCCACGATCCTGTCCGTCCTGCTGGAGACGCTCGTCGAACGGCACGACGAGAAGATCGTGTTCGCCGGGGCGGCCAACCTCGCCGGCGCCGACCTCAGCGTCGGCCTGCGCGAGGTGCTCGAAGCGCTGGAAGAGCAGGTGGTGCTCATGCGCCTGCTCGGCGAGACTTCCTCAGACACACCTTCCGCCCTCACCGTGCGCATCGGATCGGAGAACGCCTACACCGGACTGCGGGGCACGTCCATCGTCGCGACGGGATACGGTCAAGGCGACAACCAACTGGCCCGGCTCGGCGTTCTGGGCCCCACCAGGATGGACTACCCCGTGACGATGGGCGCCGTGCGCGCGGTGGCACGCTACGTCAGCCAGATTCTGGCTGCATCTTAAGAGGTCGATAAGTGGCAAACAGCGACTATTACGCCGCCCTCGGGGTGCGCCGTGACGCCAGTCAGGACGAGATCAAGAAGGCCTACCGCCGGCTGGCCCGCGAGCTGCACCCCGACGTGAACCCTGACCCCGCCACGCAGGAGCGGTTCAAGGAGATCACGCAGGCCTACGAGGTGCTCTCCGATCCGAACAAGCGCCAGATGTACGACCTTGGCGGCGACCCGTTCGGCGGCGCCGGGGCGGGTGCGCCGGGCGGCGGCTTCGGCGCCGGCTTCCCGTTCAGCGACATCATGGACGCGTTCTTCGGCACCGCCACGGGCGGCGCCCGCGGCCCGCGCTCGCGCGCCCGCCGCGGCCGCAACGCGACGATCCGGGTCGAGCTCGACCTGCGCGAGACCGCGTTCGGCACCACCCGGGAGCTCCAGGTCGACACGGCCGTGCTGTGCGAGGTGTGCCAGGGCGTCGGCGCGGCGCCCGGCACCCACCCCGACACCTGCGACATGTGCAACGGCCGCGGCGAGATCTCCCAGGTCACCCGGTCCTTCCTCGGGCAGGTCATGACCACGCGGCCGTGCCCGCAGTGCGGCGGCTTCGGCAGCATCATCCGCCACCCGTGCCAGGAGTGCTCGGGCGACGGCCGGGTCCGCACCCGCCGCACGATCAAGGTCCGCATCCCCGCGGGCGTCGAGGACGGCACCCACATCCAGCTCGCCGGCGAGGGCGAGATCGGCCCCGGCGGCGGCCCGCCCGGCGACCTCTTCCTGGAGATCGTCGAGCGCTCCCACGAGATCTTCGAGCGGCGCGGCGACGACCTCCACTGCACCGTCCAGATCCCGATGACGGCCGCCGCGCTCGGCACCGTGCTCACCGTCGAGACCCTCGACGGCGCCGAGGAGATCGACGTCCGCCCTGGCACGCAGTCGGGTCAGGTCATCACCATGTACGGCCGCGGCGTGCAGCGCCTCAACGAGACCGGCCGCGGCGACCTGCTCATCCACGTGAACGTGGAGACCCCGTCCCGCCTCGACCCCCCGCAGGAGGAGCTGCTGCGCGAGCTGGCCAAGCTGCGCGGCGAGGAGCGGCCGCCGGGCAAGTTCGCGCCCGGCCAGCAGGGTTTCTTCTCCCGTCTCCGCGACGCCTTCAACGGCCGCTGACGACGGGACGCGGCGGGCGGCCGGTCACCGGGACCCGTTGACCGCCTCCGCGGGCTGCACGGCCAGGAGTTCCTCCGGGAGGGTCACCTGTGCCGTGACGCCGCGGCCGGGCGACGGGTGCAGCGACACCCGCACGCCCAGCCGCTCGGCCAGCCTGCCCACCACGTGGTGGCCCAGACAGCGGGTCGGCGCCACCAGGAAGCTCTGCTCGCCCCGCAGCCGGGCGTTGGCCGCGGCCAGCTCCCCGGCCGTCATGCCCATGCCGTAGTCGGAGATCGTGACGCGGCACTCACCCTCGGCGGCCCGTGACACCACGTCCACCTCCGACTCGGGTGGCGAATAGCCCAGCGCGTTCTCCATCAGCTCGGCCAGCATGTGCGCCACCTCCGCCACCACCGGCCCCCGCACGTGCGCCCGGCCCACCACCCGCAGCGCCACCCGGTGGTGCTCCTCGACCTCGGCCAGCACCGACCGGAGCACCTCGTCCACCGGCACCGGTTCCGACGAGCGCCGCTGCCCCCGCGTGCCGGTCAGGACCAGCAGGCTCTCGGCGTTCCTGCGCAGACGGCTGGTCACGCGGTCCAGCTCGCACAGCCTGGCCAGCACGGCGGGGTCCGACTCGTCGCGCTGCAGCACGCTGATGAACGTCAGCTGCCGGTGCACCAGATCCCGGTGCCGCGTCCCCAGCTCGCCCAGCGACGCCGCCGCGTCCCGCCGGATCGCCGCCCGCCCGGCCGCGATCCGCACCGCCGCCTCATGCATGTCACCCAGCGCCCCTGCCAGCCGCGCGAACTCCCCAGCGGTTTCCCCGCTCCGGATCGCCCCGCCGACCTTGTCCGAGACCTCCCCGCCTGAGGAGGCGCCCTCGAAGCCCGAAGCGGTCCCCTGCGCGGGATCCTCACCGAGGCGGAACGTGCTCTCGTACGGAGGCTCGCCTCCCTGGAGGTGCTTGTCGCGGGATGTGCTTTCGTACGGTGGCGCGACCTCCAGAGGGTGCTTGTCCCGGGTTGTGTTCTCGTGTGTGGGCTCGACCCTGAGGGGGTGCTTGCTGGGAAGCGAGTGGGTTCTGTCGCTGAGTGGGTGTTTGACGCGGAATGAGAGGCCTGGGACTTCGCGCGAGTGGTCCTGGCGCGCGTCCGAGGTCGGGCGGCTCGCCGGCTGGCCTGGAGTCCCGGCTCTGCGGGTTTCTCTCCCGTACGAGGCATTTCCGAGGCTTGGAAGGCGTGCGGACGGCAGAGGGAAAGAGGCGTCGTAGGCGCGCCACAGGTGGGCGGGGCGAGTCCCTGGGGCGTGGAGGTCGGACGGGGGCGTGCCGGGGACGGCGAGGCGGGGCGTCTCCGCTGCCTCCAGGGTGGCGATGTGGCGCGCCAGGGCGGTGGCCTCGCCGGTGAGCCTGCGGAGGGGACGCGTGATCGAACGTGCCATGAGCGCCCCCAGTGCCCCCATGACCAGCAGGAACGCGGCACCCAGACCGGCCAGCCAGGTCAGGTGCCGGGTGTGGCGTTCGCGGGCCGCCGTCGCCAGGACATGTGCTTCGCGTCCGGTCGCGTGCTGCACGGCGCGCAGGGCGTCGGCGTAGGCGCCGCTGGCCGCGAGCCAGGTACGCGTGCGGACGGTCAGAGGCGTGCCGGGGGAGGCGGCGAGGGCCCGGCGTTCCAGCCGTGCCGTCCTGGCCGACGGAGCGCCCCGCTGCGCCCGCTCCAGCGCGGCCACGCCTTGAGGACCGGCGGTTCGGCGGTACCGGTCCAGGGCGTCCGTCATGGAGGCACGGGCCTCCAGGAAGGTGATGTACTCGACCTGGGTGAACGCGCCCGTCGCGAAGGCCGCCGCGGCCACCGCCCGCTGCCGTGCGGCCGCCTCCTTGGCCCGGCTCATGGCCTCCAGCGCCTGCAACGGTCTTAGCAGCGACGGGTCTGTCCGGCCGACCTCCGTGCCGAACGACCCGTCTGCCAACTCCGTGATCACATCGGTGAACGCCTCGAAGACGTCCTGCCGCACCCTCGGCCCCCTGTCGACCGGCACCCTCCGACCAGCGGACGCACCGATCTCGGTACCGACGCCTTCGGTCTCGCCGGTCAAACCCTGGGTGGAAGTCACGCCGGCGACCCCCGCCCCTTCGGTACCGGCCACGGCGTCCTGAGTAGGGGTCACGGCGGGGTCTGAGGCACCTTCGGCGGTCCTGTCGAGGGTGGGGTTCGCGGCGCCATCAGCGGTCATGTTCCAGGTGGGGGGTGCGGCGCCATCGGTGGTTGTGGTCAGGGTGGCGGCTCCTGGGCTCACGAGCGCGCCGTAAGGGCCCACCAGTGGTGCGGTCGGTGTGGGAGTCGCCTGCCGGATGCGGGAAAGGGGGCCGCCGGGGGTGGCGGGGGCGTCGGGGGACAGGGCGAGGGTCGGGGTGCCGGTGCGGGGGCGGTCGAGGGTGGGGAGGCGGGCGAGCGCGTCGCGTACTGGTCCGTACGCGGTGGGAGGGGCGGTGGCGAGCAGGTGGGAGAGGGCCGAACGGGCGTGGTCGGTGGCGTGGCGGGCGGGGGCGAGATCGGGCCTGACGCGCTGTTCGCCGGCGAGCAGCGCCGCGAGGAGGGCACGTTCGCGCTGGAGCGCGTGGACGAGATCCTGGACGGCGAGCACCAGTGTCGCGTGCCGGGCCGTGGCGTCGGCGTCGGCGCGGGCGTGCAGGCGGGCCGCCGCCTCCGCGGCCATCCCGGTGATCAGCAGGAGTGTGGGCACGGCCAGCACGAGCACGAGACGCGTCCTGACACGCATCGGCCGCGACACGTGCTCTCGGACACCGCCCGGTTCTGGCGCGCGTCGGCGAGCGGGAGAGACGGCCATCGACCCCCTCGTAGAGTGATCTCAGGAAGGCTGCACGGGACACGATATTGCGCAGGGTGTTCGTGTGGTTGCGTAACGTGGAGAATCCGAGGTGGCTGGTGACGGTTCCGGTGTTCCTGACGGGCGAGCTCGACGGCCCCGAGCTGGTGCTCGGCGGCCCCGAAGGGCGTCACGCGGCCACCGTCAGGCGGTTGCGCCCCGGGGAGCGGGTGGATCTCACCGACGGGGCGGGGTCGGTGGCCGAGTGCGTGGTGCGCGAGGTGTTCAAGGACTCGCTGCGGGTGGAGGTCCAGGGCAGGTACGAGGTCGCGCCGCCCAGGCCGAGACTGGTCGTCGTGCAGGGGCTGCCGAAGGGTGACAGGGGCGAGCTGGCGGTCGAGATGATGACCGAGGCCGGTGTTGACGTGATCGTTCCCTGGCAGGCCTCGCGGAGCGTCACCCAGTGGAAGGGCGACAAGGTGGCCAAGGCGCTGCAGCGCTGGCGGTCGACGGCCCGTGAGGCGGGCAAGCAGGCCCGGCGCTTCCACCTGCCCGAGGTGACCGAGCCGGTCTCGACGGCCGGGGCGGTGAAGCTGCTGGCCGGGGCGGCGCTGGGGCTGGTGCTGCACGAGGAGGCCGCGGCGCCGCTGTCGCGGGTGGCGCTCCCGGACGACGGTGACATCGTCGTCGTGGTCGGGCCCGAGGGCGGGGTGTCGGAGCCTGAACTGGCGGAGTTCCTGGCGGCGGGGGCCACGCCGGTGCTGCTGGGGCCGACGGTGCTGCGCACCTCGACCGCGGGGGTGGCCGCCGCGGCGGTCCTGCTCACCCGTACGGGACGCTGGTGACACCCGGGAGGGCCGGTGACGCGGGTGGGCGGGGGAGTGCGCGGCGGTCAGGGAAGGGGAGTCACGACGTGTTCGCGCTGATCAGAGGGCTGGGCATGTCCGAGATGGTCGGCACCGGGTCCAGCGTCGAGCACTCCTCGTCCGGGCACGGCGTCGGCGTGGGCGACGCTTCCGGCTCGGACGGCGAAGGCGTCGGCGGATCGTCGGCCTCAGGGCAGTCGGCCGGCTGCTCCGCCTGGTCGGCCGTCGACGGGCAGGGGGTCGGCGTGGGGGTGGGCGTCGGCTTGGCGGTCGAGCGGGCCGTCTCCGACGGGCGGGGCTCCTGCTTCTGCGGCGGCTCGGACGACGTCGGCGGCGGCACGACCAGAGGCTCGCTCTCCCGTACGGTCGACTTGGGCGAGGCGGGCCGGCTGGTCGAGGACTTCGCCGGCGGGGTGGCGCTGGAGGTGGTGCGCACCTCGAGATAGGGCGCCTCGACAACACGCTGGCGCAGGTCGGGCACCACCATCACGATCGTGCCCGCCACCAGCACCGCGCTCGCTGCCGCCGCCCCGGCCCGCCACCAGAAGAGGTTGCGCGCGCCGCGCCGCTCGATCTTCGTACGGATGACGTCGAGCCCGTCCGGCGAGGGCACGACCGCGTCCGCCTCCGCACGGAGGGCACGGCGCAGGACCTCGCCGTACTCGTCGGGGGGCTGGGTCATGACATCTTCTCCAGGACGGAACGCAGGGCGGCCATGCCACGTGCCGTGTGGCTCTTCACCGCCCCCTTGCTGATGCCCATGGCGTGGGCGATCTCGGCTTCGGACAGATCACCGTAGTAACGAAGGACCAGTGCCTCCCTCTGGCGAGACGGTAGCGCCCGCAACGCCTCGATGACCGCGGACCGTTCGAACTCGCCGATGGCGCCGTGCTCCGCGCTCGGCGCGTCGGGCAGGCCCTTGGGGGCGTACTTCTCCACGACCGCCCGATGGCGCAGCACGGACCGGGACCTGTTGACGACGGACTGCCGTAGGTAGGCGAGCGCCTTGTCGGGGTCACGCAACCTGCGCCAGGCGCCGTGGATGGCGACGAACGCATCCTGCACGACTTCCTCCGCGGTTGCCATGTCGCGCACCAGCAACACGGCGAGACGAACTAATGACCGAAAATGCGCACTGTAAAGCGCGGTCACGGCCATGTCGGCGTCCCACCCGACCGGCACCGCCCCCATGGATCTGTCGACCAGGAGGGTTTCGGTGGTCACATCAGTGGGACGCGCGGCCTTCCCTGACGGTTTACGTTCTTCCGGTTCCTTTGGGGGCATGACCCAGTTGTGTCCTCGCCAGGTGGTCTCGCCCGAGGCTGAATCGTTCGCTGCGATGGTGCACTGACACCCTAACCGCGGGGATCTTCGGGTGCCACGACGGATCCGGTCACCGATTCGCAACGCTGATCAGCGTACATGCCGAGCAGCAGGTCAGGGTCGTCGAGGCTTACGGACAGGAGAGCCACCCCTATCGGTAAGGTGATCGGATGACAGACTGCCTGTTCTGCAAGATCGTGGCCAAGGAGATCCCGGCCGAGATCGTCTACGAGAACGACGGGGCGCTCGCGTTCCGCGACATCAACCCGCAGGCCCCCACCCACGTTCTCGTCATCCCCAAGGAGCACCACGCAGACGCCGCCGCGCTGGCCCGCGCCGACCAGGGGCTGGCCGACGAGGTGCTCAAGGCCGCGCACGCGGTCGCCGTCCAGGAAGGCGTGGCCGACGAGGGCTACCGGGTCGTGTTCAACACCGGACCCGGCGCCGGGCAGACCGTCTTCCACGTGCACGCGCACGTTCTGGGCGGCCGCAACCTGACATGGCCGCCCGGCTGATATTGCCGCGAGGAAACGTTCCGCCCCCGGATACGATGGGTGAAGAAGATAAGCCCTCGAGACCGGGAGGCATCAGGCCACGCTGGCCTGCCCATGTCCGAACTACACGAATCCCGACGCACGGCACCTCCAACGCGCACACAAGCCAAGGTGCTGATTCCGGACGAGTACCCCATGGTCAGCCTCCTGGGCTCCCGCGACGAGCTGCTACGCGTCATCGAGGGCGCCTTCAAGGCCGACATCCACGTCCGCGGCAATGAGATCACCGTCACCGGCAGCCCCGACGAGAGCGGCACTGTCGTCCGGCTCTTCGAGGAGCTGGTCGAAGTGCTGCGCAGCGGCGGCGACCTCACACCCGACGCCGTCGAGCGGAGCATCGCCATGCTCCGGATGACCTCCGAGCGCCCGGCCGAAGTGCTGTCGCTCGACATCCTGTCCTCGCGCGGGCGCACCATTCGCCCCAAGACGGCCAACCAGAAGCGCTACGTCGACGCCATCGACAAGCACACGGTCGTGTTCGGCATCGGCCCCGC
The DNA here is from genome assembly GCF_040676925.1 of Nonomuraea sp. NPDC049486. NCBI lineage: Bacteria > Bacillati > Actinomycetota > Actinomycetes > Streptosporangiales > Streptosporangiaceae > Nonomuraea > Nonomuraea sp. NPDC049486. The sequence continues at coordinate 295,229 of NZ_JBFAPV010000003.1, forward strand.
CGGCACCGGCAAGACCTACCTGGCGATGGCCAAGGCGGTCCGGGCGCTCCAGGAGAAGCGGGTCAACCGCATCATCCTCACCCGCCCGGCGGTCGAGGCCGGCGAACGGCTCGGCTTCCTGCCCGGCACGCTGTACGAGAAGATCGACCCCTACCTCCGGCCGCTGTACGACGCGCTGCACGACATGGTCGACCCCGACTCGATCCCCAAGCTGATGGCGGCGGGCACGATCGAGGTGGCGCCCCTCGCGTATATGCGCGGTAGGACCCTTAACGACGCATTCATCATCCTTGATGAGGCGCAGAACTCGTCGGCCGAGCAGATGAAGATGTTCCTGACGAGGCTCGGGTTCAACAGCAAGATCGTGGTGACCGGTGACGTGACGCAGGTCGACCTGCCGGCGGGCACGGTGAGCGGTCTGCGGGTGGTGCAGGAGATCCTCGACGGCATCGACGACATCCACTTCTCGCAGCTGACGAGCGCCGACGTGGTGCGTCACAAGCTGGTGAGCGAGATCGTCGACGCCTACGGCCGCTATGACGCCCTGCGCACTCCCGAACCGATTCAGCAGCGGGGTAAGCGACGATGAGCATCGAGATCAACAACGAGTCCGGGGTGGGCGTCGACGAGGAGTCGCTCGTCGCGCTGTCCACCCACGTGCTGTCCGAGATGGGCATCAACCCGCTGGCCGAGCTGTCGCTCGTGGTCGTCGACGAGAACGTGATGGCCGAGCTGCACGAGAAGTGGATGGGCGAGCCCGGCCCGACGGACGTGCTCGCCTTCCCGATGGACGAGCTGCGGCCCGGCGGCGGCGCCAGGGGCGAGTCCGAGGGGCCGGCCGATCCGGCGCTGCTGGGTGACGTGGTGCTGTGCCCCCAGGTGGCGGCGCGGCAGGCGGAGGAGGCCGGGCACAGCGCTCAGGACGAGATCGAGTTGCTCTGCACCCATGGCATCCTGCATCTGCTCGGCTACGATCATGCGGAGCCTGAGGAGCACAAGGAGATGTTCGGTCTTCAGGCGCGGTTGCTCGAAGGGTGGCGGGAGGTGCGCAGCTCGCGGTGAACGCCTGGTTGCCGTTGGCCATCGTCCTCGTTGTGGTCGGTGGCCTGATCGCCAGCACGGAGACGGCGCTGACGCGGATCTCGCGGGTCCGCGCCGAGGAGGCCGTGCGCGACGGCAGGCGTGGCGCTCAGCGGCTGCACGCGATCGTCACGGACGCGCCGCGCTATCTGAACCTGCTGCTCCTGCTGCGGCTGAGCTGTGAGCTGGTCGCGACGGTGATCGCGACGTTGCTGTTCATCGATCTGATGGACGATCAGGGCTGGGCCTACTTCTCCGCGGCCGCGGTGATGATCCTGGTGAGTTACGTGATCGTGGGCGTGATGCCGCGCACGCTGGGCCGTCAGCACGCCGAGCCCATCGCGCTCGCGGGGGCGCCGATCGTGTACGGGCTGACGAAGATCTTCGGGCCGTTGCCGAAGCTGCTCATCCTGCTGGGCAACGCGCTGACCCCGGGCAAGGGGTTCCGCGACGGTCCGTTCACCTCCGAGGCCGAGCTGCGTGATCTGGTCGACCTGGCCGAGGAGCGCCGGGTGATCGAGCCCGACGAGCGGGAGATGATCCACTCGGTCTTCGAGCTGGGCGACACGCTGGTGCGCGAGGTGATGGTGCCGCGCACCGACATGGTCTACATCGAGCGGGGCAAGACGCTCAGGCAGGCGCTGTCGCTGGCGTTGCGGAGCGGTTTCTCGCGGGTCCCGGTGGTGGGCGAGAACGAGGACGACGTGATCGGCATCGCCTATCTCAAGGACATCACCCGCCGGGTGCACGAGTCGGGCGGCGACGGCGAGAAGGAGACGGTCGAGTCGATCATGCGGCCGGCGACGTACGTGCCGGAGAGCAAGCCGATCGACCAGTTGCTGCGTGAGATGCAGGCGAGGCAGACGCATCTGGCCATCGTGATCGACGAGTACGGCGGCACCGCGGGTCTGGTCACGATCGAGGACGTGCTGGAGGAGATCGTCGGTGAGATCACCGACGAGTACGACCAGGAGGCGCCGCGGGTGGAGCCGATGCCCGACGGCGGGGTGCGGGTGACGGCGCGGATGCCGGTCGACGAACTGGGTGAGCTGTTCGACGCCGAGATCGAGGTCGACGACGTGGAGACGGTCGGCGGCCTGCTCGCGCACGCGCTGGGGCGGGTGCCGATCGCGGGGTCGAGGGCTGAGGTGGCGGGGCTTGAGCTGACCGCGGAGAGCCTGGCTGGCCGGCGCAACCGGATCAGCACGGTGGTGGTGCGGCGGGTCCGGGCCGATCAGGACGACGCGGTGCCGGCCGCGGCCGAGCAGGAGTGACCTCTGCCCGGTTCGCGGCAAGCGGTCGTCAAGCGAGTTGCAAGCGGGGTCCGCGAGTCTGTTTCCCGGCACCCTGTGCGGTGGGTGCCGGAGGGGGAAGCGCCCGGCCGCAGGGGGGTTCATGCGGCAGGGCGCTCCTGGGGGGACGACAACGTTCTGGCCAGCTAGCCGGTCGGACGTTGTTCGGCGTAAAGGGTGCTCTCGTCCGGATAACCGGGCGAGGGCACCCTTTTAGCGTTTGATCGTTTATTGGTAACTCCGGTGGATTGCCGTTTTCGCTGCTCGGGGAGGCTGGGCACCGGGGGGAATCATGAAACGCGGAACCCGGATCATCGTCTGTGGGCTCCTGGCCGGCGCTCTTGCGGCCTGCGGAGGCACAGAGGGGCTCGACGTGCGCGCGCTTGCCCACATGAAGGAGATCCTCAGCAAGGAGCCACGGCTGCCCGACGGTTTCTCACCGCGCTCGGAGCAGGCGTGGCGGGCGCCGTTCACGCCGGCCGACCGCAACTGCCGGGCCGTGCTCGACGCGGCCGGTGGCCGGGCGCCGGAGCGGGGGCTGACCGCGCAGGCCGCGGCCAGCTACCAGGGCGACGAGCTGGGCGAGCAGGTCGGGGTGGGGCTGGCCAGGTACGCCGGTGCGGCCGACGAGCACATGGCCGCGCTGGCGGGGTCGCTGAGGGCGTGCCGGGAGGTGCGTGCCAAAGGCGGCACCCACCTGACTGCCACGCTGGTGCCGGTGGCGGACGTGGGGGACGAGGCGGTGTCGGGCGAGCTGCGCGGCCGGCTGAACGGCTACCCGTACGCGCTGGACGTGGTGCTGGCCCGTTCGGGGGACATGCTGGTCTCGCTGGTGCACACGAGCATGGCCGAGGTGGAGCCGCAGCGCACCCGTCAGCTCCTCGACGCCGTGATGCGGATGGCCAGCCCCTAACCTTGTCCTCGTGACACTCGATCCTGAAGACAGCAAGATCATTACTTTGGCGCGGGCGTCGCGGGCCCGCAACGGCTCCGCCGAGGGCGCGGCCGTGCGCGACGAGACCGGCCGCACGTACGCGGCCACCGACGTGACGCTGGCGGCGCTGCGGCTGTCCGCCGTGCAGGTGGCGGTGGCGACGGCGGTCTCGAGCGGCGCCCGCTCGCTGGAGGCGGTGGCGCTGGTCACCGGCGGCGACGGGCCGTCCGACGACGACCGGGCCGTGGCGGCGGAGCTGGGCGTGACGGCCATCCTGGTGGCCGGCCCCGACGGCGCGCTGCGGGGCTGAGCATGCCGATGTCGCCCTACCTCGCGGAGGTGCGCGCCAAGCTGGGGCCCGACCTGCTGATGATGCCGTCGGTCTGCGGCTGCGTGTTCGACGACGAGGGCCGGCTGCTGCTGGCCCGCCACGGCGACGTGGACCTGTGGGCGGCGCCGGGCGGCGCCGTGGACCCCGACGAACGCCCGGAGGCGGCCGTGCGCCGCGAGCTGCGCGAGGAGCTCGGGATCCACGTGCGGGTGCGCGGCCTGATCGGCGTCTACGGCGGGCCGGAGTTCCGGGTGCGCTATCCGAACGGCCACGAGTGCGCTTACATGATCGCGGTGTACGGGTGCGCGCTCGTGTCGGGCACGCCCACCCCCGACGACGACGAGATCAGCGAAGCCAGGTGGGTCCGGGAGGACGAGCTGGGCGGGCTGCCGACGACGTCGTGGACACCGCTGGTGATGCCCGAGGTGTTCGCCTGGTGGCGCGCGCAGGCCTCCTGATGGGCGAGAATCACTATGTGACCTCGCCAGACAGCCATCGCGCCGGATTCGCCTGCTTCGTGGGGAGGCCGAACGTCGGCAAGTCCACGCTCATGAACGCCCTGGTCGGCACGAAGGTGGCGATCACCTCGTCGAAGCCGCAGACGACCAGGCGGGTGATCAGGGGCATCGTACACCGCCCCGACGCGCAGCTCGTCATCGTCGACACGCCGGGGCTCCACCGCCCGCGCACCCTCCTCGGCGAGCGGCTCGACAGCCTGGTCCTGTCGACGCTGACCGAGGTCGACGTGATCGGGTTCTGCGTGCCGGCCAACGAGCCGATCGGCAAGGGCGACCGGTTCATCGCGGGCAAGCTCGCGGCGGTCAAGAAGACGCCGGTGATCGCCGTGGTCACCAAGTGCGACCTGGCGAGCAAGGAGCAGATCGCCAAGCAGTTGCTCGCGGTGTCGGAGATCGAGGAGTTCGCCGACGTGGTGCCGGTGTCGGCGCAGTCGGGCGAGCAGCTCGACGTGCTGGCCGACGTGCTGGTGCGCCACCTGCCCGAGTCGCCGCCGCTGTACGAGGACGGCCGGTTGACCGACGAGCCGGAGCAGGTGCTGGTCGGCGAGCTGATCCGGGAGGCGGCGCTGGAGGGCGTGCGCGACGAGCTGCCCCACTCGATCGCGGTCGTGGTCGACGAGATGCTGCCCAGGGCCGACCGCGACGACCTGCTCGACATCTACGCCCACATGTTCGTCGAGCGGCCGTCGCAGAAGGCCATCGTCATCGGCCGCAAGGGCGAGCGGCTGCGCGAGGTCGGCACCAACGCCCGCAAGCAGATCGAGGCGCTGCTCGGCACCCGCGTCTACCTCGATCTGCGCATCAGCGTGGCCAAGGACTGGCAGCGCGACCCCAAGCAGCTGCGCAGGCTCGGCTTCTACGACTGAGCCAGGCGGCGGCCGAGCAGCCGGCCGAAGGTGATCGCTGGGGTGACGAGCATGCCGGAGCAGAAGCTCTGCCCGCAGGTGGCGGCGGCGCCGATGACCTCGCCGATGGCGTAGAGGCCGGTGATGGGCTCGCCGTCGGCCCGGCGCACTCTGAAGCCGTCGTCGATGTCCAGCCCGGCGAACGTCACCAGCGAGATGGCGTGGTTGCGGATCGCGTAGAAGGGCGCCTCGGCCAGCGGCAGCGGCAGGTGGAGGCGGCCGAAGTCGGGGTCGGACCCGGCGGCCACCGCCTCGTTGTAGCGGGCCGCGGTGGCGACCAGCCCTTCGGCGTCGATGCCGGTCTGTGCGGCCAGCTCCTCCAGCGTGGCGGCGCGGTGCACGCCCTCGCGCACCCCGGCCTGGGCGCGCAGCTCCTCGGGCGTCCAGCCGACCACGAGCGGGCGGCCCGACCGGGTCGACTCCAGCATCGCGTCGTCGAACACGGTCCAGAACGTCATGTCCGGGATGCGGGTGAGCGCGCGCTCCTTGGTGTCGATGGACGGCTCGTCCTCGGCCACCCAGCGGCGCCCGGTCCTGTCCACGTAGATCTCGACGGGCGGGCGCTCGGCGGCGACGAGCAGCTGCCGGTCGGACCAGTTGGCCTTGCCTGGGGTGGTGGGGTGGGGCAGGCCGCCGAAGCTCGGCAGGAACGAGCCGGTGCCCTGGATGCCCGCGTCGAGCTCCCTGGCCAGCAGGATGCCGTCGCCGGTGGAGGTCGGGTGGGCGGCCGACACCAGCGGCGCGCCCTCCAGCTCCAGGAACAGCTCCGGCTCCGCGGCGAACCCGCCGGTGGCCAGCACCACGTGGCGGGCGCTCACCCGTACGTCCTGGCCGTCGCGCAGGACGGTGACGCCGGTGACGCGGCCGTCGCCGCCCGTCAGCAGCTCGATCACGGGGGCGTTCTTCCACAGCTCCAGGCGGCCGGTGGCGGTGGCGTCGGCGAGCACCCGCTCGTACACCTCCAGGATCGACACCGCCTCGTCCACGCCGTAGTAGGTGCGCGCGGTCGTGTACGGCTCGTGCCCGTAGATGACGCGCGGCGTCTCCGGCGCGAAGCGGAAGCCGAGACCGTCGAGCCAGTCGACGGTCTCGGCGGCGTTCTCCACCACGGTGCGGACGAGGTCCTCGCGGACGGTGCCGCCGCTGATGCGGCGGATGTCGGCCAGGTGCGCCTCGACGGAGTCGGCGATGCCGCGCTCGGCCTGCCGCCGCGTCCCCGCGGCCGCCATGTGGCCGCCGGAGATGTGCAGCGTGCCGCCGACGCGGTGGTCCTTCTCCACCAGGAGCACCCGGGCGCCGCCGTGCGCGGCCTCCGCCGCGCACGGGATGCCCGCGGTGCCCGCGCCCACCACCACGAGGTCGTAGTCCAGTTCCACCAGTGATTCTCCTGAGATTCGGGTACGGTCAGGCGCCGGCCGGCACGTACCAGCGTTCGGGCTCGGCGCCGGGGACGCGGCGCTCCTCGATGACGGTGAGGCGGCTCAGCGCGCCGTCCTCGAAGTGCTGCCACAGGCGGGTGCGATAGTCGCCGGTGGGCATCGACATCTCGACGATGCGCTCCTGCGGGCGGTCGTTCCAGCCGAAGGTGAACACGATGGCCTGGTCGCCGGCGCGGGCGGTGGTGCCCCACATCTCGGTGTCGACGAACTGGACCGAGTCGCCGTCGACGATCGCGCGGTAGTGCCGCACCGCCGGTTCGGCGCCCTCGCGCAGGTAGACGACCTTCTCGGTCCAGTCGGTGCCTTCCATCCGGCCTTCCTGACGGCTGGGGTAGCGCTCCAGCACGGTGCCGTCGGGGGCGAGCACGGTGTAGGTGCCCTCCCACACTCCGGACATGTCGCGCAGGATGTCGGCGATGGTCATCGTTCCTCCGTCTGGGTGGGGGTGCCGTCGTAGTACCAGGGGCGGATGCCGGCGCTGCCCCGCATGAGCAGGGCGCGGCGGCGGAGGAAGCGCCGCACGGACGGCGGCCCCATGCGGGACGCGCCGAGCCCGGACGACTTGAAGGAGTTCTTCTCCGCCTCGGGGAACATGCCGGTCAGGCAGACGTCGTTGACGCTGACCGCGCCGGCCTCCAGCCGGTGCGCGACCGGGGCGGCCTGCTCGGCGGTGGCGGCGAAGACGGCCGCGCTCAGCCCGAACTCGGTGTCGTTGGCGAGCGTGACGGCCTCGTCCTCGCCGTCGAAGGGCATGATCGGGATGATCGGGCCGAACGTCTCCTCGCGCATCACCCGCATGGAGTGGTCGACGCCGGTCAGCACGGTGGGCCGCAGGTAGGCGCCGCCGCCGAGATACTGGATCGTGCCGCCGGTCCGGATCACGGCGCCCTTGGCGACGGCCTCCTCCAGCTGCTCGCGGATGACGTCCACCTGGGCGTCGCTGATGATCGGCCCGATCTGGCCGTCGCCGATGTCCGGGTACGCGAGCTCGACCTGTTCGGCCTTGGCCACCAGCGCCTCGGTGAACTCCTCGACCACCGCGTGGTCCACGTACACCCGCTCGATGGACATGCAGGAGTGGCCGGAGTTGATCGTCGAGCCCCACAGGATGGCGGAGGAGGCGGCGTCCAGGTCGGCCGAGGCGGTGACGATCGCCGGGTCCTTGCCGCCCAGCTCAAGGAAGGCGGGGATGAAGTGCTCGGCGGCCGCACGGCCCACCGCTCGGCCGGTGCGCACGCTGCCGGTGAAGCACACCGCGTCGGCCACCGCGACCATGGTGGCGCCGGTGGCGCCGTCGCCCTCCACCACGGTGAGGACGCCCGCCAGCTCCTCGACCTCGGCCACGCACGCGCGCAGCACGGGGATGAAGCGCGGCGTCACCTCGCTCGGCTTCAGCAGCACCGCCGACCCGGCCAGCAGGGCGGGCACCGCGTCGATGAGAGCGAGCTGGAACGGGAAGTTCCACGGCGAGATCACCGCGACGACCGGGTACGGCACCAGGTCGCCGGTGACGTGCACGTCGGGGTCGGCGGTGGGGGCCGGATCCTCCGGGGCGAAGGCGGCTTCGGCGTACCGGCAGGTGCGCTCGATGCTGGTCAGCACCGAGTCGACCTCCAGCTGCGAGACCCAGCGGCGTCCCGTGTCGGTCTCCAGCCGGGCGACCAGCTCGTCGCGGTGCCGGGCGACCGCGTCGCCGAACGCGCGCAGCGCCTCGGCGCGCCGCTCGACCGGCTGGGCGGCCCACGCGCTCTGGCGGGCGCGCAGCGCGCCCGCGGCGGCGATGATCTCGTCGTCGCCCGCGGCGACGATGGTGTGGTCCGGGGTGCCGGTGCGGGGGTTCCGGACGTGGATCTCCCTGGGCATGTCGCCTCCTCAGATGAGGCCGTCGCCGGCCAGCCGTTCGATGACGGCACGCTGGGTGGTCACGAAGTGCTCTCGCCCGGTCTCGCCGGGCCGCACCGTGTCGGGCGGGTAGAAGGAGGTGCGGGCGTAGCTGGCCGCGTAGAGCTCGAACCGCTGGCGGGGGAGCAGGTTCATCATCTCCGGGGTCCTGCGGGCCCGGCGCAGCGCGGCCAGGTCGATCTCCGCGTTGGCGGCCATCGTCTCGCCCTGACCGGCCTTGGCCAGCACGAGGCCGCGGTGGTCGACGATCTGGCTGCCGCCGTCGCCGGAGGCCGCGGGCATGCCGGTGCCGTACAGGCCGCCGGTGTTGGCGGAGACCACGTACGCGCCGTTCTCCACGGCGCGGGCCAGCTTGGCCACGTTCTTCGGCGAGAGCAGCGCGCTGCACACCTCCGACGAGCTGTGCAGGAACACCTCGGCGCCGCGCATGGCCAGGCAGCGGGCCACCTCGGGGAAGAGGATCTCCTCTGAGGCGATCGCGGCGAGCGTGCCGATCTCGGTCCTGGCGACGGGGAAGAGCGCGTCCTCGCCGTAGACGGCCAGGTAGCGGTCCAGGATGTCGTGCGGGGTCACGGCGTACATCGAGTTGAGCCGCCGGTAGCGGAGCACGGTATCGCCCGCCGGGTCGAAGACGACCGACGCCTGGAAGTAGACGCCCGGGAAGTGCTCGTCCGTCTCGTAGCCGTTGACGCACAGGAAGACGCCCGCGTCCCTGGCGACGTCCGCGAGCCGGGCGTACTCGGGGCCACCGGGCGCCAGGGCGGCGCGGTCGCACCACTCCTGGAACGGCTCCCCGATGGGGTGGCCGGTCAGCAGGTACTCCGGCAGGACGACCAGCCGCACGCCGGGGCCGACGAACCGCTTGGTCGCGGTGACCTGCTCGTGCACGCGGTCGACGGCGGCCCGTATCTGGTCGCGGGCGGCGGCCGCGCTCTCGGCGCGGTTGACGGCATGACAGGCGGTCTGCAGGGCGACAGCACGGTACGCGGTCGCGGGCGGATCCTGGGACACCCGATGCTCCTGTTCCACTCCATGAAACGGCGTTTCTGGTTTCTACAGGTTGGACTATAGGAAGCGCGCCGCGCAAGAGGAGGGAACCGTCCAACCTGCGACATCATTGACAGTCAGCGACATCCCGCCTTAGTTTGAAACACCGTTTCGAGGGACGGAACAGTCTGGATCTGCGGAGGTGCGGCTTGTCGCTGGGAGCGATCGTCGAGGCGGTCATCGCCTGCAGGGATGTCGGAGCGTCGGCCGCCTTCCATGCCAGAGCCTTCGGGCTCGACGTGCTGGCGGACGACGGGAAGGAGGCGCTGCTCGGCGTCGAGGGCGTGGACACCGGCCGGATCCGCCTCGTGCCCGGCGCGGACGCGCCCGACCCCCAGCTCTGGGACGTCGGCCCCCGCCTGCTCGGCATGTACTCGCGTGACCTGGCGCGCACCACCCGGCTGATCGACGAGGCGGGCGGCAGGTCCAGGGAGATCGTGACCTACCCGTACGGAGCCGCGTCCCTGACCGAGGCCGTGGCCCTGGGCGCGGACGGCGTGTGGTGGACGCTGCCGCAGGCGGGCGCCGGTCACCGGCCCAGCCCCGCGCTGGAGCGCGACCCCGGCCGTCTGCACGGCGAGCTGCACACCGCCGTCATCGTGCCGCGGGACCACGACGCCGCGCTGGCCTTCTTCACCGCGGGCGGCGGGCTCAAGGTGCTGTTCGACGGGGAGATGAGCGGCCCGCCGTTCGACCGGATGACCGGCATGCCGGCGGACGCGAGCCTGCGGCTGTCGTTCCTGGTCTCCGCCGACCAGGCTCCGGCCCGACTGGAGGTCATGTCCTTCACCGGCGTCGACGCGGCCGACCTGTCGGACCGGCCGCTCGGCCTGCGGCGGGTGGTGTTCGCCGCGGACGACCCGGCGGCAATGGCCGGGGAGCTGGAGCGTCACGGCGGCGAGCGGCTGGGCGAGCTGCTCCTGCGCGGTCCCGCTGGGCTGGAGATCCAGCTGACCGGAGGCGCGTGATGAGCGCGGGGAACGGTGGCGCGAACGGCGCGGGGAACGCGGAGGATCTGGGGCGTTACGACGTCATCGTGATCGGCGCGGGCGGGGCCGGGATGTGCACGGCGATCGAGGCCGCCGCCGCGGGTGCGAGCGTGCTGGTGCTGGAGAAGCAGAACCGGATCGGCGGGATGCTGCACATCGCCAACGGCGAGTTCAGCGGGGCCGGGACCCGCCGCCAGCGCGAGCGCGGCATCGACGACAGCCCCGAGCGCCACTTCGAGGACGTACTGCGCCTCTCCCACGGCAAGGTGGACGAGAAGCTGGCCTGGAAGTCGGTCAAGGCGCAGGGCGAGACCGTCGACTGGCTCGACGGCCAGGGCTTCGACTTCCATCCCGACACCCCTGGCCTGGTGCACGGGCACGAGGTGTACTCGGTGCCGCGCACGTACTGGGGCGTCAAGAGCGGCCTGTCGGTGGTGAAGCCGCTGAAGCGGCGGCTGGAAGAACAGATCGAGGCCGGCCGCGTACGGCTGCTGCTGAACACCCGCCTCACCGGCGCGATCGTCGACGCCGCCGGCCACGTCACCGGCATCACCGCGACCACCGCAGGCGGCGCGACCACCGCGACCACCGCGCCCGGCGCGCCCGGCGCGCCTGCCGCGACCGCTGTAGGCGGTGCCGGCGGTGAGCTCGTCGCGCACGGGGGCGCGGTCGTGCTGGCCACCGGCGGCTATGACGCCAACCCCGGCCTGCGTAATCGCTTTCTGCCGGACGGCTGCGAGAGTGCGCTGATCGGCTGTCTGCCGCATGCCACCGGTGACGGCCTGGAGCTGGCGATGGGGCTCGGCGCGCAGGTGAGCCGCGACGGTTACTTCATCCCCGTGATGGGGCTGATCCCGGACCCGGGTCAGGAGGGTTTCGCGGTCGACTACCGTGAGGCGTTCATCGAGGTCGCGCCCGCGTACCGGACCCCGTACGAGATATGGGTGAACGACCGCGGCGAGCGGTTCGTCGCGGAGGACGGCACCAGCCCGGAGCACCGCGAGCGGGCGCTGCTGGAACAGCCGCGGATCGCCATGCACGTCGTCTGGGACCGGGCGATCGCCGAGACGGCCGAGCCGCTGATCCGCAACGGCGCCGGCGACTGGACCCGCGAGCGGATGCTGGCCGAGCTGGAGCGCGGCCGGTGGATCGCCGTCGCCGACACCCTGGAGGAGCTGGCCGCGAAGCTCGGCGTCGCGCCCGGGGGCCTGGCGGCCACCGTGGAGAGGTACAACGCCGCGGTGCGGGCCGGCCGCGACGACGACTTCGGCCGCACCACGCTGCCGGCGCCGATCGAGCGGGCGCCGTTCTACGGGATCACCACGGTCGGGGCCTCCATCCTCAGCCGCGACGGGCTGCGCGTGAACGAGGACCTGGAGGTGCTGACCGAATCCGGCGCACCCCTCCCCGGGCTCTACGCGGTCGGGGAGATCCTCGGCAACAACGTGTTCGCCGGGGACAACTACGTCGGCGGCATGAGCGTGACACCGGCGATGACGCTCGGCCGCGAGCTGGGCGCCAGGCTGGGGGCGGGCCGATGAGCGAGCCGATCGGGAGCATCACGGCGGCGGTGCTCGGCGTCGCCGACTTCGGGCCGCACCTGGACTTCTACTGCGGCGAGCTGGGGTACGCGGTGGCGGCCGAGGGCGTGGTCGCGGCCGCCGACGCGAACCGGCTGTGGGGAGAGGGCGCCGGCGACGTGGAGGTGCGCTCGCTGGCCGCGGCGGGCGCCGCCACCGGCCGCATCCACCTGCTCAAGGTGAACGACCCGGCGGCGCCCGCCGTCCACCCGCACACGCTGGACCTGGGCGTGGCCGGCATCAACCTCTACACCCGTGACATCGCGGCCTCGTACGAGCGGCTGCGGGCGGCGGGCCATCCGTGGATCAGCCCACCGCAGGCGTACGACGTGCCCGTGGGGGAGCGGACCGTCCAGGTCGTGGAGGGTTACTGCCTCGGGCCCGGCGGAGTCCCCGTGGTGTTCGTCGAGCCGGCCGGCCCGCGTCCCACGGCCGCGTGGCTGGCGGACCCGGAACGGCGGCACACGGAGCTGACCTCCGTGGTCTGCCACGTGCCCGACTTCGAGGCGGAGCTGCGTTTCTGGGCCGCGCTCGGCATGTCCGCCGGGTACGACGTGACGTTCGCCGCGCCGGGCCTGGACACGATGGCCGACCTGCCGCCGGGCACCCGGCTCAGGCTGGCTTTCCTGGCGGGCCCGGACGGCGGCACGACCCGTATCGAGATGATCCGGGCCGACCGGCCCGGAGTGGATCGGCGTTCCGCTCAGCGGCCCGCTCGCGGGCTCGGGCACACCGCCTGGTCCGCGCGTACGGACGATCTGGATGAGGCCGTGGCCCGCGCCGCCGGCGCCGGAGGGCGGGTCCGATGCCGGCCGTTCGCCGCGACCACACCGCTGCACGGCACATCGCGGCTGGCCATGGTGGAGACGCCCAACGGCGTCCACGTGGAGCTGTGGCAGCCGCGACATGTTTCGGATCGTTAAACATCAGACGTATCCGTTGACATCGGGACAGCCGCATTTCTAGGCTCCGTGTAACGCTGTTCCGCACATTGGAATTACTGGCTCGGGGGCATGAGAACAAGGAGGTGGCACATGCGTGGGACCGGACTTCGCTGGATCTCTGCGGCTGCCGTCAGCGCGCTGGTGCTCACCGGCTGTGCGAGCAAGGAAGAGCGCGCCCAGTCCGCCGGCGAAACGGGAAACGCCGGCTGGAGCGCGGGCGCCGACACCATAAAGATCGGGCTCATCGCCCCGATGACCGGCGCGTACGCGATCCTGGGCATCCTCCAGGAGAACTCCATCAGGGTGGAGATGGACCGCGTCAACGAGGCCGGCGGCGTCGGGGGAGCCAAGCTGGAGCTCGTCGTCCGCGACACCGCGCTCGACCCGGCCAAGGCGGTGCAGGCCAGCAACGAGCTGGTCGGCGACAGCCAGGTGCACTTCGTGGTCGGGCCCTCGCTGTCGGCCTTCTACAACGCGTCCAAGAACATCTTCGAGACCAACAGCAAGCTCAACTGCCAGCCGGGCGTCGGCACCGGCGACTTCGGCTCGCTGAAGTACGGCTTCCGCTCGCAGGACCCCAACAACCTGAGCGTCGAGAAGCTGGTGGAGTACCTCAAGGCCAAGGGCGTCAGCTCGGTCGGGCTGGTCTACGAGGCCGACGACACCGGCAAGGCCATGGACGGTTACCTCAAGGAGTACGGCCCCAAGTACGGCGTCGAGTACAAGGGCTACCAGGAGACCCGTAACGACGACCAGTCCCATCGGCCCTACGTCGACGCGCTCAAGGACGCCGGCGCGATCATCGTCTCCAGCAACGCCAGCGGCGCCAAGACGATGGCCGCCGCTGCCGAGTCGGGCTACAAGGGCGTGATGGCCGGCACCTCAGGGCTGCAGAACGTCTCCTTCCTCGACGCCGCCCAGGACATGGCCGTCGGCTCGGTCTTCGCCGCGGGCAACGTAGAGTTCAACATCCGCGACCGCGCCACCTGGAAGCCCGGCTACCGCGCCCACGTGGAAGCCGTCGAGAAGAAGTACGGAGTGGTCGAGGGGCCGAAGTCGGGGGCCAAGATGCCCAAGGGCACGGCCATCGCCGGAGACTGCATCGTCGCCTTCGCCGCGGCGGCCGAGAGCGCCAAGTCGCTCGACGCGGACAAGCTCGCCACCGCCATGGAGCAGCTGAACATCCCCGACACCGAGACCGCCTCCGGCAACACGATCAAGCCGGCGGACCACGAGTTCTACCACATGGAAGACATTCACGTTTACCAGTGGGACAAGGACGCCGACGGCTGGTTCGTCACCGACGTCACACCTCAGTCCTGAGTCACCTGAAAGCCCCTGAGAGGAAGACCCCCGTGATGACGGTCACCACTGGTCGCAAGCTGCTGGCGCTGGCGAGCGCCACCCTGCTGCTCACCGCCTGCGCGAGCAAGGAAGAACGAGCCGGAGTCGAGCAGGCGGCCTCCGGCAGCGGCTGGAGCGCCGGCATGCCGGTCGTGAAGGTCGGGCTCATCGGCCCGGTGACGGGCGCGTTCGCCGTCGCGGGCATCTCCATGGAGAACTCGGTCAGGGTCGAGATCGACCGGCTCAACGCCGAGGGTGGCGTCGGCGGCGCCAAGCTCGAACTGGTCGTCCGCGACACCGCGCTCGACCCGGCCAAGGGTGTGCAGGCGGCCAACGAGTTCGCCGGTGACGACAGCGTGGGGCTGGTGATCGGCCCGGCGCTGTCGGCGTTCTACAACGCCGCCAAGCCCGTCCTGGAGAACGCCAAGAAGATCAACTGCCAGCCGATGGTCGCCACCGGCGACTTCACCTCGGTCAAGTACGGCTACCGGGCCCAGGACCCCGTCTCCCTGGACGTACAGAAGATCGTCGAGCACCTGAAGGCCGAGGGCATCACGTCCGTCGGCATCGTGTACGAGGGGGACGACGCGGGCAAGGGCACCGCGGCCGAGATCCAGAAGCAGGCCGAGGCCGCCGGGCTCACCTTCGCGGGCTTCCAGGAGACCCGCAACGACGACCAGTCGCACCGCGCGTACGTCGAGAACCTCAAGGACGCCGGCGCGATCTGGATCTCCAACTCGGCCGGCGGCGCCAAGACCATGGCCGCCGCCGGCGAGACCGGCTACAAGGGGCTCATCGTCGGCGGCTCCGGCGCCCGCAACATCTCCTTCGTCGAGGCGGCCGGCGACGCCGCGGACGGCGCGATCTTCAGCGCCACCTACTACCCGTACCCGGGCAAGGAAGGCCGCGACACCTGGAAGCCCGGTTACCGCACGCACATCGAGGAGATCGAGAAGCGGTTCGGCAAGAACACCGGCCCGAAGACCGGCGCCGAGTCGCCCAAGGCGGCCGAGATCGCCGCGGACTGCGTGCTCGCCTACGCCAAGGCCGCCGAGCAGGCCCAGTCGATCGACCCGGACAAGGTCGCGGCCACGCTCGACTCGATCGAGATCTCCGACCAGGAGACGCCTTCCGGCAACTCCATCAGCCCGGACAAGCACGAGTTCTTTGGCATCGACGACATCCACGTCTACCAGTGGAAGAAGGACGCCGACGGCTGGCACACGGTCGAAATCGGCAAGTGACCGGATGGAGCGCCGTTTCGTCACGGTGAACGGCCGGCAGGTCCACTACGCCCGCGCCGGGCGCGGCCTGCCGGTCGTCCTTCTCCACGCCTCTCCCGGCGACTGGCGGCCGCTGCGCGAGCTGGCCGCCGAGCTGGCCCGCTCGTTCACGGTGTACGCGCTCGACACGCCGGGGCACGGCGGCTCCGACCCGCTCCCGGCGCCGGACCCGGACATGGCCGGCTACGGCGCGGCCCTCGGCGAGACGCTGACCGCGCTCGGGCTGGAACGGGTCCATCTGTACGGGACGCACACGGGGGCCAAGATCGCCCTGTCACTCGCGGCCGCGCGGCCGGAGCTGGTGGTCTCGCTCGTCCTCGACGGGGTCGGGGTGTCCACTCCCGAGGAGCGGGCCGACCAGCTCGCCCATTACCTGCCGCCGGTGGAGCCGCGGAGCGACGGCGGCCATCTGGTGGCGGCGTGGCACCAGGTGCGGAACATGTTCCTGTACTGGCCCTGGTACGACGAGCGCGCCGCCTCCCGGCTGACCGCCGTCCCGCCGCCGGCCTCGTACCTGCACGAGGTGACCACGGGGCTGCTGGAGGCGGGGGCGAACTACCCGCTGGCCTACCGCGCGGCCTTCACCTGCGACCCGGTCCCGCTGCTCGCCCGCCTGACCGTCCCCACCCTCGTCCTGGCATCCCCCGCCGACCCCCTCCACGCCCACCTGGCACGCCTTCCCGCACACCGGCTGCAGCTGGAAACTTCCGCCTCCGGCACCCCGGCACTGGCGTCCCGCATCCACACCCACGCGACATCCCACGCACCAACCGGCGCTGCGTCGTCGTCCTGTGCGGCCCCATCCGGCGCGGGATCATCACGCGCAGCCTCGTCTGGTGCGGTCCCGCCCAGTACGGTCGGGCGCGTAGAAGGCGTGAGCCGTCGGTACGTGCCGACCCGGCTTGGGCAGTTGCTCGTAAGGGCGGTCGGACCGGCCGACGGGTCAGGGCGGCCGTTGGTGATCCTGCCCCCGGCCCCCGCCTCCGGTCGAGCCGTCACGGACCTGCTCGCCGAGGTAGGCCGCCACCGCCCGGCCTTCGCCCTCGACCTCCCGGGAACCGGCGACTCGGACCTGGCCGCCTGGCCCGGATCAGGCCCGCGCGACGGCCTGCCGGGGACCGGCGGGTCAGGCCCGGCGGCCAGGCTTGGATCCGGCCCGCGCGATGATCTGCCGGGAACTGGTGGCTCGGATCTGGCGGCTGGGCCTGGATCAGGCCCGCGCGGCGGCCGGGCGGGGACCGGCGGATCCTACCTGGCCGCTGAAGCCGGATCCGGGCTGCGTGACGAGATCGTTCTGGCTGTCGGGGACGCTCTCGACGCGCTCGGGGTCGACGGCGTTGATATCTATGGGATCGGAGCTGGTGCGGTGGTGGCCGTCGCTGTCGCTCGGCTGGGCAACGGGCGGGTGCGGGCGCTGGCGCTGGGCGGACTGCCTGACCCGGCCGTGCTGACCGAGAGCGAAGCACGCGCGCGCACCCCTGACCTGGTGCCCGACGAGCACGGCACGCACCTGCTGCGGGCCTGGCACCTGGTGCGGGACGGCGGGCTGGGGACGGGCCTGCCCGAACTGCCCGGCGGCCGGCCGGACCTGGCCGAGCTGCACGGCAGGACGCTCGACCTCGCAAGGTCCTGGCGGACCTACGCCGCCGCCTTCAGGGCCGCCGCCGCGTGGCCCGGCGAGCCGCCGGTGCCGGTGGTCGCCGCCGACCCGGTCTGGGATCCGTTCACGGCCGGGGCCGTGCGCGCGGTGCCCGGCCACGACGGGACGGGCGGCGTCGCCTCCCTGCTGAAAGCCCTGGACGACGTGACCGGGTGAGCCGGCGCGTCCGCGAGAAGGAGAGTGCACCGTTGAGCAGCCGCTACCGGCACGGAGTGATCCATTACATGGGTGACGGGGTGGGGGTGCGCGGCCGCGAGGAGTGGACGCTCACCGCCGCCGAGGACGGCACCCGCACGCTGCGCGCCCACTGCCGCATGTTCGACACCGACATCGAGCGGGACGTCGTGCACACCGCGTCCGCCGGGTTCCGTCCGCT
Source organism: Nonomuraea sp. NPDC049486 (assembly GCF_040676925.1). Taxonomy (NCBI): domain Bacteria; kingdom Bacillati; phylum Actinomycetota; class Actinomycetes; order Streptosporangiales; family Streptosporangiaceae; genus Nonomuraea; species Nonomuraea sp. NPDC049486. The sequence continues at coordinate 312,853 of NZ_JBFAPV010000003.1, forward strand.
GCGGTCCTTCGTCAGCCACCGGGTGGGCGGCGCGTTCCTGGGCGAGGGATGGTTCGTCTTCGGCGAGGACACCCTGGAGTCGGAGCTGCTGCTCAGGGACGAGGGCAGGGTGTCGCAGCGGGTCCCGCTGGCCGGGCCGCCGCCGTTCTTCGTGCCGCACGCGGTGTGCTGCGACGCCTGGATCGTCCCTGCGTACGACCTCGCCGCCGGCGGCCCGCAGCCGCTGACGGGCGGGTTCCGCTCCTCGCCCCGCCCCAACGGGGCGACCGGGCCGTACGCGGACGAACTGGGCGACCTCACCGCCACCCTGGTCGGCGAGGAGACGATCACCGTGCCCGCCGGCACCTTCCCCACCCGGCACTTCCTGCTGACCAGCGACGGCGGGGCCGAGGAACACCTGTGGACGAGCACGGACGGGGACTGGCTGCTGATCCGCCTCCGCTCCGACCGCCTGTCCTCCTCCTACGAGCTGGTGGAGCTGCGCGACGGCGGGACACCGCGCATCGGATGATCAGGAGGCCGGGAGCTGTCCCAGGTCGAGCCGGGTGACCACGGCCGCGCCGCGCAGACGGAGCAGGTCGCGCACCAGGTCGCCCACCACGGACGCCTCCAGCCGGTCAGGATCGGCCCGGTTCGACAGCTCGCTCTTCACCATGGCCGCCACCACCAGGTCGGTCACCTTCACGTGGCGGCCCGCCAGCTCCTGCCGGAGGGTGTCGGACAGGCCGAGCAGACCGAACTTGGAGGCCGAGTACGCCGCCCCCGTCGGGTAGCCGCGCAGGCCCGCGCCGGAGTTGACGTTGACGATGTGGCCGCGCTCGCCCGCCACCGGCTCCTGGCCGGTCATCTGCCGGGCGGCGGCGCGGGCGCACAGGAAGGCACCGGTCAGGTTCGCGTCGACGGTCTCCCGCCACGCCTCGTCGTCCAGGTCCACGATCTCGGCCTTGCGGAAGACGCCCGCGTTGTTGACCAGCACGTCGAGCCGCCCGTACGAGGCGACCACCCCGGCGACCGCGGCGTCCACCCGCTCGGTCACGGTCACGTCGAGCGGCACGCCGACGGCCTCGCCGCCCGCGGACCGGATCTCCCCGGCCGTCTCGGCCACCCGACCGGCCCGCCGCCCGGCGCAGACCACGGCGTAGCCGTCGGCGCCCAGGGCCAGGGCCACGGCCCGGCCGAGCCCGCTTCCCGCGCCGGTGACCAGCGCGACCCGTCTCACCCGCACTGGTAGAACTCCAGGACCTCGCCGTCCGGCCCGAAGAAGGACTGGACGAGCGCGGGACCGTACGGCGGCAGGTCCACCTCGACGGGCGGGCAGACGGGCTCCGCGCCGAGGCCCGTGACCAGCGCGGACGTGGCCGCCAGATCGTCCGTCTCCAGGGAGGCCGACAGGATGCCCAGGTTGGGCGGCACGGCCGCGTCGCGCTGCTGCCTGCCGGGGAACCCGACGTACTGGGCGATCTCCACCCGGCCGTTGACCGTGCCGCCCGGCATGAACAGGTTGATGTTGTGCAGCCCGGTGCCCGGCGGCAGGCGGAAGAACGACTCCATGTTCTCGATCAGCTTGTCGTACAGCACCTCGTAGCCGAGCGCGGTGTAGAACGCGGCGGCGCGGCGGGCGTCGCTCACGTGGATCGCGACGGTCTGCAGCTCGCTCGGCCGGCCGTCGTACCCGGCGAGCGGGCTGGTCGGCCCAGGCTCCAGCTGGAACACGTCGAGCACGACGCCGTCCGGGTCGTAGGAGAGCGAGTCCCAGGCGGACAGGTCCTCCATCACGGTCCAGCGGGTCGGCTGCGACTTCTGCCGGCCGCCCGCCGTCACCAGCCGTGCCACGGCGGCGTGGAGGTCGTCGACCCTGATGTTGAGCGCGTAGTGGCCGTAGTCCTGCGGGCGGGCGTACTCCCCCCAGTACGGGCGGCCGGGGGCGGCGAACTGGACCAGGCGCAGCAGCCCGGTCGTCGCCCCCTCCGGCCCCATGACCACGGCCCTGCCGGTGAGCCCGGCCGGCATCTGCCAGGCGGCCTCGGCGGCGGGGCCGCGCACCTCCGCCTCGGTGTGCGGGACGTACCCGAAGGTGTCCGCGTAGAAGGCGCGGGAGCGATCGAGGTCGGACACGGCGACGGTCGTCACCCGCAGTTCGCTGATCATGGGGTGTTCCCTTCCTCCCGGTGCGCCACGAGGTGCACCCGCTCTCCTTCGGACCCGTACGCCACGAACGACCGGCGTCCGGCCAGCGGCCCGGTCCCCGGCACGGCCGGGTCGGTGGCGCGGTGCCCGCCCGCCAGCACGGCGGCGTGCGCCGCGTCCAGGTCGGCGCAGGCGTAGCTGACCAGGCCGGTGCCGCCCGGGAGCCCTGCCGGGTCGAGGTTCGCCGCCGGGTGGCCCTGCAGCTCGATCGCGCCCCGGCCGGTGCCCTCGCGGCCGCTCTTGAGCAGGCTCATGCTGACCGGGGTGCCGCCGGGGATGCCCCAGGCGCGGTGCAGCGGGCCTTCGGTGAAGTCGGCGGCCATCAGCGCCGGCATGCCGAGGCTCCCGCCGTACAGCCGCCGCGCCGTGTCGTGGTCGTCGGTGCGCAGGTGCACCTCGAAGACCGGGCCGGTGCCCCGGCGGGCGCTGGGGAAGCTGCGGCCCTGCGGCTCGGTGAGGCCGGTGGTCAGGATCAGGTGGGTGCCCCAGGGCATCCGCCACACGCCGGAGCGGTGCACGTTGCTGCCCAGCTCCGACAGGTCGGTGGTGAACGGCTCGGCCACGGGCCGGACGCCGGGCCAGCCGGCCAGCCGCCCGGCGGCCGCGTCGACGTCCTCGACGACCAGCTCCACCGAGTCCCAGCCGCGCGGCAGCGCCCGCGTGACCGGCCGCGCCTCGCCCTCGACCAGGCAGACCATCCCGTACGGGAAGCCGGGCGGTCCCAGCAGCGCCCACGGCCGCCCGGCCCATCCGCCGAGCCCGGCTTCCGGGGCGAGTGTGCCGCTCGCGCGGGATTCGAGGCCGAGGACGCTCCGCAGGCGCTCCGCGGTGGCGTCGAGGCCGGGAACCTCGATCCAGACGCAGGCCAGCTCCTCCACCAGCGGGACGTCGCTCATCGCAGCGGGTTCTCGCCCTCCGGCCACCAGTCGCCGGCGCCGTAGGGGTCGGCCAGCGGCTGCGAGCCGTGCTCGTGCACGATGCGCCAGGTGTCGTCCTCGCGGCGCACCAGCCAGGTCATCCGCATCCGGAGCCTGCCCTTCTTGCCGTCGCCCTCGATGTCGTAGTCGATGACGCCCGCGACCTGGGCCAGCGTGTCGGCCTCCCAGCAGAACGGGCCCTCCACCCAGCGGAAGCCGTGGATCCGGATGGGGGCCTTGAAGTAGGCCTCCCAGCCGGCCTTGATCCGGTCGCCGCCGTGCGTGGTCCAGCGGGGACCCTCGACGAAGACGTACGCGTCGTCGGCGGGGGAGAAGGTGTCGAGGACGCCCTCCAGCCGCCGCTCGATGACGGAGGTGAGCATGGCCTCCGCCGTGCCGACCGGTGTTCTCATGGATCCGCCTCCCCGATCATTCCGCTACTCGGAACGCTGTTTCGAAGACCCTAATTGTCTGATGTATCCCGGTCAAGGTGCACCACGGCCTTGCCGGTGTTCAGGCCCGACATGAGCCGGGCGAAGGCGGCGGGCGTCGACTCCAGGCCGTGGTGCTCGTCCTCCAGGAAGCGGAGCCGCCCCTCGGTGAGCAGCTTGCCCACCCGGTCGGCGAACCGCGGGCGCAGGTCGAAGTGGTCGTACACGACCAGCCCGTGCACGGACGCCCGCGCCCGCATGACCGCCCCGGCGGGCAGGACCGTCTCGCCCACCTCGTTCGCGTGGTCGGGCAGGCCGGCGAGCGCCACCCGGGCGTGCGGGGCGAGCCGGTCCGCCACCCCGCGCAGCACCTCGCCGCCCGCCATGTGCAGGTAGCCGTCGACGCCGTCGGGGCAGGCCTCCGCGAGCGCGTCGGCCCAGCCGGGGTCGTGCCGGTCGACGGCCGCCGCGTAGCCGAAGAAGTCCGTGGCCCGCTCGCACTTGGCCGGCCCGCCGACGATCGCCACCGTGCGCGCGCCCGCGAGGCGGGCGAGCTGCCCGGCCACGCCGCCGACGGCTCCGGTGGCCGAGGAGACCACGACGGTGTCGCCGACCGCCGGCCGGATCAGCCGGGTGATCGCGGCGTACGCGGTCAGGCCGGGCGTGCCGAGCACCCCGAGCACGGCCGTACGGGGGACGCCGGGCGGCACGGCGACCGGGCGGAGCGACTCCGCGGGCACGGTGGCGTACTCCTGCCAGCCGGTCTCGGCCACCACCCACTCGCCGGTGCCCACCACCCGGGCGACGGCCCTGCCGGGCACCAGGTCACCCGGGTGGATCGGCGGGTGGCCCAGGTTGCGGCCGGTCATGGCGCCGCGGACCCACGGGTCGAGCGACAGGTGGACGGCCCGGACCAGCACCTCGCCGGGGCCGGGCGAGGTCACCGGCACGGTCTCCAGCCGGAAGTCCTCCTCGGCGGGCACTCCTTCCGGCCGGCGGGCCAGGATGATCCTGCGCACGCTCTCCGGGGACGGGCTGGTGCTGGTCATGGGGGCTCCCTTCACGTGGAGCATCAGGGTTTCATGTTGAAACACCGTTTCGCTAGAGGGAATCCGGAGTCGTGGTGATCCCGCATGGCGGGTTACGCTGTGGCCGTGCCGACCGACCGCGCCGCTGCTCCGGCGTACCAGGACCTGGCGAGCCGGCTGAGGGAGCAGATTCTCGCCGGCCAGTTGAAGCCCGGCGACCGGCTCCCGGTGGAGCCGGAGCTGTGCGCCATGTACGGCGTGAGCCGCAGCACGGTGCGCGAGGCGCTGCGCGTCCTCTCCAGCGAGGGCCTGCTGGTCACCCGCAGGGGAGTGGCCGGGGGCAGTTTCGTGGTCCACCCCGACCCCGAGCACATCAAGCACTACCTGCGCTCCAGCTTCGCGCTGTTCACCGACGCCGGCTCGGTGGCCAACCTGCTGGAGGTCCGGTGCCTGCTGGAGGTGCCCGCCGCCGGGCTGGCCGCCGAGCGCAGGTCCCCCGAGCAGCTGGAGGCCCTGCGGCGGTCCCTGGTCAAGCCGCGCCGCGACCGGGGGCGCGGGTTCGCCGCCAACAGGGGCTTCCACGAGGTGCTGCTCGCCGCGGCGGGCAACCCGCTGCTGACCGCCGTGACCGCGCCCGTGTTCGGCGTGCTGGAGAGCAGGTTCGCCCGCGACGAGGCGGCGTCCGACTTCTTCGAGCGGGTCGACCGCGACCACAGGGAGATCTTCGGGGCCGTCGAGTCCGGCGACCGCGAGGCCGCCGAGCGGGCCCAGCGCGAGCATCTGGAGCATCTGCGCGAGACCTACACGCGCATCGACAGGGAGCGCCGCCAGAACGGCGACTAGACGAAACGTCGTTGCGTAGAGCGGAACACCGCCTTGACCCTTGAATGGTCTGACGTTTAGGCTCTGGCTGTCAGCGTGAGGCCAGAGCGAGGAAACGTCATGAGTGTCAAACCGGGCTGGCAGGGCCGGTACTTCGAGGACTTCGAAGTCGGGGACGTGTATCAGCATCCACTCGGCAGGACCGTCTCCGAGGCGGACAACACCTGGTTCACGCTCCTCACGATGAACACCAACCAGATGCACTTCAACGCGGAGTACGCGGCGAAGTCGGAGTTCGGCAAGCCCCTCGTGGTCTCCACCTTCACGGTGGCCATCGCCGTCGGGCAGAGCGTCACCGACCTGACCCAGAACGCCTTCGCCAACCTGGGCTGGACCGACATCCGGATGACCCACCCGGTGTTCGCGGGCGACACGCTGTGGAGCGAGTCGATCGTGCTGGAGAAGCGCGAGTCCGGCAGCCGCCCGCACGCCGGCATCGTCACCGTGAAGACCAGGACGCTCAACCAGGACGGCAAGGAGGTCTGCTCGTTCAAGCGGACCTTCTACGTCTACCGGCGCGGCGCCGAGCAGATCGAGGGCCTGTTCCCGACAGCGGAACAGCCGCTCGCCCTGGAGGACTGAGTGCGCATCACCTACGGCCCGTGGGGCGAGACCCTGGAGGAGCAGGCCGCCGCCGCCCGCGCCGCCGAGGAGGCGGGCGCGGAGGTCGTGTGGGTGCCCGAGCTGCACCGCAGCGCGACCGTGTCGGCCGCGGCGCTCGCCCAGGCCACCGGCACCGCCCGGGTCGGCACCGCGATCGCGCTGGCGTTCACCCGCAGCCCGATGGTGACCGCGCTGGAGGCGCTCGACCTGGACGAGCTGTCCGGCGGCCGGTTCGTGCTCGGGCTCGGCTCCGGGGTCAAGCGGCTCAACGAGGACTGGCACAACGCCCGCTGGGGCAAGCCGGTCGGCCACCTGCGCGAGACCGTCCGCTACCTGCGCCACTTCTGGGAGCACTGCGGCACCGGCGAGCCGATGGTGCTCGACGGCGAGCACGAGCCGATGCGGATCGTCGGCTACCAGCGCCCCTTCCCGGTCGTCCGCACCCGGATCCCGATCTACCTGGCGGCCGTCGGCCCGGCGATGACCAGGCTCGCCGCCGAGATCGGCGACGGCTGGATCTCCCACGAGCTGTGCTCGCCCTCCTACCTGGCCGAGCGCATCCTGCCGGAGATCGAGGCCGGGCTCGCCAAGGCCCACGTCGATGAGCGCGGCAAGGGGCGCGGCGACCTCGACCTCGTCGTCTCCGCCGCCTGCTCGGTCGACGACGATCCGAAGCTGGCCCGCCGCCGCGCCGCCGGCCTGGTCGGCTTCTACGCGAGCGTGCGCAGCTACGCGGACTTCTTCGCCTTCCACGACCTGGCCGCCGAGCAGGAGACCGTGATCGAGGCCTTCCGCGGCGGGCGCGGCGCCGACCACCTCGGGGACGTGGTGACCGACCGCATGGTGGACGCACTCACCCTCGCCGGCACCCGCGACGAGGTACGGGAGCGGATCGCCGCCTACGAGGGCCTCGCCGGCTCCGTCAAGCTGACCCCGCCCACGCACGGCCTGCCGGCCGCCGAGACCAGGGCGGCGCAGCGATCCATCATCCGCCTCATCGCCGACATCACGGGAGGACGAGCGTGAGACCGCTGGAAGACGTCCGGATCATCGCCGTCGAGCAGTACGGCGCGGGCCCGTTCGGCAGCGTGCACCTGGCCGACCTGGGCGCCGAGGTGATCAAGATCGAGGACCCGAGGGCCGGCGGCGACGTCGGCCGCTACGTGCCCCCGTACGCCGAGGGCGAGGACTCGCTGTTCTTCGAGACCTTCAACCGCAACAAGCGCAGCCTCTCCCTGGACCTGTCCAGCCCGGAGGGCCGCGCGGTCTTCGAGGACCTCGTCAAGGTCAGCGACGCCGTCTACAGCAACCTGCGTGGCGACGTGCCGGCCAAGATCGGCATCACCTACGACGACCTCAAGCACCTCAACCCGGCCATCGTGTGCTGCTCGCTGACCGGCTTCGGCATGACCGGGCCGCGCAGCAAGGAGCCCGGCTACGACTACGTGCTCCAGGGCCTGGCCGGGTGGATGGACCTCACCGGCGACCCGGAGGGGCCGCCGACCAAGTCGGGCCTGTCGATGGTCGACTACTCCGGCGGGTTCGTGGCGGCCATCTCGCTGCTGGCAGGCCTGCACGCGGCCCGCAGGGACGGGGTCGGCATGGACTGCGACGTCAGCCTGTACGACACCGCCATAGGGCTGCTGACCTACCCGGCGGTCTGGCACCTCAACGCCGGGTTCGTCCCCGAGCGCACCCGTCACTCGGCGCACCCGTCGCTGGTGCCGTTCCAGGCGTTCGAGGCGGCCGACGGGTGGCTGGTGGTCGGCTGCGCCAAGGAGAAGTTCTGGCAGCGGCTCGCCGTGGTGATCGGTCACCCCGAGTGGGCCGGCGACCCGCGCTTCGCCACCTTCGCCGACCGGCGGCGCAACAAGGACGTGCTGCTGCCCCTGCTGGAGGAGATCTTCCGGCGGCGCACGGTCGACGAGTGGCTGAAGCCGCTCTACGCCGCCTCCATCCCGTGCGGCCCGATCAACGACGTGCCCGCCGCCATGAAGGAGGAGCACACCCTCGCCCGCGACCTCCTGGTGGAGACCGAGCACCCGCACTGGGGCACCGTCCGCCAGGTCGCCTCCCCGGTCCGGGTCGGCGCCGACCGTCCCGCCTACCGCCGCGCGCCCCGCCGCAACGAGGACTTCGGCCACGTCGTCCGCGACCTCCTCGGCTACGACGACACCCGGATCAGCACCCTCACCGACGCCGGCGCCTTCGGCCCGCTTCCCGACGGCGACACCACGCCGTCTTCTGGCGGCGCTGTCCCGGCTTCCGGTGGGAACGCCACATCGGCTTCCGGCGGCGAGGCCCCGGCTTCCGGTGGGAACGCCACGTCGGCTTCCGGCGGCGAGGCCCCGGCTTCCGGTGGGAACGCCACGTCGGCTTCCGGCGGCGAGGCCCCGGCCTCCGGCGGGAACACCGTGCCGGCTTCCGGCGGTGCTGTCTCGGCTTCCGGTGGGGACGCCGCGGCTGCCTCCGGTGGTGGGGCTTCGGAGGGTGTGGGGGCGGTGGGGTCGTGACCGTCGCGCGTACTCTCGTGGCCTGGGCGCTCGGGCCCGGGCCGGCGGGCGCGCCCGAGGAGGTGCGGGAGGCCGCGTGCAGGCATCTGCTCGACGGGTTCGGCACCGCCGTCGCGGGCGGCCGGGCCGGGGCGGCGGCGCCCGCGATCGCCGTCGCCCGCGGGCTCGGGGGGCCGCCCGAGTCGGGGATTCCCGGGACCGGGGGGCGCGGTTCGGCGGTGGCGGCGGCGCTGGCCACCGGGACGCTCGTGCACGCGCTCGACTTCGACGACACGCACGCGGGCGGGCTGGTGCACGCGACCGCCGCGGTGCTGCCCGCCGCGCTCGCCGTCGGTGAGCAGACCGGCGCGAGCGGCGCCGAGACGCTCGCCGCCGCCATCGCCGGGTACGAGACCGTGTGCCGGCTCGGCGCCGCCGCGCCGCACGCCTTCCACGCCCGCGGCCTGCACGCCACCATGGCGTGCGGCGTGCTGGCCGCCGCCGTCGTGGCGGCCCGGCTGATGCGCCTCGACCCCGCCACCGCCGTGGACGCGCTGGGCATCGCCGGCAGTCAGGCGGGGGGCCTGCTGGAGTTCCTGTCGACCGGCGCGTCCACCAAGCAGCTGCACCCCGGCCTGGCCTCGGCGTCCGGCATCCTGGCCGCCCGGCTCGCGGCGGCCGGCGCCAGCGGTCCCGACACCGTGATCGAGGGCCCGCACGGCCTCTACGCGGCCCTGGCCGCCCGCCCCGCGGACATCGCCCGCATCACCGACGGCCTGGGCGAGACGTGGGAGACCACCCGCATCACCGTCAAGCCGTACCCGGCCTGCCAGCTCATGCACGCCACCCTGGACGCCGCCGCCGACGCCCTCCGCGAAGCAACTCTGGGCGACAAGACCGCCCAGCCGCGTACGACCTCGCACGACGGGGAGACCCGCCCGCCGCGGCCTGGTGAGGAGGCTCGTGCGGCCCGGCCTGGCGACGAGGCCCGTGGGGACCGGCCCGGCGGGGAAACCCGCGCGGCCCGGCTCGGTGAGGAGGTGGTCGAGGTGATCGCGTATGTGCATCCGGACAGTGCCTCCATCGTGTGCGAGCCCGCCGACCGCAAGGTCGCGCCGCGCACCCCGTACGACGCGAAGTTCTCGCTGCCCTGGAGTGTGGCCGCGCTGCTGCTGGACGGTGAGGTGACGCTCGGCACGTACGAGCCCGGCAGGCTGCGCCGACACGACGTCGCCGCGCTCGCGGCCCGGGTCCGAACCGAGGTCACCCCGTTCCCCGGCGTCGCCGCCGACGCGCCCGGCCACGTGCGGTTGCGGCTGGCCGGCGGGCGGGAGGTCGAGGGCAGGGTGCCGAGCAGCGCCGGTGGCCCGGGCAACCCGCTGAGCGAGGCCGCGCTGCTCGCGAAGTTCACCGCCAACGCGGGCGGGCCGTCACCGGAGGCGGACGAGCTGGCCCGCCGGATCCGCGCGCTGGCCGCCGAGCCCGACCTGACCGCCATCGCCGCGCTCGCCGACCGGCTCGCGGCCCCGGAGGAGAACGCATGACACTCAACGCCATCCGTCCCGACCACTTCCCCTGGTTCCGCTACGAGGGGTACTCCTTCTCGCTCGGCCTCACGCACGGCGCCGACGCCTGGCTGTCCGGCCACTCGGCCAGCGAGCACGACCCGGAGAGCGGCCGCATGGTGGTCAGGGGCGGCATGACCGACCAGACCAGGACCGCGTACGCGAAGATCGAGAGGATCCTGGAGGCCGCGGGACTCACCTTCCAGGACGTCACCAAGATCACCGAGAACGTCACCGTCCACGGCCTCGACCACTACCCGGAGGCCGAGGCCATCCGGCAGGAGGTCTTCGGCGAGCACCGGCCCGCCGTCAGCACGGTGATCGTCGAGCGGCTGCTGCGCCCGGCGGCGTTCATCGAGATCGAGGTGCACGCGAGCCCCGGCGGGCCCAAGGCCGTCTCCGAGGGCGGGGTGGCCGAGACGGCCGACGGCGCCGTGTTCCTGCCGACCCTGCTGCCCGTCGACGAGCACGGCGCGGTGGTGCACGAGGGCGACCTGGTCGGCCAGTACGCCTACTGCCTGGACAAGGCCGACCGGCTGCTGCGCGGCGCCGGGCTGTCGCTCGACGCCGCCGTGACCACGTACGACTACAGCACCCCCGCCACCCGCGACGTCTACCGGCGCACCCACCGGGCGCGCAAGGAGCGGCTCGGCGGCGCGGGCGTCTACCCGGGCGCGGGCGGCATCCTGATGAGCGAGCTGCACCGGCCTGGCGTGCTCGTCGCGCTGGAGGTCACCGCCTCGCGCCACCCGCTGGAGGCCGTCAACCCCGGCTGGTCCCGCTACGACACGCTCACCTACACGCCCGGCGTCAAGGCCGGCGGCATGCTGTGGATGAGCGGCTTCGCCTCGCTCGACATGGAGACGCAGGAGGTCCTGCACCCCGGCGACGTGGTCGCCCAGGCCGAGGTCACCTACGACGCGATCGGGCAGGTGCTGGCCGCCGCCGGGGCCGGGCCCGAGCACCTGATCTCCACGATCGAGTTCGTCTGCCCGGACGGGCTGGCCGGCTACCGGGGCGTGGCGGGCGTGCGCAAGGAGCGGCTGCGCGAGCCGTGGCCGGCCTCCACCGGCGCGCTCTGCGCCGGCCTGCTGCGGCCGGAGTTCCTGCTGGAGGTCTTCCCCACGGCGGTGCTGCCATGAGCCTGCTGAGCGACGAACTCCGCGCCAGGATCGGCACGGAGGTCACCTACACCGCGCCGGAGGAGCTGGGCCGCGCCGCCATCCGCTACTTCGCCAAGGCCGTCGGCGACGACAACCCGCTCTACACCGACGACGCCTACGCCCGCGAGCACGGGCTCCCGGGCGTCGTCGCGCCGCCGACGCTGATCTGCGAGACCAACCAGTACGCCGACGTGCCGCCCGACGCCGACGGGTACGCGGGCCACGACTGGCACATCGACATCCCGGGCAGCAGGAAGGTGCGCGGCGGCAACACGTACACCTTCCACCGGCACGTCCGCCCGGACGACGTGATCACCGCCACCTGGCGGCTGGAGGGCGCGACCGAGCGCCGCACGTCAGGCGGGCAGGACATGCTCGTCGTCTCCTCCGTCGCCACCTACACCAACCAGGACGGCGACCTGCTCTGCACCAACGAGGAGACCATCATCTACGTCGCGCGGAAGGAGGACCGGTGACAGCACCACGGGTCACACCCGGCGCGGAGGTGCCGCCGCTGGAGCGGACCATCGACCTGCGCGCCATGGTCGCCTACGCCGGGGCCACCTGGGACTGGCACCGGCTCCACTACGACCCCGACTACCTGGCGCCGCGCGGGCTGCCGGCGCCGGTCGTGGACGGGCAGGTGTTCGGCGCGCTCCTGGCCGAGCAGGTGCAGGACTGGCTCGGGCCGCGCGCGTTCGTGCGCCGCCTGCACTTCCGGTTCAAGAACCTCGTCTTCGCCGGCGAGACCGTCCGCTGCGTCGGCCGGGTGACCGCCGTCGAGGGCGGCGTCGTCCAGGTCGAGCAGCGGGTGCTCATCATCGACGGCGACCTGCCGGAGCGGGTGGCGGTCGAGCCGGCCGGAGCCGAGATCGTGCTCGGCGAGGAGGCCTCATGACCGCCGTCGCCATCGCCGGCGCCGCCGAGAGCGACCTCGGCGTCACCGGCAGGTCGATACTCGGGCTGCAGGCCCAGGCGGTGACCAGGGCCCTGGCCGACGCCGGGCTCACCCTCGCCGACGTGGACGGCGTGGCCACCACCGGGGTGTCCCGGTTCTCGGCCACCCAGCTCGCCGAGTATCTCGGGCTGCGCCCGTCCTGGACCGACTCCACCTTCGCGGGCGGGTCGGCGTTCGAGATGTACGTCGCCCGCGCGGTCCAGGCCATCGAGGCCGGCCAGTGCTCCACCGTCGTCGTCTCGTTCGCGTCCAACCAGCGCTCGGCGCGGTCCAGGTCGCTCGGCGGCGTGGTGGAGACGCACACGCCCGAGGCGCAGTTCGAGACGCCCTACGGGCCGCTGTACCCGATCTCGTACTACGCCATGGCCGCCCAGCAGTACCTGCACCGCTACGGCGGCACCCGCGAGCAGCTCGCCGAGGTCGCGGTCGCGGCCCGCGAGTGGGCGCTGCTCAACCCGGCCGCCTACCGGCACGGGGCCGGGCCGCTCAGCGCCGCCGAGGTGCTCGCCGCGCCCATGGTGTCCACGCCGCTCACCTCGGCCGGCTGCTGCCTGGTGACCGACGGCGGCGGCGCGATCGTGCTCACCTCGCTGGAGCGGGCCCGCGACCTGCGCAGACCGCCGGTCCGCGTGCTCGGCTACGGCGAGCGCACCACGAACACGTCGATGACCGCCGTCGACGACCTGACCGTGACCGGCGCCGTCGAGGCGGGCCGCGACGCGTTCGCCCGCGCCGGGCTCACCCCGGCCGACGTGGACGTGGCCGAGGTGTACGACTCGTTCACCATCACGGTCGTGCTCACCCTGGAGGCGCTCGGGTTCTGCGGCCGGGGCGAGGCGCTCGACTGGATCGCCGGCGGGCGCATCCGCCCGGGCGGCGACTTCCCGCTCGACACCTCGGGCGGCGGCCTGTCGTACTGCCACCCCGGCCAGTACGGGGTGCTGCTGCTCGTCGAGGCCGTCCGCCAGCTGCGCGGCGAGTGCGGCCAGCGGCAGGTGCCCGGCGCGGAGGTCGCGCTCGCCCACGGCACCGGCGGCATCCTGTCCACGCACGCGACCGTCCTCCTGGGGGTGGACCGGTGAACGCGCCAGAACCCGACGAGGTCACCCTGCCCTGGTGGGAGGCCACCCGCGAACGGCGGCTGCTCGTGCAGCGCTGCTCCTGCGGGCACGCCCAGCACCCGCCCAGGGCGCTCTGCACCGCCTGCGGCGCCACCGAGGGCCTGGGCTGGCTCGACGCCTCCGGCGAGGCCGCGGTCGACGCCTGCACCGTGGTCCAGCGGGCGATGCCCGGCTTCACGCCCCCGTACGTCGTCGCCAGGGTGCGGCTGGCCGAAGGCGTGCTGCTGCTGTCCAACGTGGTCACCGACGAGCCCGGCGCGGTCGGGATCGGCGACCCGCTCCGGCTGGACTGGCGCCCGCTGCCCGACGGGCGCGCCCTGCCGGTGTTCGTCCCCTTTGAAAGGCACGAGAGGTAGTCATGGACTTCGAGCTGAACGAGGAGCAGCGGGACTTCCGCGCCCTGCTGCGCGCGTTCGTCGACAAGGAGATCGTGCCCGTCGCGCGCGACTGGGAGCACTCCGGCCGGTACCCGACGGAGATCGTCGACGGGTTCAAGGAGCTGGGCCTGTTCGGCATCACCGTCCCCGAGGAGTACGGCGGCCTCGACCTGGACCCGGTGTCGTTCGCGCTGGTCTTCGAGGAGATCTCGCGCGGCTGGATGGGCGTGGCCGGCATCCTCGGCAGCCACTCCCTGGCCTGCCGCATGATCGCCATGCACGGCACCGACGACCAGAAGCGGCGCTACCTGCCCGGGCTGGCCACCGGCGAGCGCCGCACCGGCATCGGCCTGACCGAGCCGGACGCCGGCACCGACCTCCAGGGCATCCGCACCACCGCGCGGCGCGAGGGCGACCACTACGTGGTCAGCGGCACCAAGACGTGGATCACCAACGCCCGCTACGCCGACCCGCTGCCGGTGCTCGTCAAGACCGACCCGGCCACCACGCCCGCGCACAAGGGCATGAGCGTCCTGCTCGTCGAGGCGGACACCCCCGGCTACCAGGTCACCAAGGACATCCCGAAGCTCGGCTACAAGGGCACCGAGTCGTGCGAGATCGTGCTCGACGACGTGCGCGTCCCGGCCTCGAACCTGCTCGGCGGGGTCGAGGGGCGCGGCATGCAGCAGGCGCTGTCCGCCCTGGAGTGGGGCCGGGTCAACATCGCCGCCCGCTCCGTCGGCATCGCCCAGCGCGCCTACGACGAGGCCCTGGCCTACTCCCGCCAGCGCAGGGCGTTCGGGCAGCCGATCGGCGACTTCCAGGCCGTGCAGATCCAGCTCGCCTCCCTGGCCACCACGCTGCAGGCGGCAAGGCTCATGGCGTACTGGGCCGCCGACCAGGTCAGGAAGGGCCGCGCGGACGCGCAGACCGGCATGGCGAAGATCTTCTGCTCGGAGGTCGCGCTGGAGTCGGCGATCAGCTCGCTCAAGGTCCACGGCGGGTACGGCTACTCCACCGAGTACGAGGTCGAGCGGCTCTACCGTGACTCGGTGCTGATGAGCATCGGCGAGGGCACCAACGACGTGCTGCGCACGGTGGTGGCCAGGTCGCTGTCGCGCGGCGACGTCAAGGTCGGGTGAGCGGCATGGCCCGATCCCACCTGTACGTGCCGGGCGACGCGCCGGACAAGCTGGGCAAGGCGCTCGGCAGGGGCGCGGACGCGCTCATCGTCGACCTGGAGGACGCCGTCCCGCCCGCGGGCAAGGACGCGGCCAGGGAGGCGGTGGCCGGCTGGCTGCGGGAGACCGATCCCGGGCCGGTGGAGCTGTGGGTCCGGGTGAACCCCGGCCCGCTGCGCGAGGCGGACGTCCGCGCCGTGGCCACCGCGCCGTCGCTGGCCGGGCTGGTCGTGGCCAAGGTCGAGAGCGCCGCCGAGCTGGCCGAGCTCGACACCCTGCTCACCGCGCTGGGCGCGGACGGCGTGCCGGTGGTGCCGCTGCTGGAGTCCGCCTCGGCGATCTTCCAGGCGCTGGAGATCGCGCGCGGGCCCCGGGTGGCCCGTCTGCAGGTGGGCGAGGCCGACCTGCGCGCCGACACCGGCGTCACCACCGGGCCGGACGAGCGGGAGCTGCTCTGGGCCCGTTCCCAGGTCGTGTTCGCGTCGGCCGCCGCGGGGATCTCCCCGCCGGTCGGGCCGGTGTCCACCGACTTCCGCGACCTCGATGCCCTGCGGGCGTCCACGGAGGCGATCGCCCGGCTCGGGTACGCGGGCCGCGCCTGCATCCACCCGGCCCAGATCGCGGTCGTCAACGAGGTGTTCACCCCGTCGGCCGAGCGGGTCGCCTGGGCCAGGGACCTGGTCGAGCGGTTCGAGGCGAGCGGGTCGGGCGTGCTGCTCGACTCGGCCGGGCGGATGGTCGACGAGGCCGTGGTCCGCCAGGCCCGCCGCGTCCTCGGCATGGCCCGATGACCGCGGCCGTTCCGTGCGGGCTGCGGGAGCGGCTCGCCGCTGTCACCGGGGTCTGGGAGGGCAGCTATACGCACCTGTCCCCGGCGGGGGAGGTGCGGGACACGTACGCGTCGCGCCAGGAGACCCGTCTGGAGGGAGACCGCTGGTACGAGCGGATCGTCTACCGGAGGCCCGGCCACGACCCCGAGGTGCTGGACTTCCGCGCCCGCTTCGAGAGCGGCGAGCTGCGCTTCGACGACCCGTCGTTCGAGGGGCGGGCGGTGCTGGTGGAGGGGCGCTTCCTGGTGTTCCCGTACCGGTGGACCGCCGACCCGGGGACCGAGGTGGTCGAGCTGATCACCTTCGCGGACGACGACTACAAGGCGCGGCTCTGGCAGCGCTTCCGTGACGGCCGGCTCGAAGGCGTCACGGTGATCGAGGAACGCCGGGTGCCCGGCGCGACGGCGGAGGTGTGGCACTGATGACGCGTGTGGTCGACCTCGACGGTCCCGGCCTCGACTGGCGGGAGGTCGTCATGCCCGCGAGCTCGGGACCCGTCCGGCTGGTGCGGTTGCACGCGGCCGGCGAGGCGTCGGTGTCGCTGGTCCGCTTCCCCGCCGGCTGGAGCAGGCCGGACACCGGGCACTACCCGTGCGCGGAGGAGTTCGTGGTGCTGGACGGCCTGATCTCGGTCAGCGGCACAGACTTCCCCGCCGGGACCTACGCCTATCTCCCGCCGTCCACGCCCCGTACGGCGAGCGTCGCGGGCCCCGGCGGCTGCCTGGCCGTCGCCTGGTTCTCCGGCCCGCCCGCCTGGAAGGACGGCCTGCCGGACGGGCCCGCGCCGCGGGTGGTCCACGGGCCCGTCGCCGAGGCGCTGCGGGTGGAGGACGACGTCATCCGC
Source organism: Nonomuraea sp. NPDC049486 (assembly GCF_040676925.1). Lineage (NCBI taxonomy): Bacteria > Bacillati > Actinomycetota > Actinomycetes > Streptosporangiales > Streptosporangiaceae > Nonomuraea > Nonomuraea sp. NPDC049486. Next base: position 329,432 of record NZ_JBFAPV010000003.1, read on the forward strand.
GCCCGCGGCTCCGCGTCCGGCGTCCCGGAGCCGCGGGATCTCGTGTCGGGCGGCGAGGTGGAGGTGCTCTCCCTCACGGCCCGCACCTGGACGTACGGCTCCGGCGTCCCGGACCTCCCCGGCCCTCTCCTCACCCGCTTCTGGCCCACCGCCTGACCCCCGGGAGGCGGGGCCACCGCGGGCGCGCAGGGTGGCGTGGGCGCCACCCTGCGCGGGTGCTCACGGGGTCGTCATCAGCGCGGGTTCCAGGAGGCCCGTGACGTCTGCGCGGGTGGCCAGGCCGCGGACCTCCTTGGCGAGGGTCGTGACCGCCTCGGGGGACAGGACGCGTGCGGCGTTGAGGGCGTACTTGCGCTCCAGCTCGTCGATGCTGAGCGGGTGCTCGGGGCCGCCGCGTGAGCTGTGGACGCGGTGCTCCAGCCGCCGCCCGTCGCGGGTGCGCACCCGCAGCACGGCCGAGAACGCCCGCGGGAACTCCTCCGAGCACTGCTCGTCGGCCACCACCCGGACCCGCGCGGCCAGCGCCAGCCGGCGCTCGTCGCGGAACGCTGTCTCGGTGAAGTCGTCCAGGTGCAGGCCCAGCCCGCCGCCGCCGACCAGCGCGCTGGCCACGGTGTAGGGGCCGGAGAACTTCGCGTGGTACGGGGTGCGCGGGCGGATCTTCTCCTCGTACGGCTCCCCGATCGTGCGCAGCGGGGCCGCGGCCACGCCGAGCTCGATCTCGTCCACGTCCTCGGGACGCAGCCCTTCGGCGCGCAGCGCGAGTGCGGCGTCGATGCCCGGGTGGGTGAAGTGGTTGGACGGGTACGGCTTGTAGACCGTGCGCAGCAGCTCCCAATCCTCCCCGAGCCCGGCGGTGATCGCTTCGGCGTCGTAGCGCCCGTCGAGGAACGCCTGGAAGAAGCCGAAACGTCCCTCGAAGACCGTCGGCGGCCCGGTCACCCCTTCGGCCGCCATGGCGGCGGCCACCACGCCGGAGTGCGCCGCCCAGCCGCAGTGGACGCGCTTGACGGTGCCGCCGGTGCGGTTGGCCTCGATGACCCCGGCGCCCATGCTGGCGGCGATGCCCATGGCGTCCGCGATGCCTGCTGCGTCCAGCCCCATGAGCAGGGCCGAGGCGGCGGCCGCGCCGACCGTGCCGCAGATGGAGGTGGCGTGCCAGCCCTTCTCGAAGAAGAGCGAGTTGCGCAGTTCGGGCAGGTAGGAGGCCATGCCGAGCCGGTTGGTGATCTCGTCGCCGACCGCGATGGCCTGGCACAGGGCCGCGCCGCTCGCCCGTACCGACTCCGCGACCGCCAGCGCGGCGGGCACGACCGAGGCGGACGGGTGGAGCACCGACGGCAGGTGGGTGTCGTCGAAATCGAGCGCGTGCGCGAGCGTGCCGTTGACCAGGGCGGCCGAGGGGGCGGGCAGCGCGAGCGCGTGGCCGAGCACGGAGCACTCGCCGGCGCCGCCCCACCGCCCGGCCAGCCGCCGCACCGCCTCGTGCGGCTCCTGCGGGCCGGTCAGCTCCTGGGCGGCCAGGCAGTTGCCGAACGTGTCGAGCACCCGGCCCGTGACGTCGGCCATGACGGGCTCGGGCAGCCCGTCACGGGCGGCCGCGGCGAACTCGGCGAGAGCGGAGACGATCGTCATGACGCCAGCACCGCGAGCGGCCGGACCGGTGCGCCGGTGGCGCCGACGACCGGCAGCGGGTTGAGCACGAGCAGGAACTCGGGCACGCCCAGCTCCCGCAGCTCGGTGAGCCGCATCGTCTCCACGATGTTCACCCCTGACTCGACCAGGAGGATCCGGTGCACGGGCAGCACGGAGTGGCCGCGGCCCGCCTGAATCTGCTCGAAGGCGACGGTCTCGCCGCCGGCCACCCGCACGCCCTGCTCGGCCAGCCAGCGGGCCGCGTCCGGACCGGGGCCCGGCACGCCGCCCTCCTCGCCGATGAACCGGCCGGGCCGGTCCCACTCACGCGACCAGCCGGTGCCGATGAGCACCGCGTCGCCGGGCCGGATCCGCACGTCGGCCCGGTCCCGCGCGGCCTCCAGGTCGGCGCGGGTCACCTCGTAGCCGGGCGGGAGCACGTCGGCGCCGTGCAGGGCGGCCACGTCGAGCAGCACCCCGCGTCCCACGTACGGGGGGAAGGCGTCGATGCCCAGCCGGGACAGGCCCTGGTGCGACTGGACCCCGGCGGCCTCGACGCCGCCGTACAGGTAGCCGTCCTGTGAGACGTGGCCGAGCGCGTCGACGTGGGTGCCCACGTGGCCGCCGGTCAGGATCACCTCGTTGGCGGCCGAGCCGCCGTCCTCGCGCACCATGTCGCCGTGCCGGCGCTCGATGACCATCCGGAACCGCGGATGGCTCGGTGACTGCGGCATGCCCGTCCGCATGGGCTGCGCGAGGTCGACGATCCTGGCACCGTCGAGGCGCTCCCAGAGCGTCGGCAGCGTGCTCGTCTCGGTCATCACACGATCCCCTTGTCTCGCAGGGCGGCCAGATCCTCGGCGCTCACGCCGAGCCCGCCCCACACGTCGTCGTTGTCGGCGCCCCTGGCGCGGCCGCTCCAGCGGATGGAGCCGGGCGTCGCCGAGAGGCGGAAGAGCACGTTCTGCATCCGCAGCGGCCCGAGGTCCTCGTCGTCGACCGTGGTGATCGTGTCGAGGGCCTGGTACTGCGGGTCCGCGAACACGTCGCGGATGTCGTAGATGGGGGCGACCGCCGCCTGGGCCGCCTCGAACTCGCGCACCACCTCGTCCAGGTCGCGCTCGGCGATCCAGCCGCCGACGTACGCGTCGAGCAGGTCGGCGTGCTCCGCGCGCTCGGCCCCGGAGGCGAACCACGGCTCGTCGATCACCTCGGGGTGCCCGACCAGGCGCATGACCCGCTCGGCGATGGAGTTCGCCGAGGTGGAGATCGCCACCCAGCGGCCGTCCCTGGTCTGGTAGGTGTTGCGCGGCGCGTTGTTGACCGAGCGGTTGCCGGTGCGCGGCTGGACCCGGCCGAGCTGGTCCCACACCATGGGCTGCGGGCCGAGCAGGGTGACCAGCGGCTCGATGATGGCCAGGTCGACGACCTGGCCGCGGCCGGTGCCGCCGGGGCTGTCGCGGTGGTGCAGCGCCATCGTGACGGCGCTCACGCAGGTCAGCGCCGCCACGCCGTCGGCCAGGCCGAACGGCGGCAGCGTCGGCGGCCCGTCCGGCTCGCCGGTGACCGCGGCGAAGCCGCTCATCGACTCGGCGAGGGTGCCGAACCCGGGCCTCCTGGAGTACGGGCCGTGCTGCCCGAAGCCCGTCACCCGGGCGATCACCAGCCGGGGGTTGAGCTCCAGCAGCGTGTCAGGGGACAGGCCCCAGCGCTCCAGGGTGCCGGGACGGAAGTTCTCGATCAGCACGTCGGCCCGGGCGAGCAGCCGTTTGAGCAGGTCGGCGCCCTCGGGCCGCCCCAGGTTGGCGGTCACGGTCCGCTTGTTGCGGCCGAGCATCTTCCACCACAGGCCGATCCCGTCCTTGCTCGCGCCGTGGGTGCGGGAGGGGTCGCCGCGGTCGGGGTGCTCGACCTTGACGACGTCGGCGCCGTAGTCGCCCAGGATCGTCGCCGCCAGGGGGCCCGCGAACAGGGTGGCCGCGTCGACCACCACCAGGCCTGCCAGGGGACCCGGCGGCGCGGTGCGCTGGTCGTCGGTCGCTGATCGGTCCCTCGGGACGATCTGCTCTGCCTCCACGGAATCGGCCTCCTCAGATGGCTGGATGTGCGTCAGGCCAGTCGGTGCCCGCGTCGCCGCACGGTGCGGCGGGAACCCGGGGCCGCGAATCGCCGCAGGACAGCGTCCGGCACCGGGTCTTCCCAATATATTGAAACAGCGTTACTGTGTGCGGAACAACCCCGCCTGAGTGCCAACCTGGAGCTCTTCGCAATGATCTACCTCGTCTACCGGATGAAACTGCGTTCCCGGGCGCGGCAGGACATGAAGGGCTTCTGGCAGTGGCTGGAAGACCGGGAAAGCTGGTTCTACCGGGATCTGCCGATGGTCAGCGAGGTCCGCTGGTACTACAGCGCCGTCGGCGACGTCTACACACTGGAGAACTGGGCGGCCTTCGAGGACGAGGCGGCCTGGGGCGAGTACCGCAAGGCGCTGTCCACCCTCAAGGCGGACGACGGCTGGGAGAACCAGCGGGTCAGCCAGGACGAGTGGTGGGAGTTCCTGGACACGCGAATTGTCACCGATCTTCCTGCGCGCGTCGGTTTTCACCGCCAAGGTAGATAGCCGATTCTGATCGTTTCCTTGGAGGACAGATGCCGACCAAGAACGCCGGCACCGCGACCAGCGGGAAGGCGCCCGCGAGGGAGAACTCCGGCCAGGCCATCGCCACCGTCGAGCGGGCCGCGGACGTGCTCATGCACTTCGCCGAGACCCCCTCGAACACACTGGGCGTGACCGAGATCGCCGAGGCGCTGGGCATGTCCAAGGCCGCCGTGCACCGGATCCTCGCCTCGCTGCGCGTGCGCGGGCTGATCGAACTGGACCAGTCGACCCGGCGCTACTCGCTCGGCGTCGGCGCGATGCGGCTCGGCCTGGCCTATCTCGACCGGATCGACGTGCGGCGGATCGCCGCGCCGGAGCTGGTGACGCTCTCCCAGCGCACCGACGAGACGGCCACCCTGTCGATCCGCACCGGTAACTACCGGATATACGTAGACCAGGTGACCCCGGCCCGCGAGGTCATCATGAGCGTGAACCTCGGCGTGGCCCACCCGCTGCACGCGGGCGCCTCGTCCAAGGCCTTCCTCGCCTTCCTCACCGAGGAGGAGATGGAGAACTACCTGTCGCTCGGCGCGCTGGAGCCGCTGACCGGCAACACCATCGTCGACAAGGCCCGGCTCCGCAGGGAGCTGGCCTCGATCCGCGAGGGCGGCTACGCCCAGTCCTTCTCCGAGCGCATGTCCGGCGCGGCCTCCGTGGCGGCGCCCATCCTCGACCACCACGGCAGGCCGGTGGCGGTCGTCAGCGTCTGCGGGCCGGTGGAGCGCTTCCGCGCCGAGGTCGGGGAATGCGTCGCGAGGCTTCTCGAATCAACCGCACGACTGTCCGCCCAGATGGGCTGGAACGCATCCGAAAGGGGGTGACGGCCGGTACCCCCGGGCCCGGCCATCTCCATGTCTCGATACGACCTTCTCGTCAAGGGTGGCACCGTCGTCCTGCCGTACCACGGCGAAATCCGCGCAGACCTGGCGGTATCCAACGGCAAGGTCGCCGCCCTGGCCGACGACATCCCGGCCGCCGAAGCCGATGAGGTGGTCGACGCCCGCGGCAAGGTGGTGCTCCCCGGCGCCGTCGACGCCCACTTCCACCTCGGCATCTACCGGGACCTGGCGCTCGACGCCTTCGAGGAGACCCGCTCCTCGCTGGTCGGCGGCGCCACCACGGTGCTGTCGTACTTCCGCACCGGCTCTCACTACCTCGACCGTACGGGACCGTACAAGGAGATCTTCCCCGAGGTGCTGAACGCGGTGGCGGGCCGCACCTGGACCGACTACGCCTTCCACCTGGCGCCGATGACGGTGGACCAGATCGCCGAGATCCCCATGCTGGTGGAGGAGCACGGGGTCACGTCGTTCAAGTACTACATGTTCTACAAGGGGTTCGACCTGGCGGCCAACAGCCGCGACGCGCGCTCCTTCACCATGGGCGACGAGTACGACCTGGGCCACCTCTACCTGCTGATGGAGCAGATCACCGCGGTCCAGAAGGCCAACCCGGACAAGCGGCTCTCGGTGTCGCTGCACTGCGAGCAGTCGGAGCTCATGCGGGTCTTCATCGACCGCGTACGGGCCGACGGGGACCCGCAGACGCTGCGCGCCTACCACGAGGGCCGCCCGCCGCTGACCGAGCGGGTCGCCATCGGCGAGGCCACCACGCTGGCCTCGCACACCGGCACCAACCTCAACCTGCTCCACCTGTCGAGCGCGGAGGCCGTGGACGCGGTCGCGCTGGCCCGCCGCTCGTTCGGCGGCGACCTGCGCGCCGAGACGACCCTGCACCACCTGTGCCTGGACCACGACACCCTGGACGCGACCGGCAGCCTCGGCGGCAAGGTCAACCCGCCCATCCGCACCAAGGCCGACAACGAGGCGCTGTGGCGGCACGCGGCCGAGGGCACCATCGACTGGGTGGCCTCCGACCACGCCTGCTGCATGGAGGCCGAGAAGGGCGACCAGCTCTGGCCGGCCCGCCCCGGCTTCGGCGGCACCGCCCTGCTCTACCCGGTGCTGTTCTCCGAGGGGCACCGCAAGCGCGGCCTGTCGCTGTCCAGGATCGCCGAGCTGGCCTCGGCCAACCCGGCCCGCGCCTACAACCTGTGGGGCCGCAAGGGCAGCCTCATGGTCGGCTTCGACGCCGACCTGACCGTGGTCGACCCCGAGCTGGCGCAGCCGGTCACCAACGAGGTGTGCCTGTCGGGCCAGGACCACACCCCGTTCGAGGGGGTCGAGCTCACCGGCTGGCCCGTCGTGACCGCCGTCGGCGGGCAGGTGCGCTTCCGCGACGGCGAGACCGTCGGCGAGCCCACCGGCCGTTACGCACGCCACTGACCTGCGTTGACCAGGGGTCGCTCAAACATCAGACCTATTGACAGGGTTCTTGGGCGACCCCTAGCTTTTTCCGTTGAAACGCTGTTTCGTTTTGTGGAACGACTCTGGCACTACCCGTAACACCCCCGAGGAGCGGTGCTGATGAGCCCCGAGGCCATCATCGATGGGCTGTTCGCCGGTTCCATCTACGCCCTGGTCGCACTCGCCCTGGCGATCGTCTTCCAGCCGACCCGGATCATGAACTTCGCTCAGGGCGAGGCGCTGATCCTCGGCGCCGCCGTGGCCTACCAGATCGTCGCGCTGGAGAAGCTGGGCTGGGCCGCGGCGATCGGCCTGACCATCGTGCTGGCCTGCGTCATGGGCGTGCTCATGGAACGCATGATCACCCTGCCCATCAAGCTGTCCGGATCGCGCAACGCCTGGATCATCGCGACGCTGGCCGCGGCGCTGATCTTCCAGTCGGTGTTCAACCTGGGCTACTTCGACGTCGACGCCCTGAGACCCAGCCCGATCATCCCCGGCGGGTTCGAGGTCGCCGGGATGACCATCCAGTGGCAGGAACTGCTGACCATCGTGGCCGCGCTGGCCGTCATGGGGCTCTACGACCAGTTCCTGCGCCGCTCCGCCTACGGCAGGGCGATCCGGGCCACCGCCCACAGCTCCGACACCTCGGTGCTGATGGGCATCCCCGTGCAGCGCATCGTGGTGCTCTCCTTCGTCATCGCGGCCGTCATCAGCGCCGTCGCCGGCCTGCTCGCCGCCCCCGTGATCTTCGTGGCCCCGGCGGCCGGCCTGGTGTTCACCATCAAGGGCTTCACCGCCGCGGTCATCGGCGGCGTCGGCTCGCCCCGCGGCGCGCTCATCGGCGGCATGATCGTCGGCCTGCTCGACACGATCGTGCGCAGCCTGGTCGGCGGCTCCATCGGCAACTTCGCCGTCTTCGCCGCCCTCGCCGTGATCCTCGTCATCTTCCCGTCCGGACTCTTCGGCAAGCCCATGGAGGCGCACTGATGGCAACGGTGGAAACGACCCCCGCCCGCGCCGGCGGGCGCGGCGGCTCCTTCTTCGACTCCGCGGGCTATCACCGATGGCGCACCGTGGCCCTGGCCGGGCTGACGATCGTGGCCGTCGCCGTGCTGCTCGCCTGGCCGTACATCACCGACTACTACAGCTACAACGCCTCGTACTACAACGGGCTGGTCGCCTCGGCCGGCATCAGCGCGATCCTGACGATCTCCCTCAACCTGTGCATGGGGTACGGCGGGCTGCTGTCGATGCTCCACAGCGGCCTGCAACTGGCGGGCGGCTACGCCACCGGCTACATCGTGGTCAAGGCGAGCGGCTCGTGGCTGCTCGGCATCGTGGCCTCGACCGCCGTCGGTACCGTTATCGCCCTCATGGTGCTGGCGGTCAGCCTGCGGGCCACGTACCTGTACTTCGGCATGATCACCCTGGCCGCCAACCTCATCGTGGTCGAGGTCGGCCGCGAATGGGAGCCGGTCACCGGCGGCATCGTCGGCATCAGCGGCATCGCGCCCGCTGCCGGAGGCGAGATCATGCCCAAGGAGGTCTTCTATTACGTGGTGCTGGGCTTCCTCGTCCTGGCCTACATCGTGCAGCGCAACCTCGTGCGCAGCGGCGTCGGCCGCGCCTCGATGGCCGTGCGCGAGTCCTCCGACACCGCCTCCGCCATGGGCATCTCGCCGAACCGGGCCAAGCTCCTGCTGTTCGGCATCTGCGGCGGCATGGCGGGCCTGTCCGGAGCCCTGTACGCGCTGCAGCTCGGGTTCATCAACCCGGACGTCGGCCTGCTCGACAACGGCATCATCTTCTTCGTCGGCCTCTTCCTCGGCGGCAGCGCCACCCTGGCCGGGCCGATCATCGGCGTCGGGTTCATCGCCCTGATCGTCGAGCTGATCAAGGACCAGGCCCGCTACACCACCCTCGTCCTCGGCCTGCTGCTGCTGGCCGCCATGATGCTGATCCCCGGCGGCATCGTCGGCACCTGGAAGAACTCGCGCTTCGGCCGCGACCGGGTGACCGAGGCCAGGGACGAGGAGCTGCCCGAACAGGTGCCCGACGTGGTGCCCGAGCTGCGCGACGCCCAGCCGGACGTGCCCGCGCTGGAAGGCACCGGCATCGTCAAGCACTTCGGCGGCGTGCACGCGCTCGACGGCGTGGACGTGCGCATCATGCCCGGCACCGTGCACGGCATCATCGGGCCCAACGGGTCCGGCAAGTCCACGCTGGTGTCCTGCCTGACCCGCTATCACAAGATCGACGCCGGCACCGTGAAGGTGTTCGGCGAGGAGGCCGCCGCGACCGCGCACGGCGTGGCGCGGGCCGGGGTCACCCGGGTCTTCCAGGTCCCGCACCTGTTCGAGCGGGTCAGCGTGCTCGACAACGTGCTCACCGGCATGCGGACGCGCGAGTCCTACAGCTGGCTCGGCGCCGTGCTCCGCTCGCCGTCCTACCGCCGCCAGGACGAGGTCGAGCGGAAGGAGGCGCTGGAGCTGCTGGCCTTCGCCGGGCTCGCCTCCCGCGCCGACTGGCTCGCCTCGTCGCTCTCGCACGGCCAGAAGCGCCTGCTGGAGGTCGTCCGCGCGGTGGCCAGCCGGCCCAAGGTGCTCATCCTGGACGAGCCCGCCACCGGCCTGACGACCGGCGAGCTGGACGCCCTGGCCAGGCTCTGCCGGGCGCTGCGCGAGCGTGGGCTGGCCGTCGTGCTGATCGAGCACAACGTGGACTTCGTGATGAACCTCTGCGACGAGATCACCGTCCTGGAGAGCGGCAAGGTGATCGAGCAGGGCAACCCGGAACGGGTGCGCAACTCGGCGGCGGTCCTCGAGGCGTATCTCGGCCGCCCGGACCTCATGGGAGACGAGTCGTGAGCAGACTGCTGGAACTGTCGGGGCTGGGCGCCGCCTACGGCGGCGTGCGCGCCCTCGACGGGCTCGACCTGCACGTCGACGAGGGCGAGTTCGTCGTCCTGCTCGGCCCCAACGGGTCGGGCAAGACCACGACCATGAAGTGCGTCTCCGGGCTGCTCAAGCCCGTGGCGGGGCGGATCACGTTCGCCGGGAAGGACCTGGCCAAGGTGCCCGGCTGGAAGCGGCCCGCCCTCGGGCTCGGCCACGTGCCCGAGGGCCGGCAGATCTTCCCCGAGCACACCGTCATGGAGAACCTCACCCTGGGCGCCTTCCCGGTGCGGCGCAAGCGCGCCGAGACCGAGCGGCGGCGTGAGGAGATGCTGGAGCTGTTCCCGCGGCTGGCCGAGCGGAGCACTCAGCTCGCCGGCACGCTCTCGGGCGGCGAGGCGCAGATGCTCGCGGTCGCCCGCGCCCTGATGGGCGACCCGCGCCTGCTCATGCTGGACGAGCCGTCGCTGGGGCTGGCGCCGCTGAAGGTCATCGAGCTGTTCGGCTATCTCAAGCGGCTGCACGAGGAGCGCGGGCTCACCATCCTGCTCGTCGAGCAGCAGGCCAGCACCGCGCTGCGGCTCGCCGACCGAGGCTACGTGCTCGACCACGGGACGGTGGGGCTGGAGGGCACCGCGGCCGAGCTGCGCGACGACCCCCGCGTCCAGGCCGCCTACCTGGGACAGCTCCGAGAGTCCGCCTGACACACCCGACGACGAACGTCCGGCACGGGCCAGCGAGGCCCGTGCCGGACGTTCTGTTCTGTACGGGTCCCGGTCAGCCGAAGGCGGTGGTGCCGGGCTTGACGACGCCGAGGAAGGCCGCCAGGAGCACCAGGAACCAGATCGCGTACACGTACGGCAGGCACGTCTGCACGGACGTGCGGATCCTGGCTTCGACCTCCGGCGTCGAACCCTCGGAGACCAGCTTGCCGAACGCCGGCCCGAACGGCTTCAGCCGCCAGCGGATCATCACGCCGGCGAGGATGCAGAGCCCGTAGGCGGCGAGCTTGGCGCCCAGCCACTTCGGGTTCGTCTGGACGCCGAACGGCTCCGGCACGACCATCATGTACGAGCCGATGCCGACCAGCACGACCACCAGGCCGTACCGGACGACCAGGTCGAGCCGCTGCACGATCCGGCCGAGCGCGGTGGCGCCCTTGGTGTAGTCGTAGACGACCAGCACCAGCCAGCACAGCGCGGCCACCCAGACGAGGACGACGAACCACCAGGGGAAGTAGTCCTCGGCGAACGGCCCGAGCGCCATCAGCGTCACGCCGCTGGGCAGGAACAGCACCAGGCAGATGCGCGGCGCCATGTCGACCGCGTGCATGATCTTGGCGGCCACCGACCGGGCCGGGGTGGGCAGGTCGGACTTGAGGATGAAGCGGCTGGAGTAGAAGACGCCGATGTCGCTGCCCAGCCAGTACACGAACAGGACGATGTGCAGGAAGATCGCCAAACTGTAGGCGTTGAGCCCATGAACCGGTTCGATGGGCGCGGCGAGGATCATGAGTGAGTCTCCGTAGGAGTGCGTGTGGCCGGGCCCCTCGGGACCCGGCCACGGTGATTCATGAGGTGTCAGGCGTGACTACATGCCGTCGCCGTCCCAGCGGCCGCGCGAGCGGCTGCGCACGGGCAGGCTGGAGAGGATCGGCGCGGGGATGGGGTCGCCCTGCTTCCAGACGCGGCCCGCGCCCCAGTTGTGCGCGTGCTCGTCGGTGCGCTGGTCGGGGTGCTCCAGGTCGGCCGGGGCCGCGCCCCAGTCGGCCTCCGGGACCCCGTGGTCGTGGTCATGACTGTGGTCATGGTCATGGTCGTGGTCGCCGTGGCCGCCCTGCAGCCGGGCGGTGTCGAGGGCCTTGGCGATGGCGATCAGGCTGGCGTCGGTGCCGAGGCCGTGCTCCACGACGTCGCCCTCGTCGGCGCCCTGGCTGCGCGCGTACTCCAGCGACGCCCGAAGCATCTCCATGTCCTCGTCGCTGCGCCGGGACTCGCCGCCGAGCTCGTGGGAGGACTGTGACCAGCGCATGGCGCCGCCGCCGGGGCCGTAGTTGATGCCCTCGCCGCCCCAGCGCACCCACTCGTTCTGGGTGTACCAGTTGAACAGCTCGCCGTCGGAGCGCAGCAGCCAGGTCGCACCGCCCTCCATCGAGGTGAAGTGGCCGTGCTTGACCCGCGCCGGGCGGAAGAAGTAGGTGCCGAGGTCCAGGGTGCCGAAGTTGTACTCCATGTGGCCCTGGGTGGTGTACGCCTCCTCGTAGCACGGGTGGTGGGCCAGGCGGTGGTCGGCCCAGCCCTCCTGGGCGTGCACCAGCCGGGTGTAGAAGCCGGTCACCGGGTCGACGTGCAGATACTTGATGAACAGGCCGGGCATCGGGCCGGGGTTCGGCACCGCGTCCCACTGCATGGCGTCGCTGTCGATGACGATGACGTCCTCGCGGGCGTCCGCCCAGCGCGGGGCGGCGAGCGAGTCGACGGCGTCGAAGCCGGCGTCGCCGTACTCGCGGTAGTGCAGGATGCGGGTGCCCTCGGCGAACGTGATCGCGTCGGCCGGCACGCCCTTCGGCGCGTACACGTATCCGCCCTTGCCGATCTGACGGCCGCCGTACGTCATCGAGCCTTCGAGCACGTAGTACTCGGTGTTGGCGTGGTGGATGCCCGGGCCGCGGCCCCAGTCGGTGTGGAAGTCGACCCGCAGCGACGAGGAGCCGTCCTCCTCGTCCACCGACAGGCGTCGCTCGCTGGCCCGTCCTTCCCCGCCGACCAGCTCGGCGCCGTGCCAGACGTAGTCATCTTCTTGGATCAGCTCGACATGCGGGCGCACTTGGTTGTCCTTCCACCGACCGTGAAGCCGATTGTTCCGGTATGCGAAACGTTGTTTCTTCAGTTGATTCGAGAGTAATTGTCTGATGTATTGCGGGTCAAGGGCCTAGGAGGCTCCCGCCTGCGCCTTCAGGTCCCGCTTGACGATCTTGCCGGCCGCGTTCCTGGGCAGCTCGGTGACGACCTGCCACCGCCTGGGGACCTTGTAGCCCGCCAGGCCCGTCCGGCAGTGCGCCTCCAGCTCGGGGAAGAGGCTCTCGGGCGCGGCCTCGACGCCGCGGCGCAGCACGACGTAGGCCATGACCTCCTCGCCCCACCGCTCGGACGGGGAACCGACGACCGCCGCCTCGGCGACCGCCCCGTGCGTGGCCAGCACGTCCTCGATCTCGCGTGGGTAGACGTTCAGGCCGCCCGAGATGATCATGTCCTTCTTGCGGTCCACGACGTGCACGTAGCCCTCCTCGTCCCGGACGACGATGTCGCCGCAGGTCAGGAAGCCGTCCTCGGTCGTGCACGCGGCGGTGGCCGCCGGGTCGTCGTGGTAGCCGTTCATCAGGAAGGGGGAGCGGCTGAACAGCTCGCCCGGCTGGCCGGGGCTGGCCGGCGCACCCGACGGGTCCACCACCCGCAGCTCCGTCATGTACCAGGCGTGGCCCACCGAGCCCGGCTTGCGGTGCTGGTCCACCGGGCGCAGGTTGGTCACGATGCCGGCCTCCGTGGACCCGTACAGCTCGTGCACGCCGCACGCGGGGAACGTCTCCATGACCCACTGCTTCAGCGTCCAGGGCAGCGCGGCGGCGTTGAAGTAGAGCGTGTCGAGGCTGCTCAGGTCGTGGCCGGCGAGCTTGCCGTCGTCCATCGTACGGAGCATCTGCGCGTGGGTCGGCACCAGGAACACCGACCGCGCCCGGTCCCGCTCCACCAGGTGCAGCAGCGCCTCCGGGTCCCATTTGCGGAGCATGGTGACGGTGCCGCCGGTGTAGACCGGGGCGTACCCGAAGGCGAACCCGGCCCCGTGGTACATCGGGGCCACCGCCACCGACACCCGGCCGGCGCCCAGCCCCCACTCCAGTGCCGAGCAGTAGAACGTGAGCGACCGGCTGCGATGACTGATCACCACGCCCTTGGGCCGCCCGGTCGTGCCGGAGGTGTAGGTGATGCAGAACGGGTCGAGCTCGTCCACCCGCACCCCGGGATCGGCCGCGCGGGCCGCGGCCAGCTCCTCCTCGTACGGCCGCCCGGCCTGCGCGCCGTCGATGCACAGCGCCGTCAGCCGCAGCTCCTCGATCGCGTCTCCCACCGTGGCGGCGCACGCGTCGTCCAGGACGATCGCGCGGCTGCCCGAGTGCTCCAGGATGTAGCGGGCCTCGCCCGCCGTGAGCCTCGGGTTCAGCGGGACCATCACCAGGCCCGCCTTGGCGACGCCCGCGGCGATCTCGGGGTACTCCAGCCGGTTGCCGAGCAGCACCGCCACCCGGTCGCCGGTCGTCAGGCCCCGGGCCAGCAGCGCGCACGCCAGGCGGTTGGCGCGCTCGTCGAGCGCGGCGTAGGTGAGGGTGCGTTCCCCGTCGATCACCGCGGTCGCCGAGGGGGTGGCGCGGGCGAACTCGCGCACCCCGCCCGCGATCGACAGGGGGGCGCCTCCACGGAGGACGGGCATGGTCTCTTCCTTACGTCGGAGTGGGGGAAGTCAGCCGCGTGGCTGCCAGAGGGTGACGGCGATGCCGTTCGGGGTGTCGGCGGCGGCCACCAGGGCGCGCCCGTGCAGCGGGTCGTCGGTCCCGGCGGGGGAGGCCGTCACCGTGCCGCCGGTCGCGCGGACGCTCTCCAGCGCGGCCTCCAGGTCCCGGGTCCGCACCGACCAGCCGCTGTGGCCCAGCGAGCGGGCCGGGCGCTGGGTGGCCCGCCGGTCCACGCGGTGCTCGGTGGCGGCGCTGGTGACCTCGATCCTGGCGGTCTTCTCCCCGGCCAGGAACGCCAGCCGCATCTCGGTGCCCGGCGGCAGGCCGGCCACCTCGTCGAAGCCGGGGGCGGAGAAGACCACGTCGTACCAGACGGCCATGCCCAGGCCGTCAGGGCCCCAGAACGCGACCTCGGAGTCGGGGTCGGGCACGTGGCAGACGACGGAGGTCAGCTCGGTGTAGGGGCGCGCGGGGTCGGCGGCCCACGCCTCGGTGCCGCGGACCGCGGCCGGCTGCACGAACACCACGACCGTGCCGTCCGGCGCCGGGCAGACGCCCTGCGTGACCTGCACCTCGCGGTCCCCGACGCTGACGCCGTACGTGGTCGGCGCGGTGGTCCAGACGCGGCCGGAGGCGGCGAAGCCCGCGTGCGCGGCCTCGATGTCGCGGGCATACATGTCGATGCCGACCAGGCCGACGTCGAGGTTGTGCGGCGGCTGTGCGGGGGCGAGCGGCTCCGGCACGCGCACCAGGTGGATCCGCCCGGTGCCGGCCCCGGCCGCGGCCAGCGCCATCACCTCGACGTCCGCGGGGCCCGACCCCCACAGCGGGCCGGCGACCGACCCGGGCACCACGCCCTCGCCGGCCACCTCGTAGCCCAGCACGTCGCGGAAGAGTTCGAGGTGCGGGCCGAAGTCGGTGACGCCGACGATCGCGGCGGTGATCCCCTCGACCAGTGGCTCTCGGTCGTTCTCGGTCACATGCCCTCCGGGGAGCGAGGCTGTTCCTGTTTGCGGAACAGTGTTCCATTTTGGCTAGTTGTCACGCTAAGCTCGCCGCCATCTACCTGTCAACCGCCGCTGTGACCAGGAGGAATCATGCGCGCAGGAGTCCCCGGAATGCCGATCATGGACAAGCACCTCGGAGAGTGGCGTGGGGAGTACATCCACGTCGACGCCGATGGCAAGATCGTCGACCGGCACGCCTCCCACCTGTACTGCAGGATCCCTGAGGACGGCTCGTTCAGCTTCATCCAGACCAACACCTACACCTGGGACGACGGCCGCCAGGAGGTGTTCGACTTCGGCGGGCGCGTGGAGAACGAGATCGCCTACTTCGACACCGAGCGGATCACCGGCGAGATGAGCCAGGTGGACGACCTGACGATCGTGCTGACGTGGTCGTACAAGGACGACCCCGACAACTACCTGTACGAGCTCATCCAGCTGTCCCGCGACGGCAGGCACAAGTGCCGCACCTGGCACTGGATGGACGGCGACCGCCTCGTCAAGCGGACGATCATCTCCGAGACCAAGGTCGCCTGAACCGGCGTCACGTCACACAGGACTTCACACGCGGCGGACCAGCGTCAGGACGGCCAGCAGGACCACCGCGAACGCCGACGCCAGCGCCGCGTACCAGCCGTAGCGGATCACCGGCTCGACCGAGAGCAGCTCGCCCACGTCGAGCGAGACCCGGTCGGCCGGACCGCGCGGGGAGGACACGAACATCACCAGCGCCAGCATCGCCAGCGCCCCCGGCACCGCCGCCACGGCCGCGAGCCTCGGCCGGGCCAGCATCCCGGTGATGCCGCAGCCGATCGCCGCCACCCCGGCGAGCAGGGCGTAGACGCCGAGCAGGTCGTCGATGCCGCGCGTGTCGCTGGTGATCGCGCCGCCGATGATGGCGCTGCTGGCCCGCACCCCCGACCACGGCAGCACCGCGCACAACGCCAGCACCGCCCCGGCCAGCGTGATCCCCGCCGCGTAGCCGCGGCTGCCCGCCCTGGCTTCGGCCACACGATCACGATAAGCTGCGCCGGGCACCCGCACCATCCACCGCCACCCACTCGTCACCGTCAGGCACCATCCCGACCGCCCTCTTCCCGGGCTTCCCTGGAACATCTCCACAATCGGCCCTCGCGGGACGTCGCGGGCGGGTGCGCTCGCGGTCGGCTTTTTGGGGGTCTCTACGGGTGGTCTGCGGCGGGTGCGCTCGCGGTTGCTCTTCTCTGCGGAGCGTCGTGCCCGGGTGTCCTCGTGGCGGGCTTTCTTGGGGTGTGGCCTGTTTGTGAGGTCACTGCGGTTGGGCGTCGTGGGCGGGTGTACTCGTGGGTCCTCCCGGGGTGTCGTGCCTGTGGGTGTTCATCGTGGTCGGCCTTCCTCGGGGGCCTGATCCTGATGTGGGCCGTTGATCACGGCGGACTCGCCCCAGCGCAGCCTGGCGCGCAGTTCGACCGCGTCGGCGGCCAGTGCGGACACCAGCGTGCCCGGCCCGGCCAGGGGCAGCACGGCGACGCCATCCGCCACCACTGCCTCCGGCGGGGCGGCCGGGCCCGTGATGAGCGTCGTGCCCACACAGGCGGCGCCGCCGAAGACGGCGGGGGAGGAGTCCAGCGCCTCATCGCCCACGGTGAACTCCTGCCTCAGCAGCGGCCGCCCGCCGACCGTGGCGTCGAAGCGGGTATGGCAGCGTCCCGGCCGCTCCCCGTACCGCCCGAAGACGATCTCCTCCCGCCACAGCACCCGCGCGCCCGGCGCGAGCTTGAGCCGTACGGACATGCGATGGGAACACCCGGCGGCCAGCACGGTCGGCTCCGGCGTGAACCGGAGCGTCGCCCCCTCGCCCACCACGGCGGTGATGAGCATCGACGACTCGCCCCGCCCCGGCAGGACGAGCGTGCTCGCCACCGACCCCACCTCCAGCGTGGTACCCGCCGCGACGACCAGATCGAGCGCCAGGTCGTCACCCCCCAGAGGCCCGGCCGCCGTGGAGACCAGATGCACGGCAGCCTCCCCGGTCTGCCGCAACGTCAACGGAGGATCGGAACGCAACAACGAGATCACGGTCCCACCCCCCACCGTCCCGCCGCCCCAGCCATCGGACGATCCCGCAGCTCGGCCGTGGGACGAACCCACCACCGTCGGGGGGCGGTCGTGGGGTGTTCCGAACGCCGTCAGGCTGAATCGGTTGTGGGATGGGTTCGCTGTCGGGGTGGGTTGGTCGTGGGACGGTCTCGCCGCGGCCGAGCAGGTGGTTTGGTCAGGAGGTGGTTCCGCCGCCGAGCCGAAGGCTGGATCGTGGAATGGTTCCGGTGTGGCTCGGTGGGTGGACGGTCTGGCTGCCAGGGTCGTGGCGATGGCGGCTCTGGCGCGCATGTCAGGCGTACTCGTGGCGCCAGGACTTGACCTGGTCCGTCACCCAGGCGGCCACCTCGGCCACGGCGGGTTCCTGCCTGACCGAGGTGAACAGCACCGGCCTGCCGCCGCGCACCGCCGCCGCGTCCCGGTCCATGACGCCCAGGTCCGCGCCCACCATCGGGGCCAGGTCCGTCTTGTTGACCACCAGCAGGTCGGCCGCGGTGACGCCGGGACCGCCCTTGCGCGGCACCTTGTCCCCGCCGGACACGTCCAGGACGAAGATCTGCCGGTCGGCCAGCCCTCGGCTGAACGTCGCCGTCAGGTTGTCACCGCCGCTCTCCACGATGACCAGGTCGAGCGGGCCGAAGCGGTGTTCGAGCGTCTCAACGGCGTCCAGGTTGGCGGCGATGTCGTCGCGGATGGCGGTGTGCGGGCAGCAGCCGGTCTCGACGGCGGCGATGCGCTCCTCGTCGAGCACGCCGGCCCTTCGCAGGAAGTCGGCGTCCTCCGTGGTGTAGATGTCGTTGGTCACCACGCCGAGCTGCAGTGACGGACCGAGGGCCCGGCACAGCGCGGCCACCAGGGCCGTCTTGCCGCTGCCGACGGGACCGCCGACCCCGAGCCGCAGCGCCCTGCCGTGGCCGTCGGGGGCGTGATGGTGGTCGTCGTGGTTGGCGCCCATGTCGCGGGGTTCCTCCTTATGAGACGAAAAGTCTGACCGTCGCGTGCGCGTGCCGCTCGGCCAGCAGGTCCAGTCCTGGCGCGGACGGCGCCCCCAGCGCCGCCCATCCGCCCTCCTCCACCCCCGGATCAGCGGAGTATCCGGCCAGCCCGGAACATCCACAGCCTCCTCGCGCCGCACACCCATCCACCTCAGGGACCCCCACCCCGTCCACCTCAGCAGCCCCGAACCCACCGGGTTCGTGAAGCCCGGCCGTGGACGGCTGGAAAGTCCCGATCCCGCCCCGCTCGTGAAGCCCGGCCTCGGCCTGCTGGAGAGTCCCCGTCGCGTCCGGTTCGTGACGAGCGGTCCCGTTCGGCTTGGGGAGCTTGGCATCGGCCGGTTCGGGAGTCTCCATCGCGCCCGGTTTGGGCTGGGTGGTCTCCTGCGGCTGGGGGAGCCTGGAACCCGCAGGTTCGGGAATCTCTGTCGCACCTGGTTCGGGCTGGGTGATGTCGTGCGGCCGGAGGAGCCCGGTGTCGGCCGGTTCGGGAGTCTTCGTCCCAGACGGCTTGGGATGGGTGGTCCCGTTCGGCTTGGGGAACTTGGTTCTGGCTGGTTCGGTGAGGGCGGTCAGGTCGGGTGTGAGGTCGGCGAGGATGCCGTGTACAGCAACCGGATCGAGGCCGAGCAGGCGCACCGCCGCCGTGGCCGGGCCGGTGATCGCGTGGTAGGCCGCCGCCAGTGCGGCGTCCCCGGGTGTGGCTCCCGCCGCGTGCGCCGCCGCGCCGAGAGCGATCGGATGGTGCGGGCTCGGGACCTCCTGGGCCAGCTCGTCGAGCACCGGCGACGGCCACAGTCGCCGCGCCACCCGCAGCAGCAGCCTCCCCTGCAACCGTGCGGCCTCCCGCTGCGCGGGCGACGCCGTCCGTGCATCGGCCTCGGCGTCCAGCAGTTCCCAGGAGAAGTGCACCCCACCGACCGGCGAAACCCCATCTCCCCATACGGTGCCGCTCGCCGAGCAAGGGGATCCCCGCGACAGGCCCTTCCGTACGGTGCCGTTCCCCGAACAAGGGGAGCCGCCCGATGGGACTTCCTTCCGCACAGGGCTGGGGCCGCTGACCGTGGGGTGAGGGCCGGCCTCTCCGCGGACAAGGTCTCTCGGGTGCGAGGGGCATCCCGCAGGAGGGGATCCGTCCGGCGGGCGTGGGACGTCTGGGCGGAATTCACCGCGTACGGGGGAGGCGGCGAAGGTGCAGGCGGCCGTGGCGAGGGTGGCGGCGAGGGCGCCGGCCGTGTGGAGGCGGCCCCGGAGGAACGACGACAGGGACGGGAGGTCGTGGACCAGCCCCAGGGCGACCGCCTGCTCGACCCCGCCGGAGTGGGCGTGGCCGCCGGCCGGGAGGCGGGAGTCGGTGAGGAGGAGGATCGCCGGGTGCATCAGAACAGGAAGTAGCGCTGGGCCAGCGGCAGGGCCGGGGCGGGAGCGGGCTCGACGGGTTCGCCGTCGATGCGTACCTCGAACGTGTCCGGCGCCACGTCGATGCGCGGCAGGGCGTCGTTGAGCGGCATCGCGTCCTTGCCGCGTCTGCGTACGTCCGCCACGGGGACGAGGCGGCGGCGCGTGGCGAGCCGGTCGGCGAGCCCGGTCTCCAGCGCGAGCGGCGCCACGAAGTGCAGCGACGTGGCGGTGGCCGTCACCGGGACGGCGCCGAACATGGGCCGTGGCAGCACCGGCTGCGGCGTCGGGATCGAGGCGTTCGCGTCGCCCATCTGGGCCCAGGCGACCACCCCGCCCTTGAGCACCAGCGTCGGCTTGACCGCGAAGAACGCCGGGTCCCACAGCACCAGGTCGGCCAGCTTGCCCGGCTCCACCGAGCCCAGCTCGGCGTCCAGCCCGTGCGCCACCGCCGGGCAGATCGTGTACTTGGCGACGTAACGGCGGGCCCGCAGGTTGTCGGCGGGGCCGTCGCCGAGCTTGCCCCGGCGGGCCTTCATCACGTGCGCCGTCTGCCAGGTGCGGATCACGGTCTCGCCGATGCGGCCCATGGCCTGCGAGTCGGAGCCGATGATGGAGATCGCGCCGAGGTCGTGCAGGATGTCCTCGGCCGCCATCGTGGTGGGCCTGATCCTCGACTCGGCGAACGCCAGGTCCTCCGGGATGGCCGGGTTGAGGTGGTGGCACACCATGAGCATGTCGAGGTGCTCGTCCAGGGTGTTGACGGTGTGCGGCCGGGTCGGGTTGGTCGACGACGGCAGCACGTTGCCGTGGGAGGCGACGCGGATGATGTCGGGCGCGTGCCCGCCGCCCGCGCCCTCGGTGTGGTAGGCGTGGATCGCCCGGCCGCCGATCGCCGCCAGCGTCGACTCGACGAAGCCGGCCTCGTTCAGCGTGTCGGTGTGGATCGTCACCTGCACGCCCGTCGCGTCGGCCACGGTGAGGCACGCGTCGATGGCGGCGGGCGTGGTGCCCCAGTCCTCGTGCAGCTTGAAGCCGGACGCGCCGGCCTTGAGCTGCTCCAGCAGCCCTTCCGAGCTGACCGTGTTGCCCTTGCCGAGCAGCGCGAAGTTGAGCGGATAGGAGTCGAGCGACTCCAGCATCCGCTCCAGATACCAGGTCGGGGTGACGGTGGTGGCCTTGGTGCCCTCGACGGGGCCGGTGCCGCCGCCGATCACGGTGGTGACGCCCGAGCCGATGGCCTCGTCCAGGATCTGCGGGCAGATGAGGTGCACGTGGGAGTCGACCGCGCCCGCGGTGAGGATCTTGCCGTTGCCGGCCAGGATCTCGGTGGACGGGCCGATGACGATGTCGACGCCGTCCATGGTGTCGGGGTTGCCGGCCTTGCCGATGGCCGTGATGCGGCCGCCGACGACGCCGACGTCGGCCTTGACCACGCCCCAGTGGTCGAGGATCACCGCGCCGGTGATGACCAGGTCGGCGGCGCCCTCGGCGCGGGTGGCCCTGGACTGGCCCATCGACTCGCGGATGACCTTGCCGCCGCCGAACACGGCCTCGTCGCCCGCCCCCGCCGGGCCCATCGAGCGGTCCTCGGTGACCTCGATGAACAGGTCGGTGTCGGCCAGCCGCACGCGGTCGCCGGTGGTCGGGCCGTAGAGCGCGGCGTAGCGGGCGCGGGAGAGCTCAGCCATCGAGCGCCCCCGCCCGCTCGGGCCGCAGCCCCGGCACGATCCGGCGGCCGGCCAGCGGGACCAGCGTGACGTCGCGCGCCACGCCCGGCTCGAACCTGACCGCGGTGCCCGCGGGCACGTCCAGCCGCATCCCCCACGCGGCCTCCCGGTCGAAGTCCAGCCCCGGGTTCACAGCCGCGAAATGGTAGTGGGAGCCGACCTGTACGGGCCGATCCGCGGTGTTCACGACCCGCACCGTCACCCGCGCCCGGCCCGGGTTCAGCGGGATGGCGCCCTCGGGGTGCGCGTACTCGCCCGGGATCACGGGATCGGCCTGTGCACGGTGACGAGCTTGGTGCCGTCGGGGAAGGTGGCCTCGATCTGCACGCTGTCGAGCATCTCCGGTACGCCCTCCATGACCTCGTCCCGGCGCAGCACCGAGCGCCCCGACTCCATCAGCTCGGCCACCGTCCGGCCGTCCCTGGCCCCTTCCATCAGGAACGACGCGATGACCGCGGTGGCCTCCGGGTGGTTGAGCCGCAGGCCGCGAGCCTGGCGGTCACGCGCCACCCCGGCGGCGACGTGGATGAGCAGGCGTTCCTGCTCGTGTGGGGTTAGCCGCATGGCCCGGACCATAGGAACCGGCCGTTTCCCGGGTGTTGCCGGGGCATGTCGTACCGGTTTCCGTTGCCGAGCGGCCCAGATGACGAACACCCGCGTTCCGGTGAGGGCGTGGCAATCGGCAATTAACACGCGGGATCTATCCGTGACACGCGGGGGAGTCACCTTTCTTCCAATGGCAGCTCGGCAGGAAGGAACTGCTGGTGCGAACCCCCCGCGCCCTCGTCTCCGCGCTTCTCCTCACCACCCTCGCGGCCTGCGGGTCGCCGCCGTCCGGGTCCGGCTCCTCCGCCGACGCCCAGGACGAGATCAAGGTCGGCGTCCTCCACTCGCTCAGCGGCACCATGGCCATCAGCGAGGTCACCGTACGGGACGCCGAACTGCTCGCCATCGAGGAGATCAACCAGGCCGGCGGAGTCCTCGGCAAGAAGCTGGTCCCGGTCGTCGAGGACGGCGCGTCCGACTGGCCGACCTTCGCCGAGAAGGCGACCAAGCTGATCAGGCAGGACAAGGTGGCCACCGTGTTCGGCGGCTGGACGTCGGCCAGCCGCAAGGCCATGCTGCCGGTCTTCGAACGTTACAAGTCGCTCCTCTGGTATCCGGTGCAGTACGAAGGCCTGGAGAGCTCCCCGAACATCTTCTACACCGGCGCCACCACCAACCAGCAGATCATCCCCGGCCTCGACTACCTGAAGGAGCAGGGCAAGAAGAAGATCTTCCTGGTCGGCAGCGACTACGTCTTCCCGCGCACCGCCAACAAGATCATCAAAGCGTACGCGGCCGCGAACGGGATGCAGGTGCTCGGCGAGGAGTACACCCCGCTGGGCCACACCGAGTACTCCACCCTCGTCAACAAGGTCGTCCAGGCCGGGCCCGACGCGGTCTTCAACACGCTCAACGGAGACTCCAACGTCGCCTTCTTCAAGCAGCTCAAGAGCGCCGGCGTGAGCGCCGAGGCGATGCCGGTGCTGTCGGTGAGCGTCGCCGAGGAGGAGGTCAAGGGCATCGGCGTGGACAACATCGCCGGCCACCCGGTCGCCTGGAACTACTACCAGACCACCGACACCCCGGCCAACCAGGCGTTCGTCAAGGCGTTCAAGGCCGCGTACGGCGAGGACAAGGTCACCAGCGACCCGATGCAGGCCGGCTACAACGCCGTCCACCTGTGGGCCGAGGCGGTCAAGAAGGCCGGCACGACCGAGGTCGAGGCCGTCAAGAAGGCGGCCGGCGGGATCGCCCTGGAACGCCCCGAGGGCCTGGTCACCATCGACGGCGAGAACCAGCACCTGTACAAGACCGCCCGCATCGGCGTCATCCGGCCCGACGGCCTGATCGAGCAGGTGTGGGACTCCGGCGAGCCGATCAAGCCCGACCCGTACCTCAAGGGGTACTCCTGGGCCGGCGGGCTGGCGGAGGAGTGATGACGGCCGTCGTCAACCAGCTCCCCATCGGGCTGTCCATCGCGGCCGTGCTGCTCCTGGTGGCGCTCGGGCTGACGGTCACGTTCGGCCAGATGGGCGTGATCAACATGGCGCACGGCGAGTTCATCATGGCGGGCGCGTACACCGCCTTCCTGCTCCAGGACCTGCTGCTCGCGCTGCCCGCGGCGTTCGTGGTCGCCGGGCTCATGGGCCTGGCGCTGGAGCGCGGCGCCATCCGCCACTTCTACGGCAGGCCGCTCGACACGCTGCTGCTCACCTGGGGCGTCAGCCTGGTGCTGCAGCAGCTCGCCCGCGACCTGTTCGGCGCGCCGAACGTGCAGGTGCCCGCGCCGTCGTGGCTGTCCGGCGGCATCGGCATCCTCCCGTACAACCGCCTGTTCATCATGGCGCTCGCCGTCGCGGGCGTGGCCGGCATCTGGCTGTACCTCACCCGTACCAAACTGGGACGGCGCACGCAGGCGGTCGTGCAGAACCGGCGGCTGGCCGCCACCAGCGGCATCGACCCCGGCCGGGTCGACATGCTGACCTTCTTCATCGGCTCCGGGCTGGCCGGGCTGGCCGGGGTGGCGCTCACCCTCATCGGCCCCGTCGGGCCCGCGCTCGGCACCTACTACATCGTCGACGCCTTCCTGGTGGTGGTCGCGGGCGGGCTCGGGCAGCTGCGCGGGGCCGTGCTCGCCGCCGTCGGGCTGGGGCTGCTCAACTCGTACGCCGAGTTCTGGTCCGACGCGAGCCTGGCCAAGGTGCTCGTGTTCGCGGCCGTCATCGGCTTCCTGCAGGTGCGGCCGCAAGGGCTGGTCGCCCTGAGATCGAGGGCGCTGACATGATCAAGAGGAACCTGCCGTTCGCCGCCATCGCGGTGATCGCCCTGGTCGCCGCCCCGCTGCTGCTGGAGCCGTTCCGGCTGAGCCTGCTCGCCAAGTACCTCTGCTACGCGATCGTGGCGCTCGGCATCGGGCTGGCCTGGGGGCAGGGCGGCATGCTCACCCTCGGCCAGGGCGTCTTCTTCGGCCTCGGCGGCTACGCGATGGCCATGTACCTCAAGCTCAGCGAGAGCGGCGGCGGCCTGCCCGACTTCATGGTGTGGAGCGGCGTGGAGGAGCTGCCCGCGCTCTGGGCGCCGTTCGCCAATCCGGTGTTCGCGCTGACCATGGCGGTGGCCGGGCCGGTGCTGCTCGCGGTCGTGCTCGGCACGCTGGTCTTCAGGCAGCGGGTACGGGGCGCGTACTTCGCGATCCTCACCCAGGCGCTCGCCGCCGCCATGGTCATCCTGCTCGTCGGGCAGCAAGGGCTGACCGGCGGCACCAACGGCATGACGAACTTCTTCGAGCTGTTCGGCGCCGACCTGGCCGACGACTCCACCCAGCGGATGCTGTACCTGGTGGTCGCGGGCGTGCTCGGGGTGCTCTACCTGGCCACCCGGCAGCTCGTGAACAGCAGGTTCGGCAGGCTGCTGGTCGCCGTCCGCGACGGCGAGGACCGGGTGCGCTTCCTCGGGTACGACCCCGCCCTGATCAAGACCGTCACCTTCGCCGTCTCCGCCGGGCTGGCCGGGCTCGCCGGAGCCCTGTTCGTCCCGGTCGTCGGCATCATCTCGCCCGCCCTGCTCGGCGTCGTCCCGTCCCTGGAACTGGTCGTCGCGGTCGCCGTCGGCGGCCGGCAGGTGCTGGCCGGGGCGGTGCTCGGCGCGGTCGTCATGGGCTACGCCCAGACCACGTTCAGCGAGCAGTTCGCCAACGGCTGGCTCTACCTCCAGGGCGCGCTGTTCATCCTGGTCATGACGCTGGCGCCGAAGGGCATCGCCGGCATTCTGGGGAGGTTGCGCCGTGCTCGAACTGCGTGACGTGCGGGTGGTCTTCGACGGCTTCCACGCCCTCGACGGCGTGGACCTCACCGTCGCCGACGGTGAGCTGCGCTTCCTCATCGGCCCCAACGGCGCCGGCAAGACCACGCTCATCGACGTGATCACCGGCCTGACGAGGCCCGCAGCCGGGCGGGTCAGGTTCGGCGGGTACGACCTGGTCGGCCGGAAGGAGCACCAGATCGTCCGGCTCGGCGTCGGCCGCACCTTCCAGACCTCGGTCGTCTTCGAGGAGCTCACCGTCCTGGAGAACCTCGACCTGGCCGCCTGCTTCAGGAAACCGCTGTGGTCGCTGGCCGGGCGGCGGCGAGGCGTGTCGGACGCCGTCGCGGAGGCGCTGGCCAGGACCGGACTCGAACCGCTCGCCGGCCGTTCAGCCGGCGTTCTCTCCCACGGCCAGCGCCAGTGGCTGGAGATAGGCATGCTGCTGGCACAGCGGCCCCGCCTGCTCCTCCTGGACGAGCCCGTCGCCGGCATGTCCAAGGATGAACGGGACCGTACGGGGCAGTTGCTCACCGAGATCGCCGACGACCACACGGTGATCGTGGTGGAGCACGACATGGAGTTCCTGCGCCGGCACGCCTCGGCCGTGACGGTGCTGCACGAGGGCAGGGTGCTCGTCGAGGGGTCGGTGGAGCAGGTCAGCGCCGACCCGCGGGTGCAGGAGGTCTACCTGGGGAGGAGGCCCAGCGATGCTGTCGGCAAGTGAGCTCGAATCCGGCTACGGCAGGGCCCGGGTGCTGTTCGGCGTCTCGCTCGACGTCGGCCCCGGGCAGCTCGTCTGCGTCATGGGACGCAACGGCGTCGGCAAGACGACGCTGCTCAACACCATCATGGGCGTGCTGCCCGCGACGTCCGGCGCCGTCACCTTCGACGGCCGCGACGTCACCCGGCTGCCCACCCACGAGCGGGCCCGGCTCGGCATGGGGTACGTTCCGCAGGGCCACCAGTGCTTCCCCCAGCTGTCCGTGCTGGGCAACCTGCTGGTGACCATGGAGGCGGCCAGGACCGGCAAGGAGTCCGTCGACTCGGCGCTCGACCTCTTCCCCGGGCTCAAGCCGCTGCTCAAACGCCGGGCCGGGCACCTGTCCGGCGGCCAGCAGCAGCAGCTCGCCATCGCCCGCGTGCTCGTCACCCGGCCCCGGCTGCTCATCCTCGACGAGCCCACCGAGGGCATCCAGCCGTCGATCATCCTGGAGATCGAAGAGGCCATCGAACGCCTGCACGCCTCCGGGCTCGCCGTGCTCCTCGTCGAGCAGTATCTCGACATAGCGGTCCGGCTGGCCGACCGGTTCGTCATCCTCGACGCCGGCCAGGTCGTGCGCACCGGCGACGCCGGGGACCTGCACGGCGAGGACGTCCACCGGCTCCTCGCGGTGTGACCGTCACCCCGCCGCCCACCGGCGGGCCGACTCGACGATCTCGTCCAGCCGCCCGCCGTGGGCGCCGTGCCAGTAGACCTGGCCGCACTCGCGGCACCGCCCGTACGCGTCGTAGTTGCGCTGCGTGCCCGCCTCCAGCAGCGGCGCCACCTCGCCCTTGGACACCGCCACCAGCTCACCGTTGCAGGCCGTGCACCGCGTCCACGGCCGCAGCGGCGGCGCGAACCGTTCCAGCAGGTCACGCAGCTGGTCGTCAGGACGGGACCCGCGCACGTACGCGCCCAGCCACAGCGCCCGGCGGCGCAGCAGCCCGCGGTCCTGGGTGAGCAGCACCCGCCGCTCCGCGTTCGCCTGCGCCACCAGCGACGGGTCGTCCATGTCGTTGTGGTAGGCGGTGTCGAGCCCGAGCAGCCGCAACCGCCTGGCCAGCGTCCCCAGGTGCACGTCCAGCAGGAACCGCTCCTCCGGCAGCGCCTGCGGCCGCGGCACGGCCGCGACCTCCAGCACGTCTCCCGGCCGCGGCACGTACGCCGGCGTCACCGCGCGCCCGCCGGCCGTCATCGGCCCCACCTCGGTCAGCGGGACGCCGGCGGACTCCACGTGGTGACCCAGCGTCGACGACCCGTCGGTGACGATGGGCCGCTGCGGCTCCCGCCGGCTCGCGGGCAGGAACAGCAGCAGCTCCGGGGCGATGCGAAGAAGCGCCGTCCGTTCCGTCACATCACCCATTCTGCCGCGCCCGCGGACAGACCCGGTCATAGCGGAAGCCGCCACTCGTACCACTCGTCGAGCACCTCGAAGCCCATGGCCTCGTTGATCGCCAGCATGTGCCGGTTCGTGGTGGCGTTCCA
This sequence comes from Nonomuraea sp. NPDC049486, assembly GCF_040676925.1. NCBI lineage: Bacteria > Bacillati > Actinomycetota > Actinomycetes > Streptosporangiales > Streptosporangiaceae > Nonomuraea > Nonomuraea sp. NPDC049486. The sequence goes on from NZ_JBFAPV010000003.1 coordinate 356,742, forward strand.
GGTGACGATCCGGTCGATCCGCGGCTCGCTCTCGCGCAGCCAGAACAGGTTGGACAGCTTGAGCAGCAGGCCGAGCCGGTGGCCGCGGTGCTCCTTGAGCACCGTCGTGTCGCCCTGGTGACCCCAGCGGCTCGCGCGGCCGGCGTCCAGGTAAATGCGGGTGATCCCGGCGGGCGCGCCGTCGGAGGCGCGCCGGGCGAGCATGCTGTAACAGTCTTCGCCGTCCCGCCGCATCCGCTCCTCGGTGGCGCGTATCCGGTCGACCGGCAGCCGCTTGGCCTCCACGCCCGCGTCGCGCGGCGCGTCGTTCATGCCGTCGAGCACCGCCGCCAGCGCGGGCAGCAGGTCGTCGCCGGCCGGGCCCGTCCAGCGCTCCAGCAGGTAGCCGCCGGACTCGGGCATCATGCGGGCGAGCCCGTCCCAACCGGCTTCTCCCAGGTCGAGCACGCTGCGCGCCTGCGTGACGGCCACCGAGCAGCCGCGGGCGGCGGCGAAGGCGGACCCCGGGCCGCCGACGAGCGTGGCGCCGCCGATCAGCAGATCGCGGCCGCCGGCCCGCGCCCGGCCGGCGGCGTGGTCCAGCAGCGCGGTGCCCAGCCCCCGGCGCTGCCGCTCGGGGTGGACCGCCAGCGTGAACAGGGTGGCGAGGTGGGTGTTGTCGTATCGAGGGAGGCCCAGCGCGTAGCCCGCGACGACCCGGCCGTCCTCGACCACGGCCCACGCCTCGGCCCGCGACCCCGGCGACCCCTCCAGCAGGTAAGCGCCGAACCGGGTCCGCGACCACAGAGGCCCGGGAATCCCCGCCATGCTCGCCACGTACGTCTCGTAGAGCCCGGTGGCCCGGTCACCCGACTCGATCCGCTGGATCAGCACGGCACCAGACAAGCGCACCTCGTCCGCCCACGCGAACGGTTTTACTGACGGTAGTTCTCCACCTGGCTCGCCGGACGGCTCGACGCGCCGTCGGGGTCGTCGCCCGCGCCGCGCCGGGCGCGCCGCTGCCGCAGCAGGTCCCAGCACTGGTCGAGCGCCGCCTCCAGCTCGTTGACCCGGGCGTTCTCCTCGTCCGTGGCCAGCTCGCCCGCCATCAGCCTGGTGCGCAGGCCGTGCTCCTCGTCGACCAGCGCCTTGATCCGGTCCAGAATCTCGTCGTCCCGCATAGGGGGACTCTAACTCCCACGTGATAGAACACGCCCTATGGCTGGTCTCGCCCTGGTAAGGAAGCCCGGCCCCCGCATCGCCGAGGGCATCGTCACGAACATCCCGCGCGAGCCCGTCGACCGCGAACTCGCCGCCGAGCAGCACGCCGCCTACGTCGCCGCCCTCGCCGCCGCCGGCTGGCGCCCGGTGCACGCCCCGCCCGCCGACGACCTGCCCGACGCCCCGTTCGTGGAGGACGCGGTCGTGGTGTCCGGCCGGCTCGCCGTACTGACCAGGCCGGGCGCGCCGGAGCGGCGTCCCGAGGTGGACTCCGTCGAGCAGGCCGTACGGGGCCTCGGGCTGAACACGGTACGGATCACGCGGCCGGGCACGCTCGACGGCGGCGACGTCCTGCAGACCGGCGACACCGTGTACGTCGGCAGGTCGGCCCGCACCGACGACCACGGCATCGCCCAGCTCGCCGCGCTGCTGCCCGAAAGGCAGGTGGTGCCGGTCGAGCTGTCCGGCGTGCTCCACCTCAAGTCCGCCGTCACCGCGCTGCCCGACGGCACCCTCATCGGCGACCCCGCGCACGCCCGCCTGCCCGGCCTGCTGGTGCCGCCGGAGGAGGCGGGCGCGCACGTCGTGCCGCTGGACGGGGACACGGTCCTGATGGCGGCCTCCGCGCCGCGCACCGCCGAACTGCTGGAGAAGCGCGGTCTCGCCGTGGTCGCGGTCGACATCTCGGAGTTCGAGAAACTGGAGGGCTGCGTCACCTGCCTGAGCGTGCTCGTCCCCGACGCTCTCAGCATGTGAGATTTCGACCGGTCCACGCCGAGACGTCTGGTAGCGTGATTCGCATGCTGCGCGGGCTCCTTCTTAGCTGCCGCGGCGAGGGCCTCTAAAGGCCGGCTCCCTCGCCGCGGAGCCAGTCATGCGCGTCGGCCGCTTTCCTTCGACCGACACCCAGGAGCACTTCGATGACAGCTCAGCAGCCCAGCCGCATGCCGTTCCAGCGCTACCAACCCTTCGAGCCGATCCGGCTGACCGACCGCACCTGGCCCGACCAGGTCATCACCAAGGCCCCGCGCTGGTGCGCCGTCGACCTGCGTGACGGCAACCAGGCGCTGATCGACCCGATGGACTCCCACCGCAAGCTCCAGATGTTCGAGCTGCTGGTCCGGCTGGGCTACAAGGAGATCGAGGTCGGCTTCCCGGCCGCCTCCCAGACCGACTTCGACTTCGTACGGCAGATCATCGAAGAGGACCGGATCCCCGGCGACGTGGTGATCCAGGTGCTGACCCAGGCCAGGCCCGAGCTGATCGAGCGCACCTTCGAGTCGCTGCGGGGCGCCAAGCAGGCCATCGTCCACCTCTACAACTCCACCTCCACGCTGCAGCGGCGGGTGGTGTTCGGCATGGACAGGGAAGGCGTCACCGCCATCGCCGTCGAGGGCGCCAAGCTGGTCAGGAAGCTGGCCGAGGCGAGCGACGTCGACGTCTACTATCAGTACTCGCCGGAGTCGTTCACCGGCACCGAGCTGGAGTACGCCGTCGAGGTGTGCGACGCGGTCAACGAGGTGTGGCAGCCCACCCCCGACCGCAAGGTGATCATCAACCTGCCGGCGACGGTCGAGATGGCCGGCCCCAACGTGTACGCCGACCAGATCGAGTGGATGCACCGCAACCTGAAGCACCGCGACTCGATCATCCTGTCGCTCCACCCGCACAACGACCGCGGCAGCGCCGTGGCCGCCGCCGAGCTGGGCTACATGGCCGGCGCCGACCGCATCGAAGGCTGCCTGTTCGGCAACGGCGAGCGCACCGGCAACGTCTGCCTGGTCACGCTGGGCATGAACCTGTTCTCCCAGGGCGTCGACCCGGAGATCGACTTCAGCGACATCGACGAGATCCGCCGCGTCGTCGAATACTGCAACCAGCTGCCCGTCCACCCCCGCCACCCGTGGGGCGGCGAGCTGGTCTACACCGCCTTCTCCGGCTCCCACCAGGACGCCATCAAGAAGGGCTTCGAACACCTGGAGGCCGACGCCGAGGCCGCGGGCGTCCCCGTCGACTCCCACACCTGGGCCGTTCCCTACCTGCCCATCGACCCCAAGGACATCGGCCGCACCTACGAGGCCGTCATCCGGGTCAACAGCCAGTCGGGCAAGGGCGGCGTCGCCTACATCATGAAGGCCGACCACCAGCTCGACCTGCCCCGGCGGCTGCAGATCGAGTTCTCCAAGGTCGTGCAGGCCCGCACCGACGCCGAGGGCGGCGAGATCACCCCGGCTGACATGTTCGCCATCTTCCAGGACGAATACCTGCCGACGCCCGGCAACCGCTGGGGCCGGCTCGGCCTGATGGCCCACCGCCACGACTCGACCGTCGACGAGAAGGTCCGCCTCAACGCCGACGTCCGCGTCGACGGCGAGATCCGCGAGATCGAGGGCGTCGGCAACGGCCCCATCTCCGCCTTCATCGACGCCATCGGAGCCGCCGGCATCAAGGTACGCGTCCTGGACTACGTCGAGCACGCGCTGAGCGCCGGCACCGACGCCAAGGCGGCCTCCTACATGGAGTGCGAGGTCAACGGCGCGGTGCTGTGGGGGGTCGGCATCGACGCCAACACCACCACCGCCTCCCTCAAGGCCATCATCTCCGCGGTCAACCGCGCCTCCCGCTGACCGTCTACCTGCACCGCCCTGCATGATCTGCGGGGTTCCGGTGCCCGGCATACCGCCCACAAGGCTCGATGCCCTTTCTCGACCGCGCCTCTGCTGACCATGGGGGTGCGGTCGAGGTGTTTTATCTGGTGTTGAGTTCGCAGTTGTGTATTTCCGCGTAGCGGTTTTGGGCGATGCGCATCAGGTCGGTCAGGTCTTTCATGGCGTCTCGGCCTTTGGTGACTTGGGTCAGGTAGATGTCGATCATGCGTTCTTTGTCGCCGCAGGTGAATTTGGCGCTTACTCGATAGGGCTGCTCGGCCAGTAGGCTATCGGTGAGGTGTGCGGCCATGCCGTCGCCAAGATCGGCAGGAAGTATGATCCCACCATGCCGTGTGTAGATATTGCGCCTCCCGTTCAACAAGAAGTTCAGATGCTCTTGATTAGCGCCGCCTCCCACTTGGAGCCAGTTCACTTGTAGCGGCTTAGGGGTTCTATCGGGAGCCCAGCATGAGCCGCTCTCCTTGGTGCCGGTTGATCTTCCTGTTAGGGAATCGCTACCGCCGCTCACCAATAGAAGGGCTTGCTTAGGGATAAGTTCGCATACATACGGTGCCGAGTCCACGATGGTGTGGAGGACTGGCGCCGGTGTCGAGGCGATCTCTCTTTCTGGGGTACAAGCTGGGGTGATCAAGATGAGGAGGGCGACGAAAAGCCGGGAATGCCTCATTTGCCACCTCCGTTACGCTCTTCATTGAGACCCAGATGGTCGTGCACCATGCTAGTTTCTCGAAAGGTGCCGCAGAAACGGTCTAGCAATCCACTACTCCCACCCTTGTCGCGAACCCAGGTGAGGAACGCGCTGTACTCCTGTGGGCTCATCTCGATGAAAGGCTTGAGAGTTGGCGGACTTCCGGTGACGAACATCTCGCCTTCTCTGGGAAGCGTGTCGAGCGTACCCTTGCTCAGCATGGCTGTGGCAAGCAGTTGTTCTGCCAGCCTCTCCACTGCAAGCCGGTTGTTGACTAGCGTAAGATGCGTTTCATCCAGTCCTGACCCATGTTGGGACATGCGCTGAGCAACGTGCTCAGAAATCTGGTCATACCCGGTTCCAGCCAGCTTTTCATAACCCATGCCGAGCATTTCACCGAAGGCACCTGTTGCCAGTTCGCCTACCTTTTTTGCGCCTGGAACTGGGATCAGACCGATCGCGTCGGCCACCATGTTCTTCAGTTCCTCATCCGCCTTCTTGTCGTCCAGTCCTTTAGAGATCAGCACCTGGCGACGACTCTCCATGAGGTAATTGAAAGGGGTTGCCTCCTCCACTGCTTGATCAGTTAGAGTCTGCAAAATATCGCTTTTGTCGACCCATCCATTTCCATTAAGATCGAATCTTCGCACGTCGGCCTGTGTGAACCCGAACTCTTCAGCGTTGGAGACATTGAGGCCAACAGGAGGAGCGCCATCGAGCGCCGCGCGCATGTGCTCGACCTGCGCTCTCGTCAGCGCTGCGAAGCCTTCGTCGTTGGACGTGGCCAGCACCAGCGCGTAGGACATGTCGCCGGGAGCGACCTCGCCGAACTTGTCATGGTTCAGGTAGAGCTTCGAGAGCTGGTCGATGTTGGCGGAGATGGCGCGAGCCAATGGGTAGCCCAGTGGTGCGTACCGGTCGAATGTCTCCCGGTCCTTGATCTTCAGTTTTTCGCCACCCTGCTTGAAGGCCCGGCGCACCTCGTTGGAAATGGTCTTCGTCATCTGCGCGGCCAGTTTTTGGGAGGTGGCGTCCTGCCCAGTCGTCGCCGTGATCAGCATGCCGTTGATCGGCTCGTAGTCGTCCAGGTACTGGGAAGCACCCCACCGGGTAGTAAGCAGATACTCCAGCACCGACTCCCCCCACCCCGGCGGAGTGTGATCCAGCAGAGCATGCGATGCCTCCCGGCTGGACTTCGCCGCATGGAACAGGCTCTCCACCATCGACGAGGGTTTCTCGGTGATCGGATCCTTCGCAGATACTCCCCACCTCAACAGAGCCCCGAGGCCGAGCGAGCCGGCGAGGTCGACGATGGGTACCTGTGTACCGCCGAAGGCACGACCCAGCGCATCCTTGCTCGCCGCCCATGCGTCCTCACGCTGCTCGCGCTCGTAGACGATCACATCCCGCCCGACGACCTCCATGAACTCTTTCGAGTACGGCGGCTCCCCATCGTGCGCACGCCAGATGAGCGCCAGAGCCTGGTAACCCAGGTACTTCCCGCCGTCCGCCCCGTGCTGGGCCCGCCCTTCCTTCACCAGGTCCGCCAGGAAGCCGTCACCCTGGTAGGAGGAGTTCTTCCGGTTGGTCCCCTTGGCCAGGATGGTGCTCAGCGTGGTGAGGACGTTCCGCCCCGAGATGGAGAGCCGATTCTTGCGATCGGAGTCCCCGCGCGCCACGGCGTCGCGCAGCATCGTCGCGAGCGAGCCGGACATTCGCGTCACACCCCGGGCGCCGATCGCGCCGAGGAACGCCTTCACGAACTCCGAATCCCCCGTACGTGACGCGTACTTCTCCAGGTCCGCCAGCGCCTTGTCGTCCCCGTCGGCCACCTTCGAAGCCGCCCGCCCGGCGAGCGTCCCGTCGAGCAGGGCCTTGGCGTCATCCAAACGGTCGGGCATCTCCACGAAGCTTCCGGCGGGAGTGCTCCTGCCCAGAGACACCCTCTGCCGCTGCAACTCGTGGGCGAGGTTCTGCCGCCGTCGCAGGTCGTCGGCCTGCGTGGTGACCCGTCGGGCCAGCTCACGCAGCCGCGCCGCCGGTGCGGTGTCGAGCCCGGCGCCCTGAAGCTCGCGGTGGAGCGCCTGCGCCAGGGCCTCCAGCCGCCCGGCGGCCTCGGTGTGCTTGCCCGCCATCAGGTCGAACTCGGCCCGCTTGACCCCGCTGAACCCGCTCATGGCGTGACCGGGATCGAGGCCAGCTTCTGGTTGGCGCTGCGCACGGCCTGCGCGAGCATCGCCTGCAGTTCCCGCTGGTCGGCGCGTACCTGGGCGTCGAACCGGGTGCCCGCAGGCCCCACCCACGCGTCGCACTCCATCAGACGGCAGGAGTGGGTGAGCGCCCACCAGTGCTCGTCCGACAGCCGCTGGATCCGCTCCGCCGCGGCCCGCATCGCGTCGCGATCGAGGTCAGCCACGATGATCCCCCCGTACGGCTCGCTCCACCAGAACCAGATCAGGAGGCAGCGTCCCCCATGTCGTTCAGACGGTAATCAACAACACATCAGCAGAACAAGCGAAACAACGGTGAAAGTACGAGTGTGCGCGAGATCTGCCAGAGAATGTACGGCTTTGCTAGGTGAAACGGTGGCTGCCGCGTCACGGTGAAGAGACGTCGCGCAGCAAGAATCGACCGAGATCAACATCCTGAAAACAATGAAACCCTGGCCGTGATCGTTGAAAACAACTGAAAAGGCCAGGGTGATCAGGAAATCAGGATCGTGTCTAGTCGAACTCGCCGTCCTTCACGCCACTGATGAATGCGGCCCACTCGCCGGGGGTGAAGATGAGGGCTGGTCCGGTGGGGTTCTTGCTGTCGCGGACCCCCCGGCGCCCGCCGGAGAGTTCGGCGACCTCGACGCAGTCACCTCCATCGGGTCCCGATCGGCTGGACTTGCGCCATGTGGCTCGGTTCAGGTCGTCCATCGCTGCAGCGTCTCCTTTATCACTTTCAGTGACTCACGCTGGGGTAGCGCTTCGGAGCGAATCCCCTCATATCTGTATATTAGGACGCTGACATCATCGGGTCGATCCGTTACGCGGCTCATGACCCCAGCGGATTCGACATACGCCGTGTCGAAGACTCCGCTTGCTTGTGCGATGGAGAACCCGCCGCCAAGCCCGGTCGTGGAGCAAGCATCGAGGGGGAGGATCTGAATGGTGGACCGAGGCGTTCGGCCTGCTTCGAGGAGGCGGGTGAGCTGGGCCGCCATCACGGAGGGGCTGCCGATCGGGCGATGGAGGACCGCCTCGTCGATCACGGCCCATAGCAACGGAGGCTTGGGGCGTCGGAGAATGCTCTGACGTTCCATCCGTGCGATCACACGCTCCTCGACCTGTTCGGACGCCGTGCCGACATCCCCGCTCAGCACGGCCCTGGCGTAGTCCTCGGTTTGGAGCAGGCCCGGGACGACCAGCGGCGCCCAGGTGCGGATCGCCTCGGCCGTGGCCTCCACATCCAGCCAGGGCCGGAACCAGGGAGGAGCCGACGCGTGGCTGACCATGGGCCAGAGCCGCATCAACGCCCCTTCCGCCTCCAGGGCTTCGTCGCAGCGGCGGGCGAAATCCTCGGTCGGCGACCGCCTGGCCGTCTCGATCATGCTGATCGTCCCGACGGAGTAGGACACCGCCTTCGACAGTCGGATCTGCGACCAGCCTCGGGTTTTGCGGTGTCGCCGCAGCTCGAAACCGAAGAGCGCGGTCGGCGAATCGGCGGGGCACAGCTCGCTTTCCTTGGGCACCTGACCTCCCGGGGGGTTGCCGCCGCGTTTCAACAGCCCTTTCATCGAAACGGTTGATGGCGCATCGAAGTCAATTGACTACTGATCGTAGTCAGTATTTGGGATGGTCGGAAGGTCGATCAGGGCCGAGTTCTCCGAATGGGTGAGGGAATGAAAACAGCGGGGCCCAGAGTGGTCGGTTCGATTCGGTTGATGTGCCTTCGGGAGTCCGTCTCGTACGCCCGCGCGCACGTCCGCGGCTGGCTGGGAGGTGATCATCCTGCCATCGACGATGTCGTGCTCGCGGTGTCCGAGCTCGTGACGAACGCCCTGCGGCACTCGGACGCACGGCCGGGCGACTTCATCGGCCTCACCGTCACGGACGCGGGAGGGCTGGTCCGCGTGGAGGTGCGTGACCCCGGTTCGGCGTTCTCCGGGCCGTACGTACGTCAGGAGCCCGAGGCGGAGGACGGCCGAGGGCTGCTGATCATCCGCGAGATCTCCCAGGACTGGGGGATCGGTGAGCATGGACGCGGGCTGGGTCGTACGGTCTGGTGCCTCATCCCGGCAGACGCGCGCTCCCGGGTCCGAGGGCCGCGCCGTGACACCCTGATGGCATGAGGATCGCGGTGACCGGGGCGACCGGGCATATCGGTGGCGGGGTGGCGCGGCGGCTGGCCGGGGCCGGGTCGGAGCAGTTGCTGGTCGTACGGGACGCGAGCCGGGCGCCGAGGCTGCCCGGGGCGGAGGTCGCGGAGGCGGAGTTCGGGGACCGCGAGAAGGTGCGCGGGGCGTTGCGGGGCGTCGACGTCGTCCTGATGGTGTCGGCGTCGGAGTCCGCCGACCGGCTGGAGCGGCATTTCGCCTTTGTGGACGCCGCGGCCGAAGCGGGCGTCCGGCACCTCGTGTACACGTCGTTCGCCAACCCGGGACCGGGCGCCACCTTCACGCTGGCGCGCGACCACTGGGCCACCGAGGAGCGGATCCGCGCCTCGGGGATGGCGTTCACGTTCCTGCGCGACAATCTGTACGCGGACTTCCTGCCCGACATGGCCGGGGAGGACGGGGTGATCCGCGGGCCGGCGGGGGAGGGCCGGGTGGCGGCGGTGGCCAGGGACGACGTGGCCGACGTGGCGGCGGCCGTGCTGGGCGACCCGGCCGCGCATGAAGGAGGCACGTACGAGCTGACCGGGCCGGAGGCGCTCACGCTGGCCGAGGCGGCGGAGATCCTGACAGAGGTGACCGGGCGTGAGACCGGATACCACGCCGAGACGGTCGAGGAGGCGTACGCGTCGCGCGCCTCGTACGGGGCGCCCCGGTGGCAGGTGGATGCCTGGGTGTCGACGTACACGGCGATCGCGGCCGGTGAGCTGGAGCGGGTGACCGGGGACGTGGCGCGCGTGGCGGGACATCCGGCGACGGGGCTGGGGGAACTTCTCCGCCGAGGCTGACCACCGAGATAGGCGACGGCTGAATAGTGAACGTTGCGTTCCTTAGCAATGACGCTTACTCTCCTTAGAGAACGACTCGTTCTCTAAGGAGGTGGCGGGATGGTCGTCGTCCTGACCGGGCTGATGCTCTGCATGCTGCTCGGCGCGCTCGATCAGACGATCATGACGCCCGCGCTGCCGTCCGTGGCCGGCGACCTCGGCGGGCTCGACCAGATGCCCGCCGTGATCACCGCCTACCTGGTGGCCGCGACCGTCGTGATGCCGGTGTACGGCAAGCTCGGCGACCGGTTCGGCCGCAAGCCGCTCATGCAGGTCGCCATCGTGATCTTCGTGGTGGGCGCGGTGCTGTGCGCCACGGCCGCGAGCATGCCGCAGTTCATCGCGTTCCGCGCGGTGCAGGGCGTCGGCGGCGGCGGGCTGATGATCGGCGCGCAGGCCGTCATCGGCGAGGTGGTCAGCCCGCGCGAGCGCGGCCGTTACCTCGGGCTGATCGGGGCCGCCTACGTGGTGGCAGCCGTCGGCGGGCCGCTGATCGGCGGGTTCCTCATCGACAGCGCCGGCTGGCGGTGGATCTTCGCCATCTACCCGCCGCTGGGGCTGCTCGCCTTCGTCGTGCTCACCGCCACGCTCAAGCTGCCCAGGCCGGAGTCGCGCGCGCCCGTCGACATCGCCGGAGCGGTCACGCTCGGCCTGGCCGTCGTCGGTGTGGTCATGCTCGGCCAGACGAGGAACCCGGTGTTCCTCGCCCTGGCCGCGCTCGCCGTGCCGGCCTGGCTGGTCACCGCCCGCTACGCGACCGACCCGATCCTGCCGCTCCGGCTGTTCAGGGACCGGGCGTTCGCGGTCCCGGTGCTGATCAGCCTGCTCATCGGGTTCGCGCTCTTCGGCACCCTCACGTATATCCCCGCCTACCTGCAGATCGCCCACGGCGCCTCGGCGACCGGGGCCGGGCTGCTGGTCACCGCGCTCATGGCCGGCGTGCTGACCACCACCGTCGTCTCCGGCAGGCTCATCACCAGGACCGGCCGCTACAAGCGCTACCCCGTCGCGGGCACCGCGCTCGCCGCGGCCGGGCTGGCCCTGCTGCCGCTCGCCGCCGGCGACGCGGCCGCGCTGGCCGGCGTGCTGGCGCTGATCGGGCTCGGCGTCGGGCTCGTCATGCAGGTGATGGTGCTGGCCGCGCAGAACGCCGTCGCGTACGCCGATCTGGGCACGGCCACCTCGTCGGTGACGTTCCTGCGCCAGATCGGCGCCTCCGCCGGCGTCGCCCTGGTCGGCGCGCTCATCACCTGGCGCTTCGCCGGCGGCATGCCCGGCGCCGGCGCCCCCCTGGACACCGCCGCGCGCGCCGCCTTCGCCGAGGCCGTGCCGCCGGTGTTCGCGGCCATGTCGCCGCTGCTCGGCGTGGCCTTCCTGCTCGCGCTGGCGCTGCCCGCGCGACCTCTCCGCACCACCGCTCACGCACAGGAGACCTCATGACACTCGTCGCCCCCCTGAGCTCGTTCCGCCGCGGCGACCTCGCCCTCGCGGGCGGGAAGGGAGCCAACCTCGGGGAGCTGATCGCCGGCGGCTTCCCCGTCCCCGCCGGATTCGTGGTCACCACCGCCGCCTACGACCTGGTCGCCGCCGGTCACGCCACGCGCGCGTACTTCGAGAAGCTGGAGATCCCGGAGACCCTGCGCGGGGCGATCCTGACCGCGTACCGGGAGCTCGGCGGCGGGCCGGTGGCGGTGCGCTCCAGCGCCACCGCCGAGGACCTGCCGGGCGCCGCGTTCGCGGGGCAGCAGGACACCTACCTCAACGTCGTCGGCGAGGACGGGCTGATCGACGCGGTCCGGCGCTGCTGGGGCTCGCTCTGGTCCGAGCGCGCCGTCGCCTACCGCGACCGGCTCGGCCTCGACCACGCCGAGGTGCGCATCGCGGTCGTCGTGCAGCGCATGGTGGCGGCGGAGGCGGCGGGCGTGATGTTCACCGCCGACCCCGTCACCGGCGACCGCGGGCGGCTCGTCGTCGACGCCGGCACCGGGCTCGGCGAGGCGGTCGTCTCCGGCCTCGTCACCCCTGACCACTACGTGCTCACGCCGCGGGGCGAGATCGCCGAGTTCGCGCCCGGCCGCCGCGAGGTGGTCGTCCGCGCCCTGGCGGGCGGCGGCGTCAGCCACGAGACCGGTGACGGCGCGCCCGCCGAGCGGCTGCCCGGCGGCGTGCTGCGCGAGCTGGCCGGGCTCGGTACCGAGGTCGCCCGTCACTTCGGCCGCCCCCAGGACATCGAGTGGACGTACGCGGGCGGCGAGGTCAGCCTCGTGCAGGCCCGGCCGATGACCGCGCTGCCGCCGCCCCCGCTCGGCAAGCTCGGCCCGATCCGCCGCAGGCTCGGCACCGTCCTGATGGAGTACTTGCCGGTACGCCCTTATCCGATCGACATGTCCACCTGGGTGCCGTACGGGCCCGCCGGGCTCATGGCGCAGGTGACCCGCAAGTTCGGCCTGCGAGGGGCGTTCGACCACTTCATCGAGGAGCAGGACGGCGTCGCCTACCGGCTGGTGCCGCCCCGCCCGCACCCCTCGCCCAAGCTGCTCGTCGCGCCGTTCCTGATCTTCGCCAAGGCCCGCCGGTACGATCCCGCCCGGTGGAGCGGCGACCCGCGCTTCCAGCGCTACCTCGAAGACGTGCGCGAGCTGACGGAGCTCGACCTGGCCGCACTGCCCTGGCCGGAGCTGGTCAGGACGCCGCGCAGGGTGCTGGCCGCCGTGCGGCCCGTGGCCGGCCTGCGCACGGACTACCTGCCGCGCAGCGGGCTGTCGCTGCTGCGGCTGCGCGCCGCGCTCAAGCTGCTCGGCCGTACGGACCTGTTCGGCGCGCTGATCGCCGGCGCCCGCACCCGCACCAGCGACGCCAACCGGGCCCTGGAGGAGCTCGCCGAGCAGGCCAGGAACACCGGCGCGCTCGCCCGGGACCCGATGCCCGAGGCTTTCCAGGCGGCGCTCCGGGAGTTCCTGGCCGAGTACGGCCACCGGGAAGGCGCCAGCCCACTCCTGGTCACCCCGCCGACCTGGGCCGACGGACCCGAGACCGTGCTCGACCTGATCAAGGTGCTGGCGGCGGAACCGCCCCGGTCCGAGCCCGGCGACGACGCGATGGACCGGCTGCTCGCCCACCCGCGGCTGCGCGGCGCCCGCAAGCGGGACAAGATGGTCCGCAAGGTGCACGCCGCCCGCGCGGGGATCGCCTTCCGTGAGGACAGCCACTTCTCCTTCACGATGCCGCTGCCCGCGCTGCGCAGATCCATCGTCGAGATCGGCCGCAGGCTGCGCGACGCGGGCGTGCTCGACGCTCCCGAGGACGTCTTCCACCTCAGGCTGGAGGAGCTGGAGGCGATCGAGGACGTGGCCGCTCTCGGCGACGAGCAGGGCCGGCGGCTGCGCGCCGGCGCGACCGCCCGGGCCGCGCGGCGTGAGGAGCTCGCCGGCGTGCGGCTCATCGACCCCCGGGCCGTCTTCCCGGCCCGCGACGCCGGTGACGCGCTCGTGGCGGGCACCCCCGCGAGCGCGGGCACCGCCACCGGGCCGGTCAAGGTGGTGCGCGACCCGTCGGAGTTCGGCAGGCTCGAACCCGGTGACGTGCTGGTCTGCCCCTACACCAACCCGTCGTGGACGCCGCTGTTCCAGCGGGCCGCCGCGGTGGTCGTCGACACCGGCGGCATCACCTCCCACGCCGCGATCGTGGCCAGGGAGTACGGCATCCCCGCCGTCATGGGCACCGGCGACGGCACCTCCCTGCTGGCCGACGGTCGGCAGGTCACCGTCGACGGCGGCTCCGGTGTGGTGGTGGAGGCTCGGTAACATGGCTGAGATGGTCACCGACCACCGCAAGCTGCCCCGGCGCCGGGGCGAGGAGCTCGCCGCCGCCATCTACCGGGCGACGCTCGACGAGCTGGCCGAGAGCGGCTACGCCAAGCTCACCATGGAACGCGTCGCCGAGCGGGCCAGGGCGAGCAAGGCGTCGCTCTACCGCCGCTGGCCCACCCGCGTCGCGCTGGTCATGGACTCGGTCTACCACTCGCTGCCGGCCCTGTCCGACGTCCCCGACACCGGCAGCCTGCGCGACGACCTGCTGACCGTGCTGCGCGGCACGGCCGACATCCTGTCCGGCCCGGCGGGCGAGGCGATGCGCGGGCTGCTCTCCGAGGCGCTGCGCGACGAGGCCAGCGCCCGCACCTTCAAGGAGAACTCGCAGGGCACGGGCCGCAAGATGATGGCCGAGATCGCCCGCCGCGCCGTCGAGCGCGGCGAGATCTCCGGCGACGCGGTCACGCCACTCCGCCTCGACACCGGCCAGGCCCTGCTCAGGCAGCACTTCCTCTTCCAGGGGCCGCCCATCCCCGACCGGCTCGTCGTCGACATCGTGGACGAGGTCCTGGTGCCGCTGCTGACCCGGAGCTAGGCGGCCGGCCGCCTGTGGAACAGGGCGCTGCGCACCACCCGGCTGACCAGCTCGTCGCGCTGGTTCAGGCCCCGGTGCTCCAGCTTGACGATGCCCTGCGTGGGGCGTGACTTCGACTCCCGGGCGTCCAGGATGGTCGACACCACGCGGATCGTGTCGCCGTGGAAGACCGGGGCCGGCATCTCGACCACCTCGTAGCCGAGGTTGGCCACCGTGGTGCCCAGCGAGATGTCGGTCACGCTGAGCCCGATGACCAGCGAGAGCGTGAACAGGCCGTTCACCACCCGGGTGCCGAACTCCGAATCCTTGGCGAACTCCTCGTCCAGGTGCAGGGGCTGCGGGTTCATGGTCAGCGTGCTGAACAGGACGTTGTCCGATTCGGTGACGGTTCTCCTGATCTGGTGCTCGATGACCAGTCCGGGGGTGAGTTCCTCGAACCACAGGCCCACTGCGGCCTCCTCTGCCTAGAACTACGAACGAACGATCGCTAGTATAGCGTCACGGTCAGTATTCCCATGCGGAAGGGGCCGCTATCGTGAGACGAACGATCGATTGTTCGGAGGTGTTGGCGCTGAAGCACGACTGCACGCCGGTGGGGCGGGTGCCATGAGACGCGCCGAGCGGGTCGACGACCCGGACCGCCACTCCTGGGAGGAGCCCGGCGTCTACCAGGTGGCGCCGGGCGTGCACCGGGTCCCGCTGCCGATCCCGGAGGACGGGCTGCGCGCGGTCAACGTGTACGTGCTCGAAGGCGAGCACGGGCTCACTCTCGTCGACGCCGGCTGGGCCATGCCCGAGTCCCGGGCCGTGCTCGGCGACGCGCTGGAGGCTCTCTCGTACGGCGTGGACGACGTGTCCGAGATCCTGGTGACGCACGTGCACGTCGACCACTACTCGCAGGGCGTGACCCTGCGCGGCGAGAGCGGCTGCGGGCTGCGCCTGGGCGAGCACGAGCGGCCCTCGCTGGAGGCGCTCGGTTCCGGCGACGAGATGGAGGGCGCCACACAGCTCGCCCAGCTGCGCCGTCACGGCGGCGAGGAGGTCGTGAGCGCGCTGGACGCCATCGGATACGGCACGGGCTCGGACCCGGCCAAGTGGGAGCCGCCGGACGAGTGGATCACCCACGGCCGTCTGTTCCAGGCCGGCCGCACCGGGCTGCGGGCACTGCACACCCCGGGGCACACCCGCGGCCATGTCGTGTTCGACGACGCCGGGCACGGCATGCTCTTCACCGGCGACCACGTGCTGCCGCAGATCACGCCGTCGATCGGGTACGAGAGCAGGACAGGGACGCTGCCGCTGCGTGACTTCATGGACTCGCTGGGGGCCGTGCTCGACCTGCCCGACCGGCTCATGCTCCCGGCGCACGGGCCGGTGCGCTCCAGCACCCACGCGCGGGCGACCGAGCTGCTGGCCCACCACGAGCAGCGCCTGGACGCCTGCGCGGCGCTGCTGGACGGGCGGCCGCGTACCGCGTACGAGGTCGCGGGCGGGCTGGGATGGACCAGGCGCGAGCGCCGGCTGCGCGACCTCGACCCGGTCAACCGGATGCTCGCGGTCTGCGAGACCGCGGCGCATCTCGACGTCCTCGCGGCCGCCGGCCGCTGCGGGCGGACAGAACAGGGCGGCGTCGTCCGCTACCTACAGGAGGCATCATGAGCAGCGCGCTCACCGGATATCCCGAGGCCGGTCAGAAGATCAGCACCGCGGCGATCACCATCACCGAGTCGCACGTCGTCTCCTGGGCCTCGCTCACCGGCGACTGGCTGCCGATCCACACCGATCGGGAGTACGCCGCGCGCAGCCGGTTCGGCGAGCGGATCGCGCACGGGCCGCTCACGCTCGCCATGGCGCTCGGGCTGAGCACGCGGAGCCAGGTCATCGACGGCGATCGGACGACCGCCTGGCTCGGGCTGAACGACCTGCGCGCGCTCGCCCCGGTGCTGATCGGCGACACGATCAGGGCGGTGGTCGAGGTAGCGGAGACGCGTCCCGCCAAGCGCGAGGGACAGTTCGTGGTGACGCTCTCGTACCGCGTGGTGAACCAGCGTGAGGAGGACGTGATGACGTTCACCAGCATCCTGCTGATGTCCGCCGAGGCGCCGTGACCCGGCGCTGAGAACGCGTGTGGGCCGGTCCGAGGGGACCGGCCCACACGCGTTCGCGGTCAGAACGAGCGGGGCAGCTCCAGCAGCCGCTCGCCCAGGTAGTTGCGGACCATGTCGTTGGCCAGCGGCGCGAACACCCACAGCCGCACGTCCCTGAACCAGCGTTGCATCGGGAACTCGCGGCTGAACCCGGCGCCGCCCAGGATCTCCATGCCGTCCTGGGTCACCTTGACCGCCGCCTCCGACGCGGCGATCTTGGCCATGGACGACAGCAGGTCGGCCCGCCCGCCCGCCGCCTCGACGGCCGCCGCGCGGGCCAGCAGCGAGCGCGCCGACTCGATGGCCAGCGCCCCGTCGACCAGCCGATGCTGCACGGCCTGGAAGGAGCCCAGGGTGGAGCCGAACGCGGCCCTGCCTCGCGCGTACTCGACGGCGGCGTCCAGCGCCCCGCTCGCCGCGCCGATCGCGCCCGCGGCGGCGTTGATGCGCTCGCGGTTCAGCGTCGCCACCACCTGGCGGAAGCCGGCGCCGACGGCCCCGACGACCGCGCTCTCGGGCACCGCCACGTCGTCGAAGAACACCTCGCAGGTGTCCAGCCCGTGCACGGCGACGGTGGGCAGCTCGCGGACCTGGAGGCCGGGGGAGCCCGCCGGGACCAGGAACATGGTCACGCCGTCGACGGACGAGCCCTCGGCCGGGGAGGTGCGGGCCAGCACGACGAGGGCGTCGGCGCCGAGGGCGCCGGAGATCCACGTCTTCTGGCCCGACAGCAGCCAGTGGTCGCCCTCGCGGCGCGCGGTGGTGCGCATGACGCGGGCGATGTCGGTGCCGCCCGCGGGCTCCGACAGCGCGAAGGACACCTTGGCCGCCCCGGTGTGCAGCCGGTCCAGCCACTCCTCCCGCTGCTCGGGGGAGCCGTTGGTGCCGAGGATGTGCGTGATCATGTACTGCACGACCATGTGCACCGCCATGGAGGTGGGGCCCGCGGCCAGCTCCTCGATGACGGCGGTCTGGTCGCGGATGTCGCCGATCCCGCCGTGGTCGGGGTGCCCGCCGACCGCGTGCACGCCGAGCCGGCGCAGCGCCTCGTGCAGCTTGTCGTCGAACCGTTCCTGCTCGTCCAGGCGGAGCACCTCGGCGGCCGGGCTGGTCGCGGCGATGAGCCTGCGCAGCTCGGCCCGCAGCTCGGCGCGCTCGGGGGTGTCGCTGATGGGGTCCGCCTGCCTGCCGGCGGCGTCGGTGAGAGGTCTCATGCGGTTGCTCCGGGTGGCTCAGACGGGGTAGACGCCGTTGCGGCGGGCGGGCGGCGTCTTGCGCTTGCGCCGGTAGACGTCGAACCGGTGGATCAGCTCGCGCCGCAGGTCCTCGTAGCTGACGACGGCCTCCACGGCGTTCTCGTTGGCGATCTGGAAGACGTCGATCTGCTCTTCGTACTCCGAGCGCAGCTCGGTGACGAGCTTCTGCCGCTCCTTCTCGTCCTCGATCGCCATCACCCGGTTGAAGTGGATGCCGGCGATCGCGGCCTCGGGTCCGAGCAGGGCGGGCTTGGCGGTGGGCAGCGCGAGGACCGCGTCGGGGTTCATCGGGCTGCCCGACATGCCCAGGTAGCCGCCTCCGTATGCCTTCCGCACGATGACCGCGACCCGCGGCACCCGGCTCTCGGCGACGGCGAACAGCATCTTCGCGCCGTGCCGGATGATGCCCTCCTTCTCGGCCACCGTGCCGAGCATGTATCCGGGCACGTCGATGAGGAAGAGCAGCGGCACGTTGTACGCGTTGCACATCCAGACGAACCGGGCCGCCTTGTCGGAGGAGTCGCTGAACAGCACGCCCGCCTTGACCGCCGACTGGTTGGCCACGATGCCGACGGGCGCCCCGTCCAGGCGGGCGAACCCGGTCACCAGCTCGGGCGCGAACAGCTCCTTGTGCTCGAAGAAGGAGTCGCAGTCGACGACGGCGTCGATCAGCTCGCGCACGTCGTACGGGACGGCCTGGTTCTCCGGGACGATGGAGCGCAGCGACTCGGTCGGCCGGGGCTCGCGGCCCGCGGCCCTGGGCGGCTCGGCCTCCCAGCTGGAGGGCAGGTAGGACAGATAGAGGCGGATGGCCGCGATGGCCTCCTCCTCGGTCTCGGCGAGCAGGTCGCTCAGCCCGGAGACGCGGCTGTGCAGGTCGGCGCCGCCCATCTCCTCCAGGGTCACCGATTCGCCGGTGACCATCTCGGCGACGCGGGGCGAGCCGATGTAGGCGGTGGCGGTGCCGCGCACCATGATGATCACGTCGCACAGGGCGGGCACGTAGGCGGATCCCGCGGGGGAGGGGCCGAACAACGCGCAGATCTGCGGCACCCGGCCGGAGATCTGCACCTGGTTGTAGAAGATGTTGCCCCAGGCGTGGCGGCCGGCGTAGCTCTCGAACTGCTCGTCGATGCGGGCTCCCGCCGCGTCGACGAGGTAGACCAGGGGCAGTCCGAGCTCGTCGGCCAGGAGCTGCATCCGGGTGATCTTCTCGAAGGTGCGCTTGCCCCAGGTGCCGGCCTTGACCGTGTAGTCGTTGGCGATGACGCACACCCGGCGGCCGTCGACGCTGCCGATGCAGGTCACCACGCCGTCGCCGGGCAGCCCGTCGGCGTGCCGGGCCAGCAGGCCGTCCTCGAAGTCCTCGATGTCGTCGAGGAGGAGCCGGAGCCGGTCGCGGACGAGCAGCTTGCCGGCGGCCTCGTGCTTGTGGCGGTTCTTCTCGCTGCCGCCGAGCCGGGCTGCCCGCAGGCGGGCCTGGAGCTCCTCGTGGATGTCCGCCTGCGGCGGGGGATCGAGGGGAACGGTGGAAGTCATAGGTGTTCGTCCCATCAGACACGATGCGGGCTGTGGCAGGTGCGGGATCCGAGTCCGCGCACGTCAGGAAGCTGCTCGACCCAGGATTACCTACGAACGATCGTTCGTCAAGCGGCCGGTGACGGCGGAAGCACCTCGGTCTCCGAGGCCAGGAACCACTCCAGTGCTTCGATGAAGTGCTCCTCGTGCGCGCGCAGCGGCCCGGCCTCCGGGCTGTCGAAGGCGGCCTTAACCGCGCGCACGTCGTCGAACCAGAGCTCGGCGGAGCCGTCCCAGGGCCACTGCTTGCGGTGCTCGACCGCCGGGTTCTGCCGGTAGCCGCGCAGGCCGGGCAGGGCCAGCACGAGCGCCGGATGCTCCTCCTGCCAGAAACGCAGGAACTCCTCCCGGCTCAGGCCGGGCTTGCGGCGGATGACGGCGACGACTTTGATCATTTCTTCCTCTCGAGCGCCGCGGTGGGCGCGTAGGCGGCCAGCAGCCCGCTGATGACCTCGTCCAGGGGCAGACGCCCGTTCTCGCGGTACCACGAGGCGACGTGCACGCAGATGGCGACCCCGGCGTAGGTGGCCATCTTGACGTCGGGAACCGAGACGGTGCCCCCGGCGGCGCACTCGCGCAGGATCGACTCCAGCAGGCGCTCGTAGCGGTCGCGCAGCTCGACCACCCTGGCCCGGTTGTCCTCCGACAGCGAGCGCAGCTCGGTGTTGCCGACCAGCGCCTCCAGGCGGTGCTCGGCATGGAACCTGATGCCCTCGCTCATGAAGGCCAGCAGCCGCTCCTCGGGGGTCGCGGCGGCCTCGACCCGGCGCTCGGTGATGCTGAGCAACTGCTCCATGACCTCGGTCATGATGGTCGCGAGGAGCTGCTCCTTGCTCTTGATGTGGTTGTAGAGGCTGGCGACCTGCAGCCCCACCGCGTCGGCGAGCTGCCGCTGCGAGGTGGCCTCGAAGCCCTGCCGATGGAAGAGCTCCACGGCCGCGCTGCGGATGGCCACCGCGGTGGGGACGGTGCCGTCACGTGATCCTCGGGTGGTCTCGGCCATGGTTGTCGTTCCTCTCCCTCAGGGGTGGATGCCTGTCATCGATCATGGGCCGACAAGGACCATACTGCGGCCGGTGGCCTAGAACGCATCGCTCAGCTCGCGCAGCCGGTGCAGGATTTCGTCGGACCGGCTCGCGGAGCGCCAGCCCAGGTCGAAGGTGAGTCGGGTGGCGCCGGACTCGACGAGGTCGCGCAGGTACTCCTCGAAGGCCGGGGTGAAGACGTCGCCCGCGCGGGCGGCGACCCGCAGCGTGACGTCGAGCCCGTGCGGATCCTTGCCCGCCGCGGCCGCCTCGGCGCGCAGGGTGGCGACCACCTCGCGCAGATGCCCCGGCTCCATCCGGCCGCCCGCGATCGTGCCGAACCAGCCGTCGCCGCGTGAGGCGGCCCGGCGCAGCGCGGCCGGCGACTCGCCGCCGACGAGGATCGGCACCCGCTCCTGGACCGGCGTCGGGTGGGTGCGCACGCCCGGCGGCACGGTGAACGGCCCGTACTCCCCAGGCGGGGGCGCGCCCGTCCACGTGGCGCGCATGAGATCGATGGTCGCGTCCATCCGCTTGCCGCGGGCGGCGAACGGGACGCCGAGCGCGTCGAACTCCTCGGCCAGCCAGCCCGCCCCGGCGCCCAGGCTGACCCGGCCGCCGCTGAGCCGGTCGAGGGTGGCCAGCTGCTTGGCCAGCAGGATCGGATGGCGGTGGGGGATCACCGCCACGGCCACGCCGAGCCTGGTCGTGGTCGTGGCCGCGGCGAGGAAGGAGAGCGCCACCACCCAGTCGTACCAGTCGGAGTCGGCCGGGAGGTAGAAC
The DNA here is from genome assembly GCF_040676925.1 of Nonomuraea sp. NPDC049486. Classification (NCBI taxonomy): domain Bacteria; kingdom Bacillati; phylum Actinomycetota; class Actinomycetes; order Streptosporangiales; family Streptosporangiaceae; genus Nonomuraea; species Nonomuraea sp. NPDC049486. The sequence continues at coordinate 377,700 of NZ_JBFAPV010000003.1, forward strand.
TCGCCCGACTCGCTGAACGGGTAGCGCGAGCGCGGCTCCTCGATCAGGACGGTGTGGTCGCTGACCCACAGGCTCTCGAATCCCCGCCGGTCGACCAGGGCGGCCATGCCGCGCATGCCGAGGCCGTCGGTGTCGTGCTCGCCGGGCGGCAGATGGATGCCGAAGCTGCAGGTGGTGCGGGTCACAGCGGGGTCCTCTCGGTCATCAGCTACACTAACGAACGATCGTTAGGAGTGTACACATGTCTTCAGTGCCCTTCGCCCTCTCACCTCGCCGGCCCGTGCTCGGCGACCTGGTGACCTCCTCCAGGACCGGGGCCGTCGTGCTGACCGTCTCCGGCGCCGCCCTCATCGGGCTGCTCGCCCAGGTGGCCGTGCCCCTGCCCGGCACGCCCGTCCCGCTGACCGGGCAGACGCTGGGCGTCCTGCTGGTGGCCGCCGCGCTCGGCCTGCGGCGCGGTGTCGCCGCGACCGCCCTGTACGGGGCCGCGGGGATCGCGGGCGTGCCCTGGTTCACCGGGGCCGCGTCCGGCTGGTCCGGCATGAGCTTCGGATACGTCCTCGGATTCGTGGTCGCGGCGGTGGTCGCCGGAGCGCTCGCCGAGCGCGGCTGGGACCGCGCGCCGGGCCGGGCCATGGCCGCGATGGCGCTGGCGAACGCCGTCATCCTCCTCTGCGGCAGCGCCTGGCTGGCCGCCCTGCTCCGGCTGGACCTCTGGCAGGCGATCCAGATGGGCGTGCTCCCCTTCCTCGCGGGCGACGCCGTCAAGATCGCGCTGGCGGCCGCGCTGCTCCCCGCGGCGTGGCGGCTGTCCGGATCGAGGGCCCGCCGGTGAGTGCGGACTCCCAGCCGCGGGCCGCGCTCCGGCACGGCTCGCGGCTCGCCATGACGGCCGCGGAGGTGGACGCCTTCCTCGCCGGCGAGCGGGTCTGCCGGGTGGCCACCGCAGGGCCTGACGGGCATCCGCACGTGAGCCCGCTCTGGTTCGCCTGGGACGGCATGGCGCTCTGGCTGTGCTCGCTGGTGAGCAGCCGCCGGTTCACCGACCTGACGGCGCGGCCCCGGGTGGCCGTCGTGGTGGACGCCGGGGACGCGTACGGTGAGCTGCGCGGGGTGGAGATCCGGGGGACCGCCCGCGTCGTGGGCCCGGTGCCGTGGGACGGCGTCGTGACGCCGGACCTCGCCGAGGCGGAGCGGCTGTTCACGGAGAAGTACCCCGAGCAGCGGCACGTGCGCAGGAAGGGCCGTCACGCCTGGATACGCGTCGAGCCGGAGCACACGAGCACCTGGGACTTCCGCAAGGGCGCCCGCTGACGCGGCGCCGGAGGACAACGGGAGACAGCGGGCCGGCGTGCACGAGCACGCCGGCCCGGAACCGGGCTGCCGGCACGGCGACCGCGCGGTCAGAGGGCCGGTCACCAGGACGCCGGGCCGACCGCGCCGCTTGCCAGGAGGCGGTCGATCTCCGTGGGGGAGAGGTCGTGCTCGGCGAGGAGGGCGCGCACGTCGGACCGCGCCGGCTCGGCGTGCGGGGCCGAGGTCGCCGGGGTGCCGCTGAAGCGCGGCGCCGGCGCGGCGTGGCCGTCCACGTAGGTGCCGCGCGCCGCCAGGTGCTCGTGGCGGGTGGCCTCCTGCGCGGACAGGACGGGGGTGACGCAGGCGTCGCGCCCGCCGAACACCGCTTCCCAGTGCGCCCGCGGGTGCTCGCCGAACGCCGCCGAGAGCGCCTCGGCGATGGCCGGCCAGCGGGATCGCTCCAGCCGGCCGTCCACCAGGTCGGCGCGCCCGGCCAGCCCGAGCCCGTCCAGCAGGTCCAGGTAGAACGGCTCCTCCAGCGCGCCCACCGCGACGTGCCCGCCGTCGGCGCACCGGTAGACCCGGTAGAAGGGCGCGCCCCCGTCGAGCAGGTTGGCGCCGCGCTCCCCGGTCCACCGCCCGGCGGCCGTGAGCCCGTACACGATGCTCATGAGCGCGGCCACGCCGTCGACGATCGCCGCGTCGACCACCTGGCCGCGGCCGGTGGCGCGGGCGGACAGCAGCGCCGAGGTGACGCCCAGCGCGAGATAGAGCGCGCCCCCCGCGTAGTCGCCGACGAGGTTGATCGGCGGCACCGGGGGCCCGCCGGCGGTGCCGATCCCGTGCAGCGCCCCGGTGAGAGCGATGTAGTTGATGTCGTGCCCGGCCGTCTGAGCCAGCGGCCCGTCCTGGCCCCAGCCGGTCATCCGTCCGTACACCAGCCGGGGGTTGACCGCGAGGCAGTCGGCGGGGCCGAGGCCGAGGCGTTCGAGCACGCCGGGCCGGAAGCCTTCGAGGACCGCGTCGGCGCGGCCCGCCAGCCGCTTGGCCACGGCCACGCCGTCGGGCGACTTGAGGTCCACCGCGAGGAACCGCCGGCCCCTGTCGATGACCGGGTTGTGCGGGTTGGTGGGGGCGGCGGGGCCGGGGCGGCGCAGGGTGACGACCTCCGCGCCGAGGTCGGCCAGCGTCATCGCGCAGAAGGGCACCGGCCCCTGCCCGCCCAGCTCGACGACCCGCACGCCGTGCAGCGGGCCGCTCATGCGCCCGCGAGTTCCAGCAGCTCGCGGGCGGTCCGCACGTGGGCGATGTCGATGTGCTCGCCCTCGAAGTCGACCGCCGCGCGCCCGTCGGCCTCGGCCGCCTCGAAGGCGGCCACCATCCGGCGGTAGCGGTCCAGCTCCGCCTCGGTCGGCCCGTACGTGGCATTGATCGTCGCGACGTGCGACGGGTGCAGCAGCACCTGCCCGCGGAAGCCGAGCCGCCGGTTCTGCGCGGTGAACGTGGCGAGCCCGTCGAGGTCGTGCACGTCCTGCCAGATCCCGCAGATCGGGTGGGAGATGCCGGCGGCGCGGCAGGCCACCAGGGCGCGGCTGCGCAGGTAAAGCGTCTCCAGGCCCTCCAGCGTCCACTCGAAGCCGATCTCCCGTGCGATGTCGGCGCCCTTGGCCGCGGCGACCAGCAGGGACGCGACGCGCGGAGTGGCCGCGGCCAGCTGCTCGCAGTTGCCCACCGACTGGGCGGTCTCCAGCGTGGGCACCAGCTCGACGGAGCCAGGCTCCAGCCCTCGCTCGGACTCGAAGTGGCCGACCAGCGCGTCGAAGCGGATCACGTCCTCGGCCGTGCGGATCATCGGCAGCAGCAGCGCGTCGACCCCGGCCCGCACCACGGCGGCCAGGTCCTTGCCCACGTGCGGCGTGCCGAGCCCGTTGGGGCGCACGACCACGCCCACCTCGGGGTGCTCGGCGCGCAGCCGGTCGACCGACTCCGCCACGGTCACCCGGGCCTCGGCCTTGCTCTGCTCGGGGACGGCGTCCTCCAGGTCGAGGATGACCGCGTCGGCGCCGGCGCGGACCGCCTTGTCCGCCCAGTCGCCGCGATGGCCTGGCACGAACAGCAGGGACTTGTAGGGCTTCATCGCGGCTCCGTCCGGGGGTGTCTTGACATGGGAGTTCGCATGAGCCAAGAATACGAACGATCGCTCGTTTGTCAAAGGAGGACATGCCCGTGGATCGGCTTCGCTTCGATCTCAGCCCGACCCGCATCCTCGCCGCCGAAATCACCGCGGACACCGGCCAGAGCGCCGGCGCCATCCGGGTGGCGGGTGTCCACCGCGGGGTGGGGGCTTCGGCGATATGGCTGGGCAAGGTCAGCAACGAGCCCGCCTACCGGTCCGTGCCGCACCACCACGCCGAGGCCGAGACCGCGGGCTACGTGTTCAAGGGCAGGGCCCGGATCTACTTCGGCGAGGGGTACCGCGACTACTACGACCTGGAGGAAGGCGATTTCGTGCACGTGCCGCCGTGGATGCCGCACATCGAGTGCAACCGCAGCGCCGACGCCGAACTCGTCTGGATGACCGCACGCACTCCCGACAACCTCGTCGTCAACCTCGACGACATCGACCTTCCCCCTTCGGAGTACACGACGTGAGTTCCCCCTCCCACTTCCGCAAGGTGCTCGTCGCCAACCGGGGTGAGATCGCCGTCCGGGTCGTCCGCGCCTGCCGTGACCTCGGCATCGCCTCGGTCGCGGTGCACTCGGACGCGGACGCGGGCGCGCTGCACGTCCGCCTCGCCGACGAGGCGTACGCGCTGCCCGGCACCTCGCCGGCCGACACGTACCTGAACGTGGAAATGATCATGAAGGCGCTGGCCGAGAGCCAGGCGGACGCCGTGCACCCCGGCTACGGCTTCCTGTCGGAGAGCACGGCGCTCGCCGAGGCGGTCACCAGGGCCGGTAAGACGTTCATCGGCCCGCCCGCCGACGCCATCGCCGTCATGGGCAGCAAGGTCACGGCGCGGCAGGCGGCCGAGCGGGCCGGGGTGCCGCTGGTGCCCGGCAGCGACGGCCCGGTCACCTCGGGAGCCGAGGTGCGGGCCTTCGGCGAGCGCCACGGCTACCCGATCACGGTCAAGGCCTCCTACGGCGGCGGCGGGCGCGGGATGCGCATCGTGCGCGACGGCGCGGAGGCGGACGACGCGGTCGCGGCGGCCCAGCGCGAGGCCCAGGCCTACTTCGGGCAGCCGGAGGTCTACCTGGAGCGGTACCTGGAGCGCCCCCGCCACGTCGAGGTGCAGATCGTCGCCGACACCCACGGCGCCGTGGTCTCCCTCGGCAACCGCGACTGCACCGTGCAGCGCCGGCACCAGAAGCTGATCGAGGAGGCGCCCTGCACGGTGATCTCCGACGGCACCCGGCAGGCGATGGACGAGGCCGCCGTGGCGCTGGCCGCGTCCGTCGGCTACGTGGGCGCGGGCACGGTCGAGTTCCTGGTCGAGGACGACGCGTTCTACTTCCTGGAGATGAACACCAGGCTCCAGGTGGAGCACCCGGTCACCGAGCTGGTCACCGGCGTCGACCTGGTCGCCGAGCAGCTGCGGGTGGCTGCGGGGCTGCCGCTTTCGGTCCGCCAGGAGGACGTGACCGTGCGCGGTCACGCGCTGGAGATGCGGATCAACGCCGAGGACCCGGCCGGCGGGCTGTTCCGGCCGACGCCCGGCACGCTCACCGAGGTGCGCCCGCCGCTCGGCTTCGGCGTCAGGTTCGACAGCGGGTACGAGGCCGGCGACACGGTCAGCGAGTACTACGACGGGCTGCTCGGCAAGCTGATCGTGCACGCGCAGGACAGGCCCGCCGCCATCGCCAGGGCACAGCGGGTGCTGGAGGAGCTGCGCGTTTCCGGCGTGGCCACGACCAAGCCCGCCCACCAGGCCGTCCTGCGGCATCCGGTGTTCACCGGGGACCGCCACCACACCACCTGGCTGGAGACCGACGCCGAGCTGAAGCCGGCCCTGGCCCCGGAGACCTCGCCCGCCGAGGCCGCGCCTCGGCCGGCGGGGGACGACCGGTCCGTCGTCGTGGTCGCCGGGCGCGAGTACTGGGTTCCCTACGTCGCCGAGCAGGCGTCGGCGGCCGCCGCCCCGCCGCAGGCCGCGCCCCCGCCGTCCGGGTCGGGTCCGCGCCGCGCCGCCGGGATGTCGGGTTCCTCGGACGGTGTCGTCCGCGCTCCCATGCAGGGCACGATCGCCGCGGTGTCGGCCCAGGTCGGCTCGGAGGTGGCCGCGGAGGACGTGGTATGTGTCCTGGAAGCTATGAAGATGGAGAACCCGGTCACCGCGGGCAAGGCGGGCCGGGTCACCGAGGTCCGCGTGACGGTGGGAGCCGGCGTCTCGCCCGGCGACACGCTCGTGGTCATCGAGTGATCGAGAGGCAGGAACATGCGCACTACCGCTGATTTTCTCCGGCTGAACCGGCGCCGCTACCCCGAGCGCACGGCCGTGGTGGACGAGAACTCGCGTGTCACCTACGCCGAGCTGGCCGACCGGGCCTACGCGGTCGCGGCCGGACTGCGCGCCGACGGTGTCCGGCGCGGCGACACCGTGGGCATCCTGGCGGGCAACTCCATCTTCGTCGTCGAGGCGTACCTGGGCGTGCTGTGCGCCGGGGCGGTGCCGGTCATGTACAACTGGCGCTGGGCCACGCCTGAGCTGGTGTTCGGGCTGAACGACTCCCGGGCCGAGGTGGTCCTGGTCGACCAGGAGTGGGTCGCCTCGGTGAAGGCGGCGCAGGAGACCGGCGAGCCTCGTCACCTGCGCCGCGTGGTGGTGGAGGGCCCCGACTACGAGGCCTACCTGGGTGAGCCGGTCGAACCCGAGCTGACCGGCGACATGGACGCCACCAACGTCATCATGTTCACCGGCGGCACCACCGGCTTCCCCAAGGGCGTGGTGCTGTCCGAGCGCAGCGCCGTCGGCAACGGGCTGAACGAGATCATCGACACCGACATGGAGCACTCGGACGTCACGCTCCTCATCGCGCCGATGTTCCACGCCGCGTCGCTGCTGTGCTGGTTCGTGCCGCACCTGATGCTGGGCGCCACGTCGGTGCTGATGCGCCGTTTCGACGAGCGCCAGGTGGGCGAGGTGGTGCAGCGCGAGGGCGTGACCAACGGCTTCCTGGTGCCCAACATGGTGCGCAGGCTGCTCGCCGCGGGCGTCTTCACCGACTACGACTGGTCCGGCTACCGGCGCATGTACGTGGGCGGCGCGATCTTCAAGATGCCCGACAAGACCGCCGTCCGCGACGCGCTGCCGCACGTGCGCGTCTACTACCAGTACGGCCTGACCGAGGGCGGGCCGATCGTCACCCGGCTGCGCCCGGAGGACATGTTCAGGGAGGACGTCGACGGCTCGATCGGCCGCGAGTTCCTGCTCACCGAGGTGCGCCTGCGTGCCCTGGACAGTGACGACGAGGTGCCGCCGGGGACCGTCGGCGAGATCACCGTGCGCGCCCCCAACATCATGGACGGCTACTTCGGCAGGCCCGCGGAGACCGCGCAGGTGCTCAACGCGGAAGGCTGGCTGCGCACCGGGGACCTGGCCTCGCAGGACGAGAACGGCTACTTCTACTACCACGACCGCGCCAAGGACATGATCAAGACCGGTGGCGAGAACGTCTACTCGGCCGAGGTCGAGCGGGTCCTCTACACGCATCCGGGGATCAGCGAGGCGGCCGTCATCGGCCTGCCGAGCACGGAGTGGGACGAAGAGGTGTGCGCCGTGGTGGCGCTCAAGGAAGGCGCCGAGCTGGGCGCCGACGAGCTGAGGGACTACTGCCGAGCGCGCCTGGCGGGCTACAAGATCCCCAAGCGGATCGCCTTCGTGCCGGCGCGTGACATGCCGGTCAACGACAGCGGCAAGATCATGAAGACCCGGTTGCGGTCGATGGAGCTGTTCTGATGCGCTGGGCCACGCTGCGCACGCCTGACGGCACCCGCGCGGCCCGTCGCGAGGGTGACGTGTACGTCCTGCTGGACGCGCCGGACGTGGGGGCGCTGCTGCGCCGCCCCGATCCGGCGCGCGCGGCCGAGGTGGGCCAGGTGCCCGTGGGCGAGGCGGACTGGGCGCCGCTGGTGACAGGCCCGGCCAGAGTCGTCTGCGTGGGGCTGAACTACCGCTCGCACATCGAGGAGATGGGCCGCGAGGCGCCCGAGCACCCCACGCTGTTCACCAAGTTCGCCAGCACGCTCACCGGCGCCCGCGACGACCTCGCCATCCCTTCCGACAGCGACCAGGTCGACTGGGAGGCGGAACTGGCGGTCGTGGTCGGCCGCCCGCTGCGGCGGGCCGATCCGGGCGAGGCGCTGGCGGCGATCGCCGGCTACACCGTCGCCAACGACGTCTCGATGCGCGACTGGCAGTGGCGGACCAGCCAGTGGCTGCCGGGCAAGGCGTTCGACGCCAGCACGCCGCTGGGGCCCGAGCTGGTGACGCCGGACGAGGTGGACCACGCCCGCGACCTGGAGGTCACGTGCGAGGTCGACGGCGTGGTCCGCCAGCGCGGCCGCACCTCCGACCTGGTCTTCGACGCGGCCGCCGCGCTGGCCTACGTCAGCCGGTTCACCGCCTGGGAGCCCGGTGACGTGCTGCTCACCGGCACGCCGGGCGGGGTGGGGGCGGCGTCGGGGCTGCGGCTGGTGCCGGGGTCGGTCCTCACCACGCGGGTCGACGGGCTCGGGACCTGCGTGAACCGGTGCGTCGCGGACTCCTGACCGGCCGGCAGGTCTCCCGCCGGTAACGATTCCGGCCCAGCGAAAAAGGGCCTTTAAGCAATCAGAAATCACATGGTACGTTGAGCGAACGGTCGTTCGTTCGTGTAGAGCGCCTCTGGCGACCGCCCGGAAGGGAGAATCTGGTGAAGTTCGATTCAGCGTCTGAGGGCCGGCCGCGCCCCCGGCGGTGGCGGCTGGCCGCCGCCGCCCTGGTGCCGCTGCTCCTCGCCGCCTGCGGCGGCAATGGACAGTCCTCGGGCGACGCCGCGTCCGAGCCCTACCATCTGGGCGTGCTGGTCGACCTGACCGGCTCGTACGCGGCGCTGGGCGAGGCCGAGAAGACGGCGACCGAGGCCTTCGCCAAGAAGGTGAACGCCGAGGGCGGCATCAACGGCCGCCGGCTCAAGCTGACCGTGGTCGACGGCCGCAGCAGCGAGTCCGACGCCGTGAGCGGTGTGCGCAAGCTGCACAGCGAGGGCGCGCTGGCCGTCATCGGGCCCAGCGGCACCAGTGCGAGCATCGCGATCAAGCCGATCACCGCCAGCCTCAAGATCCCGGCGATCGGCATGGCCTCCGGCACGGCGATCGTCGAGCCGATCGAGGAGGCCAAGTGGATGTTCAAGAACTTCCCGGACATCACCCGCTCCACCAGGGCCATGCTGTCGTTCGCCAAGGGCCTCGGCGCGAAGTCCGTCTCCGTGCTGGCGCCGAACAACGCCTACGGGCAGCAGCAGTCCAAGGCCGTGCCGGAGCTGGCCAAGGAGTACGGGCTGACCGTCGCGGGCAGCGAGCTGCACGACCCTGACGCCACCGACTTCGTCCCCCAGCTCACCAGGCTGAAGGGCGCGGCCCCCGACAGCGTCATCGTCTACGGCGTCGTCCCCGGCAGCGCGGTCATCGGGCAGAACGCCAAGCAGATCGGCTTCGACGCCGAGTTCATCTACGAGCCGGGCTCCGCCTCGCCGGACTTCATCAAGGTCGGCCAGGACGCCGTCGAAGGCCGCTACGTGGTGGGGACCAAGGCGCTGGTGGCCGACAGCATCGCCGAGGACGACCCGCAGTACCAGGCGGTCAAGGACTTCGTCGCGGCGTACGGGGCCGAGCCGACCCAGTTCGCGGGCAACGGCTGGGACGCGATCACGATGTTCACCGAGGCCATCAAGAAGGCGGATCCGGACCTGTCGGACCTCGACGCGGCCCGCACAGCCATCCGCGACGCGCTGGAGAACCAGCTCGGCGGCACCGCGGCCGTGAACGGGATCTACCGCTACTCACCGACCGACCACTCCGGCCTCGGAAGCGAGGGGCTGGCACTGCTGCAGGTCAAGGACGGCGCCTTCCGCTACGCGGGAGGCCTGACCGAGACCGGCGAGGTCGTCCTCGACCAGGAATGACAAACCCGGGCGGCCGGTCCCCCCTCCCGGCCGCCCGCCTCCGCTCAGAGGCAGGAACATGAACTCGCAGGACCTCCTCCAGGTGATATTCACCGGGGTCACCAACGGGTCGATCTACGGCGCGATCGGGATCGGTTTCGTGGTGATCCACCGGATCACCGGCGTGATCAACTTCGCCATGGGCGACCTGGCCCTGGTCGGCGCCTTCGCCGCCGTGGTGCTGGCCAAGCTCGTGCCGCTGTGGCTGGCCGTCCCCCTCGGCATCCTCGTCGCGGCGGCGGCGTCGATGGTCGTCTACACGCTGGCGGTCCGGCCGCTGCGCAAGAAGGCGCTCCTCGTCCAGGTCATCGCGACCCTCGGGGTGGCGATCGGGGTGCGTTCCCTGCTGCAGATCATCTTCGGCAGCGGCGCGTACCAGCTGGCGCCCTTCACCGCGGGGCCGGCGATCAACGTCGGCGGCGCCACCATCGCCCGCCAGGCCCTGTGGGTCGTGGCGCTGACCGTGGTGATCGTCATCCTGCTGACGGTGTTCTTCGAGAAGAGCATGCTCGGCCGGGCGGTGACCGCCTGCGCCGTCAACCCGTTCGCCGCGGGCGTGGTCGGCATCAACGTCGCCCTGATGGCCGCGCTGTCGTTCGGTCTCGCCGGCGCGGCCGCGGGCACCGTGGCGATCGCGCAGACGCCGCTGTCGGTCATCACCGTGCTCGGCGGGCTCGCGCTCAGCCTCAAGGGTTTCGTGGCGGCGATCCTCGGCGGCCTGGACCGCATCGGGCTGACCGTCGTCGGCGGCGTCATCCTCGGGCTGATCGAGGCTGCGACGACCATCTTCGCCGGGTCGCTCTACACCACGCTCGCGGGCCTGACCCTGCTCCTCGCCCTGCTGATCTTCCGGCCGGCGGGACTGACCCGGCTCCGGGTGTCGACGCGGGTCTAGCGATGACAAGGAATCTGCCGTGAACTCACTCCGTAAGCACCGCACGGCCATGGGCGTGGCCGCCGCGATCCTCGTCATCGCGCTGGGCCCCCTGGCCGTCGACGACACCTACACCCAGGGCCTGATCGTCAACTTCGGCATCGACGCCGTGCTCGCGCTCGGCCTGGTGCTCCTGGTCGGCTACGCCGGGCAGTTCTCCCTGGCCCAGGCCGCCTTCGCCGCGATCGGCGCGTACGGCTCGGCCATCGGCACCGTGCGGCTCGGCTGGCCGCCGCTGGTGTCCATGGTGGTGGCGGCGGCGGTGGCCGCCCTGCTCGTGTACGCCATCGGCCGGCCGATCCTGCGGCTGCGCGGGCACTTCCTGGCGATGGCCACCCTCGCCCTCGGCGAGATCCTCTACCTGCTGCTCACCAACTCCGAGGATCTCGGCGGCTCGTCGGGCTTCGGCGGCATCCCGCCGTTCTCGGTGTTCGGGCTCTCCTTCGACGACCAGCGTGCGCAGGTCTACCTGGTGCTGGTCGTGCTGGCGCTGGGGCTCTGGTTCGCGGTGCGGATGAAGTCCAGCCGCGAGGGCCGCGCCCTGCGGGCGCTGCGCATCAACGAGACCGTCGCCTCCGCCCACGGCGTCGACGCCGCCCGCGCCAAGACCAAGGCGTTCGTGCTGAGCGCCGTCTTCGGCAGCGTCGCCGGCAGCCTGTACGCGCACACCATGATGTACGTCAACCCGGCGCCGTTCGGCGTCATGCACTCCGTCGAGATCCTCGTCGTGGCGGTCATCGGCGGCGTGCTGTCGCCGTGGGGACCGCTCGTGGGCGCGGCGGTGCTGACGCTGATCCGCGAGGCCAGCACCAGTGTCATCCCCGGGGTGCTCGGCGAGGGCGCGGTGGGCGCGGGCGAGGAGTTCACCGTCGGCCTGCTGCTCGTCCTGGTGCTCGTGCTCATGCCGGAAGGCGTCGTGGGCGCACTCGGCCGCCTGCGCGCCAGGCTCCTGCCGGCCAGGTCCGTCGCCGACCCGGCCCCGGCCCAGCCCTCGGCCCCGGTCACCGCCCCGTCGCCCGCTCGGAGTCCCGGACGGGTCCGCCTTCAGGTGTCCGGCCTGACCAAGCGGTTCGGCGGCGTCGTCGCCGTCGGCGACGTGGACCTGGTGCTGCACGACTCGGAGATCCTGGGCGTCATCGGCCCGAACGGCGCCGGCAAGAGCACGCTGATCAACCTCCTGTCCGGCGTGCTCACCCCCACCGAGGGGCGCATCGAGTTCGACGGCGAGGACGTCACCCGGGCGCCCGCCCACAAGGTGGCCGCCAAGGGACTGGCCCGTACCTTCCAGACGCCTGTGGTGTTCGGCGGCATGAGCGTGCTGGAGACCGTCCTGGTCGGCACCTACACCGTCGGCCGCGCGGGGATCGCCCGCTCGGTGATCCCCACCCCCGGCGTGCTGCGTGAGGAACGGCGGCTGCGCGAGGCGGCCGAGGCGGCGCTGGCCCGCTGCGGGCTGGCGCACCTGGCCGACGTGGAGGCCGACCAGCTCTCGCTCGGCCACCAGAAGGTGCTGGAGATCGCCCGCGGCCTGGCGGGCCGGCCGGCCGTGCTGCTGCTCGACGAGCCGGCGGCCGGGCTCAACCGCGCCGAGAAGCAGCGGATGGCCGCCCTGCTCAGGGAGCTGCGCGCGGAGGGCATCGCGCTGCTGCTCGTCGAGCACGACATGGAGATGGTGATGGAGCTGGTGGACCGGGTGCACGTCCTGGAGTTCGGCAAGACGCTGCGGGTCGGCACGCCGGACGAGGTCCGCTCCGACCCCGAGGTGATCCGCGCCTACCTGGGCGTCGACGAGGACGAGGACGAGGAAGGAGCCATCCGTGTCGATCATTGAGGTGAGCGGGCTCCGCTTCTCCTACGGGCCGGTCGAGGTGCTTCACGGCATCGACCTGCGGGTGGACGAGGGCGAGATCGTCGCGGTCATCGGCCCGAACGGCGCGGGCAAGACCACGCTGCTCAACGTGCTGGGCGGGGCGCACCGCTCCAGGTCCGGCACCATCGCGCTACGCGGCGAGGACGTCACCCGCGCCTCCCAGGACTCGCTCGTGCGGCGAGGGCTCTCGCTCGTCCCCGAGGGGCGGCAGATGTTCTCCAGCATGACGGTCGACGACAACCTGCTGCTCGGCACGTACGCGCGGCGCCGGGAGGTCGACGCCGACGGTCTGCGGGAGATGGTGTTCGAGCTGTTCCCCCGGCTCAGGGAGCGGCGCGACCAGCTCGCCGGCACGCTGTCCGGCGGCGAGCAGCAGATGGTGGCCATCGGGCGGGCGCTGATGTCGGACCCGTCGATCCTGCTGCTGGACGAGCCGAGCCTCGGCCTGGCGCCGCAGTTCGTCAGCCTGATCATGCGCACGATCCGGCGGCTGCGCGACAACGGCCGCACGGTGGTGCTCGTCGAGCAGAACGCCAAGGCCGCGCTCCGGCTCGCCGACCGGGCGTACCTGCTGGAGCTGGGCACCGTGCACGTGACGGGCCCGGCCCGCGAGCTGGCCCAGGACCCGCGGGTGGTGGCCGCCTACCTGGGCGGCGGTGACAACGCCGTCGCCTAGCGCAGGCCCATGAGGGCGGCCAGGGTGCGCATCGAGTGGTCGAAGGCCGTGCGCCTTTCCTCGATGGCGTTGTTCAGCTGGCCGAACAGTTCGAAGCTGATCCACCCGTACAGGGCGGTCCAGGACGTGAGCGCGCGGAACATCAGCTCGTCCGGGACGCCCGCCATGATCGTGCGCAGGTTGTCCGCGTCCGCCCTGAGCGCGTCGGGGGGGAGCGGCCGCAGCGGGGGCGGGTCGACGGCGTCCGCCTCGTGCGCCTCGCGCAGGGTCGCGCCGAGCACGGTCACGTCGCGCAGCCGGGCCGGGACCGTGTCCTGCGGCGCCTGGTAGCCGGGCACCGGGGAGCCGTAGAGGAGCGCGTACTCGTGCGGGTGCGCCAGCGCCCAGTCGCGCAGGCCGTGGCAGGCGGCGAGCCATCGGCCGAGGTAGTCGTCGCGCGGGCAGGCGGCGTCGGCCCGCTCCACGGCCTCGCCGAGCGCGTTGTAGCCCTCGATGATCAGCGTGGTGAGCAGGTCGTCGCGGCTCGGGAAGTAGCGGTAGATCGCCGAGGACACCATGCCCATCTCGCGGGCGACCGCGCGCAGCGACAGCCCGCCCGCGCCCTCGGTGGCCAGTTGGCGGCGGGCGATGTCGGTGATCTCCCTGGTGAGCTCGGCTCTGACCCGCTCTCGCGCGGTACGGCTCGCTGTCATGCCCAGCACGTTACCAGAGCGCACGCCGGAAACGAGAGCACTGCTCTTGACGATGGCCGCTCTCTTGAGAGAGCATTGCTCTCGTAAGGGAACGGCAGTCACTCAGGAGGTCGTCGTGCTCCCCATCGCCAAGGGCGCCAACCTGGCGCTGATGTTCTTCCTGGAGCTCGGGGTGCTCGTCTCCGCCGGCTACTGGGGGTTCACGCTGAGCCAGCACTGGGGCGTGAAGCTCCTCGCTGGGCTCGGCGCGCCCGCGCTGTTCGTCGCCGCCTGGGCCCTGTTCGGGGCGGGAGGCGGCGCCAACGCCGTCATCCCGCTCACCGGCCTGGCGCGCGCCGCGCTGGAGATCCTCTGGTTCGGCGGCGGCGCGCTGGCGCTCTACGCGGCCGGCGCCGCCGTTCCCGCCGGGGCGCTCGCCGCCCTCTTCGTCGTCAACGCGGTCCTCCGCATCGTCTGGAAGCAGGTCTGATCATGGGCAAGCACGTCGTCGTGGGTTCCGGCCAGGTCGGTGCGCATCTGGCACGCGAGCTCCTGGACCGGGGTCACGAGGTCACCGTGGTGACCCGGTCGGGAAGCGGTCCCGAAGGAGCCGTCAAGGTGGCGGCCGACGTCGCCGACCGGCGCCGCCTCATCGAGATCACGAAGGGCGCGGACGTCCTCTACAACTGCGTCAACCCGCGCTACCACCGCTGGCTCACCGACTGGCCGCCGATGGCCGCGTCGTTCCTGGCCGCGGCCGAGGCCAGCGGCGCGGTGCTGACGATCCTCGGCAACCTCTACCCGTACGGCCCGGTCACCGGCCCGATGACCGAGGACCTGCCGCTCGCCTCAGCCAACCCCAAGTTCCGGGTACGGGCCCGCATGTGGGAGGACGCGCTGGCCGCGCACCGGGCCGGCCGGATCCGGGTGACCGAGGTGCGCGGCTCCGACTACTTCGGCCCCGGCGCCACCGACCAGTCCTACCTGGGCACCCGGTTCCTGCCCGCGCTCAAGGCGGGCAGGACCGTCCAGGTGGTCTGGCCCCTCGACGTCCCGCACAGCTGGACGTACCTGCCCGACGTGGCCAGGGCGCTGATCGTCGCCGGGGGCGACGAGCGGGCGTGGGGGCGGCCCTGGCACGTGCCGACCGCGGAGCCGATGACGTTCCGCCAGGTGGGGGAGGAGATGGCCCGGCTGCTCGGCCGGCCCGCGCCGAGGATGGTCCAGCTCCCGTGGCCGCTGGTGCGGGCGGCCGGGCTCTTCCAGCCCATGATCGGCGAGCTGCGGCACGTCCGCTACCAGTTCGTCGCGCCGTACGTGCTCGACTCGTCCGCCTTCCAGCGGACCTTCGGGGTCGCTCCGACCCCCGTCGGCGAGGCGTTCAAGGCTACGCTCGACGCGTGAAGACCGCCCTGATCGGCCTCGGCGACATCGCGGAGAAGGCCTACCTGCCGGTGCTGGCCGCCCATCCCGGGCTCGACCTCCACCTGTGCACCCGTGACCGGGCCAGGCTGCGCCGCCTCGGCGACGCCTACCGGGTCGACCGGCGGTTCACCACGGTGGACGAGGTGGTCGAGGCCGGGGTGGACGTGGCGTTCGTGCACGCCGCCACCCCCGCCCACCCGGAGATCGTGGAGACGCTGCTGTCCGCGGGGGTGCACGTGTACGTGGACAAGCCGCTGGCCGACAACCTGGGCGACTGTGAGCGGCTGGCCGCGCTGGCCAGGGCCGGGGGCAGGTCCCTGATGGTGGGCTTCAACCGCCGGCACGCGCCGGGCTACGCCGCCCTGGCGGAGCTGCCCCGGCACCTGGTGCTGATGGAGAAGAACCGGGAACGCCTGCCGGGCGCCCCGCGCCAGGTGGTCTTCGACGACTTCATCCACGTCGCCGACACGCTCAGGTTCCTGGCGCCGGGCGAGGTCACCGGCACCCGCTTCCGCACCCGGGTGAACGGCGACGGGCTGCTGGAGCACGTCGTGCTGGAGCTGTCCGGCGACGGCTTCACCGCCATCGGGGTGATGAACCGGGTGAGCGGGGCCTCCGAGGAGAGCTGCGAGGTGATGGGCGACGGCGTCAAACGCCGCGTGGTCAACCTCGGCGACGTGGTCGACTACGCCGGCGGCGAGACGCTGCGGCGGCGGCCCGACTGGGTGCCGGTCGCCCGTCAGCGCGGCATCGAGGCGATCTGCGCGGAGTTCCTGGCCGCCGTCGGCGGGGGCCGCCTGGTCACCGCCGACGACGCCCTGGTCACCCACGCGCTCTGCGAGGAGATCGTCACTTCGATCGGAGCATGATCCGGTCGGCCTGCTCGTACATCCGGGTGAACGTCCTGCTGCCGAGCCGGCTGAGCACGGTGAAGCCCTTGTCGTCGCGGAGCGGGCTGGAGGAGGAGACGACGCCGGCCACCCCTCCCTCGTACAACGCGGGGCCGCCGCTGCCGCCGGCCGCCGCGTGGCAGTTGCGGGTGACCAGCACGCCGGGCCCGCGTTCCTTGCCCTCCACCGCGTCGCCGACGCAGCGGTACATGCGGTTGCCCGGATACTGCTTGCCCGCCGGGTAGCCGAGCAGTTCCAGCCCGCGCAGCGGGGTGCCCCTGCGGGTCGGCAGCGGGCGCAGCCCCCGCCCGGTCAGGTCCTCCAGCCGGCCGCGCGGCTTGGCCGACACCCCGGCCAGGCCGACGTCGTACGGCAGCAGGTCGGGCCCGAAACCCCGGCCGCGCCAGCGGGAGGGCACCCACGTGCGCTCCACCGGCCACACGCCCTCGACCGGCCGGCCCTGGTCGTAGCCGGGCAGGAACGCGAGCTGCTCCAGCATCCGGCCGTGGTTACGCAGGCAGTGCGCCGCCGTCAGCACCAGGCTCCGGCTGCGGGAGCGCACCACGGTGCCGCCGCACGTGATGTGGCGGCCCGTCTCCCGGTCGCGGCCGACCAGGACGCCGGTCAGCCGCCGCGTGCCCGTATAGGGCCGCGGCACGGGGGCGTAACCCAGCCGGTCGCCTTGGGGCGTGAGCACCTCCCGCGCCGGGATGTTACGCCGCGGGACCTCGGCGACGCCGGAGGGATCGAGCAGGGCCAGACAGAGCACCAACCTCAACACCCACCTACTTCTAGCAGGAAACGATCAGCGCCCTGACCAGCGACATCAAGGTTTACCCAACCTGGGTACTTCTCACCCCCGCGGGGGTACGGCCTGCCCGTGGACCCGGCCAGGGCAGGCCTGCCCGGCGTACCGGCTCTACGGGTAGAGGCCGCGCATGCGGTGGGCCTCGGCGACCCGGCCGACGCCGATGACGTGCGCCGCCTCGCGGAGGGTGAGGTCGCGTTCGGCGGCCACCGACTTGACCTCGCCGTACGCGCTCTCCATCATGTCGCGGAGCTTGCGCTCGATCTGGCTCTCGCTCCAGGAGCAGGCCTGGATGTTCTGCACCCACTCCAGGTACGACACGATCACGCCGCCCGCGTTGGCCAGGATGTCAGGCACGATCGTGGTGCCGTTGGCGGCCAGGACGCGGTCGGCCTCCGGCGTGGTGGGCCCGTTGGCGCCCTCCACGATCAGGCGGGCGCGTATCCGGGGCGCGTTCGCCTCGGTGATGGCGCCCTCCAGCGCGGCCGGGACCAGCAGGTCCACGTCCAGCTCCAGCAGCTCGTCCAGGCCGAGCGCGTCGGCGTCGCGATAGCCGCGCACCTGCCCGGACTCGGCGACCCAGGCCCGCAGCCCGGCGACGTCGAGGCCGTCGGGCGCGTACACCGCCCCGGTCACGTCGGAGACCGCGACGACCTTGCAGCCCGCGTCGGCGAGGTACTGGGCGGCTCCCGCGCCCACCTTGCCGAAGCCCTGCACCGCCACCGTCACGCCCTCGGGCGAGCGGCCGAGCGCGGACAGGGCGGCGATCTGCACGCCGCGCGAGGTGGCGCCGGCCCGGCCCAGCGAGCCGCCGAGCGGCATCGGCTTGCCGGTGACGACGCCGGGCACCGCGTAGCCGGCGTTGACGCTGTAGGTGTCCATGATCCAGGCCATGGTCTGCTCGTCGGTGCCGACGTCAGGGGCCGGGATGTCCTTGTCCGGGCCGATCAGCGGCAGGATCTCGTTGACGTAGCGGCGGGTGAGCCGCTCCAGCTCGCGGGTGGTGTATCCGGCGGGGTCGACGGCCACGCCGCCCTTGGCGCCGCCGTACGGGATGCCGACCAGCGCGCACTTCCACGTCATCCACATGGCGAGCGCGGTGACCTCGTGGATGTCGGTGGCCGGATGGAAGCGGATGCCGCCCTTGGCGGGGCCGCGCGAGACGTTGTGCTGGACCCGGAAGCCCTGGACGACGTCCATGCTGCCGTCTTCGCGACGGACCGGCACCGCGACGGTCAGCGACCGGCGGGGCGTGGCGAGCATCGCGCGGAGCCCGTCGTCGAGCCCCAGCCGCTCGGCTGCGCTGCCGAGTTGGAAGTGAGCGGATTCGAGGGCCTCCTGGCCCGCGCTGATCTGTGCCGGCGTCATTGACGGCACCATGACACTCATGGAAGAGCTTCCTCCTGTTATGTACGCCCGTTACCGGGTAAGGCGCCGTTGCCTATAACCCATTTGGGCGTTCTTGTACGGATCATCCTAGAGCGGGGGGAATATCTAATGTGTGATCTCCTTGCGATCCAAGCCGCTGATCCAGATGCTTGGAAGGTGCCACTCTGGCAGGCTTGTGGCCCGGAGTGCGCCGAACTGTCGAAGTGGAGGGTGTGATGCCCGAACTGGTGGTCGGGCCGATGCTGCGGTACGTCGATTCTGCCAGCGCTTCGATTTTCGTGGAGACCGACGAGCCGTGCACGGTCCACATCGAGGCCGCAGGCGGCTCGTACGAGTCGGAAACCTTCACCGTCCACGACCATCACTACGCGATCGTCGACATAACGGAGCTTTCCCAGAATGTCGGCTCCTATGCCGTCACTCTCGACGGTGAGCGGGTGTGGCCGCTGGAAGGCCGTCCGCCCAGCCGGATCCGGCTCATCCCGCCCGACGGGCCCGCGCGGCTGATGTTCGGCTCCTGCCGCACGACCGCGCCGCACGACACGGCGCACCTCCTCACCCACGGGTACGACGTGCTGCGGTCCTACGGCTGCCATCTGGCCGAGGCCGGTGACGAGGAGTGGCCCGACCTGCTTTTGCTCCTCGGCGACCAGGTCTACGCCGACAACCCGTCGCCGGAGATGCTCGACTACATCCACGCGCGCCGCGACACCGAGCCGAAGAACGAGATCGCCGACTTCGAGGAGTACGCGGAGCTCTACCGCAGGGCGTGGACCGACCCGGACATCCGGTGGCTGCTGTCGACCGTGCCCAGCGCGATGATCTTCGACGACCACGACCTGCGCGACGACTGGAACACCTCGAAGACCTGGCGCGAGCAGATGGCCGAGACCGGCTGGTGGAGCCGACGGGTGGTCGCCGGGCTCGGCGCCTACTGGGTCTACCAGCATCTCGGCAACCTGTCCCCGCAGGAGCGGGCCGCCGACCCGCTGCTGCGCAAGCTGCTCGACGGCGGCGGCGACGGGGCGGCCGAGCTGGACGCGTTCGCCTCGCAGGCCGACGCCGAGCCGAGCAGCAACCGGTGGAGCTACTCCCGCGACCTCGGCCACGCCCGGCTCATCATGATCGACACCAGATGCGCCAGGCAGCTCACCCCGGGCGACCGCCGCATGCTCGACCCGAGCGAGTGGGCCTGGCTGGAGGAGGAGCTCGCCAAGCCCGCCGAGCGGCTGATCATCGGCTCGTCCATCCCGTTCCTGCTCCCCGAGGGCGTGCACGGGGTGCAGAACTGGAACGAAGCCCTCTGCGACGGCGCCTGGGGCCGGCCGGTGGCGCGCGTGTCCGAGTCCTTCCGCCAGGCCGTCGACCTCGAACACTGGGCGGCCTTCCGGCGCTCGTTCGAGGACCTGTCGAAGCTGCTGGCCGCGCTGGGCAAGCCGGTGCTCATCCTCTCCGGCGACGTGCACTACTCCTACGTCGCCAAGGCCCGCACCGGCCCGATCTACCAGATCGTCTGCTCGCCCATCCGCAACCCGCTCAGCCGCCTGCTGCGCTGGGCCAACGTGCTGACCCAGTTCGGCGTCGCCACGCTGATCGGCGGCCTGCTGGCCCGCTCGGCCCGGCTGCCGCGGCCGCCCTTCCGGTGGCGGATCGTCAAGGGGCCGTGGTTCCAGAACGCGGTCGCCACGCTCACCTTCCCGGGCTCCGAGGCCACCTGGTACGAATCCACGGGCGACGACGTACGGAAGATCGCCACGTTACGGCTGGAGTGAGCCGCCGAGTCCGCGCGCCCGCGGGCGCGCGGACTCGGCGGGTCAGCGCAGGGAGTCGACCGTCTCGGCGAGCCGGTCGAGCGCCCAGAGGAGGTCCTCCTCCGAGATGACGATCGGCGGCGCGAGCCGGATCGTCGACCCGTGCGTGTCCTTGGCCAGCACGCCGCGCGCCATCAGCGCCTCCGACACCTGGCGGCCGGTGGCGAGCGACGGGTCGATGTCGACGCCCGCCCACAGGCCGCGCCCGCGCACCGTCACCACGCCGTGGCCGACCAGCTCGCGCAGCCGCGCGTGCATGATCCCGCCCAGCTCGGCCGCCCTGGCCTGGAACTCGCCGGTGCGGAGGATCTCCACGACCGCGCTGCCGACCGCGCAGGCGAGCGGGTTGCCGCCGAACGTGGACCCGTGCTGACCCGGCTTGATCACGCCGAGCACGTCCTCGTCCGCGGCGATCGCCGACACCGGCACCACGCCGCCGCCGAGCGCCTTGCCCAGGACGTAGATGTCGGGCACGACGCCCTCGTGGTCGCAGGCGAAGGTCCTGCCGGTGCGGCCCAGGCCCGACTGGATCTCGTCGGCGATCATCAGCACGTTCTGCTCGGTGCAGATCTCCCGCACCTGGGTGAGGTAGCCGTCCGGCGGCACCAGCACCCCGGCCTCGCCCTGGATCGGCTCGACGAGCACCGCGACCGTGTCGTCGTCGATGGCCGAGCGGATCGCGTCGGCGGACCCGTACTTCACGATCGTGAAGCCCGGGGTGTAGGGGCCGAAGTCGTCGCGGGCGTCCGGGTCGGTGGAGAAGCTGACGATCGTGGTGGTGCGGCCGTGGAAGTTGTCCTCCATCACCACGATGTTGGCCTTGTCGCGCTCGACGCCCTTGACCAGGTAGCCCCACTTGCGGGCGACCTTGATCGCGGTCTCCACGGCCTCGGCGCCGGTGTTCATCGGCAGGATCATGTCCTTGCCGGTGAGGTCGGCCAGCCCGGCGCAGAACCGGGCGAACTGGTCGTGGTAGAAGGCCCGGCTGGTCAGGGTCAGGTTCCTCAGCTGCTCCTGGGCCGCCGCGAGGATCTTCTCGTTGCCGTGGCCGAAGTTGAGCGAGGAGTAGCCGGACAGGAAGTCGAGATAGCGCCTGCCCTCGACGTCGGTCACCCAGGCGCCGTGCGCCTCGTGGAGGACCACGGGCAGCGGATGGTAGTTGTGCGCGCTGCGGCGCTCGCTTACTTCGATCAGCTCCGCGCTGGTGGTCATGTCAGTTCTCCCCCCTGATCTCGAGTGTGCAGCACTTGGGGCCGCCACCCGCCTTGCGCAACTCCGACAGATCGACCGGAACCACCTCGTACCCACGTCGCTTCAGCTCTAGCTGGAGATCGCCCGCCTCGGCGTTGATCACCACGTTGACGCCGTCGCTGACCGCGTTGAGCCCGAGCACGGCGGCGTCGTCGGCGGTGGCGAGCACCGCGTCGGGGAACAGCCTGCGCAGCACCTCCCGGCTGCCTTCGGAGAACGCGCCGGGGTAGTAGGCGACGTTGCGGCCGTCGAGCGGGAACAGCGCCGTGTCGAGGTGGTAGAAACGCGGGTCCACCAGCCGCAACGAGATCACCGGACGGCCCAGGAACTCCTGGGCCTCGTGGTGCGCGGCGACCCGGGTGCGGAAGCCGGTGCCGGCCAGGACGAGCTCGTCCATGGTGAGGAAGTCGCCCTCGCCCTCGTTCACGTGCTCCGGCTCCAGCGTCGGGTAGCCGCGCTCGGCGAACCAGCGCAGGTAGGCCGGCCCCTCGGCGGCCCGCTGCGGGAACGCGAACCGGGCGCCGTACACGCGGCCGCCGACCACCAGCGCGCCGTTGGCCGCGAACACCATGTCGGGCAGACCTTCGATCGGCTCGATCAGGCTCACCTCGTGCCCGAGGCTCTCGTACGCGGCTTTGAGGCCCTCCCACTGCCGGATCGCCACGGCGCGGTCGGCGCTCGCCGCGGGATCCATCCACGGATTGATCGCGTACTCGACCGCGAAGTGCTCCGGCGGGCACATGAGAAAGCGTCTGGGCATGCAGACTCCGTCGTCTTCGTCAGAGTGTTTCCCCATGTCAGGGGTCGAGCACAGCCTAAGAACGCCCCTTACGCGGCGGAAGAGGGCGGGATTGCGCGCGTGTGAAGTTCTGTTGCGAGTATCAGCCGGGGACGTGTGATCCGTTGCGCGCGTCCGGCAACGTGGTGCCGGGAGGGCTGTCGACCAGCCTCGACAGCACGATCGCGCTCTTCGTCCGCACCACGAACGGCTCCGCGGCGATGCGCTCGATCACCCGCTCCACATGGCGCACGTCCGTCGCCCTGATGTGCAGCAGCGCGTCGGCCTCGCCGGTGATCGTGGCCGCGCCCACCACCTCCGGATAGCGGGCCACGGCCAGCGCGATGTCGGACGGTTTCGTCTTGCCCTGGCAGAACAGCTCGACGTACGCCTCGGTGGTCCAGCCGAGCGCGGCCGGCGCGACCATGGCGCTGAAGCCGGTGATCGCGCCGCTCTCGCGCAGCCGGTCGACCCGCCGCTTGACCGCCGACGCGCTCAGGCCGACTTCCTGCCCGATCTCGGCGTAGGTCTGCCGGGCGTCCTCGACGAGCGCGGCGATGATGTCACGGTCCAGCCGATCCAGTTCCACGGGCTCTGTATATCGCCAACGTCGTGTGGCGCGCGACGATCGAACCGGGGCAAACTGGCCCCTTCGATGGGGCATGGCACGGGGAGTGGGCAAGTGATGAGCAGAGGGACGTTCCCTGATCGTTTCGTGTGGGGCGTGTCGACCTCCGCGTACCAGATCGAGGGCGCGAACGCGGAAGACGGCCGGGGGCCCTCCATCTGGGACGCGTTCTCCGACTCGCAGGCCGCCTGCGACCATTACCACCGCTACCCCGGCGACGTGCGGCTGATGAAGGATCTGGGCGTGGCCGCCTACCGGTTCTCGGTGAGCTGGCCGCGGGTCCTGCCCGAGGGCTCGGGCCGGGTGAACACGGCCGGGCTCGACTTCTACGAGCGGCTGGTCGACGAGCTCCTCTCGGCAGGCGTCACCCCGTACGCGACCCTCTACCACTGGGACCTGCCGCAGGCGCTGGAGGACCGGGGCGGCTGGCCGGAGCGCGACACCGCGCTCCACTTCGCCGACTACGCCCGGGTCGTGCACGAGCGGCTGGGCGACCGGGTGCACACCTGGTTCACGCTGAACGAGCCGTGGGTGGCCGCGTTCCTCGGCTACGGCGCCGGGGTGCACGCGCCCGGCCGGAAGTCGGCCGCCGACGCCTTCCGCGCCGCCCACCACATGCTGCTCGGGCACGGGCTGGCCGCCTCGGCGCTGCGCTCGGCCGGCGCGGCCAGGGTCGGCGCGGTGCTCAACTTCGCGCCCGTGATGACCCCCGGCCAGGTCACCGACCCGGCCAGGGAGCTGTCGGAGGAGGACGCCGACGCGGTCGCCAGGATCGACGAGCTGGTGCACGGGCAGTTCCTGGAGCCGATGCTGCGCGGACGCTACCCCGAGCGGCTGCTGGACGTCGTGGAGTCCGCCGCCGGGCTCGGCCACGTCCGCGACGGCGACCTGGCCGTCATCGCCCAGCCGCTCGACATGCTCGGCGTCAACTACTACGCGCCCAGCGTGGTGCGCGCCCAGCCGGGCGAGCCCGCCGACCCCGTCTACCCGGGCAGCGACGGCGTCCTGTTCTGCACCGTGCCGACCGCGGTGACCGCGATGGGCTGGCCGATCGTGCCCGGCGCGCTCACCGTGCTGCTGCGCCGGCTGTCCCGCGAGTACCCCGACCAGGAGCTGATGATCACCGAGAACGGGGCCGACTTCGTCGACACCGTGACCGCCGACGGCATCCACGACGTCGACCGCGTCAGCTTCGTCGAAGAGCACCTGCGGGCCCTGCTCGCCGCACTCGACGAGGGCGCCAAGGTCCGCGGCTACCTGCTGTGGTCGCTGCTCGACTGCCTCGAATGGGCCGACGGCTACCAGCGCAAGTTCGGCATCGTGCACGTCGACTTCGCCACCCAGCGGCGCCGCCTGAAGGACAGCGCCCTGTGGTACCGCGACGTGGTGCGCCGCAACGGGCTCGGCGACGGCCGGCCCAAGCGGCCCACCCTGGAGACCGTCGCCGCCCGGGCCAAGGTCTCCAGGGCCACCGTGTCCCGCGTCGTCAACGGCGACGCCGCGGTCAGCCCCGAGGTCCGCGAGAACGTCCTGCGGGCCGTCAAGGAGCTGGGCTACGTGCCCAACGCCGCCGCCCGCAGCCTCGCCACCCGCCGCACCGACACGGTCGCGCTCGTCCTGTCCATCCCGCGCCCCGACGACGCGCTCACCGCCGCCGTCGTCCAGTACGTGACCAGCGTCCTGGAAGGGGCGGGCAAGCAGATCACGCTCATGCTCGCCGACACCTCCGAGAGCCACCGGCGCATCGTCCGGCACGTCGAGGCCGGGCTGTCCGACGGGGTGGTGCTGCTCCCGACGGACGGGGCCGACCCGCTCGCCGAGCGGCTCGCCCGCACCGACGTGCCGCTCGTCCTGCTCGGCCGGCCGGCGATCAGCTCGCTCGTGCCGTACGTGGACGCCGACAACACGGGGGGCGCCGCCGCGGCCACCGAGCACCTGCTGCGGCAGGGGCGCAGGCACATCGGCCTCGTCTGCGGCCCCACCCACCTGGTCGCCGTCCAGGACCGCATGGCCGGGCACCGCGACACGCTCCAGCGGGCCGGACGGCTGCCGCACGTCGCGCTGGCCGGCGACACGGCCGAGTCCGGCGCGGCGGCCCTCACCCGGCTGCTGTCCGACGAGCGCCGCCTGGACGCCGTCCTCGCGACCTCCGACCACCTGGCGATCGGTGTGCTCAGGGCCGCGGCCGAGGCCGGGCGGCGGGTGCCGGACGACCTGGCGGTGGTGGGCTTCGGCGACATCGAGGCGGCCGCGTACACCACCCCCGCGCTGACCACCGTACGGACGCCCGCCTCCGACCAGGCCATGGCCCTGGCCCGGCTGATGCTCTCCCGCCTGGAAGGCCGCCACGCCACCCCGGTGGTGCTCCCCGCCAGGCTGGTGACACGCTCCAGCGGCTGACCGGCACGGAGCGACGGTCCGGGAGGGCGTGGGGCGGTTAGCATCGAGGGACAGTGTCGTCCGGAGGGTCGTCTGGAGGCCCGATGCGCCTGTCACGCCGCCGTCCCACGCAGCCCGACGAGCCCGCGCAGGTCATCCGCGTGGCGCCCGCGGTCGCGTACGACGGAGACCTCTACCACCTGCCCGACTGGACGGCGCGCCGCGACGCCGAGCGCGAGCTGGGGCGGCGGCACGCCGCCGACGGCCAGATCGACACGCTCACCCTGCAGACCGGCAGCGTGCCCCGCTTCCACGAGCTGGAGGACGAGCGGCTCGGCGAGCTGGCCCGCATCGAGGACCTCACCGAGCGGGAGCTGCGGCAGGCGCGCGCCGCGCTCGAAGGGCAGAAGATCAGGCTGGCCGAGTCGCAGCGCGCCTTCGCCGCCGCCCGCGCGGCGCTCGACGACACCCGGCCACGGGTCGCCGAGCTGGAACAGCCCAGCCGCCGCCCCGGCGACGGCCGCCCCAGCTCGATCGCGATCTCCGGCAGCCGGTGGCCCGTCGTGCGCCGCTGGCTGCCCGCCGCGCTGCTGCTGCTCCTGCTGGTGATCGTCGAGGTGCCGATCCTCTACCAGGTGATCCTCGACTGGGGCGACAGCGTCGCGATGACCGCGCTGCTCGCCGCGGGCGCCGCCCTCATCATGCTGGTCGCGCCGCACATGTACGGGCGCGCGTTCCGGTCCTGGCAGGAGCACGGCGGCTCGGCCAAGGGGCGCTGGCTGCTGATCGGCGTGGCGCTGGTGTGGCTGGGCTTCATCGTGGCGGTGGCCGTGCTCCGGCGCGACGCGCTGGTCCGGCCGCTCGTCGTGGACGGGGAGGAGATCGGGCCCACCGCCGAGGGGGCCGGCACGCTGCCCACCATGGTGCTGCTGCTGGCCCTGCTGATCGCCACCGCCCTCATCGCCGCCGACCTGGGCCGGCGCATGCACAACCCGAACGACCGGACGCTGCGGGAACTGCGCGCCAAACTGGACGCCGAGTCCAGGGCGTTCGCGACCGCGCAGGGCGTCTACCAGCAGGACGCCGGATACGCCGAGAGCATCGCCCAGTACGTGGAGTCGGTCGACCGGCGGCTGGCCGGCCGGACCCGGCAGCTCGACCGCGGCTTCGACAGCCTGGCCACCGCCTACCTGGGCGGGGTGGTGGAAGGGTTACGGGACCCGGAGGCGGCGAGCTGGGCCGAACGGATCGTGGCCAGGCGCCGTGCGGCGCCCGGCCGGTGATCCCCTTAGGTGGTGGAGAAGGTGAACCAGTTGACGTTCACGAAGTCGGCGGGCTGGCCGCTGCTGAACGTCAGGTAGACGGTGTGCGTCCCGGTCGTCGGCGTGATGTTGGCCGGGACCGTGCGCCAGCTCTGCCAGCCGCCGGTGTTCCCGATCGCGAAGTCGCCGATCGGCGGCGCCGTCGGGCTGCCCAGCCTGACCTGGACGAGCCCGCTCACGCCGGCGCCCGCCCCGGAAGCCACCCTGGCCTTGAACTGCTGGGCCGCCGTCGAGCCGAACCGGACGTTGTCGAAGCGGAGCCAGTCGCCGTTGCGGATGGCGCCGACGTTCTGCCCGCCGCCGGAGTCCGTGGTGGTCTCCGTGATGGTGCCCGACTGGGCGCTGTAGCCCTCGGCCTGGATGGTGGAGCGCGCGTCGAACCCGTCACCCGGGGGGTCGGTCGGCGGGTCGGTCGGCTGGGTGCCGGTGCCGCTCTGCCACACGGCCACGTAGTCGACCAGCATCGGCCGGCCGGACACGGTCGCGGCGGTCGGCGTGCCGAAGCCCGCCACGCCGTTCGGGAAGGCGCCGCCCATGGCCACGTTCAGCAGCAGGAAGTAGCCGGCGTGACCGGTCATGTTGTTCCACGTGGTGGCGTCGAGCTGCGACTGGCTCACACTGAAGAACTGCTGGCCGTCCACGTACCAGCGCAGCTGGTTGGGGCTGACGCTGCGGTCCCACTCGAAGCGGTAGGTGTGGAAGGACGACTGGCAGGTCGAGCCGGGGCAGGCGCGGCTGCCGCCGATGCCCTGGGTCTCGTTGCACGGGCCGCCGGGGTTGACGCCGCAGTGGAGCACGGCCCAGACGGTGTTGAGGCCGTTGACGTTCTCCATGATGTCGAACTCGCCGATGGCCGGCCAGTTCCAGTAGTTGCCCCGGTAGGGGGAGCCGAGCGCCCAGAACGCGGGCCAGTAGCCGAGCGCGGCGTCGCCGGTGACGTTCGGCATCTGGATGCGGCCCTCGATGCGCAGGATGCGTCCGTCGGCGGGCTTGAAGTCGGAGCGCCGGGTCTCGATGCGGCCGGAGGTCCACTCGCCGTTCGAGCCGCGCAGCGGGGTGATGCGCAGGTTGCCGGAGCCGTCGAGGCTCAGGTTGGCGGGGTTGGACGTGTAGTTCTGGATCTCTCCGGTGCCCCAGTTGCCGGGGCCGCCGGGGTAGCCGTGGCCGGTGTCGATGATCCAGTTGCTGGACGAGGGCAGCGAGCCCGACGAGCCGTTGAAGTCGTCGGCCCAGACCAGCGACCAGCCGGACGGGGTGGCCGGGACGGAGGCGGCGGCGCTCGTGGCCACCTGGACGAGCAGGCCGCCGACGGCGGCCAGCGCCACGGCGGCGGCCGCTATGCGGCGGCGCACCCTGGACGGTGGTGATGTCATCACTGCTCCTGGGGGGAAGGGAGGCGGAGTGAAGAGAGCGCTCTCACGCCGAACGAAAACACAGTTCCTTACCTGTTGTCAACAATCGTCACCGCAGGCGTTGCAGGAAGGTGAACAGTCCGGCATGCTGTGAGAGAGCGCTCTCCCTACAGGAGGTCGGCGGCCGTCGTGCCGGCCGCCTCGAACGCCTCTGCCCAGAACGCCTCCAGCAGCGGGAACCGGTCCGGGTTCGCCGTCCGCTCCCGCAGGAACCCGTGCACCGTCACCGCGTACCCGCCCATGCCGGGCAGCAGTCCGGCCCGCCGCAGCTCCTCGACCTTCCGCTTCCGCGCCGCTTCGCCCAGCTCCAGGCGGTTGATGTTCAGCTCGCCGCGGTTGTTGCTCAGATCGCTGAACACGATGAGCCGGTGCTCCTTGTCCGGCTGCCGCCGCGCGGTCATCTGCTTCACCATGTACCGCAGCGCGCCCAGCACGTCCGAGCCCTCGCCCTCCGCGGGGCAGTCGAACAGCCGCACCGCCCTGGGCACCACCTCTTTGATCCGGTGCGTCCTCACCCGTTCCTCGACGACCGGGTTGTCGTTCGGGTTCTCGGCGCGGGTGGCGGCCACGGTGACCGGGTCCTCCCGGCACGAACTGCTCTCCGACGCGCCGGTGACGGCGGCGAACCCCACCCAGTCGCACTCCTGGGCGAACTCGGGCAGCTTCGAGGTCACGTCCTCACGGGACGTGGCGGGCTCCGCGTAGCTCGTGGAGTCCACCACCACCCCGCACACCGCCCCCGCGTCCGTCCCGCACCCCGCCACGCCACCGGCCACCAGCGCCGCGACGCCGAGCACGGCCACCCCTCTGCTCCCTAACCCGGCCAACGCCGCTCCTCTCCGTCGCCGTCACGTGGTGTGCTGGGCGATGCGGCGCTCGGGTCGCCGAACGCCTCCCGCCATGGATAGGTCCGCCGCTGCCCTCTGGCGCGGTCCTGTCCGGTTGGAGTGCTTGTTGCGGTGGTGTCTTGTGTGGGTGGGGTGTGTGGTTCGGCGGCGCGGTCGTGTGCCGGTGGGGTGCCTGTTTCCGTGGCGCGGTCGTGTGCCGGTGGGGTGCGTGTTTTTGCGGTGCGGTCGTGTCCCGGTGTGGTGCCTGTCTCGGTGGCGCGGTCCTGTGCCGGTGGGGTGCGGTTGGTGTGGTCCTGCTTGCGTGTCTCGGTGGCGTGGCCCGGTCCGGGATGGACGTCGGTTTCGGCGTCCTGGTGTGGTTCCTGCGGGCCGTCGTCGGCTGGCTCGCCGACGTCGCTGTCCGTACGAGGGGAGCCGGGCCCGGCGCTCGCCGGCCCGTCGGCGGAAGCCTCAGAGTCGTCATGCCCTGGATGCTCATCGCTCGTCGGCGAAGGCGTGAGGGCGTCGGTCTCGCGGGTCTCCACCGCCTCGCCTGGTACGTAAGCGGTCTCGTGCAGGGGATCCGGGGAGGGGTGGGCGGCTTGCGACGGTGACGGAGCCATGCCGGAGGTACCTGCCGGAGGATACGTGACCTCTGCAGGGTCCGTTGCCGTACGTAAGGAAGAGACGGCTTCTGGAAGAGACGTGGGGGATCGGTCCATCGTGGGCCGGGCGGCTGGCGGCGGGGATGTGGTGGCGGTTGGGTCCAGCGCGGGGTGGGTGTTCTCAGGCGGGGAGACGGTGGAGGCCGTCTCGGGTCGGGCGGCTGGCGGCGGGGATGGGGTGGCAGTGGGGTCCACCGCGGGATGGGTCTCCGGCGAGGAGACAGTGGCGGCCGTCTCGGGTCGGGCGGCTCGCGGCGGAGATGGGGTGGCGGTGGGATTCAGTGCGGGGTGGGTGGTCTCCAGCGGGGAGACGGCGAGGGCCGTTTCGGGTCGGGTGGCTTGGGATGTGGTCGCGGTGGGATCCGCCGGGAGATGAGTGGTCTCCGGAGGGGAGACGGTAGGGGGCGTTTCCGGTCGGGTGGTTTGGGACGGGGATGTGGCGGGGGTCGGGTCCGCCGGGGGTTGGGTGGTCTCCTCCGGAGATGTGGTGGGGGTGGGGGTCGGGTCCGCCAGGGCTTGGGCGGTCTCCGGTGGGGATGCGGTTGGGGTGGGGTCCGCTGGGGGTTGGGTGGTCTCCCCCGGAGATGTGGTGGGGGTGGGGGTCTTTGTGGGTTTGGTGGCTTGCGGCTGGGATGTGGGGGCGGTGGAGTCCGTCAGGGAGTGGGGGGGTTTCGGAGGAGATGGGGTGGTGGGGGAGTGGTCTGCTGGAGGTTGGGGGGACTGTGTGCGGCGGGGTGGTTCGAGCGGGGGGAGGCGGAGGGCTGGGGGCAGTTCGTGGGGGAGGACCTTGGTGTGCCAGTCCGCTACCCGGGCTTCCACCTCGTGCAGGATCCGGCCTAGCTCGTCGCGCCCCGAGAGGCCGAGCCGGGTCTCGCCGGTGGGCTCCATGGCGATGACCTCGCCCTGCCAGAGCGGCGGGATCTCCTCCCGGCGTGGGTGGGTCTCCATGACGCCGCTCCGGTAGGCGGCGATGATCTGCTCGGCCCGCGCGTGCACGGCCTCCACCTCGTGGTCGTGCTCGACCAGGGCGCTCTCCCACTCCTGCGCGTACTGGCCGATGCGGGCGTCGGCGCGCTGCACGCTCTCCTGGCTCTCCCGCACCGCCTCCCGCCGCCGCGCCTCACCCCGCCTCCATCGGGCCTCGGCGATGGAGATGAACGCGTCCTCCTCGTAGGGAGCCGCCGGGCGCCCGCCGCGATCACCGTACGATCCCGCCGCACGTGCCCCTGAGCCACCGTACGGTCCTGCTGCGCGTGCCCCAGAGTCACCGTACGGTCCCGCGGAATCGGGGTCTGGCGGATCGCCGTACGGTCCGGGTGAAGGCCTGGAACCTGGTGGATTGCCGTACGGTCCTGCGGAATCGGGTGAAGGCCTGGAACCTGGCGGATACGGATCAGCGGGTGGGCCGGGGTGGCCGTTGGGTGGGGGCTGGGGGAGGAGGTCGGTGCGGCTGAGTTCCAGGAGGATCGCTTCCCGGGCGGCCAGGGACTGGTCGAGTAACTCGCCGCGCCGGGCGGCCAGCCGGCGGCCGGCCTCGGCGATCTGCTCGCGGGCGCGGGCCCGTACCTCGGCGACGAACGGGGGCCGGCTCTCGGGGTCGGTGAAGGTCGTCAGCGGGTGTCGCCGGGCGTCGCGCATGCCCTGCCGGCGCGCCTCCTCACGCTCGGCCAGCGGGTCGCCCCGCTTGAACAGCCGCGACAAGAACGCCATCCGGCTCCTCCGGCTCAGAGTCCCTGAGCCCCCAGCCTAAACGCTCCCCTCGCGGTAGCCGGGTTGCCGGAGGAAACGCGAAAGGCGGGGCCGTGAGGGCGGCCCCGCCTTTCGCGTAGGGGAGATCAGGCTTTCTCGGCCTCGCCGGCGGCCTGCTCCAGCGCGTCCTCGGGGGACTGCTCCAGGTCCTGCTCGGCGTCGGCGGCCGCCTGGGCCGACGCCTTGTCCAGGCGGACCCAGCTCGTCACGCTCTCGACGGCGAACAGCACGAACAGGTAGGCCGTCAGCACCGCCAGCACCGGCGTGACCAGGCCGAACGCCGCGCCCGCGCCGATGATGAGCAGCCGCAGCTCCCAGCCGAGCCCGGCGTAGAACACCCAGGCCGGCGGCCAGATGCTCTGCCGGGTCCGGTAGACGGTGTCGTAGGTGTGGTAGCCGACCACGTACACCAGCACGAACAGCAGCCACTTCGGCGCCCCCGCCGCGAGGCCGACCACGATCATGGCGAGGAACTCGGCGGCGCGCAGCAGCGGCGGCGTGAGCCAGTCGAAGCGGCCCAGGTGGTCGCGCGGCGCGGTCGGCAGCACCAGCAGCAGCACGATCAGCGACGGCAGCAGCATCGTGAAGCCCGGCTGGACCAGGCCGGTCACCGTGACGGCGATGACGGCCAGCAGCGCGGCCAGCGTGGCGGGGACCGGCGGCAGGCCCTTGCCGAGCCTGCCCGACAGCACGTGGACGAGGGGACCGTCGTCGCGGTAGGCGAGCAGGCGGGCGGTCTGGATGCGCCGGCGCTCCTCGTCGGGGTCCGGCGTGGGGGTTGCGGCGGCCTGCGGCTGGGTGATCATGCGAGCGACCTCATGAGGCGTCCGGTGAGAGTGTAAACGGCGGCGACGGAGCCCCAGATCACCAGCGTGAGGAAGGTAATGCGGGCGTCGAAGAGCGCAGCGGTGATCGCGATGGCCGCGAACCGCTCGCCGATGGGGAACACGATCATTTTACGCGCCCAGTGGACCGCGCGGTACTTGCCGGCCTTGGACCACATCTTGAGCATGCGCTTGACGCCACTGCTCTGCTCGACCTTGCGGCGCTCCAGGGCCTGGCGCAGGTCACGGTCGTCGCGGGCGTCGAGCGCCAGCGTGGGCAGCTTGGCCGGGGGCTTGCGGCGGTTGGAGATGCCGAAGGAGAAGTCGAGCAGGTGGCGCACGGACTGCAGGCCGATGGCGGCCAGCGCGAAGATCCAGATGTCGTCGCCGCCGTTGCCCGCCACGACCCAGCCCACGGCCAGTCCGGCGAAGACGACGTACTCCTTGAACCGGTCGAACGTGGCGTCGAGCCACGCCCCCAGCACCCCGAACTTGCGGGCGTAGCGGGCGACCTGGCCGTCGACGCAGTCGAACACGAAGGCGAAGTAGATCAGCAGCCCGCCGGCGATCATCCACGGCCGCTGGCCGGTGGCGAAGCAGGCGGCGGCGGCCACGCCGAGGGCGATCGAGATGAGCGTGACCTGGTTGGGCGTCAGCCCCCGCCGGGCCGCCCAGCGGGCGATGAACCGGGAGTAGGTCGAGACGAAGTAGGTGGTGAAGAAGCCGTCGGCGCCCTTGACCGCGTTGTTGAGCCTGGCGCGGTCCTCGTCGAAGCCGGACATCTCGACGGCGGCCTCGTTGGCCTGCTCCTGGGAGGTGACGCGGCGGTAGAACAGGTCGCGGCGGCCCCGGATGCCGACCGACACGCCCTTGCGCACCAGACCGAAGGCGATGATCTGGACCAGGTCGTCGTCGTCGCCGAAGGCGGACGCCATCGCGGCCAGCTCGCGGCAGGTCTCGGCGAGCATCGGCGCGTTGCGCGCGCTGATGTACATCGGGCCGAGCAGCACGGCGTTGGGCCTGGTCACCAGGTGGGTGGCGGTGCCCACCGAGATGACCCTGGTCTTGCCGATGCGGGAGCGGACCGGCAGGCCCTCCACCTCGTTCATGCCGATCTCGGGCTCGGCCTCCGCTATCGGGACGTTACCGTTGAGCTGGTCGTCCTCTGTCTCCTCGCCCTCCTCTTCCGCCACCGGGCGCGGCTCCTTGGCGACGAGGACCAGCGCGCCGCGCTTGGTCTTGTTGATCTGGTAGATCAGCTCGTCGTGGATGACCGAGTTCTCCGGGATGATGAACAGGGGCTCGGTCGCGGACTCCGCGACCTCCGCCAGTGCGCGCAGGGCGGCGGCCACGTCGCCGGAGCCGATCGTGGCGGGCGTCGGGTCCATGGTGAGGACCTGGTTGCGCAGTCGCTCCGCGACGGTGGGATTGCCGGGAAGTGCGGCGAGCCTCAAGCCGGTCGGAGCGGTGTCGGGGCCGGGTGAAGAGCCCAGCAGGACCACGCGGGTCATGACTACCTTTCGGCGGTAACGGAGGGGTGAACAGTGGGCAATGCGGAACAGGCGTCAAAGTCTAGTGACGGTTGCGGAAAGGCGTGTCACACCGCCATGGGAGTAGCACGAAGTGTCGTCACTTTGATACGACCGTAGGATGGCCGGGTGAGTCTCTATCGTGACGAGGGCGTGGTCCTGCGCACGCAGAAGCTCGGCGAGGCCGATCGCATCGTCACGGTTCTGGCCAAGCGCACCGGCAAGATCCGGGCCGTCGCCAAGGGGGTGCGCCGCACCACCTCGCGCTTCGGGGCGAGGCTGGAGCCGTTCACCCACGTCGACCTCCAGCTCCACACCGGCCGCACGCTCGACGTCGTCACCCAGGCGGAGACGATCAGGCCGTACGGCGAGGCGCTGGCGAGCGACTACCCGCGCTACACCGCCGGCACCGCGATGCTGGAGACCGCCGACCGGCTGACCCACGGCGAGAAGGAGCCGGCCCTGCGGCAGTTCCTGCTGCTGGTGGGCGGGCTGCGCACGCTCGGCGAGGGCGATCACGAACCCCGGCTGGTGCTCGACGCCTATTTCCTGCGCTCGCTGGCCGTCGCCGGATACGCGCCCGCGCTGGAGGCGTGCGCCAAGTGCCGGGCGCCCGCGATCAGGGCGTTCGCCATCGTGGCGGGCGGCGTGGTGTGCGGGGCGTGCCGGCCCGCCGGCGCGGCGGTGCCCGCCGGTGAGACGATCGGCCTGATGACGGCGCTGCTGCGCGGCGACTGGGCGACGGCCGACGCGTCCGAGCAGCGACACCGCAGCGAGTGCAGCGGCCTGGTCGCCGCCTATCTGCAATGGCACCTCGAACACGGGATACGCTCGCTCCGCCACGTAGAAAGGGAGCCCGTTTGAACGTCCGCCCGCCGACACCCCATCCGTCCGGCGCGACCCCGCCGCCGATCCCGCGTGAGCTGGTGCCCCGCCACGTGGCCATCGTCATGGACGGCAACGGCCGGTGGGCCAAGGCCCGCGGGCTGCCCCGCACCGAGGGGCACAAAGCGGGGGAGTCGTCGCTGTTCGACGTCATCGAGGGCGCTCTGGAGCTGGGCATCCCCTACCTGAGCGCCTACGCGTTCTCGACGGAGAACTGGAAGCGCTCGCCCGACGAGGTGCGCTTCCTCATGGGCTTCAACCGCGACGTGATCCGCCGTCGCCGCGACGAGCTGCACGCGATGGGCGTGCGGGTGCGCTGGGCGGGCAGGCCGGGCCGGCTGTGGAAGAGCGTGATCTCCGAGCTGCAGTCCGCCGAGGAGATGACCCGGGCCAACCGCAAGCTGACGCTGCAGTTCTGCGTCAACTACGGCGGCCAGGCCGAGATCGTCGACGCGGCACTCAGGCTGGCCGACGACCTCCAGGCGGGCCGGGTCAAGCGGTCCAAGGTCGACGAGAAGGTCTTCGCCCGCTATCTCGACGAGCCCGAGATCCCGGCCGTCGACCTGTTCGTGCGCTCGTCGGGCGAGCAGCGCTTCTCCAACTTCCTGCTGTGGCAGTCGGCCTACGCGGAGATGGTCTTCCTCGACCGGCTCTGGCCCGACTTCGACCGCAGGGACCTGTGGGAGGCGTGCGAGATCTACGCCAAGCGCGACCGGCGTTACGGCGGAGCTCTGCCCAACCCGGTCTAACCGTTCCCCGCGCGGGGAACTCTTCCCGCATGCGGCGACTCGCCTGGCACACCGCGCTGATCATCGCGGCCTACTACGTGGTGCCCCTGCAGGAGGACCAGCCCGACTGGGTGCGGTTCCTGCGGGTGGCCTGCGTGATCGCCGGTCTCGCCCTGGTGTGCTGGAGCGTCGTGAGGGAGGCCAGGCAGCAGTCGGCCGGCGACGAGGGCGGGCTGACCCCGGCCACGCTGGCACTGATCACCGTGGCGGGCGTGGTGCTGTTCGCGCTCGCCGACTACAACGTGGCCTACTGGCGACAGGGCGAGTTCGCGGGCCTGGAGACCAGGACGGACGCGCTCTACTTCGCGGTCTCCACGCTGGCCACCGTCGGTTTCGGCGACGTGCACGCGCAGGGTCAGCTGGCCAGAGGGCTGGTGCTGGTGCAGATGGCGTTCAACCTCATCGTGCTGGCCACCGCCGCGACCCTGCTGACCGGCAAGCTCAAGGCGGGTCAGGCGCGGCGGCGGGCGCGGTAGGCGGCGACGTGCATGCGGTTGCCGCAGGTGCGGCTGTCACAGTAGACGCGGCTGCGGTTGCGCGACTCGTCGACGAAGACGTGCTCGCAGTCGGGCGCCGCGCAGGTGCGGAGCCGCTCCCACTCGTCCTCCACCAGCAGGTGGGCCAGCGCGACGCCGCAGTCGGCGGCCAGGTGCTCGGCCAGCGTGGCGTCCGGGGCGAAGTAGTGGACGTGCAGCGGATGGCCGTCGTGCTCGGTCAGGCGCGGCGTTATGCGCGTCTCGGAGAGCAGCCCGTTGAGCAGGCGCACCGCCGTCGGCTGGTCGGCCGCGGTGAAGACGCGGTAGAACGCCTCCCGTATCATCCGGACCTGGCCCAGATCACGCGCGGTGAGCCCGCCCAGACCGCTGACCTGCCGCCCCTCGACGAAGGACTGCAGCTCGGTCAGAGTGGCGAGCCGGTCTTCGCCGCCCGTCGACGGGGAGGTGTTGACGAGCTCGACGACGGTGCCCAGGGAATGCTGCATGTCATGGCCAAAGGGCATGTTGACTCCTGTCGGGGCCGGTTCTAGCGTGGTCGCAGCGTATCTCTCCCACGGGGGGCCTGGGATTTCCGATGAGTTCACACCGCCGAATCGTGCTGATCGCGATCGCAGGCGCTCTGATCATTTCCACCTCCGGGCCGCTCGTCCGGCTCGCCGACGTGGCACCGGCGACCTCGGCGATCTTCCGGTGCGCGTACGCGATCCCGCCTCTGATCGTGCTCGCCACGCTGGAGCGGCGCCGGCGCGGGCCGTTCAGGGGCAGGCCCCGCCTGCTGGCGTGGGTCGCGGGCCTGATGTTCGCGCTCGACCTGTTGTTCTGGCACCACTCGATCGCGTACGTGGGCGCCGGGCTGGCCACCGTGCTCGGCAACCTCCAGGTGTTCATCGTGGCGTTCGCCGCCTGGGCGATCTTCCGTGAGCGGCCGTCGCGCGCCCTGATGGTGGCCACCCCGGTGGTGTTCGGCGGCGTCGTGCTGATCTCCGGCGTGTTCGACCGGGCCGCGTACGGCGTCGACCCGGTGCTCGGGGTGGTCACCGGCGTCGCCACGTCGCTCTCGTACGCGGCCTTCCTGCTGCTCATGAAGAGCGCGTCCGACCGCTCGGCGGCGCCGCTCGCGCACGCCACCGTCGTGGCCACGCTCGCCATGACGGCGCTCAGCCCGGTCTTCGGCGGCGCCGACCTCACCGTCAGCTGGCCCGAGCACGGCTGGCTGCTGGTGCTCGCGCTCGGGCCGCAGGTGCTCGGCTGGTCGCTCATCACGTACTCGCTGCCCCGCCAGCCCGCCGCGCTGACCGCGCTGCTGCTGCTCGTCCAGCCGATGACGACGGTCGGCCTGTCGGCGGCCGTGCTCGGCGAGCGTCCGTCGGCACTGCAGCTCGCGGGCTGCGCGGTGGTCGTGCTGGGCGTGCTGTGGGGGTCACGTCGCGATCAGCCCGCCTCCGGAGGCTTGGAGCAGGACGAGCAGGTGCCGAAGACCTCGACGGTGTGAGTGATCTCGGTGAAGCCGTGGTCGGCGCCGATGGTCTCGGCCCAGCGCTCCACGGCGGGGCCCGCCACCTCGACGGTGTGGCCGCAGCGGCGGCAGACCAGATGGTGGTGGTGCTCGCCGGTGGCGCACGCGCGGTAGACCGACTCGCCTTCGTCGTTGCGCAGCACGTCGACCTTCCCGTGGTCGGCCAGCGTCTGCAGCGCGCGGTAGACCGTGGTCAGCCCGATCTTCGCGCCGTGCTGGCGCATCTCCGTATAGACGTCCTGGGCGCTGCGGAACCCCTCGCTCTGACGCAGGGTTTCGTGGACGGCCTGCCGCCTGGAGGTCATCTGACCTCCTTGACGCGGACGCTGCCTGCCTGCTGGCTCACGTTCGACTCCTGGGATCGGCCTTGACGTACGAATCTACCGACACCGAGGGCCAGGACGAAGCCGGCCAGGGCGAGAAGGACGATGGCCGCCCCCGGCGGCACCCGCGTGGAGGCGGTCGAGGCGAGCAGCCCGCCCACCGACGCCACCACGCCGAACACCATGGCCAGCAGCATCGTCGTGCGGAACCCTCTGGTGAGCTGCTGGCTGGTCGCCACCGGGATCACCATGAGCGCGCTGACCAGCAGCAGGCCGACCACCCGCATGGCGATGACCACGGTCAGCGCGGCCGTGACCGCGACCAGCACGCTGAGGAAGCGCACCGGCAGCCCGCTGGCCCTGGCCATCTCCTCGTCCTGGCAGAGCACGAACAGCTCCCTGCCGAAGACCGTGACCACCCCGAGCACCAGCACGGCCAGGCCGCCGATGACCCAGATGTCCTCGGTCGTGACGCTGGCGATGGCGCCGAACAGGTAGGAGTTGAGCTTGGCGTTGCTGCCGCCGGGCGCGATGCCCATGAGCATGACGCCGCCCGCGATGCCGCCGTAGAACAGCAGCGCCAGCGCCACGTCGCCGCTCGTGCGGCCGCGCGCCCTGACCAGCTCGATGGCGAGGGCCCCCGCGATCGCCACCACGACGGCCGTCAGCACCGGGGCGGTGCCGGTCAGGAAGCCGAGCGCGACGCCGGTCAGCGCCACGTGGCCGATGCCGTCGCCGAGCAGGGCCAGCCTGCGCTGCACGATGAACGTGCCCACGGCGGGCGCGCAGAGCCCCACCAGCAGGGCGGCGATCAGCGCGAGCTGGAAGAACTGCTTGTCGAGCAGGCTCAGGTCGATCATGGTTCTCCCTGCCAGCCGCGGAGCGGGCCCGCAGCGGCTTCGGCGGCGTGCGGGTGCACGTGCTCGTGACCCGGTCTGGCGCAGTCGCCCTCCGGCTCGGGGGGCGGCCCGTCATGGGCGATGCGGCCCTCCCGGACCACCACGCCGCGCGTGATGAGCGGCTCCAGCGGGCCCAGCTCGTGCGCGACCAGGACGATGGTCTTCCCGGCGGCCACCAGGCGGGCGAGCGTGTCGGCGAGCAGCCGCTGGGTCCCGGCGTCGACGCCGGCGGTCGGCTCGTCCATCACGTAGGTGTCGGGCTCCCCTGCCAGCGCGCGGGCGATGAGCACCCGCTGCTGCTGGCCTCCGGACAGGGCCTGCGCCGAGTCGCCGGCCCGGTCGGCCAGCCCCACCGCCTCCAGGGCGCGGGCCACGGCCTCCCGGTCCTCCTGACGGTAGGGGCTCAGCCTGCGCCGCCGGGCGACCCGGCCGGAGGTGACGACCTCCCGTACGGTGGCGGGCACGCCGCCGCCGATCGCCAGGCGCTGCGGCACGTAGCCGATGCGCCACCAGTGGCGGAAACGCGCGGGCGGTGAGCCGTAGAGCAGGGTCGTGCCGCCGGACAGCGGCGTGAGCCCGAGCAGCGCGCGCACGAGCGTCGACTTGCCCGAGCCGTTGGCGCCCATGATGGCCACGACCTCGCCCTCACGGACGGTCAGGTCGACGCCCGCCAGCACGGGCCGGCCGTCGAGCGCGACCCGCCCGCCGGTCATCGCGAACGCGGTCTCGCTCATGTGGTGCACCCCAGGGCCGTCTGCAATGTCCTCAGATTGTCGCGCATCGCGGACGCGTAATCGCCGGAAGGCGCGCTCTCCAGCGGGTCGAGCACCGCGGTCTTCGCGCCGACCTCGCCGGCCAGCACCTCGGCCACCTTGGGGCTGACCAGCGCCTCGGTGAAGATCGTGGTCACCTTCTCGCGCTTGGCCAGCTCGGCCACCTCGGCCAGCCGGGCGGGCGAGGGCTCGGACTCGGGGTCGAGCGTGATGCCCACCTGCTTCAGCTTGTAGCGGTCGGCCAGATAGCCGAACGCCTCGTGCGCGGTGACCATCGTGCGCGTCGAGCAGGTGGCCAGGCCCTGGCTGAACTCCTCGTCCAGCGCGGTGAGCGAGGCGGCGGTCTTGGCGGCGCGGTCCTTGAACGCCTGCGCGTGCGCGGGGTCGGCGGCGGCCAGCCGCTCGCCCAGCTCCGTGGCGACGGCGGCGAACCTGGACGGGTCGAGCCACAGGTGCGGATCGTAGGAGACCTCGTGGTCGTGGGCCTCCTCGCCTTCCTCGTGCTCGTGCTCGTCGTGCCCGCCCGCCGGGATCGTCCGTACGGCGGTGGCGGCGTCGAACGCCGTGTCGGGCGTGACGGCCTCGTCCACGGCGGGCTGGACGCCCTTGATGTAGACGGTGAGCGCCGCGTCCTCCAGCTGCGCCATCTGGTGGGCGCCCAGCTCCATGTCGTGCGGCTCGACACCGGGAGTGGTCAGGCTCGACACCTGGACGTCGGAGCCGCCGACCTGCTCGGTGATCCACTGCAGCGGATAGAAGGCGGCGACCACCTGCGGAGTGTCTCCGGTGGCCGCGCCGGTCCCGGCGTCGGCGC
The DNA here is from genome assembly GCF_040676925.1 of Nonomuraea sp. NPDC049486. NCBI lineage: Bacteria > Bacillati > Actinomycetota > Actinomycetes > Streptosporangiales > Streptosporangiaceae > Nonomuraea > Nonomuraea sp. NPDC049486. The sequence continues at coordinate 417,534 of NZ_JBFAPV010000003.1, forward strand.
CGCACGCGGTCGTGGCCAGCAACGTCGCGCCCGCGAGCGCCCCAGCGACCCGCATACGGGAATGTCCTGACATCATGTGAGTCAGTATGCCGGGGAATGAAAATGGTTGTCAAAGTCGATGGCTTGGGATGCCGGACGGCGGCTGGGGGCCAGGCCTTCCGCACGGCATCCCGCCATCACCTCGGGGGAGGTACGCCGGCTGAGCCGTAGCCGGCACCCGAGGTGAGGTCCAGCCGCTGTTCGCCCGCGTAGACGTTCATCGAGTCCCCGCGCAGGAACCCGATGAGCGTCAGGCCCTCCTCGGCGGCCAGCTCGACCGCGAGGGAGGACGGGGCGGAGACCGCGGCGAGCACCGGAACGCCCCCCATCACCGCCTTCTGCACCAGCTCGAAGGAGGCCCGGCCGGACACCATCAGGACGGTGCCGCGCAACGGCAGCCGCCCGTTCCTGAGCGCCCAGCCCAGGAGCTTGTCCACCGCGTTGTGCCGGCCCACGTCCTCGCGGACGCAGAGCGGCTCCCCCTCGGCGGTGAACAGACCGGCGGCGTGCAGCCCGCCGGTCCGGTCGAAGACCCGCTGGGCCGCGCGCAGCCTGCCGGGCAGGGCCGCCACGGTCGCCCGGCCGAGTTCGACGGGGTCGTCGTGCGCGGCCCAGCGGGCGACGGTGCGCACCGCCTCCAGCGAGGCCTTGCCGCAGACCCCGCAGGAGGAGGTGGTGTAGAAGTTGCGCGGGGCCGGGGCCTGGACGCCTGGCGCGAGCCGCACGTCCAGGACGTTGTAGGTGTTCTGGCCGTCGGCCAGGGCGCCCGCGCAGTAGCGGATCGTGGCGATGTCGTCCGCCGAGCCGACGGCGCCCTCGCTGACGAGGAAGCCGGCGGCCAGGTCGAAGTCGTCGCCCGGGGTCCGCATGGTGACGGTCAGCGGGGTGCCGTCGAGCCGGATCTCCAGCGGCTCCTCCGCGGCGAGCGAGTCGATCCTGCGCGTCGGGGCGGCGTCCCTGATGCGCAGGATGCGGCGCTTGACGGAGACCCTAGACATAGCCGAACCCGAACCGTCCCTTGACGCAGAGATTGCCATGGGTGACCGGGTTGTCGTGCGGTGACGTCACCTTCACGATCTTGTTGTCCTGTACGTGCAGGGTCAGGTTGCAGCCGACCCCGCAGTAGCTGCAGATCGTCGTGGTCTCGGTCTGCCGCGACTCGTCCCAGGTGCCCTCGGCCCGCATGTCGAACTCGGTCTTGAACGACAGCGCCCCGGTGGGGCACACCTCCACGCAGTTGCCGCAGTAGACGCAGGCCGAGTCGGTGAGCGGCGCGTCGAACTCGGTGGAGATCGTCGCGTCGAAGCCCCGGCCGGCCACGCCGATGGCGAACGAGTTCTGCCACTGCTCGCCGCACGCGTCGACGCACTTGTAGCAGAGGATGCATTTGCCGTAGTCGCGCACGTACAGCTCGTTGTCGACCTTGGCGGGCTGCTCGACGGTGGCGGCGTCGTCGCCGAACCGGCCGGGTTCGGCGCCGTACTCCTCGATCCACTCGGCCGCCCGCGGGGTCGTGGACAGGTCGACCGACGAGCCGAGCAGTTCCAGCACGACCTTGCGGCTGTGGCGGGTGCGCTCGGTGTCGGTGCCGACCGTCATGCCCGGCTCCACCTTCCTGGAGCAGGCGGGGGCGAGCGTCCGCGAGCCCTCCACCTCGACGACGCACACCCGGCAGGCGTTCTTCGGGGTGAGCGTGTCGCCGTAGCAGAGGGTCGGGACGTCCTTGCCCGCCGCCGCGCAGGCGTCCAGGATCGTCGAGCCTTCAGGCACGCGGACGTTCTCGCCGTCGATCTCGACGTCGACGAGCCGCCGAGGCGGCTGCAGCGGGATCACCGGTACACCCCCAAGCGGTCGATGGCTGATTCCACGGCGTTCCAGGCGGTCTGGCCGAGCCCGCAGATCGAGGCGTCCCGCATGGTCTGCCCGACCTCGCGCAGCAGCAGCAGGTCCCGCTCGTCCACCCGCTCCGACAGGCGGTGCAGCGCCTCCTCCTGCCGTACGGTGCCGACCCGGCAGGGCACGCACTGCCCGCACGACTCGTCACGGAAGAACTCGGCGATGCGCAGCAGGATCGCCTTGAGGTCCACGCTGTCGTCCAGCACGAGCACCACGCCGGAGCCCAGCGTGGCGCCCGCCTGCCTGGTGCCCTCGAACGTCAGCGGGATGTCGGGATCGGTCACGAACGCCCCGGCCGCGCCGCCGAGGAGCACCGCCCGCGGCTCGCCCACCGGGCCCGCCAGGTCCATCAGCTCGCGGAGCGTCGCGCCGAACGGCAGCTCGTAGATGCCGGGCCGGGCGACGCCGCCGGACACGCAGAACAGCTTCGTGCCGGTCGAGGACCCGGTGCCGGTCGCGGCGTACGCCTGGGCGCCGTGCTCCAGGATCGGCAGCACGTTGACCAGCGTCTCCACGTTGTTGACCACCGTGGGCTTGCCGAACAGGCCCTTCTCCACCGGGAACGGCGGCTTGCTGCGCGGCTCGCCGCGGAAGCCCTCGATGGAGTTGAAGATCGCGGTCTCCTCGCCGCAGATGTACGCGCCCGCGCCCCTTCTCAGCTCGATGTCGAACTCGAAGTCGTGGCCGAGGATGCCGGCGCCGAGCAGGCCCCTGGCGCGGGCGGTGGCGATCGCGTGCTCCAGCCTCCTGACGGCCCTCGGGTACTCGCCCCTGATGTAGAGGTAGCCCTTGGCGCACCCGGTGGCGTAGGCGGCGATCGTCATGGCCTCGACGAGCGCGTACGGGTCGCCCTCCATGATCACGCGATCCTTGAAGGTGCCCGGCTCGCTCTCGTCGGCGTTGCACACCAGGTAGTGCGGGTGGTCGGGCTGGCGTGCGGCGGCGTCCCACTTGCGGCCCGTCGGGAAGGCCGCGCCGCCCCGGCCGACCAGCCCCGACTCCAGCACCTCGCGGATCACCCCGGCGGGGCCGAGCCGGAAGGCCCGGCGCAGCGCGGCGTACCCGCCGTTGGCCCGGTAGTCGTCCAGGCTCGCCGGGTCCGCCACGCCGATGCGGCGCAGCAGGACGAGCCCGTCCTGCCCGGCCTGGGGCACGGCGGCCTCGGCGGGAGGCTCCCCGGCGTCCCCCGTCTGCCTGGCGCGCGGCCCGTCGGAGGCGGCCGTGCCGTTCGCGGCCGCGCCGTTGGAGGTCGTGCTGGAGGAGCCGTTGAGCGGGACGCCGTCCGGGCCGGGCAAGCCCGTCCAGATTCCGTCCCCGATCGTCTCCGGGAGGACCGGCCCGTACACGTCGGCCGTGGGCGGGTCGCCCGCCTCCAGGGCGAGGGCCGCCGGGGCGCGCTCGCACAGGCCGAGGCACGGGCTCGGCTGCCAGGACTCGCCGGGCGGGCCGAGCCGCTCCTCGACGCGCCGCCGTACCGCGTCCGCGCCCTTGGCGTGGCAGGCGAGGTCGGTGCAGACGTGCAGCACCCGGGGCGGGCGCGGTTTCACGGAGAGCAGCGAGTAGAAGGTCGCCACCCCGTACGCCTCGGCGGGCGGCACGGTGAGGCGGCGGCAGATGTAGTCGAGCGCGCCCTCGCTGATCCACCCCACCCGGTCGTTGACCGCGTGCAGGGCCGGCAGCAGCAGGTCGCGGGAGCTCTCGGCGCGGGCCGCGACCCGCAGGTCGGTCGCGGTCCGCTCGCCGCCGTCCCAGGCGGAGGCGGGCGGCCCGAGCAGCGCGTCGACCGCCTCGCGCTCCTCGGCCGTCGGCTCCGCGTCACGGAATCGCAGATCCATCGCTCACCCGACCTTGACGAGCTTCTCGACGCGTACGGCGGCCGCCTTGAACTCGGCGGTGCCCGCGATGGGACAGGTGGCCTCGATGGTCAGCGAGTTGACGTCGACCTCGTCCGGGAAGTGGAACGTCATGAACACCAGCCCCGGCCGCAGGGCGGGGTCGATGTACACGGGCGCGACCACCGAGGCCCGGCGCGAGGTGATGCGCACCTCCTCGCCGGCCACGAGGCCGAGCCGCTCGGCGTCCTCCGGGCACATGTCGATCGTCTCCCCGCGCCGCAGCGGCGAGGCGAACCCCGAGGACTGCACGCCCGTGTTGTACGAGTCGAGCCTGCGCCCGGTGGTGAGGCGGAGCGGGTACTCCTCGTCCAGCAGGTCGACCGGCGGCGAGTGGCGCAGCACCGCGAACGCGGCGGGCATGCCGCGCTTGACCGGGTCGGTCTCCCACAGCCGCGCGTGCAGGTACGGCGGCTCCAGCGTGTCCTCGGAGAAGCACGGCCACTGGATGCCCTGGTGCTCGTCCAGCCGCCGGTAGGTCATCCCGTGGTGCACGGGGGAGACCGAGCGCAGCTCGTCCCAGACCTGCTCGGCGCCGTCGTAACTCCAGTCGTGGCCCAGCCTGCGGGCCAGCTGGCAGAGGATCTCGATGTCGTCGCGGGCCTCGCCCGGTGGATCGAGCGCCTTGCGCACCCGTTGCACCCGCCGCTCGCTGTTGGTGAACGTGCCGTCGGCCTCGCACCACGCGGCGCTGGCGGGCAGTACCACGTGGGCCATCTGGGCGGTCTTGGTGAGGAAGATGTCCTGCACGACGAGGTGGTCGAGCATGGACAGGCGCTTGATGCAGGCCAGCGAGTCGGCCTCGGACTGCACCGGATTCTCACCGATGAGATAGCAGGTGGTGACGTGGCCCTCGGCCATCGCCTCCAGCATCTCGGTGAGGTTGTGGCCGTACTTCGGCTGGATCGGCGCCCCCCACGCCCGCTCGAAGGAGGCCCGGATCTCCGGGTCCAGGATGTCCTGGAATCCCGGCAGCCGGTTGGGGATGGCGCCCATGTCGCCGCCGCCCTGCACGTTGTTCTGGCCGCGCAGCGGCGACAGGCCGGAGCCGTAGCGGCCGACGTGGCCGGTCAGCAGGCTGAGGTTGATCAGCGCGCGGACGTTGTCGGTGGCGTTGTGGTGCTCGGTGATGCCGAGCGTCCAGCAGAGCTGGGCGCGGTCGGCGCGGGCGTAGGCGTGCGCCAGCTCCCTGATCGCGTCCGCGGGCACGCCGGTGACCTGCTCGGCCACGCCGAGCGTCCACGGCTCGACCGACGCGCGGAACTCCTCGAAGCCGGTCGTGGCGCGCTCGATGAACGCCTCGTTGTGCAGCCCGGCGTGGATGATCTCGCGGGCTATGGCGTGGGCGAGCGGGATGTCGGTGCCCACGTTCAGGCCCAGCCACAGGTCCGCCCACTGCGCGGTGCCGGTGCGCCGTGGATCCACGGCGAACATCCGGGCGCCGTTGTGTATGCCCTTCAAGACGTGCTGGAAGAAGATCGGATGCGCGTTCCGGGCCGCCGAGCCCCACATCACGATCACGTCGGTGTCCTCGACCTCCTGGTATGAGGAGGTGCCGCCGCCACTGCCGAACACCGCGGAGAGCCCCGCCACGCTGGGCGCGTGACAGGTGCGGTTGCAGGAGTCCACGTTGTTGGTGCCGATGACCACGCGGGTGAACTTCTGGCCCACGTAGTTCATCTCGTTCGTCGAACGGGCGCACGACAGCATGGCGAAGCTGTCGGGGCCGTGCTCGGCGACGTTGCGGCGGAAACCCTCGGCGGCGCGGTCGAGCGCCTCTTCCCAGGTCGCCCTGCGCAGCACGCCGTCCTCGCGCACCAGTGGATGGGTCAGGCGGTCATAGCTCATGATCCCTCCATTCTGTATACAGACTACGGTATGTGTCGTCAGACCGCACGGACAAGGTTCTCGTTGAGCAGGTCGCTCACCGCGTGGATGGCGCGCAGCGTGGGCACGTCGGCCCCGGTGAGATCGGCCAGCTCGACCACCGCCGCGAGCAGCACGTCGAGCTCCAGCGGTTTGCCCTTCTCCAGGTCCTGGAGGGTGGAGGTCTTGTGCTCGCCGGCCTTCTCCGCTCCGCGCAGGCGGCGCTCGATCGAGATCCCGGGATCGCAGCCGACCCGCCTGGCCACGTCCACCGTCTCGGTCATCATCGATCTGACCAGCTCCCGCGCGCCGTCGTGGCGGCAGATCCCGGCCATCGTGGCCCGGGCCAGCGCGCTGATCGGGTTGAAGGCGATGTTGCCCATGAGCTTGATCCACACATCCCTGCGCAGATCCGTCTCCACCGGGCACTTCAGCCCGCCCGTGACCATGGCCTCGCTGAACTCCGCGCAGCGCGCGGTCGGCTCGCCGCTCGGTTCCCCGATGGAGAAGCGGGTGCCCTCGTAGTGACGGATGACTCCGGGCCGCTCGATCTCGGTGGCCGCGTAGACGACACATCCGACAGCCCTGTGCAGGGGGAGCGCGGCGGTGACCGTGCCCCCCGGGTCGACGCTCTCGATGCGGTAGCCCTCGTAGGGGCCCTTGAGCCCGTGGAAGTACCACCACGGGATGCCGTTCTGCGCGGCGATGACGCTCGTGGCCTCGTGCAGCAGCGGCTTGATCATGGGGCCCGAGGCGGCGTAGTGGTTCGCCTTGAGGCCCAGGAAGACGTGGTCCACCGGGCCGACCTCGGACGGGTCGTCGGTGGCATGGGGGTGGGCGACGAAATCGCCCCGGGGGCTGAGCACCATCACACCGGACTTGCGTATGGCCTCGAGGTGCGGCCCTCTCGCGATGAGGTGGACCTCGACTCCCGCCCTGTGGAGGGCGGCCCCCACATACGCGCCGATGGCGCCGGCGCCAAGAACAGCGACCTTCATGCTCTCGCTCCGTTCTCGCGTCGGATTTGCATTCGGTATACAGTATGGAAAAATTCGGGTCAAGGAGCACGTCGATGACCGTTGTTCGACATGAGGCCGCCGTGCGCGCGCTCTCGTGGCCGGCCGCCCGCGACCTCGCGGCCCGCTCCGCCCGTCCGCTGCCCCCGGCTGACCTGCCACTCTCCCGGGCGCTCGGCTGCCGCCTCGCTGGGCCGCTGCGTGCCCTGGTGGCGGTGCCCGGCTCGGACGTGTCGGCGATGGACGGGTACGCGGTGGCGGGGGCGCCGCCCTGGCGCGTGGTGGGCCGGGTCCTCGCGGGAGGTCTCCCGTACGGGGACGCGCTGCGGCCTGGTGAGGCGGTGGAGATCGCCACGGGCGCCCCGGTGCCGCCCGGGTCCGAGTCGGTCCTCCCGTACGAGCGGGCGTCGGGCGGGACGTGGGTGGACGGGCGGATCGAGGCCGGGCGGCACATCCGGCGGCGGGGCGAGGACATCGCCGAGGGCGCCGTCGTGCTCGGGGCCGGGGCCGTCGTGACGCCTGTCGTCGCCGGGCTCGCCGCCGCGCTGGGTCACGACATCCTCACCGTACGGCCAGTGCCGTCCGTCGCGGTGCTGGTGACCGGCGACGAGGTGGTCGACCACGGCCTCCCCGGCCCGGGCCGGGTCCGCGACGCCATCGGCCCGTTCCTCCCGGGACTGATCGCCTGGGCCGGAGGACGCCTCGCCTCCCACACCCGCCTCCCCGACGGCGCCACCCCCCTCCACACAGCCCTGTCAGCCTTTGTTTCGCCACCCCACCCCAGACAGAACCCCCAAGAACACCTCAGCTCCCGCCCCGGCGAGAACCCCCCACCCCGAGAAGGTTCTTCTCCCGAACCCCGAGGCGAGGAGCCTTCGCGAGAGGGGTTCTCTCCCGGAGAGAACCCCCAACTCCGAGAAGACCTCCGGTTCCGTTCCGGGGAGGAGTCCCCGCCACGGGAGGGTTTCCATTCCAGTCAGGAGCTTCCTCACCGCGGAGACCTGCCGCTTCTTCCCGAAGAGGGCCGTGAACCCCGAGAAGACCTTCGGTTCCGCTTCGGTGAGCAGCCTTCGCCTCGAAGGGGGTCTTCTCCCGAAGAAAGTTCCCAACCCCGAGGTGATGAGCCTTCGCGAGAGGGGTTCTCCCCCGGAAAGACCCCCCAGCTCCGAGAAGACCTCCGGTTCCGTTCCGGTGAGGAGTCCCCGCCCCCGGAGGGCTTCCCTCCCCGGGAGGGACTTCCGCCCCGCGAAGACCCGCCGCTCTTTCCCGATGAGGGCCGTCCACTCCGAGAGGACCTTGGGGTCCGTTCCGGTGAGAAGTCCCCGCTGCGGGAGGGACTTCCGTCCTGCGAAGACCTGCGGGTTCTTGCTGATGAGGGTCGTGAAGCCCGAGAGGACCTCCTGGCCCGTTCCGGGGAGGGAGGTGGGGTGGAGGTGGTGGTGGTTTGTGGGGCGTCGTCGCGGGGGCCGGCTGATCATTTGCGGGGGGTGCTGGGGGAGTTGGGGGCGGAGGTGCTCGTGGACGGGGTGGCGGTGCGGCCGGGGCATCCGCAGCTGCTCGCCCGCCTGCCCGGGGGGAGGCTCGTGGTGGGCCTGCCGGGGAACCCGTTCGCGGCGCTGGCCGCCGCCATGACGCTGCTCGTTCCCGTACTGCGGGGGATGCGGGGGGCAGGGGCGCGGCGGGAGAGCAGCGCGCTGGCGGGGCCGGTGCGGACGCACGAGCGGGACACGCGGCTGGTTCCGGTGCTCAGGTCGGGCCGGGGCGCGATTCCCGTCGGGCACGACAGGCCGGGGTCGTTGTGGGGAGCGGCGCTGGCCGAGGCCCTGGCGGTGGTGCCGCCGGGGTGGTCGGGGGAGCAGGTCGAGCTGATCGAGTTGCCCACTGGGGGCTAGACAGCTCGGTGAGGAGAGGGTAACCATTGCCTTCATACGGTATGCAGTATGCGATAGACAGTCGCCGGAAAGGGTGCACGATGTCGGAAACGATCTCTGGCGGTCATCTGGTAGCCAAAGCGCTCAAGGCCGAGGGCGTGGAAGTGATCTACACGCTCTGCGGCGGCCACATCATCGACATCTACGACGGTTGTGTCGATGAGGGCATCGAGGTCATCGACGTACGACACGAGCAGGTGGCCGCGCACGCCGCCGACGGTTACGCCCGCATCACCGGCAAGCCCGGTTGCGCGGTCGTCACCGCGGGGCCGGGCACGACCGACGCGGTGACCGGCGTGGCCAACGCCTTCAGGGCCGAGAGCCCGATGTTGCTGATCGGCGGCCAGGGCGCGCTGAGCCAGCACAAGATGGGCTCGCTGCAGGACCTGCCCCACGTCGACATGATGGCCCCGATCACCAAGTTCGCGGCCACGGTGCCGACCACGGAACGGGTGGCCGACCTGGTGTCGATGGCCTTCCGCGAGTGCTATCACGGCGCGCCGGGGCCGTCGTTCCTGGAGATCCCGCGTGACGTGCTGGACGCCAAGGTGCCGCTCGACAAGGCCAGGATCCCGAAGAACTACCGGGCCTCCACCCGCCAGGCCGGCGACCCGGAGTCGATCGAGCGCCTGGCCGACATGCTGGCGCACGCGGAGAAGCCGGCGATCCTGCTCGGCAGCCAGGTGCAGACCTGCCGGGCCACCGACGCGGCCATCGACTTCGTGCGCGGCCTCGACGTCCCGGCCTACATGAACGGCTCGGCGCGCGGCACGCTGCCGCCGGGCGACCCGATGCACTTCCAGCTCAGCCGCCGCTACGCCTTCACCGAGGCCGACCTGATCATCATCGTCGGCACCCCGTTCGACTTCCGCATGGGCTACGGCAAGCGCTTGTCGCCCACCGCCAAGGTCGTCCAGATCGACCTCGACTACCGCACCGTCGGCAAGAACCGCGACATCGACCTCGGCATCGTCGGCGACCCCGGCCTCATCCTGTCGGCCGCGGCGCAGGCGGCCAGCGGGCGGGTGGAGAACGGCGCCGCCCGCCGCAAGGAGTGGATCGAGGAGCTGCGCGCGGTCGAGACGCGAGCGTACGAGAAGCGGCTGCCCCGCCAGCTCTCCGACGCCCAGCCCATCGACCCGTACCGGCTGGTCCACGAGATCAACGAGTTCCTCACCGAGGACACCATCTACATCGGCGACGGCGGCGACATCGTCACCTTCTCCGGCCAGGTCGTGCAGCCCAAGTCGCCCGGCCACTGGATGGACCCGGGCCCGCTCGGCACGCTCGGCGTCGGCATGGCGTTCGCGATGGCTGCGAAGAAGGCCCGCCCGGACAAGGAGGTGCTCTGCCTCTTCGGCGACGGCGCCTTCAGCCTCACCGGCTGGGACTTCGAGACCATGGTCCGCTTCGACCTGCCGTTCATCGGCGTGATCGGCAACAACTCGTCCATGAACCAGATCAGGTACGGCCAGGCCGCCAAGTACGGCGAGGACCGCGCCCGCGTCGGCAACACGCTGGGCGACGTCCGCTACGGCGAGTTCGCCAAGCTGCTCGGCGGCCACGGCGAGGAGGTCCGCGACCCGGCCGACATCCGCCCCGCGCTGGAGCGGGCCCGGGAGTCCGGCAAACCGTCGCTCATCAACGTCTGGGTCGATCCCGACGTGTACGCCCCGGGAACCATGAACCAGACCATGTACAAGTAGGCAGGTCCGAACATGAAGGCACTCGAAGGTGTCCGCGTCCTCGACATGACCCATGTCCAGTCGGGCCCGTCCGCCACCCAGTTGCTCGCCTGGCTGGGCGCCGACGTGGTCAAGCTGGAGTCCATCACCGGCGACATCACCCGGCAGCAGCTGCGTGACCTGCCCGGCGTCGACAGCCTCTACTTCACGATGCTGAACTGCAACAAGCGCAGCATCACGCTCAACATGAAGTCCGAGCGCGGCAAGGAGATCTTCACCGAGCTGGTGAAGCAGTCCGACGTCCTGGTGGAGAACTTCGGCCCCGGCGCCGTCGACCGGATGGGCTTCACCTGGGAGCGGCTCCAGGAGCTCAACCCGCGCCTGATCTACGCCTCCATCAAGGGCTTCGGCCCCGGCCGCTACCGCGCGTTCAAGGCGTACGAGGTGATCGCCCAGGCGATGGGCGGCTCGATGACCACCACCGGCTTCGAGGACGGCCCGCCGCTGGCCACCGGCGCGCAGATCGGCGACTCCGGCACCGGCATCCACGCCGTCGCCGGCATCCTGGCCGCGCTCTATCAGCGCCAGACCACGGACCGGGGCCAGCGGGTGCAGGTGGCCATGCAGCACGCGGTACTGAACCTCGCCCGGGTCAAGCTCCGCGACCAGCAGCGGCTGGCGCACGGCCCGCTGCGCGAGTACCCGAACAAGACCTTCGGCGACGAGGTGCCCCGCTCCGGCAACGCCAGCGGCGGCGGCCAGCCCGGCTGGGCGGTGCGCTGCGCGCCCGGCGGGCCGAACGACTACATCTACGTGATCGTCCAGCCGGTCGGCTGGAAGCCCATCTCGGAGATCATCGGCCGCGCCGAGCTGGCCGACGACCCCGAGTGGGCCACGCCCGAGGCGCGGCTGCCCAAGCTGGACAAGATGTTCCAGCTCATCGAGGAGTGGACGATCAGGCACGACAAGTGGACGGTCCTCGACAAGCTGAACGCGGCCAACGTGCCGTGCGGGCCGATCCTGTCCACCAAGGAGCTGATCGAGGACGAGTCGCTGCGCGAGGAGGGCATGGTCGTCGCGGTCGACCACCCGGAGCGGGGCGAGTTCCTCACCGTCGGCAGCCCGCTGCAGCTGTCCGACTCCCCGGTGGAGGTCAGGACGTCGCCCCTGCTCGGCGAGCACAACCAGGAGATCTACGGCGAGCTGGGCGTGAGCCCCGACGAGCTGGCCGAGCTCAAGACGAACGGAGTCATCTAGTGGAGCAAGGGGCGCGCGGCGCGGTCAGGGACGTGCTGGACAAGGCGCTGGCCGAGGGCCGCACGGCACTGACCGCCCCCGAGGGGCGCGGCATCTGCCAGGCGTACGGGATCGCCACCCCCGGGGAGGGCCTGGCCACCTCGGCGGGGCAGTCCGCCGAGCTGGCGGCCGAGATCGGCTTCCCGGTCGTCCTGAAGATCGTCTCACCGGACATCCTGCACAAGACCGACGCCGGCGGCGTGCTGGTCGGGGTGAAGACGGCCGAGGAGGTACGGGAGGGCTTCGACGAGATCCTGGCCAACGCGCGGGCGTACGACCCCGACGCCCGCATCGACGGCGTCCAGGTGCAGCAGCTCGTCGGCGGCGGCCACGAGGTCATCGTGGGCGCGGTCACCGACCCCACCTTCGGCAAGGTCGTCGCGTTCGGCCTCGGCGGTGTCCTGGTCGAGGTGCTCAAGGACGTCACCTTCCGGCTTGCCCCGGTTTCGGGTGATGAGGCGCTGGGGATGCTGGACGACATCAAAGCGGCTGAGGTGCTGCGTGGGGCACGCGGCGCGGAGCCGGCCGACCGCAAGGCGCTGGCGGAACTGATCGAACGCGTGAGCAGGCTCGTCACGGACTTCCCCGAGATCGCCGAGGTGGACCTCAACCCGGTCTTCGCCGACGCGCGCGGGGCGGTCGCCGCGGACGTGCGCATCATCATCGGCGAGCCGGCCAGGGAGCCCGACCGGCTGCCGAGGGAGGAGATCCTGCGGCAGATGACGCGGATCTTCAAGCCGCGCTCGGTGGCCGTGATCGGCGCCTCCGCCGAGGACGGCAAGATCGGCAACTCGGTCATGCGCAACCTCATCAACGGCGGCTACCAGGGCAGGATCTTCCCGATCAACCCCAAGGCCCCCGAGATCATGGGGCTGCCCGCGTACCAGAGCATCTCCGACGTGCCGCACGACGTGGACGTGGCCGTGTTCGCCATCCCCGCCAAGTTCGTCCCGGCCGCGCTGGAGGACGCCGGGCGCAAGGGAGTGGCCGGCGCGATCATGATCCCGTCGGGGTTCGCCGAGACCGGCAACGTCGAGGGCCAGCAGGAGATCGTGGAGATCGCCAGGCGGCACGGCGTGCGGATGCTCGGCCCCAACATCTACGGCTACTACTACACGCCGGAGAACCTCTGCGCGACGTTCTGCACCCCGTACGACGTCAAGGGCAGCGTGGCGCTGACCTCGCAGAGCGGCGGCATCGGGATGGCCATCCTGGGCTTCAGCCGGACCACCAAGATGGGCGTGTCGGCGATCGTCGGCGTCGGCAACAAGGCCGACGTGGACGAGGACGACCTGCTGACGTTCTTCGAGCAGGACGACAACACCAAGGCCGTCGCCATGCACCTGGAGGACCTCAAGGACGGCCGCGGCTTCGTCGACGCGGCCCGCCGGGTCGTCAAGGAGAAGCCGGTCATCGTGCTCAAGGCGGGGCGCACCGCCATGGGCGCGCGGGCCGCCGGCTCCCACACGGGGGCGCTGGCGGGCGACGACAAGGTGTACGACGACATCCTGCGGCAGGCCGGCGTGGTGCGCGCGCCCGGGCTCAACGACATGCTCGAGTACGCGCGGGCGCTGCCGATCCTGCCCGCGCCCAAGGGCGAGAACGTCGTCATCATCACCGGGGCGGGCGGTTCCGGGGTGCTCCTCTCGGACGCCTGCGTGGACGCCGGGCTGACGCTGATGGACATCCCGCCGGACCTGGACGAGGCGTTCCGCGCCTTCATCCCGCCGTTCGGCGCGGCCGGCAACCCGGTCGACATCACCGGCGGCGAGCCGCCGTCGACCTACCAGAACACGGTCCGGCTCGGCCTGGCCGACGACCGGATCCACGCGCTCGTGCTGGGCTACTGGCACACCATCGTGACCCCGCCGATGGTCTTCGCGGAGCTGATCGCCCGCGTCGTGGCGGAGGAGCGGGAGAAGGGCAACGTCAAGCCCGTCGTGGCTTCGCTTGCCGGAGACACCGAGGTCGAGGAGGCGTCGGAGTACCTGTTCGAGCACGGCGTGGTCGCGTACCCCTACACGACCGAGAAGCCGGTGGCGGTGCTGGGCGCCAAGTACCGCTGGGCAAGAGCGGCCGGGCTGCTGAGCTAAGAGCCGAGCTCATCACCTGGCGAGGGGGCGATCGGGGCAGCGCAGGAGAACAACCAACCCCCCAGGAGGTCCGTAGGTGGACACATCCAACACCCCGGCGACGTCTGCGCCGCCGGATGAGGACAAACGAGTATGGAAAGCGGGCCGGCTTGAGCCGATGCCCATCAGGAAACTCCCCGATGCGCCTCCCTCGGTGCACATCCTGGGGCCCACCGTCTTCCTCGTCGCCCTGGGCGTGGGGATGGGCGAGTCCTACATGTGGCCCAGGCTCGTGCTGCTGTTCGGGCCGGAGATCAGGTGGCTGTTCCTGATCGGCGTCACCCTGCAGGCCGTGGTGATGCTGGAGATGGCGCGGTACGCCATGGCCACGGGGGAGAGCATCTTCTCCGGCGCGGCCCGGGTGTTCAAGCCCATCATGTGGTTCTTCTTCATCGTCGCCGTCCTGGTCTACATCTGGCCGGGCCACCTGTCGGCCGGCGCGGCGGCGTTCGAGCAGATAACCGGGATCCCGTGGATGGTCACGGCCATAGCCGGGCTCATCCTGGTCGGGGTGATCTTCAGCCTGGCCAAGGTGATCTACAACGTCCTGGAGAACGTGCTGTCCTTGCTCATCGGCACGCTCGTGATCGGCACCTCCGTGGTCGCCGCGATGGTGGGCTCGTGGAACGACGTGGTCACCACCATCACCGGCATGTTCGCCTTCGGCTATCTTCCGGAGGAGGCCATGACAGCGGCGTGGTTCCCGGTCATCGTGGGCGCCTGCGCCTTCGCCGGACCGTCGGGCATGCAGCAGATGTGGTACACGCTGCACCTGCGCGACTCCGGAGCCGGCATGGGCGCGCACATCCCGAAGGTCCGCGGGCTGCGGCACGCGGGCGAGGAAGAGGCCATGCCCTCGCGGGGCTTCATGTTCGACACCGAGGACCCCGCGGAGATGGCCAAGTGGAAGGGCTGGCGGCGCTGGGTCACCTTCGACGCGCTGGCGCTCTTCTGGGGCATCACCATGCTGGTCACGATCTCCTTCACGGTGATCGCCCAGTCGGCGGCGCGGCTGAACCCCGAGGTGCAGACCGCGCTGCGGGGCGACGACCGGGACGTGGCGCTGAGCGCCATGTCCGAGGCCGTCTCCTCGGCGGGCAGCTCGGTGCTCGGCGGCGTCTTCCTTGGGTTCATCGCGCTGATCGGGCTCAACGCCACGCTGGGGCTCTTCGACTCGTTCTCGCGCGGCCAGGCCGACATGACCTACAACTTCGTGCCCGGCGCGAAGAAGCTGCGCATGTCGCACCTGTACGCGGGCTTCCTGTGGGGCGTGATCATCTTCGGCATCCTGATCCTGCTCTTCGGCCCGGCCGACGGGCCTGAGGGGATCCTGGACACGCTGGCGTTCCTGTCGACGTTCGCGATGGGCGCGTACTGCGTGACGCTGCTGCTGGTCAACAACCGCATGCTGCCCAAACCGATCAGGCCGAAGTGGTGGACCAACGTGATCATCGGCCTCGGCGCGGTGTTCTATCTGGGCATGCTGTTCTACAGCCTGTTCGCCTTCGGGGTGGTCGTGGGTTGATGATCGATCGGGACGACCTCGAACTCGCCCTGCCCGGGGCGACGATCGGAGCCGTCGCCGGTGCGCTGGCCGGCGGGCTGACCCTCCTCGCGGAGGTCCCCGCCGGCCTGGCCGCCCAGTCCGCGCTCGCACTGTCCGCGCCGCTCGCCTTCTTCGGCGGGCTGTACGGGGTGCTGCTCGGACGCGGCGTGTTCCGGCCCGGCACGTTCGGCCCCACCGGGCTCTACTGGATGGCCGCCTTCCCGCTGTCCCGGCTGCTCCAGGAGAGCGTCGCCGGGGCCGGGGCGAACGACGGCGTGCTCACCTTCCTGCTGTTCCAGGCGATGGTGAGTCTCGGCTTCGCGATCGGCTTCGTCTTCCTGCACGAACGGGTCATGCCGCCCTGGCTGATGCGCCGCCGCGCGGGCAACCCCCGCGCCGAGGCGCTGTTCGGCCTGTACGTCCGCCATGCCCAGGTCATGCAGACCAGGAAGGGAGCTCGTCGATGAACCTGCCCGCCTGGGTCTGGCTCGCCACGATCGGCGGTTTCGCGATCGTGCTCGCGCTGGACTTCTACCTCGTCGCCCGCAACCCCCGCGAGCCCTCCTTCCGGGAGTGCGTGGCCTGGGTGTCGTTCTACGTCGCCCTGGCCATCGCCTTCGGGTGCGGGCTGCTCTTCGTCTCGGGGGCGCAGCACGGCGGCGAGTTCTTCGCGGGATGGATCACCGAATACTCGCTCAGCGTCGACAACCTGTTCGTCTTCATTCTGATCATGAGCAGGTTCAGGGTGCCTCGGCAGTACCGGCAGAAGGTGCTGCTCATCGGGATCGTCCTGGCCCTGTTGATGCGCGGCGCCTTCATCGCCGCCGGCGCCGAGGCCGTGGCCAGGTTCGACTGGCTGTTCTACGTCTTCGGCGCCTTCCTGGTCTACACCGCCTGGAAACTGATCGGGCACGAGGAGGACGAGGCCGAGTTCAGCGAGAACGCCGCCCTGCGCGCGGTGCGCCGGGTGCTCCCGACCACGGACACCTACTACGGCGCCCGGCTCACCGTGCACCTGGGCCGCAGGATGGTGACGCCGATGCTGATCGTCATGGTCGCCATCGGCACCACCGACCTGCTGTTCGCGCTCGACTCGATCCCGGCCATCTTCGGGCTCACCAAGGAGCCCTACCTCGTGTTCACCGCCAACGCCTTCGCCCTCATGGGGCTGCGGCAGCTGTTCTTCCTGATCGGCGGCCTGCTCGACCGGCTGGTCTACCTGAGCAAGGGACTGTCGGTGGTGCTGGCCTTCATCGGAGTCAAACTCATCTTGGAGGCGATGCACCACGACGGCGTGTCGTGGGCGC
This sequence comes from Nonomuraea sp. NPDC049486, assembly GCF_040676925.1. Classification (NCBI taxonomy): domain Bacteria; kingdom Bacillati; phylum Actinomycetota; class Actinomycetes; order Streptosporangiales; family Streptosporangiaceae; genus Nonomuraea; species Nonomuraea sp. NPDC049486. Next base: position 434,140 of record NZ_JBFAPV010000003.1, read on the forward strand.
CGGAGATCCCGATCCTGGTCTCTCTGGGCGTCATCCTCGGGACTCTCGCCGTGACCACGGTGCTGAGCCTGATGAAGTCGGCCCGCGACGCGAAGGCGGCAGGGGAGCCGCTGGAGGAGGACTCGGCGTCGTCCGATCCGGTGCGTTCGGACTCGGAGCGCTGAGGCGCGCCGCGCGCGGGGGGCGCCACCCCTGTGCGCGGCACCTCAGCCGTCAGCGCGCGCTCTTGTGCACGTGGCGCTGCTCGGCCCACCGGGTCAGGAACCGCTCCGCGTCGTCGGCGGAACGCTGCTTCCTGAGCGCGGTGGCCAGGCCGATCCCGATCGGCCGGCCGTCGGCGGGCTGACCGAGGGGATCTCCAAGGAGGAAGCGGGCAAGCTTCTTCATCTCTGTTCACCTCCTTTCGTCGCCTGGTTTCAGACAAAAATCGTCCCAAACCTCTGCTCGAAGTGCCGGGGGCGACTTCCGCGTCCCCATCCTCTGCCCGAGGTGTTACGGGATAGGCGTCCGGGTGTGAACGCCGGGTCAACCGGTGGCCGGCGTCCGCGGGCGGCGGCGCCGGACCGGCTTGGGTGCGGGCTCCACCGGCTCGCTCTCGCGCTGCTCCATGTAGGAGGCGCGGGTGTGCTCGGTGTGCTCGCGCATGATGTGGGCGGCCCTCTCCTGGTCGCCGCGCTCGATGGCGTCGATCAGGGCGGTGTGCTCCTCCCAGGAGGCCATGCCGCGCTGCCGGGCCACGGGCGTGTGGTACCACCGCACGCGGCGGGCGACCTGGCTGGCCAGCTCGGACAGCACCTTGTTGCCGGACAGCTCGGTGACCAGGGCGTGCAGCTCGGAGTTGGTGGCCACCGCGCCGTCCACGTCGTCGGACTGGACGGCCTCGATGCCGCGCCGGCACAGGGCGCGCAGCCGGGCCACCCCGTCCTCGCCGGCGTGCCGCGCGGCGAGCCTGGCGGACTCGGTCTCCAGCAGCGCGCGGACTGCGAGCAGCTGGTCGGCCTCCTCCATCGTGGGGATGTGGACGAACGCGCCCTGACCGGGGTGCAGGTCGACCCAGCCCTCGCCGCTGAGCTGCTGCAGCGCCTCGCGGACGGGCTGCCGCGACACGCCGAGCAGCTCGGCCAGCTCGCTCTCGACCAGGTGCTGGCCGGGCTTGAGCTGGCCGGAGACGATGAGCTCCTGGATGGCCTCGATCACGCTCTCCCGGAGCGTGGCTGGGCGGGGGATCTTGGGGGCCGCCGCCCGACCGGCCTGATCCGACAGCAACATGATTCTGACTCCAGGGGCTGACGAAATGGTTTTGGTCGACTGCCTACAGCATACCGCCCCGTACCTTCGGCTGATCGTGAGTCTCATCACAGAGACCGAGGTCACAGGGGCATCATGACGGGGAGGCCCGTCATAGGGGGGATCGTGACGGGCCGGCCCGTCACAACGGGATCGTGGCGGGCAGGCCGGGGGTGCGCAGCCGCGTCGACGCCAGCGCGGGCAGCGCGGCGAGCCCCGCGGCGAGCAGGAGCGCCGTCGCGGGCGCGGTGAGCGCGTACGCGGCCATGGCCACACCGAGCACTCCTGCCACGGCCTTGGCGCTGTAAACAACCGCGTGGATCTCGCAGGTCTGCCGTTCGCCGAAGAACTCCCTGACCAGGCTCGCGACCAGCGGGTAGAACGCCCCGCCGCCCAGCCCGGCGGCGATCGCGCCGAGCCAGAGCAGCGGGCTCCCGGCCGCGACCCCCAGCACGGCCCCGGCGTCCAGCGCGGCCCCGGTCCCTGGCGCGGCCCCCGCGTCCAGCGCGGCCGCGTTCGCGGCTTCCGGGGGCAGGCCCGCCACGCCGCCGGCCGGTCTGGCGGTGGGGTTCATGGCGCCTGCCAGGAGGACCTGGCCCACCGCGAGGAGTCCGAGCACCGAGGCCAGCACCAGGCGGCGGCCGAAGAACTCCGACAGCCGCATCGCGACCGCCCGCCCGCCGCCGTTGAGCGCCACCATGAGGGCCAGCGCGCCCCACGCTCCGGTGCTCGCCACGACCACCACGTCGAACACCGACACCGCGCCCGCGCAGGCCAGGATCACCGCCAGGGCCGGCAGCGCCCGGGTGCGCAGCGCCTGGGCCAGCCCGAACTGCCGCACCGCGCCGGGCGTCCTGCGCAGCCGCGCCGCCTCCAGCGCGTGCGCGCGGGGCTCCACCGTCTCCGGCCACCAGCCCTCGGGGGCCAGCCGCAGGGACCTGGCCGCCGTCCCGATCGCCGCCGCGGCCAGCAGCGCCGCCACCGCGAACACGGCCGGCGTCATGGCGGGCGCGAGCCCGGCCCACACCAGGAGCGGCGCGGAACCGTACCCGAAGGCGCCCGTCACCATGCTCACCCGGGCGGCGGGACGGTCGGGATACCAGGAGGAGACCACCTCGCCGCAGACCCCGTACACGGCTCCGGCGCCGAGTCCGCCGAGCACCGCGTAGCCGAGCAGGGCGAGGGGGAGGGCTCCCGCGCCCACGAGGGCGGCCGTCAGCAGGCCGAGCGTCGTGAGGGCGGCGCCGGCGGCCAGCGCGGCGCGGACCGGCAGGCGGCCGCGGCGGACCAGCCGCAGGGCCGGCAGCGCGCCCACGGCCTGGAAGACGATGCAGGCGGCCAGCAGGATCAGCCCGTTCGCGTCCGTGGCCAGCAGGGCCGCGAAGCCGTACTGCAGGGGACCGATCGCGGCCATGGCGGCCAGCGCGAGACGGAACATCCGGGTGCGGTCGGCGGGCACCGGTCCCACGAGGTAGGAGCGCCCGCGCCAGTCCCTGACAGTTGTTGCATTCTCCATACCGTATGGAATATCCGGTACACCGAGCCCTGTCGAGGGTCTGGACGAGGGATATTCCATACGGTATACCGTCTACAAAGGAGGCTCGAATGGACCTGTACGAGTATCAGGCGAAGGAGCTCTTCGGGCGCCACGGGATACCGATCCCCGCGGGCAAGGTCGCGGCCACCCCCCAGGAGGCCCGCGCGATCGCCGCCGAGCTGGGCGCGCCCGTCGTCATCAAGGCCCAGGTGAAGACCGGCGGACGCGGCAAGGCGGGCGGCATCAGGACCGCCCCGGGCCCGGCCGCCGCCGAGGACGAGGCCGGCCACGTGATCGGCATGGACATCAAGGGGCACACCGCGCACCGCGTGCTCGTCGAGACCGCCACCGTGCCCTTCGAGGAGTACTACGCGGCCTTCCTCGTGGACCGGGCCGAGGGCGGGTTCCTCGCCATGGTGTCCGCCCAGGGCGGCATGGAGATCGAGGAGCTGGCGGCCACCGACCCCGACGCCATCGTGCGCGTCCAGATCGACCCTGAGACCGGTGTGGACGCGGAGACGGCCCGGCAGCTCGCGGCCAAGGCAGGGCTGCCGGAGGCCGCCGCGCAGGTGCTGGAGCGGCTGTGGCGGGTGATGGTGGCCGAGGACGCCGTCCTGGTCGAGGTGAACCCGCTGATCTGCACCGCAGACCAGCGGATCGTGGCCCTCGACGGCAAGGTGACGCTCGACGGCAACGCCGCCTACCGCCACTCCTGGGAGTACGCGGAGCCCGCGGACAGCCTGGAGGACAGGGCCAGGGCCAAAGGGCTCAACTACGTGAAGCTCGACGGGCGGGCCGGCGTCATCGGCAACGGCGCCGGCCTGGTGATGAGCACGCTGGACGTGGTGGCGGGCGCGGGCGCGGCCCCGGCCAACTTCCTCGACATCGGCGGCGGCGCCTCGGCCCAGGTGATGGCCGACGGGTTGGAGATCATCCTGGCCGACCCGGACGTGCGCTCGGTGCTGGTGAACGTCTTCGGCGGCATCACCGCCTGCGACGCGGTGGCCAACGGCATCGTGACGGCTCTGGAACTGCTCGGCGAGCGCGGCCTCGGCCGGCCGATCGTCGTACGGCTGGACGGCAACAACGCGGAGGCCGGGCGGCGCATCCTGAGCGAGGCCAGGCACCCGGCGGTCCGGCAGGTCCCCACCATGGACGGCGCCGCCGAGACGGCGGCCAGACTCGCGGCAGGTGCGTGATGGCGATCTTCCTGACCAAGGACAGCCGGGTGCTCGTGCAGGGCATGACCGGCGCGGAGGGCACCCGGCACACGGCCCGCATGCTGGCCGCCGGCACCGACGTGGTGGCCGGGGTGACGCCCGGCAAGGGCGGCCGCACGGTCGACTTCGGCGAGCGCACGGTGCCGGTGTTCGGCTCGGTGGCCGAGGCCGCGGCGGAGACCGGCGCGGAGGTGTCGGTGGTGTTCGTGCCGCCGCGCTTCACCTTCGGCGCCGTCGAGGAGGCCGTCGCCGCGCGGGTGCCGCTCTGCGTGGTCATCACCGAGGGCGTGCCGGTGCACGACACGGTACGGTTCCGCGCCCTGGCGGCCCGCGCCGGCACCCGGATCATCGGCCCGAACTGCCCCGGCCTGATCAGCCCCGGCCAGTCGTCGGCCGGGATCATCCCCGCCGACATCACCTCCGCCGGGCGGATCGGCCTGGTGTCCAAGTCCGGCACGCTCACGTACCAGCTCATGTACGAGCTGCGCGACCTCGGCTTCTCCACCGCGGTCGGGATCGGCGGCGACCCGGTGGTGGGCACCACGCACATCGACTGCCTGGCGGCCTTCCAGGAGGACCCCGGCACCGACGCGATCGTGATGATCGGCGAGATCGGCGGCGACGCCGAGGAACGGGCCGCCGCCTACATCGCCGGGCACGTCACCAAGCCGGTCGTGGCCTACGTCGCCGGGTTCACCGCGCCGGAAGGCAAGACCATGGGGCACGCGGGCGCGATCGTGTCCGGCTCGTCCGGCACCGCCCAGGCCAAGAAGGAGGCCCTGGAGGCGGTCGGCGTCCGGGTCGGCCGCACCCCGTCCGAGACGGCGCGGCTGCTGCGCTCGGCGCTCGGGAGGCTCTCGCCATGAGGTTCGACGTCAACCTGTCCATCCTGTTCACCGACCTGCCGCTGCTGGAGCGGCCCGCCGCCGCGGCCAAGGCCGGGTTCGACGCGGTGGAGCTGTGGTGGCCGTTCGGCACGGCCGAGCCGTCCCGCGCCGAGCTGGACGCGCTCCGCGCGGCCATCGAGGACGCCGGCGTGCGCCTGGTGGGGCTCAACTTCGACGCCGGGGACATGGCGGCGGGCGAGCGCGGCCTGCTCGCCCGGCCGGACGACTCCGCGCGGTTCCTGGCCAACGTCGGCGTCGCCGCCGGCTTCGCCGCCGAGCTGGGCTGCGGCACGCTCAACGCGCTGTACGGCAACGACCCGGGCACCGACCGGGCGCTGGCCGTGGCGAATCTGCGGGCGGCGGCCGACGCGGCGGCGGACGCCGGCGCCACCGTGGTCGTCGAGGCGCTCAACTCCCGGGAGAACCCGCACTACCCGATCACCTCGTCGGCCGCCGCCTTCGACCTGATCGACGAGGTGGGCCGGGACAACGTGGCCTTCCTGGCCGACCTGTACCACCTGCACGTGATGGGGGAGGACGTGCTCGCGCTCATCGACGCGCACGCCGCCCGGTTCGGTCACGTGCAGATCGCCGACGACCCCGGCCGCGGGCAACCCGGCAGCGGGCGCATGCCGTACCCGGAGATCTTCGCCCGGCTGGCGGCGGCGGGCTACCGGGGGCACGTCGGGCTGGAGTACCGGCACGAGGGGCCGGGCGCGTTCGCTTGGAGGCGGCAGTGACCATAGCTTTCATCGGCCTCGGGATCATGGGCAGCCCGATGGCCGCCAACCTCGTCAAGGCCGGGTACGACGTCGTCGGCTACGACGTCAGCGCCGAACGGGTCGCCGAGCTGGAGGCCCGCGGCGGCAAGGGCGCGGCCGGGGTCGCCGAGGCGGTCGCCGACGCGGACGTGGTGATCACCATGCTGCCCGACTCGCCGCAGGTCGAGGAGGTCGCGCCGGTCGTCGTCGCGCACGGCGCGTCCGGCCTGATCTACCTGGACATGAGCACGATCAGGCCGGACACCTCCCGGTGGGTCGCCCGCGAGGCCGCCGCCAAGGGCGTCCGCGCCCTGGACGCGCCGGTGAGCGGCGGCGAGCGCGGCGCCGTCGACGGCACCCTGTCGATCATGGTGGGCGGCGACCCCGAGGACTTCGCGGCGGCCCGGCCGGTGCTCGGCGCGCTCGGCACCACGATCGTGCACGTCGGCCCGCCCGGCGCGGGCCAGACGGTCAAGGCCGCCAACCAGCTCGTGGTGGGCGGCATCTACGGCCTGGTGGCGGAGGCCATCGTGCTCCTGGAGGCGTCGGGGGTGGACCCGGTGGCCGGTCTGGACGTGCTCGCGGGCGGTCTGGCCGGCTCCCGGATCCTCGACATCAAGCGGCACACCATGATCAGACGGGAGTTCGCCCCGGGCTTCCGCATCGACCTGCACCACAAGGACATGGGCATCGCCGTGGCCGCCGCCCGCGAGGCCGGCGTCGCGCTGCCGCTCACCGCGCAGGTGGCCCAGCTCGTCGCGGCCGCCCGCGCCCAGGGCCACGGCTCGCTCGACCACTCCGCCCTGCTCAAGGTCGTCGAAAGGTTCAACGGATGAACGCCGTCCCGTGCATGGAGGCCGTGGTCAAGGTGCTGGAGTCGGAGGGCGTGGACACCGTCTTCGGCATCCCGGGCGCCGCCATCCTGCCGCTGTACGCGGCGCTCCAGCACAGCTCGATCCGGCACATCACGGTCCGCCACGAGGAGGGCGGCACGCACGCCGCCGACGGCTGGGCCCGCGTGACCGGGAACGTGGGCGTGTGCATCGGCACCTCCGGCCCCGCCGGCACCAACATGATCACCGGGCTCTACACGGCGATGGCCGACTCGATCCCGATGATCTGCGTCACCGGTCAGGCGGTCAGCTCGAAGCTGCACCAGGAGGCGTTCCAGGCGGTCGACATCGTGGAGATCGCCAAACCGGTCACCAAGTGGGCGGTGCAGCTCAAGGAGCCCGCGCAGGCGCCGTGGCTGTTCCGCGAGGCGTTCCGGATCGCCCGCTCGGGCCGGCCGGGGCCGGTGCTCGTCGACCTGCCGCTGGACGTGCAGCGCGGGACCTGCCGGTACGATCCCGCGGTCGACGCGCCGCTGCCCGTCGAGGAGCCCAGGCCGCTGCCCCAGGCGGTGCGCAGGGCGGTGGACCTGCTGGCCGCCGCCAAACGGCCGCTGATCCTGGCCGGCGGCGGCGTGATCATCGCCGACGCGCACGAGGAGCTGCGCCGCCTGGCCGAGCACCTTCAGGTGCCGGTGCAGGTGACGCTCATGGGCAAGGGCGCCTTCCCGGAGGACCACCCGCTGTTCGCCGGGATGGCCGGCATCCAGACCCAGACCCGGTGGGGCAACGCCGCCTTCCTCGACAGCGACCTCGTGCTGGCCGTGGGCGCCAGGTTCGGCGACCGGCACACCGGCGACCTCGACGTCTACCGGGGGAACCGGCGGTTCATCCACGTCGACATCGAGCCCATGCAGCTCGGCCGGGTCTTCGAGCCCGACCTCGGGATCGTCGGGCACGCCCGGCCGGTGCTGGCCGGGCTGCTGGACGAGGCGCGCTCCCGGCACCCCGCCCCGCGCCGGCCGGGCAAGTGGGTGCGCCGGGTCGGCGAGCTGCGCGCCACCCTGGTCCGCAGGGACGACTTCGAGGACGTGCCGATCAAGCCGCCGAGGGTGTTCCGCGAGATCAACGAGCACTTCGGCAGGGACACCACGTTCGTCACCGCCATCGGGCTCTACCAGATCTGGTCCGGCCAGTTCCAGACGACCTACCTGCCGCGCCGCTACCTCGTGTGCGGGCAGGCCGGGCCGCTCGGGTGGGAGGTGCCGGCCGCGATCGGGGTGAAGACCGCGCACCCGGAGCGCGACGTCGTGGTGGTCGTCGGCGACTACTCCTTCCAGTTCCTCATGGAGGAGGTCGCGGTCGCCGCCCAGTACAACATCCCGTTCGTGATCGTCATGATCAACAACGAGTATCTGGGTCTCATCAGGCAGGCCGAGATCCCGTACGGCATGAACTTCGCGGTGGACCTGCACTACGGGGAGGGCGGCATCGACCATGTCAAGGCCATGGAGTCCTTCGGCTGCCCGGCGCGCCGGGTGGAACTGCCCGGCGACATCCGCGACGCGCTGGCATGGGCGTCCGGCGAGGCGGCCCGCCGGCGGCTTCCGGTGCTGGTGGAGGTGATGGTGGAGCGCGAGGCCAACGCCGCCATGGGTCCTTCGCTGGACGCCGTCAAAGAGTTCGAGCCGCTGCCCGAGCTCGTCGCCGTCGACTGGTCAGACTGAGAGGAAGGCTCATGCAGGTCAAACCGGGCACGTCCTGGCAGGACGCGTACGACAGGTGCTGCGAGGGGGCGCCGGAGGCGTTCCACCACGACAGGGTGCTCAACCACTGGGGCGGGTTCTGGCAGCGGGACGGGCGGCCCGCGCCGGTGTTCTCGCCGGTGGACGGCACCGCCATCGCCGGGCCGCCCCGGCTCGACCGGGCCGGCGCCGCGCGCGCCGTGGCGGGCGCGGTGGAGGAGCACCGGCGGTGGCGGCACGTGCCGCTGGAGGAGCGCAAGGCGCGGGTGTCGGCGGCCGTGGAGTCCATGGCCGCGCACCGCGACCTGCTCGCGCTGCTGCTGGTGTGGGAGATCGGCAAGCCGTGGAAGACGGCCCGCGCCGACGTCGACCGCTGCCTCGACGGGGTGCGCTGGTACGTGGAGGAGATCGACCGGATGGCGGCGGGGCGCGCCCCGCTGCCCGGCCCCGTCAGCAACATCGCGAGCTGGAACTACCCGATGAGCGTGCTCATGCACGCCATGCTCGTGCAGGCGCTGGCCGGCAACGCGGTCATCGCCAAGACGCCGACCGACGGCGGGTTGTGCTGCCTCACCCTGGCGTGCGCGCTCGCGGTCCGGGAAGGGCTGCCGTTCACGCTGGTCAGCGGGAGCGGGGCGGAGCTGTCACCGGTGCTGGTGGCGGGCAGGTCGCTGGGCTGCGTGTCGTTCGTGGGCGGCAGGGACGCCGGCGGGCACGTCGCGGGCTCGCTGTCCGACCTGGACCGGCGGCACGTGCTGGAGCAGGAGGGGCTCAACTGCTGGGGCGTGTGGGAGTACTCCGGCTGGGAGCTGCTCGGCCGGCAGATCCGGGCCTCCTTCGACTACGGGAAGCAGCGGTGCACCGCCTACCCGCGGTTCGTGGTGCAGCGGTCGCTGTTCCACGAGTTCCTCGGGGCCTACCTGGAGGCGGTGGGGTCGCTGCGGTTCGGGCATCCGCTCGCCGTCGCCCATCCCGGCGATCCGCTGCCGGAGCTGGACTTCGGGCCGCTGATCAACGCCTCGAAGGCCAAGGAGCTGGCCGGCCAGGTGGACGAGGCGGTGGCGCGGGGGGCGGTGCCGCTGCACCGGGCGTCCGTGGAGTCCGGAAATTTCCTGCCCGGTCAGGATATTTCCGCTTACTTTGCGCCGGTGGCCCTGCTCGACCCGCCCCGCTCGTCCCCGCTCCACCACGCCGAGCCGTTCGGCCCCGTCGACAGCTTCGTGCTCGTCGACACCGAGGCGGAGCTGCTGGCCGCGATGAACGCCAGCAACGGCGCGCTGGTCGCCACGCTCTCCTGCGACGAGGAGGACACGTACCGCAGGCTCGCCCCGGACGTGCGGGCGTTCAAGGTCGGCCACAACCGGCCACGCTCGCGGGGCGACCGCGAGGAGCTGTTCGGCGGGCTCGGCGCCTCCTGGCGCGGCGCGTTCGTCGGCGGCGAGCTGCTCGTCAGGGCCGCCACCCAGGGCCCCGACGGCGAGCGCCTGCCGGGCAACTTCCCCGGCTACACGCTCATCCCCTAGAGGAGCCCGAACCGGGTCGCCACCAGCAGCACCAGGAACGTCAGCATCGCCACCCGCAACAGCTTGCCGCCCACCCCGAGCGACGGCCACGACAGATAGGCCAGCCAGCCGACGAACACCACGACCGGCAGCGCGGCCAGCCCGCCCAGCCAGCTCTGCACCGCGAACCCGGCCAGCAGCAGCACCACCATGACGGCGGGCGTCACCCAGCGCGGCACCTGCGTGAACAGGAACGCCATCGGCGCCGCGCTGCGCCGCTCCACGGCCTTGCGCATCCCCGTCGCCCCGGGCGTGAAGAACTGCTCGCCCGGCGGCAGCGGCCGCTTGGGCTTGCCCTGGTGATCCTCGCGGGGCTGCGCCAGCGGATGCTTGAGGCGGTCGTCGTCAGTGGCCACGGCCCGAGCCTAGCGCCGCCCGAATCGCCCCGGCATCCATCGAACGTCTGACATGCTGGGGGCGTGCTCGCCGTGATCCGTTACACCGTTCCAGAGGCCCAGTCGCAAGGCTTCGCCAAGCAGGCCGAGGTCATCCTCGACACGCTCGCCGCCCAGCCCGGCTACCTGCGCGGCAGGCTCGCCAGATCGGTCGACGAGCCCAACCTGTGGGCCCTGGTCACCGAGTGGGAGGGCGCCGGGTTCTACCGCCGGGCGCTGTCCACCGCCCGGATGGAGATGTACCCGCTCATGATCCTCATGGTGAACGAACCGTCCGCCTTCGAGGACGTTCTCGTCCAAGACGGGGCGTAGCGATAGTCGGGCGCGGAGCCGCTCGCCCTTCCCCTAAGCTGGGATCTCACACATTCATTTCCTCGCCGACCTCCAGCCGGAAAGAGATCCGATCAACATGGCACGACGCACCGACGTCATGGACACCATCGTCAGCCTCGCCAAGCGCCGCGGGCTCGTATACCCGTCGAGCGAGATCTACGGCGGACTGCGCGCGTCCTGGGACTACGGCCCGCTGGGCGTCGAGCTGAAGAACAACGTCAAACGGCAGTGGTGGCTGTCGACGGTCCAGTCGCGCGACGACGTGGTGGGCCTCGACTCCAGCGTCGTCCTGGCCCGCGAGGTCTGGCAGGCCAGCGGCCACGTCGAGACCTTCACCGACCCGCTCACCGAGTGCCAGTCCTGCCACAAGCGCTACCGCGCCGACCACCTGCTCGAGGCGTACGAAGAGAAGAACGGCAAGGCCCCCGAGCGCGGCCTGGCCGACGTCACCTGCCCCAACTGCGGCAACAAGGGCGCCTTCACCGAGCCCCGCCAGTTCAGCGGCCTGCTCAAGACCTACCTCGGCCCGGTCGAGGACGAGTCCGGCCTGGCCTACCTCCGGCCGGAGACCGCGCAGGGCATCTTCATCAACTACCTCAACGTGCAGCAGTCGGCGCGCAAGAAGATCCCGTTCGGCATCGGCCAGATCGGCAAGTCGTTCCGCAACGAGATCACGCCCGGCAACTTCATCTTCCGCACCCGCGAGTTCGAGCAGATGGAGCTGGAGTTCTTCGTCAAGCCCGGCTCCGACGAGGAGTGGCACCAATACTGGATCGACGAGCGCTTCCGGTGGTACTCCGATCTCGGCATCGCCAAGGACAACCTGCGCCTCTACGAGCACCCGCAGGAGAAGCTCTCCCACTACGCCAAGCGCACCGTCGACATCGAGTACCGCTTCAACTTCGCCGGCGGCGAGTGGGGTGAGCTGGAGGGCATCGCCAACCGGACCGACTTCGACCTGACCGCCCACTCCAAGGCGTCCGGCACCGACCTGAGCTTCTTCGAGCAGGAGACCGGCGAGCGCTACGTGCCCTACGTGATCGAGCCGTCGGCCGGCGTCGACCGGGCCACGCTCACCTTCCTCATCGACGCCTACACCGAGGACGAGGCGCCCAACGCCAAGGGCGTCATGGAGAAGCGCACGGTCATGCGGCTCGACCACCGGCTCGCCCCGGTCAAGGCCGCGGTGCTGCCGCTGTCGCGCAACGCCGACCTGTCGCCCAAGGCCCGCGACCTGGCCGCGGCGCTGCGCAGGCGGTGGAACGTCGAGTTCGACGACGCGGGCGCGATCGGCCGCCGCTACCGCCGCCAGGACGAGATCGGCACTCCGTTCTGCATCACGGTCGACTTCGACACGCTCGAGGACAACGCCGTGACCATCCGCGAGCGCGACTCCATGGGCCAGGAGCGCATCTCCATCGACCAGGTGGAGAGCTACCTGCGCCAGCACCTCAACGACTGACGCGCGCCGCGTCGCGGGGGGCCTCTCTACGGAGGGGCCCCCTTCTGTTGTGTGCCGCGCCGCTCACTCCAGACCCCGTGCACCGAAAAATCATGTAAAAGCCAGTGTTACGCCCCTTTTCGCGTGCCCTTGATGGAGTGGCCCCCATAGCTGAAAGACAGGGGGATCCATGGCACGCACAACACTTCTCGCGCTCGTCCTGGCCGCCGCCGGTGCGCTCCTCGCGACCGGCGGCGCCGCCATGGCCGAGCCGGAGCCTTCGGCGCTGGAACTGCGGGTCGTCGTCGACGACTGCCCCGAGGCCAGGCCATGACCGAAGCCGCGCTGCTCGAACGGGCGCTGTTCGAGGTCAAGAGGGTGATCGTGGGGCAGGACCACATGGTGGAGCGGCTGCTCGTCGCGGTCCTGGCCCGCGGGCACTGCCTGCTCGAAGGGGTGCCCGGCATCGCCAAGACGCTGGCCGCCGAGACCACCGCCACGGTCGTCGGCGGCACGTTCTCGCGCATCCAGTTCACGCCCGACCTGGTGCCGTCCGACATCGTCGGCACCCGGATCTACCGGCCGTCGACCGAGACCTTCGACATCGAGCTCGGCCCGGTGATGGTCAATCTGCTGCTCGCCGACGAGATCAACCGGGCGCCCGCCAAGGTGCAGTCGGCGCTGCTGGAGATCATGGCTGAGCGTCAGGTCAGCATCGGCGGGCGCACCTACGAGGTGCCCAGGCCGTTCCTGGTGCTGGCCACCCAGAACCCCATCGAGTCGGAAGGCGTCTACCACCTGCCGGAGGCGCAGCGCGATCGGTTCCTGCTCAAGGTGGACGTCGGCTATCCCAGCGAGTCGGAGGAACTGGCGATCGCCTACCGCATGAGCGTGGACCCGCCGCGACCACAGCCGGTCCTCACCCCCGACCAGGTGGTGGCGCTGCAACGGCGCGCCGACGAGGTGTTCGTGCACCACGCCGTCGCCGAGTACGCCGTCCGCCTCGTCCACGCCACCCGCGAGCCCGAGCGTTACGGGCTGCCCGACCTGCGCGGGCTGCTCGCCTTCGGCGCCGGCCCGCGCGCCACCCTCGGTCTGCTCGCCTCCGGCCGGGCGCTGGCGCTCATGCGGGGTCGCGAGTACGTGCTGCCGGAGGACGTGCGAGACCTGGCGCACGACGTGATGGCGCACCGGCTGGTGCTGTCGTTCGACGCGCTGGCCGACGACGTCCCGCCGCGGGCCGTCGTGGACCGGGTGCTCGCGGCGGTGCCGCTGCCGGTCGTCGCCCCGCAGCAGGAGTCAGCGGCATGAGCTCCTACCTGACGGCCGAGCCCGCGCTGCGCAGGCTGGAGCTGACCATCACCAGGCGGCTGGACGGGCTGCTGCAGGGCGAGCATCTCGGACTGTTCCCCGGGCCGGGCAGCGAACCCGCGGAGGCTCGCCCGTACCAGGCCGGAGACGACGTGCGGCGGATGGACTGGAACGTCACCGCGCGCACGAACGAACCCCATGTGCGCGAGCTCGTCGCCGATCGCGAGCTGGAGATCTGGGCGCTGCTCGACGCCAGCGCCAGCATGGACTTCGGCACGGCGTCGATGGAGAAGCGGGAGCTGGCGCTGGCCGCCCTCGCCGCGGTCGGCTTCCTCACCCAGCGCACCGGCAACCGCATGGGCGCGCACCTGCTGCACGGAGACGGCGTCCGGGTGCTGCCGGCCAGGACCGGGCGGCCGCACCTGATGGCGCTGCTGCGAGCCGTGTTCTCGCTGCCGCGCACCCCGCCCGGCACCCCTGGGTCGCTCCTGGGCGCCGCCGCCGATCAGCTCTGCCGGACTGTCAGGCGGCGCGGCCTCGTGGTCGTGGTGTCGGACTTCCTGGACGCGCCGCGGACGTGGGAGGGGCCGCTGCGACGGCTCACCGCCCGGCACCAGGTGCTGGCGGTCGAGGTCCTGGACCCGCGGGAGCTGTCGCTCCCCGACGTGGGCGTCCTGACGCTCGTCGACCCGGAGACGGGGCGGCGGCGCGAGGTCTCCACGGCCGGCGCCCGCCTCCGCCTGCGCTACGCCGAAGCGGCCGCCGGCCAGCGGGCCGCCATCGAAGCCGGCCTGCGCCGCGCGGGGGTCGCCCACCTGCGCCTGCGCACGGACGGCGACTGGGTACGCGACCTGGTGCGCCACGTCCTGAAACACCGCCGCCTCGCCCACCGCTCCGCCACCGCGGGGCCTTCCCCCGCACCCCTTTCAACCACCACGACGGCAGGCCGCCCTTCCGGAAACGGCCCCTCACCCGAGCCCGCTGGATCCGGAGAGGGCCGGAGACGGGGGCTTGCCCGGCTCGCCGCCTTCCGCCGCGCCCTCGCCCGCTCCGACGCCCCGTCTGAGGAAGACCGTCCGCTCGGTCAGGGGCGGCCGGCTGGGAGGGGGCAGGTCGTCGGTGAGGGGCCTCCGCCGGGAGGGGGTGAGGTCGCATGACGCTGCTCTCGCCGATGTGGCTGCTGTTGCTGGTGCCCGTCGCGTTGCTCGCGGCAGGGTACGTGGTCGCGCAGAGGCGGCGCACCGAGTACGCGGTGCGGTTCACGAATCTCGATCTGCTGGACAAGGTCGCCCCGCGCGGGCCGGGGTGGCGCAAACACGTGCCGGCGGCGTTGTCGCTCGCCATGTTCGTGCTGCTGGTGGGCGGGTTCGCCAGGCCGACGGCCGAGGTGACGGTGCCGAGGGAACGGGCCACGATCATGGTGGCGTTCGACGTGTCCGCCTCGATGGCGGCCACCGACGTCAGCCCCGACCGGTTCAGCGCGGCCAGGCAGGCGGCCACCCAGTTCGTGGAGCACCTGCCGCCCCGGTTCAACCTGGGCCTGGTGGCGTTCTCCGAGAATGCTTCGGTCGTCGTGCCGCCGACCACCGACCGCCCGGCAGTGCTCGGCGCGCTCGACCGGCTGACCACCACCGCGGGCACCGCCATCGGCGAGGCCGTCTACTCCTCGCTGGACGCCATCGAGGCGCTCGACACCGAGGAGCAGGCCCCGCCCGCGCACATCGTGCTGCTGTCCGACGGCGAGAACACGACCGGCCGGACCGTCGAGGAGTCGGCGCGCGAGGCGGCGGCCCGAGGCGTGCCCGTCACCACGATCGCCTATGGCACGCAGGAGGGCGTCATCGAACTCCAGGGAAGACAGTTGCCCGTGCCGGTGGACGGCCCCGCGCTGCAACGGCTCGCGGAGACGGCCGGTGGCGGCTTCTACGAGGCGGCCAGCGGCGATGAGCTCCAGGCCGTGTACGAGGACATCGGCACCTCGGTCGGCTATCGGACCGAACGGCAGGAGATCTGGCAGTGGTTCGTCGCGGCGGGACTGATCGCGGCGCTGCTGGCGGCGGCCACCTCGATGCTCTGGTTCGCGAGGCTGCCGTGAACGGGCTCGGCAGGCCCAGCGGCCCCGCCTTCACGCAGGTGCCCCTTGCCGTCCCGCCGCCCTCCCGCCCCGTGGAACCCGCGCGCCGGGGCGGTCGTCTCCTGGTGACCGCCGTGCTCGTCGCGGCGGTCACCGGTGCCGCGGCCGGACTGGCGGGGGCGGCCGCCTTCCGATACGGGGAACCCGCCACCGCACTGCCCCGGGCGGCGCCGGCCGTCTCGGGCGGCGCGACCGGGCTGAGCGCGACGGCCTCGATGGTCCTGCCGAGCGTGGTGTCCGTCGAGGCGGGCCGGGCAGGCGGGTCCGGCTTCGTGGTGGACGGGAGCGGCCATGTCCTCACCAACGCGCACGTGGTGCGGGGCGCGTTCGACGTGACGGTGGTGCTCAGCGACGGCCGCAGGCTGGGCGCGCGGGTACTCGGCTCCGACGACGACGAGGACCTGGCCGTGCTGGAGGTGGTGGGCGCGGGTTCCGCCCGGCTGCCGCCGGCCACGCTGGGCCGGTCGGCGGACCTGTCGGTGGGGGAGCAGGTGCTCGCCATCGGCTCGCCGCTCGGCCTGTCGGGGACGGTCACCGCCGGCATCGTCAGCGCCACCGATCGGGAGGTGCGGCTGGGCGGCGCGTCCCGTACCGCGGTGCAGACCGACGCCTCCATCAACCCGGGCAACTCCGGCGGCCCGCTGGTCAACGCCCGCGGCCAGGTCGTGGGGGTGAACACCGCGATCGCGGCCGGGCGGGGCGGTGGCAACATCGGCATCGGGTTCGCCATCCCCATCGACCGGGCCGCGCCCATCGCGGACCGCCTCATCCGAAACTAGGGTCCGAAGTATGCGATTGCTGGTCGTCGAGGACGAGGAAGACCTGGTGGAGGCGTTACGCGTGGGCCTGGTCCGGGCCGGATACGCGGTCGACGTGGCCGCCGACGCCCTCACCGCGCACGAGAAGCTCCAGGTCAACTCCTACGACCTGGTGCTGCTCGATCTCAACCTGCCCGGCGGCGACGGTTTCCAGCTGTGCCGGGCGGTCAGGGCGACGGGCGACGGCGTGCGCATCATCATGGTCACCGCGCGGGACCGGCTGGACGACCGCGTGCGCGGACTCGACGAGGGCGCCGACGACTACCTGGTCAAGCCGTTCGCCTTTCCCGAACTGCTGGCGAGGGTCAGAGCCCTGCTGCGCAGGGACACCGGCGGCACCTCCGTCCTCGAGGTGGGAACGCTGCGGATCGATACCGCGAGGATGGAGGTGTCGCTGGACGGGCGGGCGCTGGCGCTCACCCCCAAGGAGTACGGCGTCCTGCACTACCTGATGACCAGACCGGGCTACGTGGTCTCCAGCGAGGAACTGCTGGAGCACGTCTGGGACGAGCACGCCGACCCGTTCACCAACACCGTCCGGGTGACCGTCGGCAACCTGCGCCGCAAGCTCCAGGCCGACGGCCTGATCGAGACCGTCATCAGCCGGGGGTACCGGCTCAGGGAGCCCGCATGATCCACACCATCCGGTTCCGGCTCACCGTGCTCTACTCGGGGCTGCTCTTCCTGCTCGCGGCGCTGGTGCTGGGCGGCATCTACTACGCGGTCTCCCGTACGACCGAGCAGCGCTCGTACGCGACCGAGATCGCGAAGACGTACCGGGACGGCGAGTACGTCGGCAAGCAGGAAGTGGTGTTCATCGAAGAGGTGGAGAACGCGATCAACGTCGGGACGCTCGCCACCCTGCGCGACTACTCGCTGTACACGCTGGGCGGGCTGTTCGCGGCGAGCCTGGGCATCGGCTGGCTGCTGTCGGGCCGGGTGCTGCGGCCGGTCCGGTCGATCACCCGTACCACCGAGGAGATCCAGGCGACGGACCTGTCACGGCGGATCACCCTGCGCGGCCCGAGCGACGAGTTGAAGGACCTGGCCGACACCATCGACACCATGCTCGACAGGCTGGAGGAGGCGTTCCGGGCGCAACGGCAGCTCATCGACGACGCCTCCCACGAGCTGCGCAGCCCACTGACGATCATCAGGGCGAACGTGGACGCGGTGCTGCTGTCGCCGGAGGCGAGTGAGGAGGAGCGCGGCCGGGCCGTCGCCGTCGTGGACCGGGCCACCACCCGGATGACCCGCCTGGTCGAGGACCTGCTGGCCAGCGCCCGCAGGCAGGGCACCGCGTTCGCCGACACCGACCTGGACCTGTCGCGGGTGGCCGTCGAGGCCTGCGAGGAGTACGCGGCGCTGGCCACCGCGCGCGGCCTCACCATCACCAGGCGGCTGATGCCCGGCCTGGAGACGACCGGCGACCAGGACGCGCTCCGGCGGGCGGTGGCCAACCTGCTGTCCAACGCGGTGCGGCTGTCCCCGCCGGGCGGGCGCGTGCGGGTGGCCGCCGGCCGGTGGGGGGCGACGGACATGATCTCCGGCGGAGCGTCCCGCCTGCGGCCGCTGCACCGCGCGGCGGGCTGGGCGGCCGCGAGGTCCGGCCACCAGAAGGCCGGTCACCGGGAGGCCGCCGTGGACGAAGCCGGCGGCTGGCTGTGGGTGGCCGTGCGCGACGACGGCCCGGGGCTGGCGGCGGAGGACCAGGCGCGGGTGTTCGACCGGTTCTGGCGCGGTGAGGCCAGCCGCCGCGACCGGCACACCGGGCTGGGGCTGGCGATCGTCAGGCAGATCGTGGAGTCGCACGGCGGCAGGGTGGCGGTGCACTCGCGGATCGGGGAAGGGGCCACGTTCGTGCTGTGGCTACCGGCCCGCGGCGGCGCCCCCGGCCCGGCGCCCGACCACAACCCGTTCCCCTGACGGTCCGGCCTGCTGCCATCGTCGCGCCTGCGGCATCTGTGGGCCGCCGCGCGGGTGCCGGCTGATCTCCATGACCGACCCGTACGCCAGCCCTTCCGACGGCTTGTATAGCAGTGATCCGATTCTGCGCCCGATGCTCAAGAATTGGTTTGAACCATTGGTATAAACCACTTCCCGAAGTGGTCGGAATAATCAATGGATTAGACCTCTGAAGGGCGTCTGAGCTGGGGAAACGTTGACTTAACCGAAGAGTGCAGTTTCATCATCAATTCCGCCGGTAGAGTCCGAGTAGAAGCGTTGATTGGAGCTGTGGTGGCCAAGTACGTTTACGACTTCACCGAGGGCAACAGGAATCTCAAAGATCTCCTGGGCGGAAAGGGCGCCAACCTCGCCGAGATGACCAATCTCGGGCTGCCCGTTCCTCCGGGGTTCACGATCACTACTGAGGCGTGCCGCCACTACCTGGCAGAGGGCGCCCTGCCCGAAGGGCTCGACCGGGAGGTCGAGGAGCACCTGCGGGCGCTCGAGGAGAGCATGGGCAAGCGGCTCGGCCAGGCCGACGACCCGTTGCTCGTCAGCGTGCGCTCGGGTGCCAAGTTCTCGATGCCGGGCATGATGGAGACGGTGCTCAACATCGGGCTCAACGACGAGTCCGTGCACGGCCTGGCGAAGCAGGCGGGCGGCAACGACCGCTTCGCCTGGGACTCCTACCGCAGGCTCATCCAGATGTTCGGCAAGACCGTGCTCGGCATCGACGGCGACCTGTTCGAGGACGCCCTCGACGCTCTGAAGGACGGCCGCCAGGACACCGACCTCGACGCCGGTGAGCTCCAGCGCCTGGTCGAGTCGTACAAGGGCATCGTCCGCGACCAGACCGGCGACGACTTCCCCGCCGACGCGCGCGAGCAGATGCGGATGGCCGTCATGGCCGTCTTCGACTCCTGGAACGCGCCGCGCGCGATCCTCTACCGCCGCCAGGAACGCATCCCGGCCGACCTCGGCACCGCCGTCAACATCTGCTCCATGGTCTTCGGCAACTGCGGCGGCGACTCCGGCACCGGCGTCGCCTTCACCCGCGACCCCGGCAGCGGCCGCCAGGGCATCTACGGCGACTACCTGCAGAACGCGCAGGGCGAGGACGTCGTCGCCGGCATCCGCAACACGATCCCGCTGCAGGAGCTGGAGCGGCTCGACAAGCGCTCCTACGACGAACTGCTGTCGATCATGGAGACGCTGGAGAACCACTACCGCGACCTGTGCGACATCGAGTTCACCATCGAGCGCGGCAAGCTCTGGATGCTGCAGACCCGCGTCGGCAAGCGCACCGCCGGCGCCGCCTTCCGCATCGCCACCCAGCTCGTCGACCAGGGCCTCATCACCATGGACGAGGCCGTCACCCGGGTCACCGGCGACCAGCTCGCCCGCCTCATGTTCCCCCGCTTCGACGCCGGCGCGGACAAGCGGCGCATCGCCAAGGGCATGAACGCCTCGCCGGGCGCGGCCGTCGGCAAGGCCGTCTTCTCCTCCGAGCGGGCCGCCGAGCTGGCCGCCCAGGGCGAGGACGTCATCCTGGTGCGCCGCGAGACCAACCCGGACGACCTGTCCGGCATGATCGCCGCCCGCGGCATCCTCACCAGCCGAGGCGGCAAGACCTCGCACGCCGCCGTGGTCGCCCGCGGCATGGGCAAGACCTGCGTGTGCGGCGCCGAGGAGCTGGACGTCGACACGGCCGGCCGCACGTTCTCCGCCCCCGGCGGCGTGGTCGTCAACGAGGGCGACGTGATCTCCATCGACGGCACCAGCGGAGAGATCTTCCTCGGCGAGGTGCCGGTGGTCGCCTCCGCCGTGGTCGAGTACTTCGAAGGCGCCGAGCCCGAGGACGACCTGGTCAAGGCGGTCGACCGCATCATGCGGCACGCCGACGGGGCACGCCGCCTGGGCGTGCGGGCCAACGCCGACAACCCCGAGGACGCCGCCAGGGCGGTCCGCTTCGGCGCCGAGGGCATCGGGCTGTGCCGCACCGAGCACATGTTCCTCGGCGACCGCCGCCAGCTCGTCGAGGACCTGGTGCTCGCCGCCGGAGCCGAGGAGCGGCAGGCCGCGCTGGACGCGCTCGAACCCCTCCAGAAGTCCGACTTCGTGGGCATCTTCCAGGCGATGGGTGACCGGCCGGTGACCATCCGGCTCATCGACCCGCCGCTGCACGAGTTCCTGCCCGACATCGTCGGGTTGTCCGTCAAGGTCGCCACCGGCGAGGCCACGGACAAGGACCGCGCCCTGCTGGCCGCCGTCAAGAGACTGCACGAGCAGAACCCGATGCTCGGCCTGCGCGGCGTACGGCTCGGCCTGGTCATCCCCGGCCTGTTCGCCATGCAGGTACGCGCCATCGCCCAGGCCGCCAAGGAGGTCCCCGGCGCCCGGCCGGAGATCATGATCCCGCTCATCGCCGCCGTGCAGGAACTGGAGTGCGTCCGCGAGGAGGCCGCCGCCATCCTCGCGGAGGTGGGTGTCGACGCGCTGATCGGCACCATGGTCGAGACGCCGCGGGCCGCCCTGACCGCCGGGCAGGTCGCCGAGGCCGCCGAGTTCTTCTCGTTCGGCACCAACGACCTCACCCAGATGGCGTGGGGCTTCTCCCGCGACGACGTCGAGGCCTCGTTCTTCTCCCGCTACCTGGAGCTGGGCATCTTCGGCGTCTCCCCGTTCGAGACCCTCGACCGCGAGGGTGTCGGCCGGCTGGTCGCGATCGCCACCGAGGAAGGCCGTGCCACCAGGCCCGACCTCAAGATCGGCATCTGCGGCGAGCACGGCGGCGACCCGGACTCCGTCCATTTCTGCCACGACACCGGGCTCGACTACGTCTCCTGCTCACCCTTCCGCATCCCGGTCGCCCGCCTCGAAGCCGGCCGCGCCGCCCTCAGCGACACCGACTCCGACACCCGCTGACCGACCTTCCCCCACCGGAAAGACCCCGTCCGAGGAAGTCCTCGTACGGGGAGCTCCCGGGCCGGGTCCCGTCCGGGGAGGTCTCGTACGAGGAGAGGCCCCCGTACGGGGAGTTTCCGGCGGACGATGGTCCCCTACGGAGAGTTTCGGGGACGCGCCCTATCTGGGGGAGATCCCGTACGAGAAGAGGTCTCGTACGGGAAGTTCCGAGACGGGTCCCGTCCGGGGGATAGTCCCGTACGGGGAGGGTCCTGTACGGGGATGGTCCCGTGCGGAGGTTTAGGGGACGCGTCCTGTCCGGGGGAGGCCTCGTAGGAGTAGAGGTCCCGTACGGAGAGTTCTGTGGCGGGGGGATGGTCCCGTGCGTGGAGTTTCGGGGACGGTCTCGTCCGGGGGACGGTCCCGTACGGAGGGTCTCGGGGACGCGTCCTACCTCGGGGAATGTCCCGTACGGGGAAGGTCCCGTACGGAGACTTCCCGGGATGGTCTCGTGCGGAGATGGTCCCGCGCGGAGAGTTTCGGGAACGGGTCCTGCCTGGGGAGGGTCTCGCATGGGGGTTCGGGGACGGTCTCGTCCGGGGGATGGTCCCGTATGGAAGGTTTCGGGGACGCGTCCTACCCGGGGAGGGTCTCGTACGAGGAGAGGTCTCGTACGGGGAGTTTCGGGGTCGGGCCCTGTCTGGAGGTCCGACCGAGGAAGGTCCCCTCCGAGGAAGGTCTCGTACGGGCGAAGGTCCGTACGAGGAAGGTCCCGTACGGGGAGTTTCGGGGACGCGTCCTGTCGGGGGGAGGTCTCGTACGGGCGAGGGTTCGTACGAGGGAAGGTCCCGTACGGAGAGTCTTGAGGATGGGGCTCGTACGGGGGAGGTCAGGGGGACGGGATGGGGGTTGGTTCGGCGTTGGCTGGGATGTAGTCGTGGCGTACGCCGAGGTCGCCGAGCCAGGTCCGGAGGCCGCCGATGGCCGCGGGGTCGGCGGACACCTGGGCCGCGTAGCCGGAGAGGGCCACCTCCTCGCCGTCGTCGTACAGCAGCCGCGCCGGCCCCGACCAGGACAGCGCCCAGCGGGCCTGGCCGTGCTGGATCAGCAGCCCTTCCAGGGCGGCGCCCAGCACGCGCGCGAGCAGTCCCTCCTCGGGGGCCCACCCCAGCTCGCGCAGAGCCGCCTCCAGCTCCGCCTGACGCCCTCTGGCGATGGCCTCGAAGGCCGCGTCCAGGTACGGCCTGGACGCCCCGACCACCCGGGCGCCCGCCACCGCGAGGTCGCGCAGCGCCTCGGCGTTGCGACCCTCGTACATGCCCTGTGAGACCAGCTCGTCCCAGGACACCGGACGCAGGGCGGCCGCCGCCTGCGGCGTCCACAGGGACCCTTCCACGGCGTTGGCGGCCACGTCGGCGTCGTGCAGCAGCATCAGCGCCGAGCGCGGGTCGGGCACGTGCTCGGGCTCCGGCAGCCGCTCCACCGCCGCCAGCCGCTCGGCCAGGCTCGGATGCGAGTCGTACGGGGACGTCTCCTCGGGCCGCGCGGCCAGCTCGGTCAGCTGGGCCCGCCGGGACTCGTCGTTCAGCATGGACTGGAAGCCGCCGAACACGGCCGCGGGCCGGCAGCCGCCCGCCCCCGCCATCGACAGGTACGTGGCCGTGTAGAGCTCCCAGGCCGCCGCCGTGTAGTGGATCTTGCGCAGCGCGTCGGCCATCGCCTGACGCCCGCCGATCGCCACCGCGAGCTCGTCGGCCTCCAGCTCCTGCCTGCGCGACACGGCCTGCGACACCCGCATGTAGAGCTTGGCGTACCAGGTGAACAGCCGCTGGACGAACGGGTGGCGGTCCAGGCCCCGCACGGTCGCGATGAGCGAGACCCGCCCGCGGTAGACGGGCGCGCCGAGCCGGGTGTGCGCGCCGCTGTAGTGGCCCAGCTCGTGCCCGAGCACCGCCCGCATCTCGTCGACCGTGAGCGTCTGCAGCAGCGGCAGCCCGATGTACATGCGCCGCCTGGTGGCCTTCAGCCCGAGGAACCGGGTGTCTTCCGCGACCGCCGCGTTGACGTCCGGCAGCAGCCGGATCTCGTCAGGCGGCGCGGTGCGGACCCGGCGGGCCAGGTCCTCGACGGTCTGCCACAGCACCGGCTCGTGCTCCCTGGTGACCGCCACGCCCGGCTGCTCGCCGCTTTGCCTGCGGCTGACCATGATCAGTGTCCGGACGAGCGCGGCGGCGGCCAGCGTCAGCACCACGGCGAACTTGATCAAGTTGGCGTGGAAGTCGATGATCAGCAGCACGTCGAGCGCGACCGCCGCCAGCACGATCACGCCGACGAGCACGTAGAAGCCGGCGAGCAGGCAGAAGGCGAGGACGGCCCGGAACGCGGTCGTCATGGGTGAGGGCTCCCGGGGACGGGGGGACTCTGGCGTGGCTTCGACCCTAGCGAAAACCGGAAACCGGATAAAATCGCTCCCTTATGGCCGGCTACGACGAACACGACACCGCACGCTGGGTGCCCGAACCACCCGGCAACCCCGAGCGCAGCGCGTTCGAACGAGACCGCGCACGGGTGCTCCACAGCGCCGCGCTGCGCAGGCTCGCCGCCAAGACGCAGGTGGTCGGCCCGGCCGAGGCGCTCGGCGCCGGCCAGCACATCCCGCGCACCCGGCTCACCCACTCGCTGGAGTGCGCCCAGGTCGGCCGCGAGATGGGCGCCACCCTCGGCGTCGACCCCGACCTGGTGGAGACCGCCTGCCTCGCGCACGACCTGGGCCACCCGCCGTTCGGCCACAACGGGGAGACGGCGCTCGCCGAGCTGGCCGAGCCCTGCGGCGGCTTCGAGGGCAACGCGCAGAGCCTGCGGCTGCTCACCCGGCTGGAGGCCAAGGTCATCGCCGACGACGGCACCAGCGCCGGGCTCAACCTCACCAGGGCCGCGCTGGACGCCTCCATCAAGTACCCGTGGACCCGCGGCGAGTCGCCCAAGTTCGGCGTCTACGACGACGACCTGCCGGTGTTCCGGTGGATCAGGGACGGCGCGCCCGACGGCCGCGTCAGCTTCGAGGCGCAGATCATGGACTGGGCCGACGACGTCGCCTACTCGGTGCACGACCTGGAGGACGCGCTGCACTCCGGCCACGTCGTCCCGGAGGCCCTGCGTTCGCCCGCCGAGCGCGCGGCCGTCTGCGTGACGACCCGCACCTGGTACGCGCCCGGCGCCGACCTCGCCGAGCTGGAGGAGCTCTTCGCGGAGCTGGTCGCCGCCCCGCCGTGGCCCCGCCGCTTCACGGCCACCCTCTCCGACCTGGCCGGGCTCAAGGCGCTCACCAGCGGGCTCATCGGCCGCTTCTGCCGCGCCGCCCAGACGGCCACCAGGGAGTCGTACGGCCTGCGCCACCGGACCAGCCTCGTCGTGCCGGAGTCGACCCGCCTGGAGTGCGCGCTGCTCAAGGGCATCACCGCCCACTACGTGATGGCCACCGAGGACCACCACGCCAACCAGGCCAGGCAGCGTGAGCTGATCATGGAGCTGGCCTCGCTCATCACCCTCGGCGCGCCCGGCACGCTGGAGCCCGCCTTCAGGCCCGCCTTCGACGAGGCGGCCGGCGACGCGGACCGCGTGCGGGTGGTCATCGACCAGATCGCCTCGCTGACCGACACCTCCGCCGTCGCCTGGCACCGGCGGCTGTCACGCTGAGCGCGTCACCGCACGGTGCCGACCGACGCCGTCGGCGCGAGCGTGATCGCGAGCTCCGGCGTGGGGGTGGCGCGCTTCTTCTTCCGCGTCGGCGTCGGGGTCGGCTCGGCCGACGCGGGCTCGGCCCGCTTCCCGCCGCACAGCAGCCTGCACGGCGGCGTCTCGCCGAGCTTGCGGCGCAGCGCCAGCGTCTCCTGGCGAGGTGAGAACGTGCGGTTGCCGGACCGCCACGCGTCGAGATAGTCCCACGGCTCGACCATGCCCCTGCGCACCCACCAGAACGCCGGGCCGGTCTTCCAGGAGATCGCGAAGTAGAGGTTGGGGCCGGTGTCGCGGGCGTTGCCCGACGTGCCGACCCGGCCCAGCGTCTGGCCGCCCTTCACCTTCACGCCCGGCCGGATGCCCTCGGCCACGCTGTCGAGGTGGGCGCCCAGGTAGCGCACCCCGTCGTCGCCGATGACCGTGACGAACCTGCCCTCGCGGTGGGCGCCCTCGTCGGTGGACGGCAGCCACCGGTTGGCGGTGTTGACCTCGTCGACCACGCCGTCGACCGGCGCCACGAACGCGCATCCCCGCGGCGCCCAGATCGTCGTCTTCGGCAGCACCAGCAGCTTGCTCTGGTAGGTCACCTCGCAGCCCTTGACGGGGAAGGTGTAGGTGTACTTGGAGAGCTTCGGCGGCGGCACCCGCACCGGGTCGTCGCCCGCGGGCGGCTCGACGGGGCCCTGCGGGGCCGGTGTCGGGGCCGGCGAGGTCACCGCCGCGGAGCCCGCGCCGGACGTGGTGGCGGCCGACCGCACGCCCGCGATCCCGGCCGGCTGGCTGCAGCCGCTCACCAGCAGCGCGGCGCCGGCCGACGCCGCCAACAGGCCGATCCGCCCCGCTCGCATGATCTCCACCGTATCCGAGGACAACCTTTACCTTTGTAGCCGACAGGGAGCGGTCCCATAACGTCTTTCGGACCAACGGGTGCGACCTGTTCCATCCCGCTGCTTCCTCTCCGTCCCGCAGGTCACATCGCTCTCAGTGGGAGAAGTGTCGGGCGCTCCGCATAGACTCACCGGCGTGGCTGGCCGGATCCGTGACGTCGACATCGCGCTCGTACGCGAGCGTTCCCCCATCGCCGACGTGATCGGCGAGCACATCCAGTTGCGCAACGCCGGAGGCGGCAACCTCAAGGGGCTGTGCCCGTTCCACGATGAGAAGTCGCCGTCCTTCAACGTCACCCCCGAGCGGGGGATGTACTACTGTTTCGGCTGCTCCGAAGGCGGTGATGTGATCACCTTCGTGGAGAAGGTCGAGCATCTGACCTTCGGCGAGGCGGTCGAGCGGCTGGCGCAGCGGGCCGGCATCCAGTTGCAGTACGAGCAGGGCGGCTACGTGCCGCGGCGCGACCACGGCGAGCGGGCGCGGCTGATCGAGGCGCACCGGCTGGCCGCGGAGTTCTACGCCGCCAAGCTGTTCGCGCCCGACGCCGGCGCCGGGCGGCGGTTCCTGTCGGAGCGGGGGTTCGAGCGGGCCGACGCCGAGCTGTTCCAGGTCGGTTACGCCCCGGCCGAGTGGGAGGCGCTGACCCGCCACCTGCTGGCGCGCGGGTTCAGCGCCGAGGAGCTAATCAAGGGCGGGCTGGCCAAGCAGGGGCGGCGCGGGCCGATCGACCGGTTCCGCGGGCGGCTGATCTGGCCGATCAAGGACTCGACCGGCGACGTGATCGGGTTCGGCGCCCGCAAGCTGCTCGACTCCGACGACGGCCCCAAATACCTCAACACCCCCGACTCCCCGCTCTACAAGAAGAGCCAGGTGCTCTACGGCATCGACCTGGCCAAGCGCGAGATCTCCAAGCGGGCCCAGGCGGTGATCGTCGAGGGCTACACCGACGTGATGGCCTGCCACCTGGCGGGCGTGCCGACGGCGGTGGCGACCTGCGGCACCTCGTTCGGCGAGGAGCACATCAAGATCCTGCGCCGGTTCCTGCTCGACCAGGCCGAGTTCCGGGGCGAGGTGATCTTCACCTTCGACGGCGACGCGGCCGGCCAGAAGGCGGCGCTGCGGGCATTCGCCGACGAGCAGAAGTTCGTCACGCAGACCTACGTCGCCATCCAGGCCGACGGGCTCGACCCGTGCGACCTGCGGGTCAAGCAGGGCGACGCGGCGGTGCGCGACCTGGTCGCGAGCCGCGAGCCGCTGTTCCAGTTCGCCATCCGCAGCACCATCGACCGCTACGACCTGCGCAGCAACGAAGGCAAGATCGCGGCGCTCGACGCGGCGGCGCCGATCGTGGCCGGCATCAAGGACGCGGGGCTGCGCAAGCGCTACGCCATCGACCTCGACCGGTGGCTCGGGTTCATGGACGAGCGGTTCGTCATGCAGCGCATCGGCGAGGTGGGGCGGGCGCAGGCGGGCCGCCCGCAGCAGGCCCCCCGGCCCGCTCCGGTCGATCCGCACGTACGGGTGGAGGCCGAGCTGCTCAAGCTGGCCGTGCAGCGGCCGGCGCTGCTCGGGCCGCGCTTCGACGCGCTCGACCCGCAGGCGTTCACCGCGCCCGACCACGTGACGCTGCAGCGGTTGATCGCGGCGGCGGGCGGGCTGGCGGCGGCGGGTCACGGCGGCCGCCCGTGGGTCGACCGGCTGCTCGAACACGCCCACGAGGAGGGCGCGGCGGCGCTGGTGACCCGGTTCGCGGTGGAGACCATCCAGGCCGACTCCCACGCCGAGGAGCGCTACGCGGGCGCGATGCTCGCGGCCATCGAGGCCATCGCCGTCGACCGGGCCATCGCCCAGGTGAAGTCCCGCATCCAGCGGCTCAACCCGGTCGACGAGCAGCAGGAATACAACAAGCTCTTCGGCGAGCTGGTGGCCCTGGAGCAGCAGCGCCGGGTCCTGCGCGACCGGGCGGCCGGAAGCTAGCCCGCCGGACGCCGGCGAACTTTCGCCGGGCGGCCTCTGTCCAACACCCCGTGAAGATCCGAATGGTGACCGTTCTGGTGGCGGGGTCCGCCGTCCTGGCGGCCGGTGGCGGCGTCGCCGTCGCGGACGTCCCGGTGCGGACGGGATGGCTGCCCAACTGCGGCGGCGACTACTTCAAGCCGTGCGAGGGCGAGCCGTACCGGCTGCTGATGCGTGACGGGCGCTGGGTGAAGCTGCCCGACGCGGCCCGCTACGCGACGAAGGCCGACGGGTCGCGGGCGGGCGAGGCGGAGGACGGGCCGTCGCCGCTGGAGGTCAGCGGCGACGGCCGCGCCATCGCCTACTTCCGGGCCGGCGACGGGCGGCTGGTGGTGCGACGGGGGCCCGGCGGGAAGCCGGTCGTGCTCCCGGCCTACGGCGAGGGGGCCGGCACCGCGCACGTCCGGTTGCTGCTCTCGGCCGACGGGCGGCGGCTGCTGGTCGACTTCAGCGACGCGGCGAAGCGGCGCGACGGCGTGGTGGTCGACACGTCGTCCGGGCGGACGCTGAGGGGCGTCCCGGCGGGGGACCGGGCGCTCGGGTTCAGCGCTGACGGGGACGAGGTGCTGGCCACCCGGGACCGGCCCGATCGGACCGTCCAGGTCGTCGTCCACCGGCTCCGCGGCGGTTCGCACGCGGTCACGCCGCCGCAGGAGGTGGTGATCCACCACACCGCCCTGGCGCTGGCCGCCGACGGGCGGACGCTCCTGGCGCTGCTGCCGCAGGGATTGACGAGCGAGAAGGCGCCGCAGCAGGTGCGCCGCTACGACCTGCGGCGCGGGGCGTGGCTGGGCCACGGCAGGGTGGTCGGGCCCCGGTACGGCGCGGGCTCGCTGGAGTGGGGGCCGAACGGCCGGCTGCGGCTCGTCAGGGAGCTGGGGGACATGGGCGCCGCGTCGTTCTGGATCCACGCCCTCGATCCGGTGACCGGGAAGACCCGGCGGCTGGACGCGTACGAGATCGCAGCCACGGGACCGGTGAAGTGATGATCAACGCGATGCTGGCGCTCTCCCTCGTCCTCGCGGGCGTTCCGGCCGGTACGGAGGGCACGCACATCCGCTACGCCGTGCAGCGGGTCTGCGGCGAGAAGGCGTGTGGCAAGCTGCGCCTCGTCCTGGCCGACGGGAGCGCGCACGAGCTGCCCGACACCTCGACCGGCGAGGGGCACGAGCCCGTGGCGGTCAGCGCCGACGGCAGCCGCGTCGCCTACTTCCGGGCGGGGGACCGCAGGCTGATCGCCTACGAGCTCGGCGGGAAGCGGCGGTTCGTCGGCACGGTCAAGCAGCCCGCGAACGAGGTCGGCGTGGACGAGACCCGCCTGCTGCTGTCGCCTGACGGGTCGCGGCTGGCGTACCTGCCCAACGACGCGGGCAGGCGGATCCGGGTGTACGACGTGCGCTCGGGCCGGGCCGTCGGCACGCTCCCGGCCGAGGACGGCTTCTCCTGCACGGCCGGGTTCAGCGGCGACGGAGGGGAGCTGCTGCGGGTGGAGGAGAGCATGCTGATCGCCGCGCGGGTCACCGATCTGCGCGGGAGCACCCTGCGCAGGGACGTGCCGCCGCAGGTGGTCGCCCACAACCTGCCTCGCTGGCCCTCGTCCGTGGCCGACGGCGGGGGCGACGACCGGCCCAGGGTGGCGGCGGCGGCCGCCGACGGACGGCGGCTGGCCGTGTACGTCCCGGGGGAGCGGCCGTCGATGATCGTCTACGACCTCGGGTCGCGGAAGGTGACCGCGAGGGTCCCGCTTCCGGCGGGCGTCCGCCCGGCCGCGGCGACGTGGACCGGAACGGCGGAGGTGACCGTACGCGGCGACGGCGGCGGAATGGGCCGGCGGGTGCGCGTGGATCTCGATGAGAAGCGGGCCGAGATCGTCGAAACGTACGACAGGCCCGCCGGAGGGACGGTCTACCACGCGGGTGGCTGATCGGCGCATAGCCGAGTGGTAGACCCGGTAATGCCGCACAAAGCGGCATCCGGGCAGCAAGACCCATGTGTCCGGCGCTTCACCGAGCCGGACACACCAATCCAGACCGCGTAATTGACTTTACTTTCCTGATCAAACTCCGGCTAAACCTTAAAGGGATCTCAATTCGGTAAGGGTGATGGCCTTACCTTCGGTGACAAAAATGGGTCTGCCATTTTATGGAACCAATACTGCAGACTGTCTCCCGTGGGTGCATCGGTGCTGCCAAGTGGACCGCCATCCGTAGATCAGGTGGCGGACCTCGTCGCTAAGGGAAGGGAGCGCGGGAGCGTAACCGTCGATGACGTCGCAGCCGCGCTTGACCGATCCGAGCTTCCCTCCGACGCGCTGGAGCGCGTCGTGCGGATGCTCGCCGAGAACGGTGTGGAGGTCCTCGAGCCCCAGGGCGACGAGGAGACCACCCGCGCCGATGAGGAAGACGTAGGCAAGCGGGCGCCGACCAGTGATCTGGTCCGTATCTACCTGCGGGAGATCGGCCGGGTGCCGCTGCTGACGGCGGAAGAGGAGGTGGAGCTCGCCAAGTCGATCGAAGCCGGCCTGTTCGCGGAGGACAAGCTCGGCAACGGGGTCTCGCGTCTGGCCTTCCCTGAGTTCAGGGAGCTCGTCTGGCAGGGCACCCGGGCCAAGCAGCGCCTCATCGAGGCCAACCTGCGGCTCGTGGTGTCGATCGCGAAGCGGTACGTCGGCCGCGGCATGCTGTTCCTGGACCTGATCCAGGAGGGCAACCTCGGCCTGATCCGTGCCGTGGAGAAGTTCGACTACACCAAGGGCTACAAGTTCTCCACCTACGCCACCTGGTGGATCCGTCAGGCGATCACGCGGGCGATCGCCGACCAGGCGCGGACCATCCGCATCCCCGTGCACATGGTGGAGACGATCAACAAGCTCGTCAGGGTGCAGCGGCAGCTCCACCAGGACCTCGGCCGCGAGCCGATCCCGGAGGAGATCGCCAAGGAGATGGACCTCCCCGTCGACCGGGTCGTGGAGATCCAGCGCATCGCGCAGGAGCCGGTGTCGCTGCAGTCTCCGATCGGCGAGGAGGACTCCGACCTCGGTGACTTCATCGAGGACGCCGACGCGGTCGTGCCCATGGAGGCGGCGGCGTTCATCATGCTGCAGGACCAGCTCGACGACATCCTGGCGACCTTGTCCGACCGCGAGCAACGCATCATCCAGCTCCGCTTCGGCCTGGCCGACGGCCATCCGCGCACGCTGGAGGAGGTGGGCAGGGAGTTCGGCGTCACCCGGGAGCGCATCCGGCAGATCGAGTCGAAGACCCTGGCCAAGCTCCGCCACCCGACGAGGGCGCAGATGCTGCGCGACTATCTGGACTGAGTGGTCACGACAGCGGGCCGGGGAGCCTCCCCGGCCCGCCGTCGTGTCACGAGCAGCCCTCGAACTGCGGCACCGCGACCGTGCCGAAGTCCAGGCCGGTGCCGCCGAACCACTCGCGCAGCAGCTTGGCGGCGGTCCCGTCCTGGTACATGTCGGTGATCGCCCGGTTGACCTCCTCACACCCGGCCACGTCTCCCCGGCGCATGCCGATGCCGGTCCGCTGCTCGTTGAACTGGGCGTTGGCCAGGCGCAGCCCGCCGCCGTCCTGCTTGGCCAGCCCGGCCAGGATGACGTCGTTGGTGGTGATGGCGTCGACCTGGTTCTGCTTCAGCGCCACCATGCACGCCTGGTAGTCGGGGAACGGCTTGACCTCCGCCGCCACCCCGCGCTCCTCGACCACCCGCTGGGCCGCGTTCGCGCCCTCCACCTCGCAGATGCGCCGGCCCCGCAGGTCGCGCACGTCCTTGATCCGGCTCTCGTCGGGCCGGATCAGGATGTCCTGGTAGGAGATGTGGTACGGGCCCGCGAACAGCACCTTCTGCTTGCGGTCCTCACTGATCGTGTACGTGGCCACGACCAGGTCGGCCTCGCCGGAGAGCACCGCGTCCTCACGCTCGGCGGCCAGCACCGGGACCAGCCGGTAGTCCTTGCCGAGCCGCCCGGCGACGTAGGCGGCCACGTCGACGTCGAAGCCCTCGAACCCGCTGCCCTTCCTGAACCCCACCGACGGCAGGTCGGGCCGGACGCCGATGACGATCTCGTCCTTGTCGAGCAGGGACCCGGGGGCGCCGGCGCCGCATCCGGCGGCCACCAGCGCGACCGCCGCGAGCATCACGATCATCAGCCGCTTCAACGGTACTCCCTCAGTCGTGGCCACACGCCCAGGGCCAGCAGCACGCCGATGCCGCCCATGGCGAACGGCAGCACGGTCCACAGCTCGTCCAGCGCCCGCTCGCCGCGGTCGACGGCGGAGGTGAAGACGCTCTGCTTGCGCTCGGCCACCTTCACGAGCTCCTCGTCGTACTTCGCGAACGCCTGCCGCACCTCGCCGAGCCTGATCGCGACCGCCTCACCGGTGCGGCCCGTGGCCGCCCGCGCGCGCATCAGGCTGTCGGCCTCCTGGTAGCGGAGGTAGGCGTCGAGCACGGGCTCGGCGGTCGCGCCGGCGAGCTCGGGGCCCAGCATGCCCCGGAAGTCCTCGGCCCTCCGCACCGCGGTCTGGTACTTCGCCAGGCTCCCCGCCTCGACGTACATCAGCCGCTGCGACTTGTCCAGGAACCGGTGCTCGTAGGTGTCGGCCCGCTCCTTGTCCAGCAGGAAGCGGCTCTGGTCGCCCTGCATGCTGTTGCCGATGGCGCGGGCCCTGGCCAGCGTCACCACCGAGTCGAAGCCTTCGAACTTGGCCGTCCGCAGGAAGTCGATGTCCCGCTGGATCACGCTCAGCCCGGCCGCCATCGCGCCCGCGGTCGCCAGGGTGGCGCCGACGAGCGCGAGCCCGAGCACCCTGCGGAACCGCCGGGCCAGGTACACCTGCAGGTACAGCAGGCACCCGAGCGCGAGCAGCCCGGCCACGATCACCGCGGCCCGCACCAGCGGCAGCATCCCGGCCGTGTCGTCGTAGGTGCGGCGCACGATGGTGCCGCTCTCCAGCGTCAGGTTGTAGGCCTGCGGCAGCAGCACCTGGCGCATCAGGTCGGTGGCGTCCCGGTAGACCCCGAGGACCGAGGCGGGCGGGTCCCCGGCGGCGTGACTGGACTGGCTGTCGAGCAGCAGCGCCCGCGCGACCAGCTGCTCGTAGCGGCCCAGCCCGTCCAGCACGGACTGGATGGTACGGCGCTCCGCCTGGTCGTCGCCGGCCAGCTGGAACGCCTCCAGCAGCGCCAGGTTGGCGGCCGAGCGCTGCTGCTCGTACCGCGCGAGGGCCTTGGCCCTGAGTCCTCCGTCCTCGGGGCCCATCACCAGCACGTCGGCGATCAGCGCGTCCATGTCGCTCAGCCCGAAGTACAGGCCGGAGGTGGCGACCACCTGGGGGCCGGCGTCGCGGCCGATGACGCGCAGGCCGTCGCCCGCGGTGGTGCCGCCGGCGGCGACGGCGGCGAACAGCAGCGCGAGCGCCGCGGCCGCCACCCCGGTGAGCACCCGGACCCTGCCGGGCACGCTGCGCGCGGCCCGCCGCCTGACCGGAGGCGCGGCCTGGTGGGGTGCGGGCGGCGCGGGTGAGATCGGCGTCACCGTCAAGGCGTGCCCTCCTTGATCGTGATCACGGTCCACGCGCCGAGGTGGATGCGGTCGCCCGGCCCCACCGGGACCGGCACGTTCACCGTGACGGGCTTGCCGTTGACCTGGGTGCCGTTCGCCGAGCCCGGGTCGACCAGCATCCAGGTCCCGCCGGGCGTGGCCAGCAGCACCGCGTGCAGGCCCGACACGCCCGGATCGGTCGGCGGCCCGGCCAGATCGATCTCGGGCGTCAGGTCACGGCCCCTGCGGCTGCGCCCGATGCGCACCTGCTCGCCGATGAGCGGGAACGAGCGTTCCGGGCAGTACGGGGGGAAGGCCATGGCCGCGGCGTCCGGGCCGTTCTGGGCGATGACCTGGTCGTAGTAGGCGCGGTCGGCGGCGGTCACCGCCTCCCAGCGGGCCCCGGCCGCCGGGGTCTGCGCGGGCAGCGCGCCGCCGTCGAAGGAGTGGCCGCACACCTCGCAGAACTGGCCGACGCGCGGGGTGGCGCAGATCGGGCAGCTCTCCGCCGGCCGCGACCCCTGCGGCTGGGACGGCCCCGGCTGCTGCGGGGCGGGCGCGGACATCTGCGTCCCGCACACGTCGCAGTAGTCGTCGGTGCTCGACGCGTGCCCCTGCGGGCAGGTCGCCATCAGCCGCCCTCCGTCCTGCGGAGCCTGCTCGTGCGTACGGAGCCGGTGTCCAGCTCCAGTTCGTCGGCCTTGTCGACGTTCCTGACCAGCCGGGCGGTGCCCTGGACGGGATCGACCTCGACCACCTTGTCCAGCAGCCGCGCGGTGTCCTCGCGGCCCGAGTCGGCGGCGATCTTCCTGGCCCTGGCCAGGCGGGCGGTGGCGGCCTCCACGTTGCCGGCCGCGCGGTCGCTGAGCCCGTCCTGGATCAGCTGGTGCAACTCGGCCTGGCCGGTGTAGTGGATGACCTTGGGGTTGATGCGGGTGGACTGGGCCAGGTCGTCGGTCCACTGGGCGAGCACGTTGCCCGAGGCCAGCACCTCGTCCGTGTCGGGCCGCACCAGCTTCACCCACCCGGCCCTGATCTCCTGGCCGATCTGGCCGGGGGCGACCTCCACGCACAGGTGGTACTCGCGCTCCTCCTGACCCCACGAGCCGGTCGGGTAGTCGCCGGTCATCGGGTTGACGTCGGCGCGCTTGCCGGTCAGGTCGAGCAGCGTGGGCGAGACCTGCTTGACGAACTTGAGCGTGGCGGTCTGCGGCACCCACACGCGCAGCGACAGGTCGGGCACGGTCTTGGCCATCGCCGTCTGGGTGATCCGGCGGAAGAACTCGGCCAGCTCGTGCTGGTTCCTGACGAACTCGAAGCTGCCGAGCAGCGCCTCCGACACCATGCGGAGCTGGGCGGGCACCCAGTCCGCGCCGACGCCGAGGCTGTCGCAGACGAACTTGCCGCTCCAGGCGCGCAGCACGTGCTGGAACGTCTCCTCGCGCTCGTTGTTCTGGCCGTCGGTCATGAGGATGGCGTGCCGGACCGCGTTCGGGTGCGCCGACAGCAGGTGGCCGGCCAGGTTGAGCCACTCGCCCATCGCGGTGCCGCCGCGGGCCGTCAGCCTGGAGATGGCCTGCTGCGCCTCGGCCCGGGTCGCCGGGGTGGCCCGGACCAGGCCGTGGCCGTGCGGGTAGATCACCTTGGCCGTCGAGGTGCCGGAGACCACCGCGAAGTACGCGCCGTCGCGCAGTGTTTCCACGGCCGTGGCGGCGGCCGTCCGGGCGTCACGGATCTTGCTGCCGCTCATCGAACCCGACGTGTCCACGATGATCACTTCGGCGGCCTCGGTGGCGGTCTCCGCCACGGCCGCGCCGGTGGAGCCGATCGTGAGGATGGCGTGCACCTCCCGGCCGTCCACCGGGAGGAATTTGTTCTGGTCGATCTGCAAGGTGAAAGAGGGCTGGTCACCCATGCGTGCCTCCTAGAGGGATCAAGGCGATGGTCACGTTGTCGTGGCCGCCGGAGTCGAGCGCGTGGCGCAGCATCTGGCGGGCCTGGTCGAGCGGGGTTCCCTCGGTGGGGAAGCGGTAGCCGGCGAGGTAGCGCCACAGCCCGTCGCTGCACACCAGCAGCAGGCCGGGTCCCGGCGGCGTGAAGACGCGCGTGCGGGGGCGCACGTCGGGGTAGTCGGCCCCGAGCCAGGCGGTGATCTCCCCGGTGGGCGCCACGTCGTCCTCGGTGAGCAGCGTCCCCTCCCGCCGCACGCCCCCGTCGGCGGGGACGTCGGCGAGCCAGTACGCGCGGGTGTCGCCCACCCAGCAGAGCGTGATCTCGCCGGGGCGCGCCACCGCGGCCACGTACGTACAGGCCGGGGCATGGTCCGGGGAACTGGCGAGCTTCCCCACCGCCAGACCGGCCAGCCCGAATGCCTCCTCGTGCGCCCGCCCCTCCGCCAGCGCCGCCGCGGCCGTCGTCACAGCCGCTGCTGCCGCCTCATCAGCCCGCGGCGAACTCCCCACCCCATCACAAACAACCGCAATAATCCCCGAACCGACCGCGCCGGGTGGGGGTGTTCTTGGGGCTGATGTGGTTACCGGGATGGTGGTCGCTTCTGGTGGGATCGGGTTCGGCGGGGGTGGGGTGAGCGTCATCAGGGTTACCGCGTCCTCGTTGCGGGCGCGGCGCAGGCCGCGGTCCGTGACGGCGGCGGCGCCGTGGGGGAGGACGGACTCGGCATGGTCCCTGGCCGTGGGCTGGCGCACGCCGCAGCGTTCGCAGTAGCCCTCCGCGTCCACGGCGGCGGCGCCGCAGGACACGCAGGAGGGGGAGGCGAGCGGGTGGCCGCAGGCTTCGCAGAAGGAGTCGCCCCGGGCCACGGGCGCCTCGCACAGCGGGCACATCACAGCCACGTCCGGGGCCGGACAGTGTTGGCCAGGTCGACCAGCGCGTACCGTTCCTGCCGCGAGGACGCCGCGCCGGCGAGCTCGCGGTAGATCGACTCCAGCCGCCCCCGCACGCCCCGCTCCGTGAAGGGGGTGTCCGCCACCCACGCGCCGGGCGCCGGCTGGTTGCCGTCGAGCCAGGTGAGCGCGGCACGCAGGATCTCGGCCGTCAGCCGCTTGCGGCGGCGCGGGTCGAGGTCGGCCAGCTTGCCCAGGCGGTCGGCGGCGGCGGTCAGCTCGCCCGGGTGCAGCGCCCGCGGGTCCCGGCGGGCGGCGGCGGCCACCAGCGCGAGCTGCGCGGCCACCCGGTGACTGGAGGACGCCGGCACCTCGTCGAGCACCGCCGTCCGGCCCGTCCTGGCCAGCCCGAAGGCGGCGCTGACGTAGGCGTGGTCGGTCCGCCACACGCTCTCGTACCAGGGGACCGGATCGCGACCGGCGAGCTCCAGCGCGAAGCCGAGCGCGAGCTTGGGCGCCCGCTCTCCCGGCATCATCGACACGCACCGATCGAACGACCTCACCGCGAGATCGGGGTCGCGGACGGCGAGCCCGGCCACGCCGCGGTACCAGGTGACGCGCCAGTCGCCGGGCAGGGCCCGGTCGAGGTCGTCGAGCATGTCCCGCACTCCCGCGAAGCCGTCCTCGGCCGCCAGCCTGGCCAGGGTCAGCCGGGTCTCCGGCGTCTCCGGCATGGCCCCCACCTGGGCGGCCAGCTCGTGCGGGTGGCTGCCGGCCAGCCCGGCCAGCGCCCCGGCCGCGGGGTCGGCGGGGTCGGCCAGCGGCACGGGCAGCGACGTCACCGCCGCCATCGGGTCCAGCGCGTCGAACACCCGCTGCGGGTCGTCGGACAGCGCCCTGCCCACCGCGTCCCGCTCGGGCCCGAACAGCGCGGACGGCGCCGGGTACGGCACGCCGTCCTCCAGCGCGGAGATCTCGCGCAGCACGCCGACGAGCTGCTCCTCCATCTCCTGCGCGCTGTGGAACCTGGCGGCCGGGTCCGGGTCGGTGGCGCGGCGCAGCAGCCGGGCGAACGACTCGTGGCCGCAGTCGTCCGGCAGCGGCGCGGCCACCCCGCCCCTGGTGGGGCTGAACCCGGGGACGGCGAGTGCCGCCAGGGTCCTGGCCACCGTGTAGAGGTCGGAGGCGACGGACGACGGCTGGGTGTCCAGCTCGGGCGCGTGGTAGCCGGTCGTCACCCAGGAGGACCCGGGCGGCGAGCCGACGCGCTGCACCGCGCCCAGGTCGATGAGCTTGAGCCGCCTGCCGACCCGGATCACGTTGGCCGGCTTGAGATCGCAGTAGACCAGGTCGTGCTCGTGCAGGTAGGCGAACGCGCGCAGGATCTCACGCCCGTACATGAGCGTCTCCCGCAGCGGCAGCGGACCCTGGCCGCGCAGCTCGTGCAGCGACTGGCCGCCGACGTACTCCATGACGATGTAGCCGAGGCCGCCGGAGCGCTGGAAGTTGAAGATCTTGACGATGTTCGGGTGGTCGACCATCGTCAGGAAGCGCCGCTCGGCCTCCGCCGCCGCGAGCGCCTCGGCGTCGGCGG
The DNA here is from genome assembly GCF_040676925.1 of Nonomuraea sp. NPDC049486. Taxonomy (NCBI): domain Bacteria; kingdom Bacillati; phylum Actinomycetota; class Actinomycetes; order Streptosporangiales; family Streptosporangiaceae; genus Nonomuraea; species Nonomuraea sp. NPDC049486. The sequence continues at coordinate 471,888 of NZ_JBFAPV010000003.1, forward strand.
TGTTGAGGAGGCCCTTCAGGACCATCCAGCGGCCGTCCAGGTTCTCGTCGGAGGCCAGGTAGATCCAGCCGAGGCCGCCGTGGGCCAGGCAGCCGAGCACCCGGTACTGGCCGCCCACCAGGTCGCCCTTGGCCAGCTTGGGGGAGAAGGAGTACGGCGTCCGGCAGTGCGGGCAGAACCCGTCGGTGCGGCCTGGCCGCCCGTCCACCGACCGGCCGACCGGCTTGCCGCAGTCGAGCTTGGCGCAGAACCGTTTGTTCTCCGGCACCTGCGGGTCGGACTGCACCGCGGTCTCGGGGTCGCGGTACGGCACGGACGGCAGGTCGGCGATCTCCGCGAGCACACCGGCACGCGACCGGCCGCTGCTCATCGGCCCCGACACGCCCCTGCTGGAGGGCCCCGTCCCGCGTACGGGCCGGGTGACGCCGGCGGGCTGCGACACACCGGGGTGCCCGGTCCACACCCCGACCGAGCCCTCCGCCGGGCCGCTCGCCTGCGCGGCCACCGGGGGTGAGACGGCGGCGTGACCGCACAGGTCGCAGTAACCCTCGTCGATCGTGCCCGTGCAGCCAGGCTGCGCGCACGACGTCATCGCCCACCTCCGTTGATGGCCCGCTTGTACTCGTCGACGGCCGCGGCCGCCCTCGTCAGGTCGCACGGCGAGCTCCACAGCAGCAGCCGCGCCCGCTCGTAGAGCCGCATCGCGGCCGGATCCTCGACCATGCCGGTGCGCGCGGCCTTGGCCTGGCAGGCGCCGAGCAGGCCGCGCAGCTCGTCGCGCCTGTTCAGCAGCCCGCGCAGCGCCCGCGCCGCCGCTTTCGCCTTCGCCTCGGCCTCCTCGGCCTGTCGCTCCAGCACCGTGAGCCGTCTGGCCCGCTCCAGCCACGAGTCGGCCGAGGCGTCCAACGCCGCCAGCGCGGCCTCCAGCTCAGGCACGCCGCTCCTGGGCTGCGCCTGCGGCGGCAGCGCTATCTTGACGACGACGGCGCCGTGCGCCAGCCGCGCCTCGCTCTCGGCCGCCCGTACGAGGTCGAGCGCCGCCTTCAGGTTCTCCCTGCGCGCGCCGTACTCGTCCTTGACCGTCAGCGCCTGCTCCAGGTCGGCGCGCACGTTCTCCAGATGGCGGACCAGCGTGTCGAGCTCCTGCTTGACGTGCCCGGCCCCGAGCGGGTCCGCCAGCACGGCGGCGCGCAGGCGGGTCAGGTCGGCGTCCTGGCGGGTCAGGTCGACCGGCTCGCCCAGCCGGCTGCCCAGCTCGCGCGCCCCGGCGAGCGCGGCGGCGGCCGAGTCGACCCGGGGGAGCAGCGCCGACCAGACGGAGTCGATCTCGGTGAGCGCGTCGGTGGCGAGCTGGAAGGCCGCGTCCATCCGCAGGACGGTCTCGTCCAGGGTCAGCCGCTCCTCCACCGGGGGAAGCAGGGAGCGCTGCTCGACGGGCTTGGCCGGCGCCTTCAGCAGCACCGACCGGCCCGACAGCAACGCGGTCAGCGCCTCCAGCTGCTCGCCGCCGAGCCGGGACCGCTCGGCCCTGACCTGCTCCGCGTCGCGCAGCACCCCCCGGTACGCGTCGTACAGGGACCAGAGCCTGGCCAGCGCGGCCTGAGCCTCCTCCCAGCGGAGCCGGGTCGCGTCGCGTAAGGAGGCGCCCTTGAGTAACTGGTAGGTCGTGTGCGACTCCAGATCGAGCAGGTCGCCCGAGATGCGGTCACGCTCGGCCGCCCTCGCGCGCAGCGCGTGCTCGGCGCCTTCTCTGCTCATGGGTGGGCCCTGGCTCATCACGCTCCCGATGCCATAGGGGGACCCTGACTTGTCCCTGATTGAACCCTGTCTTACCTGCAATCCGCTTAAAGGATCTCGTACCGTTCAAGTCATGGGACGAATACTTCTGGTCATCGCAGCCATCATCGCGGCATTTATCCTGCTCGGGCCACTTGTCGGATTCATCTTCGACCTGCTCAAGTGGGCGCTCATCATCGGCGCCGTCGCGGCCGGCGTCATGCTGCTGACGAAGCGGAGCAGCGGGACGTAGCGTCCTCGGGCTTACCGGCGCATAGTGGGTGGATGGAAGCGCGGCCGGCGGTCGACGACGCCGCGCTCGGGCGCGAAGCACTGTCCGTGCTCGAGGCGAACTGGACGGGAAGCGCCACCGTGCCCGCGCCCGGCCTCTACCCGCACCAATGGAGCTGGGACTCGGCGTTCGTCGCGATCGGCCTGGCCAGGCACCGCCCCGACCGGGCCCGCGCCGAGCTGCTCGGCCTGCTGGACGGGCAGTGGGCGACCGGGATGATCCCGCACATCGTCTTCCACACGCCCGAGGCGTACTTCCCCGGCCCGGCCGTATGGCGCTCCGAGGACCACCCGGCGGCGCCCCGGGTGCTCACCTCGGGGCTGACCGCGCCGCCGCTGCACGGGCTGGCGCTGTGGTGGCTCTACCGGCACACCGGCGACGACGCCTTCGTCAGGCGGGCCTTCCCGGCCCTGGCCGCGCAGCACGCCTACCTCGCCGGCGCCCGCGACCTCGGGGGCGCGGGGCTGGCCGCGATCGTGCACCCCTGGGAATCGGGCATGGACGACAGCCCGGCGTGGGACGGCGCGCTCGCCGCGCTCCCCGAGATCCGCTACGGCTACCGCAACGTCGACCTGGACGAGCGGCACCCCGACAGCGACCACGACCGGTACGTGTGGCTGGCGCTGCGCTACCGCAACGCCGGCTACCAGGCCGGATACCTGCGCGACGAGCACCCGTTCGCGATCGAGGACCCGCTGTTCAACGGCATCTGGCTCGCCTCGTGCCAGGCCCTGGCCGAGCTGGCCCCGATCGCGGGTGCCGACCCCGTGCCGCACGTCGAGCAGGCCGAGCGCATCAGGAGCGCCCTGCTCGACCGGCTGTGGGACGGCTGCTTCTACGCCCGCGACCTGCGCGACGAGCGTCTCGTCCGCATCTGCACCGTCGGCGGGTTCGGACCGCTGCTCGACCCCGGGCTGCCCGCCCTGCAGGTGAACACGGCCGTCGAGGTGCTGGAGTCGGCCCGGTTCATGGGCGCCACCGGCTACCCGGTGCCCAGCTGCGAGATCCGCGCCGTCCAGTTCGACCGCACCCGCTACTGGCGCGGCCCGTCCTGGGTGAACACCAACTGGCTGCTGCGCCGCGCCGCCGCCGTGCACGGCCTGGAGTCGCTCGGTCAGCAGCTCACCAACGGCACGCTGCGCCTGGTCAGGCAGGCAGGGTTCCGCGAGTGCTTCGACCCGTTCGACGGCAGCGGTCGCGGCTGCCGGGACTTCTCCTGGAGCGCGGCGCTCACCCTGGACCTGCTCGCCGACACGACCGATGACACGGTGGATACGGTGGAGAGGTGAAAGTCTTCCGTCGCCTGCCCGCCGGCGTCCGCGAGTCCCTGACCACCGAGCCGGGGGAGCGCGTGCTCGCCTTCACCCCGTCAGACGACGCTCACCTCGTGGCGACCACACTGGCGCTGTTCCTGCCCGACGGCACGAGAGTGCCGTACGAGACCATCGACAAGGCCTCGTGGGACGAGGACGGCCTGCGGCTGGTCACCGGCGACGGCACGATCCACGCCGTGCGGGTGGCAGAGCCGCGGCTGCTGCCCGAGACCCTGCGCGAGCGCGTCAACGCCACCATCGTGGTCAACAAGCACGTGGAGCTGCCCGGCCGCGGCGGGGTGCGCCTGGTGGCCAGGCGCAGACCCGGCGGCGAGGTCGTCGGCTGGAAGCTCGTGTTCGACGAGGGCCTCGACCCCGACGACCCGGGCCTTCGGGCCCAGGCCGAGCAGGCGCTCGAAGGGATGCGACGCAGCATGGGCGTGTGACGAGTCACACGCCCATGCTCCCGTCAGTAGGGAATCCCCGTCCGGTCGGCCGTGGCCGGCTCGGTGACCTTCTCGTCCGGCCACCCGGTGCCCTGGTCGGCCTTGTGCTTCTTGCCGAACGGCATCTTGTCCTGCATGGACCCGCTCATCTTCGACCGGGCCATCTCGCCTATCTTGGACGCCTTCGCGCCCATCACCCCCGCGGCCTCCTGGACCCGGGGGTCGTCGGCGACACGCTGGGCCGTTCTCTTGATCTGTTCGTACCGTTCACGTCCGGCCCGGCTGCCGAGCACGTACCCGACGGCCAGTCCCATAACGAATGGCATTCGATACCGCATATTGCACCTCCGCTCTCACGGCACTACCCGGATCACGATGCGACACGCACTCCAGGAGTGCGCTAATCTATTCCTGCGCACGACGGGCGGCCCGACAGGCCCTCCGATCAGCGCGGATCCGATCGATCCCGCGTAGCTCAACGGCAGAGCAGCCGGCTGTTAACCGGCAGGTTAGAGGTTCGAGTCCTCTCGCGGGAGCTTCGCCAAGACGCAGATCAGGCCCCTCTCCTGGATCAAGGGAGAGGGGCCTGAGTCGTTCCCGGAGCCGGTCAGGGATCACCGGCCCGAGGAGATCGGTGGTGGATCCGGGTGTTGGATCCGTGCCGGTATGTCATTTTCCTCGGCTCAGGGCCTGCACCTGATGTTGAGGCATTGGGCCGGGTTGCCGTTGCCGCTGGCACGGTTGCCGCCACCGTCGGTGACCCCTCGTTCGGCTCGAATGCCGAACTCGTCGTTGTTGCGTGCGCGGTTGTCCCTGATCACGGTGGCCGCATCGGTCGCGCGGACGTTGATGCCGTTCTCCCCGTTTCGGCCATTGCCGTTGGCGTCGTTGTCGTCGATGCGCGTGGCGGTCGCACTGGCCGCGACGTCGATGCCGTCGTCCCGGTTGTTCACCGCGCTGTTGCGGTACAGCACGGTCCGTCTGCTTGCTGTGACGGCGATCCCGTCGCTGCCGTTGTTGAGGGCGGCGCTGTGCTCGACGCGCGCGTTGGTGACGAGCTCGAGGAAAATCCCAAAGCGGAAGTTCTCGGTGGCGGCGCTTTCGCTGATGTGCGGGCGGTCCACGTCCCTGGCGGAGATCCCGGCGCCTCCGTTCTCGGTGGCGAGGATGCGCTGGACGCGGTTGCGGTCGGCCCCATTCCCGAGAGTGATTCCACCCCCGAAGTCGGTGACGGTGCCATTCTTGATCGTCACCCCGAAGTGACCGGTGCGGGACAACCCCTCCGGGGAATTGTCGATCCCGCTGAAGGGCAGGGCGCCCCCGCTGCCGTCGATGGTGTGGCCGTTGAGGTCGATGGTGATCCTGGACGCGCCGACCTCGAGCCCGTTGCCGCGGCAGTTGTGCAGGTCGTTGGCGAGCTTGATGGATCTGGTGATGACCTGTCCGCAGGTGACGGTGGTCTCGCCTCTGTGGTGGCCGTCCTGCGCCGCCCAAGCGGCCATCGGCAGGGCGCAGGCGAGCAGAATGCCCCCCAGGCCGCCGACGAGCAGAGTTTTTGCATACATGAGATTCCCCCATAAGGACACAGATTAGTTCTGTGGCACAAATATCCTCCCACTGGGGCGAAGGGCTCAAACTCTGGGTGAATTGCACAGAATTCCAAGCCAGAGGAACGTAACGGCTTTAATTATTACAATAGAGATAATGTACGCTATATCGCTTCTGGCAGAACAAATAGGGCATATGTGCCTCACGCCGCCCACTTTCCTGTTTTGCCGGACAGAACCGGTACCGACGGGTCAGGATGAAAGCTGCCGCGGACAAGCCGTCACGGCGGTGCGGAGAGGGCGCCGCCACCAGGACGTACTGCCGGCCCGGAACCGGCGGGGCGATCCGTGACCGGAAAAGTGCTGGTTACTGCGTTGCCTACCTGGATCAGAACGCTGCGACCCTTCGACGCCCTGCCCGTACCGACCCTCATCGAGCGCACCACCGACCATCGCGAGGCCGAGCGCTTCGTCAGGCTCTTCCACGAGGAGCACCCGGAAGCCGGCGACCCGGCCGCGCGACTGCGGGACGTGGCCAGGGAGATCGCCCGGCGCGGCTCGTACACGCACACCTCCGAGGAGCTGGAGTTCGGCGCCCGGGTGGCCTGGCGCAACAGCAACCGCTGCATCGGCCGGCTGTACTGGAAGTCGCTGAAGGTGCGTGACCGCCGCCGGACCACCAGCGCCGAAGGGGTGGCCCTGGAGTGCGTGGAGCACCTGCGGGAGGCCACCAACGGCGGCAAGATCAGGCCGGTCATCACCGTGTTCCCGCCCGACCTGCCCGCCCGCCGGGCGCCCCGGGTGCTGAACGACCAGCTGATCCGCTACGCCGGATACCGCGAACCCGGCGGGTCCGTCGTCGGCGATCCCCGCCACGTCGGCCTCACCGAGCTGGCGACCTCGCTGGGCTGGCGGGGCGGGGGAGGCCGGTTCGACGTGCTGCCGCTGGTGATCCAGCCGGGGATGGGCGAGCCCCTGCTGTGCAACGTGCCGGGCGACGTGGTGCTGGAGGTGCCGATCGAGCATCCGGAGTTCCCCTGGTTCGCCGAGCTGGGGCTGCGCTGGCACGCCGTGCCCGCGATCTCCGGCATGTGCCTGGAGATCGGCGGCGTGTGTTACCCGTGCGCGCCGTTCAACGGCTGGTACATGGGGGCGGAGATCGGCGCCCGCAACCTGGCCGACGCCGACCGCTACGACCAGCTGCCCGTGGTGGCCGCGCGGCTCGGGCTGGACGTCTCGTCCGAGCGGTCGCTCTGGCGCGACCACGCGCTGGTGGAGCTGAACGTGGCGGTGCTGCACTCGTTCGAGAAGGCCGGGGTGACGATGACCGACCACCACACCGAGTCCCGCCGGTTCCTCACCCATCTGGCCAGGGAGGAGAAGGCGGGGCGGGTCTGCCCGGCCGACTGGTCCTGGATCGTGCCGCCCATCTCGGGCGGCGTCACCCCCGTCTTCCACCGCTACTACGACAACCCCCTGCTCACGCCGAACTTCGTGGCTCGTCACTGATGGGCGTTGCACCCCGCTCTAGAACATGTTTCTGTTGGCCCATGGCAGAACTCGTACTCTCCTCGCTCGACCGAGGCGTGCTCACGCTCACCTTCAACCGCCCGGACCGGCTCAACGCCTGGACCGACGCCCTCGGCCGCCGCTACTTCGACCTGCTGGCGGAGGCGGAGAAGGATCCGCGGGTGCGCGCCGTCGTCGTCACGGGAGCCGGCCGGGGCTTCTGCGCGGGGGCCGACTTCGAGGCGCTGGCGTCGATCCAGCAGGGCACCTACGAAGGGGAGCCGGACCCGCGGCCCAACACCTTCCCGGTCACGATCGCCAAGCCGGTGATCGCGGCGGTCAACGGCGCCTGCGCCGGGCTCGGGCTGGTCCACGCGCTCATGTGCGACCTGGTGTTCACCGCCGAGGACGCCAAGTGGACCACCGCCTTCGCGCGCCGCGGCCTGGTGGCCGAGTACGGGCTGGGATGGGTGCTGCCGCGCATCATGGGGCAGCAGCGGGCCATGGACGTGCTGCTGTCGGGCCGGACGTTCACCGGGCGCGAGGCGTGCGAGATGGGCCTGGCCCTGCGGGCGGTGCCCGGGGACCGGCTGCTGGAGGAGGCGCGGGCGTACGCGGGGGAGCTGGCCGCCCTCAGCTCCCCGGCCTCGATGGCGGTGATCAAACGGCAGGTGTGGGGCGACTGGGTGACGACGCTGGACGAGTCGTACCAGCGGGCGACGGAGGAGATGCTGGCGTCGTTCGGCCGTCCGGACTTCGCCGAGGGCGTCGCCAGCTTCGTGGAGCGCCGCGACCCCGACTTCCCCTCCCTCTGAGCCGGCGCACCCCGGGGGCCCGCGGCGTCAGGTGAGGGGGTGGGCGCCGGGGGCCGGGGTGGCGGGCAGGAAGCGGGGCGGCTGCCAGGAACGCTCCTCGTAGGCCGAGGACACCGCCTGCCGGACCGTGTCCAGCCGGTCCTCGGCCACCAGGGCGATGGCCGAGCCGCCGAAGCCGCCGCCCGTCATGCGGGCGCCCCGCGCCCCGCCGCGCACGGCCGCCTCCACCGCGACGTCCAGCTCGGGCGACGACACCTCGTACTTGTCGCGCAGCGACAGGTGGGAGGCGTTGAGCAGGGCGCCGATCTCCGCGGGCCGGCCGGCGCGCAGCAGGCCCACGACCGCCTCCACCCGGTGGCTCTCGGTCACCACGTGCTCGACCCGCTTGCGCTCCTCGCCCCGCAGCCGGGCCAGCGCCGCGCCCAGGTCGGTCACGTCCCGCAGCGCGTCGACGCCGAGCGTGCGGGCGGCGGACTCGCACTCGGCCCGCCGCTTAGCGTACTCCCCACCCGCGTGCTCGTGGTGCACCCGGGTGTCGATGATCAGGATGCGCAGCCCGTGGGCGGCCAGGTCGAGCGGGACGTTGCGGGAGCCGAGGGTGCGGCAGTCGAGGAACAGCGCGTGGCCCTCCCGGCACAGCGCCGAGGCGGCCTGGTCCATGATGCCGCACGGCATGCCGACGAAGTCGTTCTCGGCCCGCTGGCCGAGCAGCGCCACCTCCATCGGAGTCATGCCGAGGCCGTGCAGCTCGTTGAGCGCGGAGGCCACCGACACCTCCAGCGCGGCGCTGGAGCTGAGCCCGGCGCCCTGGGGGACGTCCCCGTCGACGGCGATGTCGGCGCCGCGCACCCGGTCGCCCAGCATGGCGAGGACGCCGACCACGTAGCGGGTCCAGCCGCGGGCGTCGTCGCGGGCCGCGAGGACCACGGGCTCGGGCGAGGACGCCTGCAGCGACAGCAGGCGGATCGTCTGGTCGTCGCGCGGGCTGACCGCCGCGGTGACGCCCCACGGGACCGCGAACGGCAGCACGAAGCCGTCGTTGTAGTCGGTGTGCTCGCCGATCAGGTTGACCCGGCCGGGCGCGCGCCAGACGGTCGCCGGCTCGGCGCCGAAAGCGGCACGGAAAGCTTCAACAACCCGCATATTCCAACACCCTTCAACAAGGACCCGACCGTAGACTAGCGGCACGAGCGGTACGAGTGGCACCAGGAGGAGCGTGGAGGAGCTGCTGGATCCCGCGCTCGGTTCGGTGCGGGTCTTTCTCATGCACGACGACAACAAGGCGCGCAAGCTCCGCCACAACCTGGGCCATCCGCGCGTGCTCACCTTCGGCGGCGCCTACTCCAACCACATCAGGGCGGTGGCTGCCGCCGGGCGCCGCCACGGGTTCGAGACCGTGGGCGTGATCCGCGGCGAGGAGCGCCTCCCGCTGAACCCGTCACTGGCCTACGCCGTCGCCTGCGGGATGCGGCTCGACTACCTCGACCGCGACTCGTACCGGCGCAAGGACACCCCCGAGGTGGTGGCGCGGCTGCGCGAGCGCTGGGGCGACGTGGCGATCCTGCCCGAGGGCGGCAGCAACGCCGCCGCCGTCCGCGGCTGCGCCGAGCTGCCCGCCGACATCCCGGTCCCGTACGACGTGGTCTGCTGCCCGGTCGGAACCGGGGGCACGCTCGCCGGCATCGCGGCCGGGCTGCCCGAGGGCAAGCGGGCCCTCGGGTTCGCCGTGCTCAAGGGGGCCGCGTTCCTCGCCGGCGAGGTGGCGAGGCTGCAGCGCGAGGCGTACGGGCGAGTATGGGACAACTGGGCGATCGACCTCGGCCACCACTTCGGCGGCTACGCCCGCACCACGCCCGAGCTCACCGCGTTCGCCGCCGAGCACCGGGTGGAGCGGGTCTACGTCGCCAAGATGCTGCTCGGCATCGTCGGCCTGGCCCGCCGCGGCGTCTTCCCCGCCGGCGCCCGCGTCGTCGCCGTGGTCACCGGTCAGCCCTCGACCCCGGTGGCCGCGTGGGGCGCGCCGACCGGCTTCGACTCGGGCGAGCCCCGCTGACGCAAGTAGATCGAGAGCACCACCATCGACAGCACGGCGAGCAGCTCCGACTGCCAGTTCTGCAGGCTGCGGTTCCAGAAGTCGGGCGAGGTCACGTACGAGCCCCAGCCGACCGGGTCGCGCAGGTCGGTCAGCCGCTCGGCGTTGTACGACGCCAGCCCCGCCACCGACTGCGCCCCCCACGACAGCAGGAAGATCGAGCCCATCACCAGGCCCAGCGAGTTGCTGTAGAGCCACAGTCGCGCCCCCTTCGCCCTGGCCCACGCGGGCGAGCCGGGACCGGCGTGACGGCCGATCAGCTGCTGCTCGTCGGACTCGGCGCCCGCCTGGCCCGGCTCCTTCGACTCCGGCGAGCCCCGCTGGACCAGCCAGACGGTGAGCATGATGAACAGGAAGAACTGCAGGTACTCCGACTGCCAGTTCTCCGCCACGTCCACCGCGTAGTCGGAGGAGAACACGTACCGCAGGAAGGAGACCGGCTCGCCGCCGTCGACGAGCTGCCGCTCGTTGTAGTCCAGCATCCCGGCCAGGGCCTGCCCTGCCAGGCAGACGAGGAACAGGACGAGGAAGGCCGCGGACAGCGCGTTGTCCTTGAACCGCCTCAAAGGTGGGACCATCCGATCGCGTAGAAGAAGGCCAGCCCGGACACGATGACGAGCAGGGTGAGCGTGAACATCACCTTCATCAGTTCTCCACCTCGCACTCGTACGGGAGGTCGCGGACCGGCGCGCAGCCCGCGGCGACGACCCGCCAGCCGTCGGCGAAGTGGTGCAGGAAGAGAGTGTCGCCCTCCAGGCGCACCTGCGCCTCGTCACCCCAGACGCTCACCTCGGTGACGCCGCCGCCCGGCCCGAGCGCCAGCTCGCGCAGCGCGTCGGCGCACGTCTGACCAGAATCGGGCAGCTTGTCGGCCGTCTTGGGGGCGAGCATGCCGCAGGCCGCCTCCAACTGGCGGTCGGCGAGTGCGGCGTGGAAGCGCTCCGCGGCCCTGGAGGGCCCGGCGGTGTCGGCGACACAGCCGGTGGCGAGCACCGCGAGCATCACACCCACGACGAGTCTCATGACCGTGGGCTACCCGGAAGACCATCCGGCATGCTCAGGGGCCGAGCTGCTCCAGGATCGGCGCGACCAGCGCGTTCAGCTCGCGGGCGAGCACCGTCACGGCCCGCCGGGCGCTCTGCTCCACCTCGTCGTGCGGGCCCTCGGGCTCCGGCGGCAGGTCGTCGAGCGGCACCGGCGCCTCGACGAGCAGGCTCGCCCGCAGGAACGGGTGGCGGGCCAGGTCGGACTGCGAGGGCTCGACGTACTGGCCGAACGTCTCCTGCCAGCCGAGCCAGCCGCGGTCGCGCCACCAGGCGCGCGAGCGGGTCAGCTCCGCGGGCGGCGGCGAGACGAGCCTGATGCGCGCGTTGAGCGTGCCGTCCCAGGTGTTGCGGACGCAGGCCGCCTCCAGCACCCGCCGGTCCCAGCGCACGTAGCCGGGCGACAGCGACGGCGGCGTGGCCAGCTCCCAGGCCGCGCACGCGAAGCGCACCGGCGCGATGTCGCCCCACTCGAACGCGTCGAGGTTCTTGCGCACGTGCACGGCGTAGCGCCCGTCACGGTCCCTGTCGAACTCCTGGTCGATCCAGAACGCCTTGCCCATGAGCTCTACCGTACGGCGCGGGCCGGGCGCCGAGTATCACCGAATGGCCTGTGACGCAGGTGACAGATGTGTAGTTTTTTCACTTCAGTGGTTAAACAGGGAGCGTAAATGACGTCAGAACAGCTCGGGCCGGCCATGGACCGCTGGGAAGCGGGAGATCTCGAAGGGGCCGCCGCGCTGTTCAGGGAGGTGGCCGCGACCGGGGACGCCCAGGCGTCGCACCTGCTGGCGTGCCTGCTGGAGGAGCAGGGCGACCTGGACGGCGCCGAGGCCGCGCACCGCGCGGTGATCCAGTCGGGCGACCCGGTGTACGGGCAGCGCTCGGCGATGGCCATGGGCATGATGCTGATCAACGCCAGGGAGTGGCCCGCGGCGCACCGGGTGCTGTCGATCGCGGCCGACGGGGCCGACTTCGAGGTGGCCGCGCTCGCCGAGACGGCGATGGTGCTGGTCTGCACCGAGCTGGGCGACGAGGCGGGCGCCGGCCAGGCGCTGGACCGGGCGCGCCGCTCCGGCAGCCCCGCGGTGGCCGAGCTCGCGGCCCGGCTGCGGCTGCCGGACTTCCCGCCGGCGGGCTCCGCCAGGGAGCTGTACGAGCAGGCGCGGGACGAGGACGACTACCGGGAGCTGCTCACCGGCGGCGACCCCGAGGTGGTGTCGCTGTCGGCGTTCCGGCTCTACCGGCAGTACGCGGACGAGGGGCGGTTCGAGGAGGCCAGGGCCGTCTGCGAGCACGCCGTCGCCGCCGGTCACCCCGACCACCTGTCCATGGCGTACAAGCTGCTCGGCGCCGTCCTGGTGGACCTGGGCGAGTACGCCGAGTCGGTGGCCGCCTACGCCCGCGCCGCCGAGGACCCGCGCCCGGAGATGCGGCTGCCCGCGCTGCTGGAGCAGGCCAAGGTCATCGGCCATCTCGGCGACGAGGACCGGACCAAGGCGATCTTCCGCCGGGTGATCGCCAGCGGGCAGCGCGAGTACGCGCTGGAGGCGCAGGCCTGCCTGGCCCAGCTGCACACCGAGGCCGGCGAGGTGGCCGAGGCACTGGACGCTCTGCGGGTCGTGCTCACGGCGGGGGAGAGCGAGTGGGCCTCGGTGTCGGTGACGCTCCTGGCCATGCTGCTCGAACGGCACGCGGAGGCGTACGAGGAGATCATGGAGCTGGTGTGCGCGGCCTCCCGCCACCCCGACCCCGACGCCGCCTTCAAGGCGGCGCTGCTGCTCGACCACGACGCGCGGCGCGAGCCGCTGTCGGACCCCGTCGAGGAGCAGGCGCTGCAGGACGCCGACGAAGGGCTGGCCCAGCTGCGCGCCGGAGACCTGGCTGAGGCCAGGCGGCTGCTGCGGCGGGCCGCCGACTCCGGCGCGGGCGCCCAGGCGGTGCGGGCCATGATGGCGCTCGCCGAGCTGGAGCTGGGCGAGGGCGACCGGGAGCAGGCGGACGAGCTGCTCACCTACGTCGCCGAAGGTGAGGACGTGCCGCAGGGCTTCACCGCGGCGTTCCTCCTGTGCCTGCTGGAGCGCTCCGGCGACGAGCCGCACCCGGTGTTGCGGGCGGTCGTGGACCATCAGCGGCTGGGGCGGGAGGAAGGGCTGGCCCGCTACCGGGAGGCCATGGACGCCGCCGACCCTGGCGTGGCGGCCGTCGGGACCGCCGTGTTCGCGCAGGTGGCGGGCTCGCTCGGGCTCGACCTGTCGGAGGCGGCCGGGCTGCTGCGGCGGGCCGCCGGCTCCGGCGACCCGCTGGCGCTGTCGTACGCGGCGGTGATCGGCAGGGACGTGCTGCGGGAGCGGGACGAGGCCGCTGACCTGCTGCGCCGCGCCCGGCTCGGCGGGCATCCCGCGCTGGCGCCGTGGGTCGCGCACGCGCTCGCGGGCATGACCGACGAGCTGGCCCTGGCCCGTGAGGCGTACACCGAGGCCCTGTCGTCCACGCACGAAGGGCTGCGGCGGGAGGCGGCGGCGGGGCTGGCGCGGGTGTACGAGGAGCAGGGCGACCTGCTCGCGGCCTGCCGCCTGCACGAGCGGGTCATCGCGCACGGCGGCCGGGACGCCGTCCGCGCCGCCTGGCTCCTGGGCCTCACCCGGGTGCGGCTGGACGACCTGGAGGGGGCACGGGCCGCCTTCGAACTGGTGCCGGACGGGGCGGGTGATCGCGCGTCCGGGGGTCGGGTCGCGTCCGAGGGCCAGACTGCGTCCGAGGCTCAGACTGCGTCCGAGATTCAGATTCCGTCTGAGAGTCGCTCCGCGTCCGGGATTCAGGCGGCGTCCGAGAGTCGGTCCGCGTCCGAGAGTCGGTCCCCGTCCGGGGTTCGGTCCGCGCCGAGGGTTCATGCCGCGTCCGACAGTCGGTCCGCGTCCGACAATCGGTCCGCGTCCGACAGTCGGTCCGCGTCCGACAGTCGGTCCGCGTCCGACAGTCGGTCCGTGTCCGACGTTCCGTCCGTGTCCGAGAGTCGGGTCGCGTCCGGGATGGTTTATGAGGGGCGGGACTCGTACGGGGAACTGGGGTCGGACGCGGCTGGAGATCGGGCCGTCGGGTTCGAGGGGGCTGCTGCGTCTGGGGTGGTTTTGGACGGGCGGGACTCGTACGGGGAGTTCGGGCGGTACGGGAGGGCGCTGCTCGATCGGGAGTTCTCGGCGGCGGGGAGGGCGCTTGGCGGGATCGGCGGGGAGTTGCGGGGGCTCGCGGCGATGCTGGCGATGCAGAGCGCGCACGCGTGGCAGCGGCGTGGTGACCGGGAGGCGGCCGACAGTGCGCTGACGCTGGCGCTGGACTCCGGGCACGCCGGGGTCGTCCAGGAGGCGGCCTGCTATCTGGGGGCGCTCCGCCAGGAGTCCGGCGACCTGGCGGGGGCCGCCTCGGCATGGGAACTTGCCGCCGAAGGTGACGACGACAGGCTGGCCGCGATGGCGCTGCGCCACCTGGGCGCCGTGCGGCAGTCCGCCGGCCGCCACGACGACGCGGCCTCGGCGTACCGGCGCGCGCTCGACCTCGACCCCGCCGACCTCCGTGCGGCCACCCGCCTCGCGGACGCCCTGGTAGCCGCGGGCCGCCTGCCCGAGGCCCGCGCCCTCCTGTCGGCGCACTCCCCGCACGACGCCGCCCTCCACCTCGCGCGCTCCCTCCGCACCCACGGCCACCTCACCGAAGCCATCACCACCCTCCAGGCCGCCCGTGCCCGAGGCGCCCAGCCGGACACCCCACTGGGTGCAGCGTCCGGGGAGATGGGTTCGCCCCTGGACGCACCGGCCCTGGAGGTGCGCACTGCTGTCGGCGGTGAGAATCCCACCCCTGGCGAGCACGCCGCCGCTGGGGAGGTGGGTTCGCCTCAGGGTGGGGTGGATGCAGCGTCCGGTGAGGGGCGCACTGTTCTCGGCGGTGAGTACCCCACCCCCGGCGAGCGGAAGGCGGGCTCATCTCTAGGTGCGGCGGATGCAGCGTCCCGGGAGGTGAGCACTGCTCTCGGGGGTGAGAATCTCACCCCCGGCGAGCGCGCCGCCATCGTCGGTGAGGGGCGCACCGGTCTTGGGGGTGACCACGCCTTCGGTGAGCGCGCCGCTGTCGTTGGGGTGCTCGGGGGTGAGGGGGAGTTGTTGCTGGGGGAGTTGCTGGCTCAGGGTGGGGACTCTCGGGGGGCGTGGGAGGCGTTCGAGCGGGCTGCCGGGGGTGCGGACGAGAGGGCGGCGGCGGTGGCCAGGGCTCGGCTGGGGAGGGCGAGTGCGGAGGAGTTGCCGTGGGCGCTGGCCGCGCTGGGGGAGCGGGAGGCGGCGTTGACGGCGCTGGCCGGGGTCGCCGGGTCGGCGGAGATGGCGGAGCTGCTGCTGGCGCTGCATGAGGACGACGTCGGCGAGGTGCGGCACCTGCTGGTGGAGCGGCCGGCCGCGGAGTCGTACGACGAGGTGCTGGCGGCGGCGCGGGGGCTGGACGGTGAGGAGCCCGCGGAGGAGCTGTACCGGATGCTGGTGGAGCTCGGCGAGCCGAGGGTGTCCGCGCAGGCGAGGCTGGGGCTGGGCGGGGTGCTGGCCGGGCGGGGCGAGCACAGTCGCGCCGAGCTGTGCCTGCTGCCCGCCACCGGGGACGAGGACGCCGCCGCCCACGCCTGGGAGGGCATCGGCCGGGCCAGGCGCGCCAGAGGTGACCTGGACGGCGCCGCCGAGGCGCTGCACGCCGCCATGCCGGGCTCCGCCGTACAGCTCGCCGAGCTGCGGCGGGAACGCGGCGACGGGGAGGGGGCGCGTGCGGCGCTCGCCGCCGGGGTCGCGGCCGGTGACCTGGAGAGCCTGCGCCACCTGCTCGTGGTGCTGCTGGAGCAGCAGGCGTACGAGGAAGTCAAGGAGCAGGCGGAGCGCGCGGCCGGCACCGGCGACCAGGAGACCGTCACGATGGGCTACTGGGCGTGGGGCGAGGCCTGCCGGAGCGGCGGCGACCTGGCGGGCGCGGTGCTGATGCTGCGCGCGCTGGCCAAGCGGCGGCGCGACTTCCCCGAGGCGCTCGGCTGGTACCAGCGGGTCATCGACGCCGGCGACCCCGAGGCGGGGATGGCCGCGGCGCACCTGGGTGAGCTGGCGTACTGGCTGGGCGACCGCGACGGGACCGTGCGGTACTACGAGCTGACCCTGACGCTGACGGACCGGCCGGAGCTGGTGGCCGAGGCCGCCTGCCGGCTCGGCGAGGTCCGCATGGCCAACGGCGACCCGGACGCCGCCCGCCGCCTGCTGGAGCGGGCCGTGGCGAGCGGCGACGAGACGTTCACGCTGGAGGCCAAGACCTTGCTCGCCAAACTCCCCTAAAAACCGACATTCGCCGTACGGGAGGAAGCTTGTGGTGAATAAAATGACCGGATAAGCTTATCTGGTCAAACATTTGGGGGAACGGATGGCCAGACCAGGACGGCCGCCGCAGGACCCGGCCCGCCAGCTGGAGCGGGCGCACCTGATCCTCGACGCCGCCGCCGAGCTGATCCTGCGCTGGGGGTACGACAAGACGACCATCGAGGACGTGGCCCGCGCGGCAGGCGTCGCCAAGGGCACGATCTACCTGCACTGGAAGACCCGCGACGCGCTCTTCGTCGCGCTGCTCCGCCGTGACCGGGTGCTCATGGTGCGGCAGGTGCGCGCGGCGGCGCCCGGGACCCTGCCCGAGCTGATCGGCGCGCTGACCACGGCGCTGCTGCGCAGGCCGTTGACGCGGGCGGCCGTGGTCGGCGATTCCCAGATGCTCGGCAAGCTGACCCGGCAGAAGCTGGAGAGCGGCGGCGCCACCGAGGGCGCCGCCGCCTTCGACCGTTACCTGGACGAGCTGGCCGCGCTCGGCGCCGTCCGCTCCGACCTCGGCGCCGACGAAGGGCTCGCCCTGGTCACGGCGCTGCTGTACGGGTTCCTGGTCCCGCAGGGGATGCGGCCGGAGGAGTGGCGGCTGCCGGACGAGCGCGTCGCCGAGCTGGTCGCCGACGCCGTCGGCCGGACGCTCGGCACCGGCGCGCCTCCGGATCCGGGCGTCGCCCGCGCCACCCGCGCCTGCCTCGACGCCATCGAGGAGATCGCCTGCCGCAAGCTCGCCGGCTCCCTCGGCGTCGCGGCCCTCCCCGACCCGAAGGAGACGTGATGAAGAAGACCGCCCGGCGCGGGCTTCCTGAACCCAAGGAGGCGTGATGAAGGCTGTTATCCCGCTCGACGCCGCGGGTGATCTCGCCACGGCCGGGGGCAAGGGCGCCTCGCTGGCGCGGCTGGCCGGGGCGGGGCTGCCGGTGCCCGGCGGGTTCGTCGTCACCACCGAGGCCTACCGCGCGTTCACCGCCGGCTTCCGGGACGAGATCCTCGAAGCGGCCGAGGCCGGCGACGCCGAGCGCATCGCCGGACTGTTCGCCGCCCGGGACGTGCCGGGCGACCTGGCCGCCGAGATCCTGGCCGCCTACGAGGCGGTCGGGGCCCCGGTGGCGGTGCGCTCGTCGGCCACCGCCGAGGACCTGCCGGACATGTCGTTCGCCGGCCAGCAGGACACGTACCTGAACGTCCGGGCCGACACGCTCCTCGACGCGGTCAGGCGCTGCTGGGCCTCGCTCTGGAACGCCCGCGCCATCGCCTACCGCGACCACAACCGGGTCCCGCACGCCGAGGTGGCGCTCGCCGTGGTGGTGCAGGAGCTGGTGGACGCCGACGCGGCCGGCGTGATGTTCACCGCCGACCCCGTCACCGGGGCCCGGGACGAGACCGTGATCGACGCCGCCTGGGGTCTCGGCGAGGCGGTCGTCGGCGGCCAGGTCACCCCCGACACGGTGGTGGTCTCGCAGGGGCGGGTCACGCGCTCCCGTACCGGTGACAAGGCTGTCATGACCGTGCGCACCGAGGACGGCACCCGCGAGCGGCCCGTCCCCGCGGAGCTGCGCCGCGCGCCCGTGCTGGACGAGCGGCAGGCGGTCGAGCTCGCCGCGCTCGGCGCGCGCGTCGAGGAGTTGTACGGGACGCCGATGGACGTGGAGTGGGCCAGGCGCGACGGCGCGTTCGCCATCCTCCAGGCGCGCCCGATCACCGCGCTCGGGCAGCGCTACGAGGAGTGGAACGACGCGGCCGAGGGCGGCCACTTATGGAGCGGGGGCAACCTGGGGGAGGCCATCCCCGACGTGATGACGCCCGCCACCTGGTCGTTCGTGCGGCTCTTCATCCGCGAGGCCATGTACGCGTCCACGCTGCCCGGGTTCCGCCTGGTGGGCAACATCGGCGGCCGGTTCTACATGAACCTGAGCATCGCCTACTCCGTGGCCCACGCCTTCGGGCTCCAGTCCCGGCTCAGCGCGCTGGAGGAGGTGTTCGGCAAGGTCCCGGCCGGGCTGGACGTGCCGTTGCTCGACGTGTCCCGCTGGGAGCTGTTCAGGCGGGTCCTGCCGGTGGCCGTCGAGGTGCGCAGGCGGGTGCGCCGCAACCTCAAGGGCATGCGGGCGTTCCTGGCCGAGGCGCCGGAGCGCGCCGGCGAGCTGCGCGCCCGGATCGCCGCCGTCGATTCCGGGCCCGAGCTGGCGGAGCTGGGGGAGCGCGAGATCCTGCCGTACCTCGTCACCGCCTGCCGGATGCTGGAGGCCGCCGGGCGGCAGGGCGGCGCGGCGCTGGTGCTCACCCGCGTGCGGCTGCGCAAGCTGGCGGGCGAGGTGGACGCCGAGGCCATGCTCACCGGCGTGAACGCCGACGGCGAGCTGGCCAGCCTCGGCCTGCTCACCGGGCTCGGCAAGGTCGCCAGAGGCGAGATCACCCGCGAGGAGTTCGCCCGCCGCCACGGGCATCGGGGCCCGCACGAGTTCGAGATCTCGATGCCGCGGCCGGGCGAGGACCCGGCCTGGCTCGACGCCCAGCTCGCCGGGCTGCGCGACCTGCCCGAGGACACCGGGACGCTGCTGGAGCGCCAGCGCGAGGCGGCCGGCGCTGCGTGGGCCAGGTTCGCCCGGAGTCACCCGCGCAAGGTCGCCGGGATGCGGGAGAAGGTGCGGCGCTGGAACGCGGTGGTGCGCGACCGGGAGACCGCCCGCTCGGAGGTCGTCCGCGCGTTCTGGGTGGTGCGCGCGTACGTGCTGCGCGCCGGGGAGCTGACCGGGCACGGCGACGAGCTGTTCTTCCTGGACCGGGAGGAGATCGCCGCGGTGCTGCGCGGCGACACCGGCCCGCTGGCCGAGGTGCCCGTGCGGCGCGCCACCTACGAGCGCTACGCCGCGCTGCCCGCCTACCCGGCGCTGATCGTCGGCCCGTTCGACCCGGTGGGCTGGGCAGCCGACCCCGACCGGCGCGCCGACCTGTTCGACGCGCGCGGCGGCGTCCCGCCCCAGGACACGGTCACCGGCTTCCCCGGCGCCCCCGGGGTGGTCGAGGGCGTGGCCCGGCTGATCGGCGGGCCGGAGGACGGCGACCGGCTCAGGCCGGGCGAGATCCTGGTGACGACGCTGACCAACGTGGGCTGGACGCCGCTGTTCCCGCGGGCGGCGGCGGTGGTAACGGACATGGGGGCGCCGCTGTCGCACGCCTCGATCGTGGCCAGGGAGCTGGGCATCCCCGCCGTGGTGGGCACGGGCAACGCCACGATGCGGCTGCGCGACGGCGACCGCGTCCGCGTGGACGGCGAGCGCGGCACCGTCGAGGTCCTGACCTGACGGGCCGCCGCTTCGCGGGAGCGCTCCCGCGAAGCGGCGGCCGATGCCCTTCTCGGGAAAGGCTTACGACGCCGGGGAGGCCGCCTCGGCGGGGAGCGCGTTGGCCGCCACCACGTCGTGGTACCAGCGGGCGCTGTCCTTCCAGGTGCGCTCCATGGTGTCGCGGTCCACGCGGACGATGCCGAAGCGCTTGGCGTACCCGTGGGCCCACTCGAAGTTGTCCATCAGCGACCACAGGAAGTAGCCGCGCACGTCCGCGCCGCCCTCGATCGCCTCGGCCACCGCCGTCAGGTGGCGGCGCAGGTAGTCGATCCGGTCGTCGTCGTGCACGCGGCCGTCGGCGGAGACCTCGTCGGGGAAGGCCGCGCCGTTCTCGGTGATCATGACGGGCAGCGACGGGTAGTCGCGGCGCAGCCGCAGCAGCAGCTCCGTCAGGCCGGTCTCGTCGATGTTCCAGCCCATCTCGGTGTACGGTCCGGGCTGCTGGACGAACTCGACGTCCGCGCAGTTGATCCACGGTGAAGCCGTGCCGTCCGCGTGCCCGTCGGCCGTGTCGCGGGCACTGGTCCCGTCCCACTGCCGCACCAGGATCGGGTTGTAGTAGTTGACGCCCAGCACCTCGATCGGCGCGGCGGCCGTCACCTCGTCGCCGTCCTTGACGAACGACCAGTCGGTGACCGAGGCGGTGTCGTCGATCAGGTCGCGCGGGTAGGCGCCGTCCAGCATCGGGCCGAGGAAGGCCCGGTTGGCCAGCGCGTCCACCCGGCGCACCGCCTCCGCGTCCTGCTCGGAGACGCCGCGCGCGTGGTGCAGGTTGAGCGTGACCGACACCTGGGCGGCCGGGTCGACCACCTCGCGCAGCGCGCGGGCGGCCAGCCCGTGGCCCAGGTTCAGGTGGTGCACGGCGGCCAGCGCCGCGGCCGGATCGGTGCGGCCGGGGGCGTGCACGCCGGAGCCGTAGCCGAGGTAGGCCGAGCACCACGGCTCGTTGAGCGTGATCCAGGTGCGCACGCCGTCGCCGAGCGCCTCGCCCGCCTGCCGCGCGTACTCGGCGAACCGGTACGCGGTGTCGCGGTTCGGCCAGCCGCCCGCGTCCTCCAGCTCCTGCGGCAGGTCCCAGTGGTACAGGGTGGCCACCGGGGCGATGTTCCTGGTCAGCAGTCCGTCGACCAGCCGCCGGTAGAAGTCCAGCCCGGCCTGGTTGACCCGGTCGCCGCCGCCGGGCAGCACGCGCGGCCAGGAGATGGAGAAGCGGTAGGCGCCGACGCCCAGCGCCGCGAGGAGGTCCAGGTCCTCCTCCAGCCGGTGGTAGTGGTCGCACGCCAGGTCACCGGTGTCGCCGCCGGTCACCAGGCCGGGCGTATGGGAAAAGGTGTCCCAGATCGACGGCCCGCGGCCGTCCTCGTTCCAGGCGCCCTCGACCTGGTAGGCGGCCGTGGCCGTGCCCCACAGGAAGTCGTCGGGGAAGGTTGTCATCGGGGAGTCACTCCTCAGTGTTCGATTCAGTGTTCGATGCTTCGTGCTCCGGGCTCTGCAGGGCGACGGCCTCCCGGGGGGCCAGGGTGACCGCGCCGTCCACGACGGCTCCGGTCAGCAGGTCCCGCGCGGGGCCGGGGATCGGCACGCGGGCGGTTCCGTCGCCGTGGTTGAGGAGGAAGAGCGCGGGGCCGCGCCGGACCGCCTCGACGCCGGGCGGCGGCGGGCCGGGCAGCGCGCCGGTGACGCCCGCGTCGGCGAGCAGGCGCCCGGCCAGCGTGGCGAGCGCGTCGTGCTCGGGCCGCGTGGCCACGTACCACGCGGTGCCCTCGCCGCAGGCGTGCCGCAGCACCGCCGGATCCCCGCTCCCGGCGAAGACGGCGACCGCTTCGGCGCCCTCGGCCCGTACCAGCTCGGTCCAGAGGCGCGCGGTGAACGCGCCGCCGTCCGTCCACGCGCAGGGCACCGCCCGGTCCTCCGGCACGGGCAGCCACTCCTCGCCGGACAGGCCCAGCACCTCACGCAGCGGCGCGGGGAACCGTCCCCGGTGGACGCGCGCGTCCCGGTCGGCGACCCCGGAGAAGGGGCCGACCGCGAGCGTGCCGCCGCCGCGCACGTACGAGGTCAGCGACGCCGCGTCGTCCTCGCCGAGCAGGAACAGGCTGGGGGCCACCACCAGCGCGTAGCCGGACAGGTCGGCCGAGGGCGGGGCGAGGTCCACGCTCACCCCGCGCTCCCAGAACGGCCGGTAGTAGCGGAACAGCTCCTCCACCGGGTCGAGCCGGTCGCTGGGCAGGCCGCGCTCGGTCGCCGCCCACCAGCTCGGCCAGTCGAACACCAGCGCCACCCGCGCGGGCACCCGCGTGCCCGCCACCCCGGCGAGCGCGCGCAGCTCCGCGCCGTGAGCGCGCACCTCGCGATGCTGCCGCGTGTCCGGCCCGGCGTGCGGGACCATCGCTGAATGGAAGCGCTCGGAGCCGGAGCGGGAGGCCCGCCACTGGAAGTAGCAGAGCCCGTCCGCGCCGCGCGCCACGGCCTGGAAGGACTCCAGCCGCAGCTGTCCGGGTGGTTTGGGCAGGTTGTGCGGCCGCCAGTTCACGGCGGAGACCGCCTGCTCCATGAGCATCCACGGCCCGCCGGCGAGCGAGCGCATCAGGTCGTGCGTGAGCGCGGCCCGCACGTGGGACAGCGGGTCGGCCGGGTCCGGGTACCAGTCGTCGGAGACGACGTCCTCCTCGGGCGCCCACGACCAGTAGTCGACGAGGTTGAAGAACCCCATGAAGTTCGTGGTGACCGGGATGTCCGGGGTGTGGGCGCGCAGCACGTCGCGCTCGGCCCTGAAATGCGCGAGCAGCGCGTCGGAGCAGAACCGCCGGAAGTCGAGCCGCTGCGCCGGGTTGACCAGGTAAGGAGCGCGCCGAGGCGGCAGCACTTCCTCCCAGGCGCTGTAACGCTGGCTCCAGAAGGCCGTGCCCCACGCGTCGTTGAGCGCGCCGAGGTCGCCGTGCCGCTCCCGTAACCAGGTACGGAACGCCTGGGCGGTGGTGTCGCAGTGGCACACCTGCCCGTACTCGTTGCCCACGTGCCACAGGGCCAGCGCCGAATGCCCGGCGTAGCGGCCGGCCAGGTCCTCCACCAGGGCCAGCGCCCGTTCCCGGTAGACCGGCGAGGACGGGCAGAACTGGTTGCGCGAGCCGTACCAGAGCCGGTGCCCCGACTCGTCCACCGGCAGCGTCTCCGGCCACCGGTGCCCCAGCCAGGGCGGCGGCGAGGCGGTGGGCGTGGCCAGGTCCACCGCGACGCCAGCCCCGGCGAGCAGGTCGAGCACCCGGTCCAGCCAGCCGAAGTCCCTGACGCCCGGCTCCGGCTCGATCCGCGCCCAGCTGAACACGCCGACCGTGACCAGGTTGACCCCGGCCTCCCGCATCAGCCGGACGTCCTCGGCCCAGACCTCCTCCGGCCACTGCTCGGGGTTGTAGTCGCCGCCGAACAGCAGCCCGTGCCGCCGGGTCAGGTCGCGCAGGCCGGGACTCACCGCGCGGCCCCGCTCCCGCGCGGCGGCGCCGAACTGTCGCCGATCACCAGCCGGCACGGCACCAGGCGCTGCGCCGGCGGCGAGCCGGGGGACTCCAGCCGGTCGATGAGCATGCGGGCGCCCAGCCTGCCCAGCTCGGCCCCGGGCGGCTCCAGCGTGGTCAGCCGGGGCCGGAACATCTCCGCCACCCGGGCCGAGGCGCTGGCCAGCACGAGCGACAGGTCACCGGGGACGCGCCAGCCGCGCTCCTCGACCGCCTGGAGCACGCCGACCGCCGCCTGGTCGCTCATCGCCGCCACCGCCGTCACCTCGGGATGCTCGGCCATCAGCCGCTCGAAGGCGAGCCGGCCCTCGCCGGCCGTGTCGGCGCGCACGTCGCCCGCGTACCACAGGCCGGCCTCGCGCGCCGCGGCCGCGAACTCCTCGCCGGCCCGGACGGCGGGCCCGTACTCGGGGGAGTAGGCGCCGGTGGAGTGGTTCAGCAAGGCGATGGCCCGGTGGCCCAGCCCGGCCAGGTGCGCGACGGCGTCCCTGGCGGTGCGGGCGAAGTCGATGTCGGCGTAGTCGAGTGAGCCGGGCTCCCGGGTACGGCCGATCATGGCGAACGGCGTACCCGACTCCAGCAGGAAGTCCGTCCGCTCGTCGGCCAGCCGCACCTCCATCAGCAGTACCCCGTCGACCAGGCCCATCCCGGTCAGATAGCGCAGCTCCTCGACCGGGTCGGCGCTCTCGGGCGACAGCAGCAGGTGGTAGCCCAGCTCGGCGGCGGCCTCGGCGGCTCCGGTCGCGAACTGCATCTCGGTCAGCCCGAACCCGCTGCCGGGCGGGGGGAACAGCAGCGCCAGGATGCGGGTCCGCTTGGACACCAGGCCGCGGGCCAGCAGGTTGGGCCGGTAGCCCAGCTCCGCCGCGGCCCGCTCGATGCGGCGCTTGGTCTCCGCCTTCACCGGACGGGTCCCGTTGAGCGCGGCGGAGACCGTGCTGACGGCCACCTGGGCGCGCTCGGCCACGTCGCGCAACGAGGTCATGCCCCTCCGGTTCCTGCCAGGACGCGGATCGAAACGTTTCGCAAAACGTATGGGGCGGTTTGTCGGGATGTCAACGGCCGGGAGCTCAGGGCTCTATGAGACCCGCTCTTATCGCGTACCGGGTCAGCTCCAGCCGGTCGCGCATGCCCAGTTTGGCCAGCACGTTGGCGCGGTGCCGGTCGACCGTCTTGATGCTGATCACCAGCATGTCCGCTATCGCTTTGGACGAGTGGCCCTCGGCTATGAGCTTGACGATCTCCTCCTCGCGCGGCGTGAGCAGGCTCCCCGGCAGCTCCTCGCCCCGGGTGTCGCGCTGCAGGAAGTCGCGGATGAGCGCGGTCACCGCGCCCGGGTAGAGAAAGGGCTCGCCGCGCATCGCCGCGCGGCACGCCTCCAGCAGGTCGCGGTCGGCCACCGACTTGAGCACGTAGCCGGACGCCCCGGCCTTCAGCGACTCGAACAGGTACTGCTCGTTGTCGTACATGGACAGCATCAGCAGGCGCACCTCGGGGGCGCGCCGGGAGATCTCGCGCGCCGCCTGGATGCCGGTCATGCGCGGCATGGCGATGTCGAGGATGGCCAGGTCGACTCCCTCGCCGGCCAGCTCGACGGCCTCCGCGCCGTTGCCGGCCTCGGCGACCACGACGAGGTCGGGCTCGGCGTCCAGGATCATCCGCAGCCCACGCCGCACGAGGGCGTGGTCGTCGGCGAGCAGGATGCGGGTCCGTTCCAACCTGATCAGTTCCTTTCCGGCCGGACCGGTATGGCCAGCCGCACGGTCGTTCCGCCCCCCGGTGGGCTGGTGATGGTCAAGCGGGCGCCGATCAGCAGCGCGCGCTCACGCATGCCGCGTACGCCCGTGCCCTCGGTCATCGGGCCGCCCCGGCCGTTGTCGGCGATCGTCAGCACCACGCCGTCGGGCCGGCGGCAGAGCGAGAGCTCGACCTCGGTCGCCCTGGCGTGCCTGGCCACGTTGGTCAGCCCCTCCTGCGCGATGCGGTAGACCACCAGCTCGGCCTCCTCGCCCAGCTCCGGCAGCTGCGACTCCAGGCGGCGGGTGACGTGGGCGTCGGACATCTCGCCGAAGTCGGCGGCCAGCGCGTTCAGCGAGGCGATCAGGCCCAGGTCCTCCAGCATCCCGGGGCGCAGCCGCCTGGCGACCTGGCGCACCTCGTCCAGGCTGCCCCGGACCGTCTCCTGGATGTTGTGCAGCTCCTCGCGCAGCTCCTCCGGCGCGAGGTCGACGGCGCGCTTGAGGCCGAGCAGCACCACCGTCAGGCTCTGGCCGATCTCGTCGTGCAGCTCGCGGGCGATGCGCTGCCGCTCGCCCTCCTGGGCGGCCAGCGCGTGCGCGGCGGCGGTGCTGCGCTCGGCCTCCAGCCGGTCCAGCATCGCGTTGAAGGTCGCCACCACGTCGGTCAGGTCGCCGTTGCCGCTCTCGGCGAGCCGGTCGCGGGAGCGCAGCAGGTCGACCCGCTGCATGAGCGCGGTGAGCGCCACCAGCGGGGCCAGGCTGCGGCGCAGCAGCACCGCGTTGGCGCTCAGCATCAGCGCCAGGCCGATCGTCAGCACCGGGATCTCGGTGAGCAGCACCGGCGCGGACACCGTGGCGGGTGACACCGCCAGGACCAGCGTGCCGACCGTGAACACCAGGCCGTTGATCACGATGAGCCGCCGGAACAGCGCCTGCGCAGGTGAGCGGGCGGATGCCGGACGTCGCTCTTTCATATCCTCAGAGTCGCCGCCGGACGGCGTGCGTGTCCATCCGTAGCAGCACCCATCTCCTTGTGCGTGCCTACATGGTTTCCCCCACCGGAGATGGGTGTCAGACCCGATGGCGTGGTTACCGGTCCGTTACCGAAACTGGAAACCATGAGACATCCCGCCATATCTGCACCGTATCTGTTGCCCGTTTGCCGTCCGGCTCGCACCGGCCCGCCGGGGCACGCCCGATGAGCGGTGTCATCGCCCTGACCGTCTTCGTGGTGGCGTACTACTTCATCGCCACCGAGAAGGTGAACAAGGTCAAGGTGGTGCTCGTGGCCGCCGGCGTCATGGCGGTGCTCGGGCTGATCCCCGGCGCGGAAGTCTTCTACTCCGAGCATGAGGGCATCGACTGGAACGTCATCTTCCTGCTGCTCGGCATGATGATCATCGTGGGGATCATCAAACAGACGGGACTTTTCGACTTCCTGGCCATCTGGGCCGCGAAGAAGTCGCAGGGGAAGCCCTACCGGCTGATGGTGATGCTCATGGCCATCACCGCGATCGCCTCCCCCTTCCTTGACAACGTCACCACGATCATGCTGGTCGTGCCGGTGACGTTGATGGTGTGTGAACGTCTTGACATCCCAGCCCAGCCCTACATCATCGCCGAGGTGCTCGCCTCCAACATCGGCGGCGCGGCCACCCTCATCGGCGACCCGCCGAACATCATCATCGGCAGCCGCGCGGGCCTGACCTTCAACGACTTCCTCGTGCACATGTCGCCCATCGTCGTGGTGGTCTTCGTGGCTTTCCTGCTGCTGACGCGGGTGATGTTCAGGAAGTCGTTCCAGTACAACCCCGACCGGGTCGCCGAAGTGATGAAGCTGCAGGAGAAGCGGGCCATCACGGACCCGAAGCTCCTGGTCCGGTGCATGATCGTACTCGCCCTGGTGATCGTCGGCTTCGGGCTGCACGCCATCGTGCACGTCGAGCCGTCCATCGTGGCGCTGGTCGGCGCGGGCGTGATGATGCTGGTGGCGCGGGCCGAGACGTCCGAGGTCATGGCCGAGGTCGAGTGGCCGACGCTGGTCTTCTTCATCGGACTGTTCGTCATGGTCGCCGGGCTCGTGCACACCGGGGTCATCGAGACCATCGGCGTCTGGGCGGTCGAGGCCGTCGGCGACAACTTCTTCGGCGCGGCGACCGCGCTGGTCTGGGGTTCGGCGATCCTCGGCGCGTTCTTCGACAACATCCCCTATGTGGCCACCATGGCACCTATCGTGGAAGGGCTGGTCGCGCAGGCTCCCGATCCTGACACCGGGCAGGCGTTGTGGTGGGCGTTCGCGCTGGGCGCGGACTTCGGCGGCAACGGCACCGCGGTGGCGGCCAGCGCGAACGTGGTCGCCATCGGCCTGGCTGCCCGCTCCGGTCACAAGATCACGTTCTGGCAGTTCACCAAGTACGGCATCCTCGTCACGGCGATCAGCACAGCGATGGCCTGGCTCTACGTCTGGCTGCGCTATTTCGTCTGAGTGAGGAGGGGCGACGATGACGTTGCCGCAGCTGTACGTGGTGTTGCTGGTGGGCGGCCTGGTGCTGCTCGCCAGCATCGCCGCGGCGCGCACCGCAGCCCGCCTCGGTCTGCCCAGCCTCCTGCTGTTCCTCGGGCTGGGCGTCCTGGTCGGCGAGGACGTGCTGGGCATCCCCTTCGACGACGCCCAGCTCGCCCAGACCCTGGGAACGACGGCGCTGGCCGTCATTCTGGTCGAGGGCGGGCTGAGCACCCGGTGGGCCGACGTCCGACGGCTGCTCGCCCCCTCGGCCCTGCTGGCCACCGCCGGCGTGGTCATCAGCGTGCTCGTGACCGCCACGGGCGCGCACTACCTGCTGGGCATGGACTGGCAGCTCGCGCTGCTGCTCGGCGCCATCGTGTCGTCCACCGACGCGGCGGCGGTCTTCGCCGTGCTGCGGTCGCTGCCGCTGCCGCGCAAGCTGGCCAGCATGGTCGAGGCCGAGTCCGGCTTCAACGACGCGCCCACCGTGATCCTGGTGCTGGTCTTCAGCGCCTCCGGTGGACTCCCCGGCCCGTTCGCCATCGGCGGGCAGATGGTCTACCAGATCGCCACGGGCGCGCTCATCGGTCTGGGCGTGGCCCTGGTCGGCGTGGTGACGCTGCGCTACGTGGCGCTGCCCGCCACCGGGCTGTACCCGCTGGCCTCCTTCGGTTTCGGCATCTGCGCCTTCGCCGCGGCGGGCGCGGCCAACGCCTCCGGCATCATCGCCGCCTACCTGTCGGGGATCGTGCTCGGCAACGCCGTGCTGCCGCACCGGGCCGCCACCCGGTCCTTCGCCGAGGGCGCGGGCTGGCTCGCGCAGATCGGGCTGTTCGTCATGCTCGGCCTGCTGGTCGATCCGAGCGAGCTGCTCGACGCGCTGCTGCCGGCGCTCGTCATCGGCGCCTTCCTGCTGCTGGTGGCCCGGCCGGTCTCGGTGATCCTGTGCCTGGTCCCGTTCCGGGTGCCCTGGCGCGAGCAGGCGTTCATCTCCTGGGCGGGGCTGCGCGGGGCGGTGCCGATCGTGCTGACGACGTTCCCGATCGTGGCCCAGGTCCCCGGCGCGCTCGACCTGCTGCACATCGTCTTCGTGCTGGTCGTGGTGTTCACCTTGATCCAGGGGCCCGCCCTGCTCGGGATCACCCGCCTGCTCGGCCTGATCAGGCCGGAGGAGGCCCGGGAGGTGGACATCGAGTCGGCGCCGCTCGACGTGCTCGACGCCGAGCTGCTCACGGTCTCCGTCCCCGAAGGATCGATGCTGCACGGGGTGGAGGTGTCGGAACTGCGTCTGCCCCGTCCGGCGGCCATCAGCCTGGTCATCCGCGACAGCTCCGCACTCGTGCCCCTTCCAGAATCCCGGCTGTACGAGGGCGACCAGCTGCTGATCGTCGCCACCTCCGGCACCCGTGAGGAGGTCGAGCGGCGCCTGCGAGCCGTCGGCCGCCGCGGCCGGCTGGCCCGCTGGCACGGCGAGGGCGGCGATCCGGACCCCAGACCCGACCGACCCCACAAGAACAACGGAGGCAGAGGGAGATGGAGATCACACCGGCGACGGTCCCCGGAACCGGCCACATTTACCAGATCAGAACCAGAAGAGGTGACCGGCTCGCCTTCATCGATTACCACGACGGCCGACGCGCGCTGACCTTCTACGGCGAGAACGACTCCGACGACGTCGGCCGCACGGCCGAGCTGGAGCCCGACGAAGCCGACCGGCTCGCCGAGCTGCTGCACAGCCGGTCGCTCGACGACCGGCTGGCCGCGATCGAGCGCCGCCTGGCGGAGCTGACCGCCGGCCGCTGACGGCGGCCGGTCCGGCCGGGAGGGCCCGGGTCAGGCGGGCCCTCCCGGCCGCGCATCCGCTGCGCGGCCGGTCACGCGGACCGGCGCGTGGCAGGTTTCAGCGGATGCGTCCCGCGCCCGCACCGGCGGGAACCAGGGCGCGCAGCGCCCGCGGCGGGTGGACGCGGGTGTACAGGGCCGGCGTCCAGCCGGCGTCACCGCCGAGGCTCGCGCCGGCGGCGGCGTTGTGGGCGGCGACCAGATCGACCGGCCGGCCGTCGACCAGGTTGTCCTTGGCGGTGATGGCGGTGCCCTTGAACACGGTCAGCACCTTCTCGGCGGCGATGCCGTCGAACGCGTTGGCGTTCGCGTACACCTGCGACTGGAAGCCGACGCCGATGCTGTACACGTACGGGCCGCCGCCCGTGAAGTAGTTGTTGTAGACGTGCACCTGGCCGAAGCGCACCCGCGGGGTCCGCTGGCCGAGCCCTTCGAAGTAGTTGTGGTGCACGGTCACCTTCAGCTTGTCCGCCTCCTGGTAGGAAGCGGGGTTGTCGGTGTTGCCGATCAGCGTCACCTTGTCGTGGTCGCTCAGGTGGTTCCACGACAGGGTCACGTAGTTCGAGCCGCGCACCACGTCGAGCAGCCCGTCGTGCACCTGGTACGGCCGGCCGAAGTGCAGCGGCTGGTTCGCGTCCGGGTTGTCGCCGTCGTTCAGCGTGTTGTGGTCCAGCCACACGTGGGTCGAGCCGGAGATCTCGACGTTGTCGAAGGAGGCATTCCAGTTGCCCTCCTCGCCGTCCGTCGGGTCCCACTGCGGGAAGCAGTCGGCCGTGTCGCTGATCGTGAGGTTGCGCACGATCACGTTGTCGGCGTTCCTGATCCGCAGGCCGAAGCTCTTCAGCGCGGCGTCGCGCCCCAGGCCGGCCAGGGTGACGTTGGAGCCGACCGCGATGCTCACGTGCTCGCTCATGGCGTTGTACGAGGCGCGGCGCGCGTCCTCCAACGGCCCTGACGGCGGGCTGGAGCGGCCCCACACGGCCGGGTCGAAGGCCGCCAGGTACGCCTCCAGGCTGTAGCCGCCGACGGCGTAGTCCGCGCAGGTCAGCGGGTTGCCCGCGGCGTCGGTGTCGGCGTCTATCGCGCCCTTCACGTACACGATCCGCGGCCGGTTGTCGGCCGGCTCGCCGAGCGCGGCGATCAGTTCGGCCCTGGTGGAGACGACGTGCACGTCCTCCGGGCGGGCGGCGGAACCGCCCGTGGTGCCGGTGCCGGCCGCCGCCCAGCCGTCCTTCTCGCCGAGCGTCTCGCGGCCCAGCCGGTACGGGTCGGGCCGGTCGTGGTGGTGGCGGACGGGGTTCCAGCCGTCGCGGCCCTTCAGGTAGTGGTGAGGAGTGAGGCGGGCGGCGTCCCGGGCGGAGAGCTGCGGCCGGTCCTCGCCGGCGGTGGCGCCGGGGCCGTGGTTGCGGTACTCGGACAGGCGCGCGTCCCGCCAGCTCAGGCCCGACATGTCAGTCCACGGGGCGTCCTTGAACTGCTGGCCCAGCCACGACTCGCGGACCAGCACCTGCCCCCGCGCCGTCGGCGACCCGCCCGCCGGCCACGGCCGGCCAAGGTGGTACGTCCCGGCGGGGGCGTCGCTGACCAGGTGGCTGCGGTGGATCAGGAACCCGTACGGATTGGCCACCTCGGTGCTCGCGGCGGTGACGTAGCCGTTGTTCGCGGCGTCGCCCCGATCCAGGGCCTTGATGACGCACCGGTCGAAGACGGCGGTGGCCCGGCCGAAGATGAAGTCCACGTCGCCTTCCACGTAGCAGTCGTGGAAGTACTGCCGGGCGGTCGCGCCCGCGCTCTCGGTGTTGGCGTAGAGCGTGTCCTGGTTGCCGATGAACCGGACGTTGTCGTACACCTGCCGGTCGCCGGTGGTGCGGACGGCGACGGCCTGGCTGGGGCCGTTCGCGGCCTCGTCGTAGGAGTTCTCGAACGTGAGGTCGCGGGCGGTGAAGTCGGGCGCGCTGATCACGTACGAGGCGCTGCCCGAGGTGCCGTACGGCCCGGAGCCGTCGGGCCGCTGGATCTTGGCGGCGGCGTCGAAGGTCAGCACCACCTTGGCGGGGTCGTCGGTGTCTCCGGCGAGGGTGATGTGCGGCTTGTCGGCGGGGATGACGACCTGCTGCTTGTAGGTGCCCT
Source organism: Nonomuraea sp. NPDC049486 (assembly GCF_040676925.1). Lineage (NCBI taxonomy): Bacteria > Bacillati > Actinomycetota > Actinomycetes > Streptosporangiales > Streptosporangiaceae > Nonomuraea > Nonomuraea sp. NPDC049486. Next base: position 503,187 of record NZ_JBFAPV010000003.1, read on the forward strand.
CGCGGACGAGGACGGTCACCGGCCTGGCGTTGCCGGAGGGCACGGCGTCCACGGCGTCCTGCACGGTGGTGTGGTCGCCGGAGCCGTCGGCGGCGACCACGATGACGCTCCTGGGCGGGGGAGCGGCGGCGGCGGGGACGGCCGCCGCGATGATCATGACGGCGATCACCGGGGGGAGTGACAGAAGTCGCATGCGCAACCTCTCGTGAGGGTGGCAATCGGTTGCACGAAACGTTGACGTAGCTGTCCTGAAACGTCAATGGTTCCTAGTAAAACTGCACTGTTGCTGCGGCAAGCGGTTGCAGCCAAGGCGCAACAAAAGCCCCCGCGCGGACGCGGGGGCCGGTGACGCTAGGGCCGCGGGTAACCGAGGGCGGCGGACAGCTCCTGGGCCGACTCCGCCACCACCTTGCCCATCTCCTCCAGGCGCGACTCCGGGGGGACGCGGGTCAGCGACATGCTGATGGCCGCGACGATGAGGCGGCGGTGGTCGCGCACCGGGGCCGTGATGCCCCCGGGAAGGTCGTCCAGCTCGACCGCGCTCACCACGTACCCGAACTCCCGGACGTGCGCCAGGTCGGCGAGCCACTGCTCCTCGTCGGCGATCGCCGAGTCCAGGCCGCCCGGCAGGGAGGCGCGCAGCAGCTCGCGCACGTGGTCCTGGTGCCAGTCGGCGAGCAGCGCCCGCCCCGCGCCCGCCATGAGAACCGGCACCGCGACGCCTTCCCAGACCCGGTGGTACGCCCGTGACGAGGGGGCCGACAGCAGGGTGAGCACCTGCTCGCCGCGGAGCACGCACAGGTGGGTGTCCTCGTCGAAGGTGGACGCCAGCCGCCGCAGGCACGGCGCGGCCACCTGCGCCAGCCGGGCCTGCTGGGTGCGGGCCGCGAGCGCGAACAGCCGCCAGCCGAGCCGGTAGCGCCGGGTCAGCGGGTCGCGTTCGACCATGCCCTCGGCCTCCAGCGCGCGCAGCGCCCGTGACACCTGGCTCTTCTCCCGCCCCAGGCGTTGCGCGATCCAGCTCACGCCGAAGCCCTCGGCGTCACGTTCAGCGCCGTGACCAGCGAGAACGTCAAGGATCTCCAGGTCTCGGCGGAGACCCGCCGACGACACTGCCGGCCTCTCGGTCATGCTCATCCGTTCATAACAATGGTGTTGCGCTAAGTGCAACAGATTTTGCAATCACCGCAACACGGCCATACGTTTACATGCCAGTGCAAGAGTAAGCGAAGGCGGTTCTTTCATGACTTTCGGCGAGTACGTGGTCTCTCGATGGGGGACTCTCTCGCTGGCCGCTGCCGAACACGCCCTGGTCGTCGCCATCGCGATCGGCATCGCGACCGTGGTGGGCGTCGGCATCGGACTCCTCGGTTTCCAGGCGCCCAAGGTGCGCGGAGCCTCGCTGGCGCTGTCCGCGGGCATCCTCACCATCCCCTCGCTGGCACTGCTCACTCTGCTCATCCCGATCACCGGACTCGGCTGGGGGCCCACGCTCGTCGCGCTCACCGGGTACGCCTTCCTGCCGATCATCAGGAACACGGTGACCGGGCTGAACGGCGTCGACGCCGCCACCGTCGAGGCAGGCCGCGGGATGGGCCTGAGCGCCGCGAGGGTGCTGCTGAAGGTGCGGCTCCCGCTGGCCTGGCCGCTGATCCTGACCGGCGTCCGGGTCTCGGCCCAGATGCTCATCGGCATCGCGGCCATCGCCGCCTACGTCGACGGCCCCGGCCTCGGCACCCAGATCTTCGAAGGACTGGCCAGGCTCGGCTCGGTGAACTCGCTGAACGCGACGCTCGCCGGAACGCTCGGCATCGTGGTCATCGCGGTGCTCTTCGACGCGTTCTTCTTCGCCGTCCGCCAGCTGACCACCCCAAGGGGGCTTCGTGTTCGACCGTGATCCAGCAGGCGTCCGCATCGAGTTGCGGGGGCTGACCAAGCACTACCCGGGGCAGCCGGCTCCAGCGGTCGACAACGTCAACCTCGACATCCCGGCCGGTGAGCTGGTCGTCTTCGTCGGGCCGTCCGGCTGTGGCAAGACCACCACGATGAAGATGATCAACCGGCTGGTGGAGCCCACCGCCGGGGAGATCCGCATCGGCGGTGAGGACGTGCTCAACCTGCACCCCGACGAGCTGCGCCGGCACATCGGGTACGCCATCCAGCAGGTGGGGCTGTTCCCCCACCTGACCGTGGGCGAGAACGTGGCCCTGGTGCCCAAGCTGCTCGGCTGGCCCGCGGCCAAGGTCGCGGACCGGGTCGAGGAGCTGCTCTCGCTGGTCAACCTGGAGCCCGGCGCGTACCACGACCGCTACCCGCGCCAGCTGTCCGGAGGGCAGCAGCAGCGGGTCGGCGTGGCCCGCGCGCTGGCCGCCGACCCGCCGGTGATGCTGATGGACGAGCCCTTCGGCGCCACCGACCCGATCACCCGCGAGCACCTGCAGAGCGAGTTCGCCAAGCTGCAGAAGAAGCTGCGCAAGACGATCATCTTCGTCACGCACGACTTCGAGGAGGCGATCACGCTCGGCGACCGCATCGCGGTGCTGCGCGAGCGCTCGCACATCGCCCAGTACGACACGCCCGCCAACATCCTGGCCGCGCCCGCCGACGACTACGTGGCCGGCTTCATCGGCCAGGACGCCACGCTGAAGCGGCTGGCGCTGCTGACGGTGGACGACGTGCCGGCCGTCGGGCCCGTACCGTCGAGCAACGGGCTGCCGCGGGTGGACGCGGGCACCAGCCTGCGCGAGGCGCTGGACACCATGGTCGCCCACGGCAGCGACAGGTGCGCCACCCCGTCCGGGGTGCTCACCTACACCGCGCTGTGCGAGGCCGTGGGCACGGACGGCGCGAAGACCGGCCGCGAGGAGGTGGCGGCCGGTGACCGCTGACACGATCGCCATCGGCCGGGCCGGCGCGCCCGTCCGCGCTTCCGGTCTGCGCCACGTGCTCACCCCGGCCGCGATCGCCGTCGTCCTGGTCGCCCTCTACGCCTGGGTGAGCACGCTGGAGCTGGACTCCATCGAGCGCCGCAGCCTCAACCGCGAGGTGATCGTCGCCAAGGTGATCGAGCACCTCCAGATGACCGTGGCGGCCACCGCCCTCGTGGTGATCATCGCGGTCCCGCTGGGCATCGTCGCCTCGCGCTCAAGGAACCGGTTCATCACCCCGGTCATCCTCACCGCGGGCAACCTCGGGCAGGCCGTGCCGTGCATCGGGCTGCTCGTGCTGGCCACGTTCGTGCTGGGCGTGGGCTTCCAGACGGCGCTGGTCGGCCTGGTCATCTACGCCGTGCTGCCGGTGCTGCGCAACACCATGGTCGGGCTGCAGCAGATCGACCCCGCGCTCGTCGAGTCCGCCCGCGGCATGGGCATGACCAAGGGCCAGGTGCTGCGCCGGGTCGAGCTCAAGCTCGCGGTGCCCGCCATCCTCGCCGGTCTGCGCACCGCCCTGGTGCTGACCGTCGGAGTCGCCACACTCGGCGCCTTCGTGGCCGCGGGCGGGCTGGGCGAACTGATCATCAACGGGCTCAAGCTCAACCGGATGCCCGTCACCATCGTCGGCGGCGTGCTGACCGCGTGCATCGCCTTCTTCATCGACTGGCTGGGCAGCCTCGCCGAGAAGCTGCTCAAGCCCCGTGGCATGTGATCCCGCCGACTTCCCATCCCTCGAATCCCGATTTTTCGTAAGACCCCACCGCGAGAGGTGTTTTCACGTGTTTTCCCGCCCCGTCCGCCGCAAGTTCGCCGTGCTCGCAGCAGCGGCCCTGACCCTGACAGCGGCCGCCGGATGCGGTGGCGGCGGAAGCGCCGTCGAGGCGTCCAGCGCAGGCACCGAGTTGGAGGGCGCCTCGTTCGTCGTCGGCTCCAAGGACTTCACCGAGAACATCGTGCTCGGCAAGATCGCCGTGCAGCTGCTCAAGGCGCACGGCGCCGAGGTCGAGGACAAGACCAACCTGGGCGGCACGGTAACCAACCGCAAGGCGCTGCAGGCCGGTGAGATCGACCTGTACTGGGAGTACTCCGGCACCGGCTGGATCGAGCACCTGAAGAAGACCGAGCCGATCCAGGACTCCGCCGAGCAGTTCAAGGCCACCGCGGAGGCCGACCTGGAGCAGAACCAGATCCGCTGGATCGGCCCGACGCCGCTCAACAACACCTACGCCCTGGCCATCCGCTCGGAGAAGGCGCAGGAGCTGGGCGTCAAGACGGTCTCCGACGTGGCCGAGCTGGCGAAGACCAAGCCGGAGGAGGTCACGATGTGCATCGAGACCGAGTTCTCCACCCGCGACGACGGCCTGCCCGGCCTGACCAAGAAGTACGACTTCGAGATGCCCAAGGACCGGATCGCGCTGCTGGACACCGGCGTCGTCTACACCGAGACGGACAAGGGCGAGACCTGCAACTTCGGCGAGGTGTTCACCACCGACGGCCGCATCGCCGCGCTCGACCTGACCGTGCTGGAGGACGACAAGAACTTCTTCCCGATCTACAACGCCGCGGTCACCGTCAAGGACGACCTGTACAAGAAGCACCCGGCCCTGGAGCAGGTGCTGAACCCGGTCATCGCCAAGCTGGACGACGCCACCATGCAGGCGCTCAACGCCCAGGTCGACGTGGACGGCAAGGAGCCCGGCACGGTCACCGCCGAATGGCTGGAGCAGAACGGCTTCCTCGGCAGCAGCAGCTGACCGGCCGACCGCACCGGACGTGAGCCGGGGCGGTCGTACGGGTGATCGTCTCACCGTGAAGGGCCCGGGCGCGCGCGTCCGGGCCTTCGGCGTTCCCTCCCGGCTCCGAAAGTTTCGGAGGCGCGGCGCATCCCTTACCCTCGTGAGTCGGCGTCGCGGAAGAGCCGGCCCGCATGGGCGTCGGCTCCGGCCGCGCCGCCGTGAGTCGGCGTCGCGGAAGAAGGGAGCCGGCCGGATGCCTCACGCGGCGAGACGTACGGTCACGCTGCGCGACGTGGCGGCGGCCGCCGGGGTCTCGGTGGCGACCGCGTCACGGGTGCTGGGCGGCAGCTCGCGCGCCGTCGCCCCCGAGTACGAGCGGCGCGTCCTGGCCGCGGCGGAGGCCCTGCGCTACACCGCGGACGCGGCGGCGCGCGCCATGCGGCGGGGGAGCGAGGCCATCACGCTCGTCACCGACGACCTGACCACCCCCGCCATGGGCGTCGTCGTGTCCGCGATGGAGCGCCAGGCCAGGATGACCGGCGTGTTCGTGACCGTCTCCGCCACCCACGGCGCCCTGGAGCGGCAGCTCGAAACGGTGCGCCTGCTGCGCGCGCTGCGGCCGCGCGCGCTCGTGCTGACCTCTTCCCGGTTCCGCGAGAACGCGCTCGGCGACCGCCTGACGGACGAGTTGCGCGCGTACGAGCGGGCGGGCGGACGGGTGGTGATCGTCGGCGTGACGGACCGGGCGTTCGACTCGATCGCCTTCGACGACCACGGCGCGGGCCGGGCGCTGGGCGCCCACCTGGCCATGACCGGCCACCGGCGGGTGGCGATCCTGGCCGGCCCCGAGGACCGGGCGAACTTCGCAGCCCGGGTCGCGGGCTGCGCCGAGGGCCTGCGCCGGGGCGGGGTGCCCGCCCGCCAGGTGCGCGTCGTGCCCTGCGAGGCCGGCAGGGACGGCGGGTACGCGGCGGTCCGGCGGCTGATCAGGAGCGGGCCGCCGGATGCGGTCGCGGCGGTCAGCGACGTCCTCGCGATCGGCGCCCTGGCGGCCCTTCGCGAGGCCGGGGTGCCCGTCCCCGCCGAGGTGTCGGTGGCGGGCATCGACGACATCCAGCTCGCGGAGGACGTGACGCCGAGGCTGACGACGGTCGCGCTCCCGCTGGCCCACGTCGGCGCCGAAGCCATCCGCCTGGCGCTTCGGGAGACCCCCGAACCCGAACACCTGACGGTCCAGGGCACCCTCGTCATCCGCGGAACCACCCGCCCCTGACCGGCGGGAACCGTTCCCGCCGAGGCTTCCACCCGCCCCGAGGCGGGCGTCGCCGTCCGGCGGTAACCCCATCCGCGGAACCACCCCCCCTGACCCGCGGGAACCGTTCCCGCCGAGGCTTCCACCCGCCCCTAGGCGGGCGTCGCGGTCCGGCTGAAAGCCCCTTGACGGTGAAGTCCGGGAAAAGGCAGACTGCGGAATGCGTTTTCCCGGCGCGCGCCCCCCCACGCCCCCCGAAGGGTCACATGTCTCAACGCAGCTACCGGTCCGCGATCGTCGGCACCGGCGGGATCGCCACCGCCCACGCACAGGCCGTCGCCGGCTCCGGCGGGCGGGCGCGCCTCGTCGCGGCCGTCGACGTCGACCTCGGCAGGGCCGAGACCTTCGCCGCCACCTGGCAGGTTCCCCGCACCTTCACGACTCTGACCGAGCTGCTCCGCGAAGAGCCGGTCGACCTGGTCCACCTCTGCACCCCGCCCCTCCTGCACGCCCCGCTCGCGCTCGAATGCCTCGAAGCGGGCGTCACGGTGCTCGTCGAGAAGCCGCCCACCCTCTCCCTGGCCGAGCTCGACACGCTCGCCGAGGCCGAGAGCCGCTCGACGGCCCACATGGCGACCGTCTTCCAGCACCGCTTCGGCCCCGGCGCGGCCCGGCTGCGCCGCATGCTGGCCGGCGGCGAACTGGGCCGCCCGCTGGTCGCCACCTGCCTGACCCAGTGGTACCGCGGCGACGCCTACTTCGAGGTCCCCTGGCGCGGCACCTGGGCCTCGGAAGGCGGCGGTCCCACCATGGGCCACGGCATCCACCAGTTCGACCTGCTGTTCTCCGTGCTCGGCCCATGGCGCGAGGTCAGCGGCCTGGCCGTCCGCCAGGCGCGCGACACCGAGACCGAGGACGTGTCGATGGCCATGGTCACGTTCGAGAGCGGCGCGGTCGCCTCGGTGGTCAACTCGGTGCTGTCGCCGCGCGAGACGTCCGTGCTCCGCTTCGACTTCGAGCGCGCCACCGTCGAGCTGGAGCACCTGTACGGCTACACCGACGCCGACTGGAGCGTCACCCCCGCCCCCGGCTGCGAGGACGTGGCCAAGCGCTGGTCGGCCGAGGGCCGCAGCGCCGATTCCAGCGGCCACCACGGCCAGCTCGCGGCGGTGCTCGACGCGCTCGACCGGGACGAGGCGCCGCCGGTCACGCTGGCGGACGCCCGCGTGACGATGGAGTTCGTGGCCGCCCTGTACGCCTCCGCCTTCACCGGCGAGCGGATCACGCGCGGGCAGATCGGCCCCGGCAGCCCGTTCGCCCGGCGCATGGACGGCACCGGCGCCCCCTGGGAAGGAACGGACAGGTGACCACCCTCCAGGCCGTCCACACGCTGGGCCGATCCGTCGCCGTCACGGCCGGGGACGTCGAGCTGTTCGCCTACGTCTACCGTCCCGACACGCCCGTCCTGGAGTCGCCCAAGCCCTACCTGCACCCGGTGCGCACCCTGGGCGGCGACGTGGTGTCGCTCTACCGGCCGCACGACCACGTCTGGCACAAGGGCATCGCCTGGTCGCTGCCGCACGTGGGCGAGCACAACTTCTGGGGCGGGCCCACGTACGAACGCGGGCGCGGCTACGTACAGCTCGACAACAACGGCAGCGCCGTGCACCGCGAGATGACCGCGCTCGGCGCGGACGGCGGGCGCGCCGGTCTGGCGCACCGGCTCGACTGGATCTCCCAGGCGGGGCGGCCGGTGATCGAGGAGCGGCGCTCGCTCACGGCCACCGTGCTGGACGAGACGACCTGGGCGCTGGTCTTCGGCACGGCCATGACGAACGTGTCAGGCGGGCCGCTCGACTTCGGCTCCCCGACCACCAAGGGACGCGAGAACGCCGGTTACGGCGGGCTGTTCTGGCGCGGCCCGCGCTCGTTCACCGGCGGGATCATCCAGTCGCCGTCCGGGGCGGGCGGTGACGAGCTGCGGGGGACGCGGGCCGAGTGGTTCGGCTTCCGCGGGCGTCACGACGAGACCGGCGGCTGGTCCACGATCGTCATGGTGGACGACGCGGCCAACCCTCAGCACCCGCCGCGGTGGTTCGCCCGCAGCGAGATGTTCGCCTGCCTGTGCCCGGCGCCGTTCTTCGGCGAGGAACTGCGGGTCGAGCACGGCCGCACGCTCGGCTTCCGGTACGCGGTCGTGATCGCCGACGGAGACCGGGGCGACGAGGGCAGCGCGCTGCTGGCCGAGCGGGGCCGCGCGGTGCTGGCCGATGTGTCAGCCGACGTGCCGGCCGACGTGCGGGCCGACGTGCGGGCCGACGTGTCCGCCGCCTTGGCGCCGCCGGGCGGGGTCGTCGCATGACGGCGTTCCCCGGCGGCACTTCCGTCTCCCGGCTGGCGGTCTACACCGGCGCGTGCGCCGACGGGCTCGAAGGCGGCACCCCGCACCTGCACACCGCCTCCACCGAGGCCTACGTCGTCACCGGCGGGCGCGGCGCGCTGCAGACGCTCGACATGAACGGCCTGCGCGAAACGGAGCTGACCGTGGGGACGACCGTGTGGTTCACGCCGGGGACCATCCACCGGGCCGTCAACCGGGGCGGCCTGGAGGTGGTCGTCGTCATGCAGAACGCCGGGCTGCCCGAGGCGGGCGACGCCGTCATGACGTTCCCGCCGGAGGTGGTGTCCGACCGGGACGCCTACCAGGAGGCGGCCGGGCTGCCCCCTGGCGGGGAGGAAGCGGCCGTGGCGCGGCGGCGTGACCTCGCCGTCGAGGGGTTCCTCCGGCTGGCCGAGAGCGCCCGCGCCGGCGACTACGGGCCGCTGTTGCGCTTCTACGACAGCGCCGTCGCCCTGGTCCGGCCCAAGGTCGCGGGGTGGCGGCGCATCTGGGAGACCACGGTCGCCGCGGGGACCCGCGACACCGCCGAGGTGCTCGACGCCCTCGGCCGCGGCGACGGCATCCACCTGCGGCACGCCATGCTCCTGGAGGCGCCGCCGCAGGAACGCTGGGGCATGTGCGGCCACCTGCGCGCCCACGACGTCACCCGCCCCATCGTCCACGCCCCCGTCCATCCCTCCACGCACCCACCCGTCAAGCCCTCCGCGCATTCACCCGTCTCTCAACCCACGCACTCACCCGCCGATCCGCCCGCTCACGCGCCCGTCTCTGAACCCGCGCATCCACCCGTCTCTGAACCTGCGCACCCACCCGTCAAGCCCTCCGCGCACTCACCCGTCTCTCAACCCGCGCACTCACCCGTCGATTCACCCGCGCACCCACCCGTCGATCCACCCGCGCACGCGCCCGTCCATCCGCCCGTGCGCCCGGCGTCCGGCCGTGATGCCTGACGGGGCCGAGGGCACGGGCGCGGTGACCCTGCATGACGTGGCGCGGGAGGCGGGGGTTTCCGTCGCCACCGCGTCCCGCGCGCTCAACGGCAGCGCGCGCAACGTCCGCACCGAGAACGCCTCCCGGGTCCGGGCCGCCGCGGCCAAGCTCAACTACCGGCCGCACCTGTCGGCGCAGGCCATCGCCAGGGGCCAGACCAGGACCGCGGCCCTGGTCGTGGGCGACGTGGCCGACCCGTACTTCTCCGCCATCGCCGCCGGCGTCACCGAGGCCGCGGAGGCGGCCGGGCTGATCGTCACCATGGCGGTGGCCGGCCGTTCCCCCGAACGCGAGCTGGAGATCATCCGCACGCTGCGCGGCCAGCGCCCCCGCCTGATCGCCGTCGCCGGCAGCCGCATCGACGGCGCCGCGACCAGGGCCGCGCTCTCCGGCGAGCTGGAGGCGTACCGGTCCGCCGGGGGCCGCGTCGTCATGATCAGCCAGCGCGACCTGCCGTTCGACACGGTGACCATCGACAACGCGGGCGGCGCGTACCAGCTCGCCCGCGCGCTGGCGGCGGCCGGCTACCGGCGGTTCGCGCTGTTCCGCGCGCCCGCCACCGTGCGCACCTCGCGTGACCGGTGCGCCGGCTTCCTGGCGGGACTGCGCGAGCTGGGCCTGGCCGTCGAGGACCGGTTCGTGGTCGAGACCGAGTTCACCCGCGCCGGCGGCTACGAGGCCGCGCGCCGCCTCGCCGAGCGCGGCCTGGACGGGCTGGAGGTGGTCTTCGCCGTCACCGACGTGATGGCGATCGGCGCCATGTCCGCCTTCCGTGACGCCGGCCTCGTCCCCGGCAGGGACATCGGCGTCGCGGGTTTCGACGACATCGACTCCGCCGTGGACGTGACGCCCGCGCTCACCACCGTGGCCGTGCCGCTGCGCGAGGTGGGGCTCACCGCGATGCGGGTCGCCCTGTCGGACGACCCGGGGCCGGTGAGCGTGCAGACCTCGACGACGGTGCTGCTCCGCGAGAGCACCCCGGTACGCTCCCGGACCCGCTGACGTCTCCGGCCGTGCTGCAAGAAAAGGGGTACGGTGCCCTGACGGTGGCAGAAAGGCAGACATGCGGAAATTTGTGATCATGGGGGTGCAGGGGAGCGGCAAGGGGACGCAGGCGGCGATGCTCTGCGACGATCTCGACCTCGTGCACATCAACGTGGGCAACATCTTCCGCTGGCACGTCAAGAACCACACCAAGATCGGCGCCCAGGTCCGCCGCCTCGTCGCGGCCGGTGAGCTGGTCGGCGACGACCTGGTGGAGGACGTCGTGCGCGAGCGGCTCCAGCAGCACGACTGGAACTTCGGCTTCGTCGTCGACGGCTTCCCGCGCAACCGGCGGCAGACCGAGTTCTTCCTGGAGAGCTACGACATCGACGGCGTCATCCTGCTCGACCTGCCGGACGACGAGGTGCGCCGCCGGGTGCTGGCCCGCCGCCTGTGCTCGCGCTGCGGCATGGACTACAACCTCATCGCGCACCGCCCCGAGACCGAGGGCCGGTGCGACGTGTGCGGCGGCGAGCTGGTCACCCGAGCCGACGACACGCCGGAGGCCCTGGCCAGGCGGCTGCGCGACTACCACGGCAAGACCGACCCGGTGATCGACCTGTTCCGCCGCAAGGAGTACGTGGTGGTGGTCGACGCGCGCGACGACCAGGCGACGGTCCAGCAGACGATCAGGGACCGCCTCGGGCTGCCCGCCTACCGCGCCGGTTCGAGGACCTGAGCCGGGAACGGTCATCAGGTGGCCGCGCCGGGCGCGCTCTCGTGCCCCGGGAGGCCGCGGGTGCGGCGGCGGGCCTTCATCTCGGCTTCGTAGACGTGCGTGCGCCCGCCCACCAGCCGGTCGCGGGCCTCCGCCTCCAGCCGCTGGAACGTCGCGTAGTAGCCGGCGTCGTACTCCTCGACGACCTGGAACGTCCACCGGCCTTCCAGCACGTTCAGCCCGATCAGCTCCCGTTCGATGCGCCCGGCCAGCTCGCCGTGCCCGGCGCCGCGCAGCAGCTCGGCCACCTCGTCGAGGGCATTGTCGGCGCCGCCGGTGAGCTGGTGGAAGGCGTAGAGGTGGCCACGCGCCCGGTGGATCTTCTCCAGGGCCTCGCTGAACAGGCCGAGTGCCTCGACGACCTCGTCGGTCACGCCCGGCGGCCGCCGGTGCGCGGGGTCGGGGTCTCCGCTGACGTGCTGATCTGCCATGGTTTGGCGCTACCCGCTAGAGGCCCGCCAGCACGTCCGGCCGGTTGGTGATGATGCCGTCCACCCGGTACGAGACGAGCCGCCGCATGATCTCCGGATCGTCCACCGTCCAGGTGAAGACCTGCATGCCGAGCTCCTGGACCGCCTCCACGTAGCCGGGGGTGAGGTCCCGGTACGGTGGGTTGACCTGGCCGGCGAACTCGGCGAGCCCCGCCAGCTCGTCTGCCGTGGGCGTGCCGAGCAGGCCGACCGGCACGTCCGGCATCAGCCGGTGGAAGGTCCGCATCGAGTCCCAGTCGAACGACTCCACCACCACCGGGCCCGGCCACGAGCGGCGCAGCTCCAGCACCGTGCGGCGCTCGATGCCGGGATAGAGCTCCGGGGCCTTGATCTCCAGCAGCAGGCCGAGGCCGGTGCGGTTCATCGCCTTCAGCGCCTGCCGGAGGGTCGGCACCCGCGTGCCCGCGAACGAGGGACCGAACCACGAGCCGGCGTCCAGCCGGCGGATCTCGGCGAGGGTGAAGTCGCCCACCCGCCACGGCGACCGGTCGGGGAACACGGACTCCACGTCGGTGGTGCGGGTGAGCGTGGTGTCGTGCATGAGGATCAGCGCGCGGTCCTTGGTCTCCTGCACGTCGAGCTCGAACATGTCGGCGCCCTGCCGGGCGGCCAGCTTGAGAGCGCCGATCGTGTTCTCGGGAGCGTAGGCGGAGGCCCCGCGGTGGGCGACGTTGGAGACCCCGGCGGGCGGCGCGGCACCGGCCGGGACGGTGAACGGGCTGGTGACCAGGCTGGTGACCATGGCCAGGGCCACCAGGACGGTCATGAGGACGGTGCGTGTGCTTCGGGACATGGGTCTCCTCGATAGCGGGGAGTCGCCTACGCACCGAACCTGACGTGCCGTCATGACGAAGTGTTGACGCGGAAGTGGACGTCCGATGGACCTTGCGGATCAGCTCTCCGTCAGGAGCGGCCGCACCACGTACCTCATCGTGGCCCAGACCACGTACAGCAGCGGCGCGAGCGCCAGCAGCAGGCCGAGCACCGGCTTGAGCAGCACCACCGCGACCGCGAGCGCGAGCACCGCGAGCGTCGGCGCCGTCAGGTACCAGCGGCGCGCCACCAGGTACAGGCACGGCCGGACCAGCTCGCGCACCCGGCGCGGCGACTCCGCCACCACCACCAGCACCGCCACCGTCACGGCCACGACCAGCGCGGCCCCGGTGGCGAAGAACGGCACCAGGGCCACACCCCACGAGGTGCCGGCGACCACCACCGCGTCGAGCGCGAGCACGCTCACCGCGACCGTGCCCGCCAGCCACGCGGCCAGCGCGCGCGTCGCGGCCCGCCGGTAGCCGGACCAGAAGGCGCGCAGCACCGCCGTCGAGCCGTCGTCCAGCAGGGCGAAGCACCGGAACGCGCCCGCCAGCGCCGGCGCGCACACCGCCGACAGCACCGCGAAGAACGGCCACGACAGCAGCGGGTCGCGCACCAGCGCCAGCGCGGCCAGCAGCGGCGCGCACGACAGCGCCAGCAGCACGTTCGTCATCAGCCCGACGTAGACGGTGCCGAAGACCTTCTCGTACGTCTCCTGCCGAGCCGGACGCAGCAGGCTGGTCCGATCAAGGCGCGCCGCGCTCATCCTTTCAACCCGCTCGTCGCGATGCCCTGGATGAAGTAGCGCTGCCCGAACAGGAAGATGACCATGACCGGCAGCACCGACAGCACCGCGCCCGTCATGATCATGGCGTAGTCGGCCTGGTACTGCCCGACGAAGGAGCGCAGGCCGAGCTGCACGGTCCACAGCTCGTTGCTCGTCAGGTAGATGAACGGCCCCATGTAGTCGTTCCAGGTGCTGACGAACGTGAGCAGGGCCAGGCTCGCCAGCGCCGGCTTGGAGAGCGGCAGGATGATCCGCCGGTAGATGCCGTACTCGCTGAGCCCGTCGATCCGCGCGGCCTGGCACAGCTCGTCCGGGATCGACATGTAGTACTGCCGCATCAGGAAGACGCCGAACGCGCCGAACGCCTGCAGCAGGATGATCGACAGGTGCGTGTTGATCAGGTCGGCCCGCTGCATCATGATGTACTGCGGCACCATGTAGGCCTGCCACGGCACCGCGATCGTGGCGATGTAGGCCAGGAAGAGCCCGTCCCGGCCGGGGAAGCTCACCTTGGAGAAGCCGTAGGCGGCGAAGCTGCCGGTCAGCACCTGAAGGAACGTGATGACGACCGACAGGTAGAGCGAGTTGCCCAGGTAGGTCGCCATCGGGATCTGCTCCCAGATCTCCACGTAGTTCGACCAGCGGAACTCCCGCGGGATCCACTCGATGGGGATGGTGAAGACCTCGTTGTTCCGCTTCAGCGACGAGGTGACCATCCACCCGAGCGGCAGCAGCACCAGCAGCGTCACCGCGACGAGCGACACGTACGCCAGCGTCCTGCGGAAGATCCTGGGCCCGCGCGGCGGCGGGCCGGCCTGGCTCGCGCCGGGGCCGGCGGCCGGGGGAGCCTCGCGCAGCGTGGTCATCAGGAGCTCCTCCGTTCGTTGATGCGGAACTGGACGACGGTCACGGTGAACACCAGGAGGAACAGCACCAGCGCGATCGCCGACGAGTAGCCGAACTCGCCCTCCCTGATGCCCTCACGGAAGATGAGCTGGGCCAGCACCAGCGTGCTGCGGCCCGGCCCGCCGTCGGTCATGACCACGATCAGGTCGAGCACCTTGAAGCTCTGGATGGTCAGCATGACCAGCACGAAGAACGTGGTCGGCCGCAGCGACGGGAGCGTGATGCGCCAGAACCGCTGCCAGGCGTTGGCCCCGTCGACCATGGCGGCCTCGTAGTACTCCTTGGGGATCGTCTGCAGACCGGCCAGATAGAGCACCATGTAGTAGCCCATGTCCCGCCACACGCTGGTGGCGATGACCGCGGGCATCGCCCAGTCGGTGCTCGCGACCCAGCGCGGCGGGTCCTGGACGCCGATCGCCTCCAGGAACAGGTTGACCGGCCCCGCCGTGGGGTTGAACAGCATGTTCCAGACCACGGCCACCGCGACCAGCGAGGTGACGTACGGGAAGAACGCCGCGGTGCGGAAGAACTCGACGCCGCGCAGCCTGCGGTTCAGCGCCATGGCCAGCCCGAGGGCGGCGGCGAGGGTCAGCGGGATGTGGCCGGCCGAGTAGTAGATGGTGTTGCGGAGCGCCACGTGGAAGTTCTCGTCGTTCCACAGCCGCGCGAAGTTCTCCAGCCCCACCCATTCTGGGTCGTTGGCGGAGTCCCATTCCATGAACGCCAGCGCGAACGCGGCGAGCACCGGGACGAGCGTGAACAGGGCGAAACCCAGGAAGTTCGGCAGGATGAAGCTCCACCCGATCAGGGTGTCGCGCCAGGCCCGCCGACGGCGGGGCGCCTGCGATCCGCCCGGCGCCGGGTGCGTCATTACGTGCGCCATGGTGTCCCTCTATGGCTCCTTTCGCGAAGACTCCTTCGCGAACCTGATGCGGGAGCGGCGGGCGCCCCCCTGCGCCCGCCACGGCGTCCCTTAGTTGAGGACTTCGCTCTTGACGCGGTCGTTCATCGACTTGATCCCCTCGGCCACCGACTTGTCGCCGACCATGATCAGCTGGTGCTCCTCGTTGAGGATGGTGTCGACGTCGGAGGTCTTGTCGCTCACCGGCATCTCCAGCACGACCTTGTCCGGCTCGAACGCCTTCTTCGACAGGTCGTCGGCCGGCATGCCCTTGAGGCCGAAGTACGCCTCGGTGATCGCCGGGTCCTGCAGCGCGGGCACCACGCCCACCTTGGTGATCGCCTCCGCGCCGGCCTTGCTCGCGGCGAACTGGACGAACTTCCTGGCCAGGTCGGCGTTCTCGCTCCGCTTGTTCACCGCGAACGCCGTCGGCGACCCGAACGTGGTGACGTCGGTGGCGCCCGGCCGCTGCGGCATCGGGGCCAGCGCCCAGTCGACCTGGCTCTCGCCCTTCTCCTTGGCCTCGAGGATGCCGGAGATGTACCAGGTGCCCATGGGCATCATGGCCGTCGCGGCGGTCTCGAACATGGTCCGGTAGTCGGCCTGCTGGGCCGTCGCGGTGCCGAAGTCCAGCGCGTTGCCGCCCTTCTGCAGCGACAGCGCCATGTTGTACTGGTCGGCGAAGAAGTTGTAGTCGCCGCTGAGCTGGTCGCCGCCGGTCTGGGCCGCCGAGATCGCCTGGATCACCGACCGCCAGGTGTGGTGGTAGGTGCCGTAGACCTTCTGGTTGCCGTCGCCCTGGCTGAGCTGCTGGGCGTACTTGGCGTAGTCGTCCCAGGTGATGGGGCCGTCGAGCTTGATGTTCGCCTTGTCGAACATGGCCTTGTTGTAGTAGAGCAGCCAGAAGTCCTGGCGGTACGGCAGCGCGAAGTAGCTGTCGTTGACGTTGAACGCGTCCAGGCCGGCGAGCTTGGAGGTGTCGGTCGACTTGACCATGTCCGTGATGTCGAGGAGCTGCCCGCGGGCGGAGTAGCGCGAGTAGTCCGTCACGTTCTTCATGGTGATCACATCGGTCTTGTCGCCACCGGCCAGCATCGTGGTGACCTTCTCGGGATAGTCGTCCGCGAGAATGTCGGCCGGCTTCACCGTGACCCCGGGGTTCGCCTTCTCGAAGGCGTCGAACAGGGCGGTGAACTCCGGCGTCTTGGCGAGGTTCCACACGGTGATCGTGAGGGTGGTGCTCCCGCCGCCTTCGGCGGTCTCACCGGAGCCGCCGCCACCGCACGCGGCGACCGCGAGGGCGAGCGCGGCGGCCACTCCCGCGGTCTTCACAAGATGGCGGCGCACTCTGGCCTTGGGGGGGTTCGAAGGGATCATTGATCCGGTCTCCTTCCATGAAGCCGGGCTCAGGCGCTCACGCTGATCTCGTCGGCTGTGACCGGCGCCCGTGGCGGCAGGCCGGACAGGTAGCGTTCGAGCTCGTCGAGGGCGCTCTCACTCATCCGCCGGGTCTCTGATCCCAGAGATCCGGCGACGTGGGGGGTGATCATGACGTTGTGCAGGTCGTACAACGGCGAGTCGGCAGGCAGCGGCTCCGGGTCGGTGACGTCGAGGATCGCGTCGAGCCGCCCCGTCACGCACTCGCTCTCCAGAGCGGCGGTGTCGAGCACGGACCCACGCGCCGTGTTGATGACGGTCGCGCCGTCCCTCAGCAGGGCGAGCTCCGCCGCCCCGATCAGGTGACGCGTTTCGGGCAGCGCGGGCACGTGCAGGGTGAGCACGTCGCACCGCCGCAGCAGGTCGGGCAGCTCGACCAGCCTGCCGCCGGCCGCGCGCACCTCGGCCGGGTCGGCGTACGGGTCGGCCACCAGGATGTCGACCTCCAGGCCGCGCAGCCTTTCGGTGACCCTGCGGCCCACCCGCGAGAAGCCGACGACGCCGATCGTGCGCCCGCGGTTGGACAGCTCGCCGCGCCCGGCCGCGTAGGACCAGTCGTCGCGATGTTTGCGCGCGTCGTGGGCCAGGAACGGGGCCTTCTTGCCCGCGAAGATGATCGCGGCGAGGGTGAACTCGGCGACCGGTATCGCGTTCTCGTCGGCGGCGTTGGTCACGAGTATCCCGCGCCGCCATACCTCGTCGGTGACGAAGGAGCGTACCGTGCCCGCGCAGTGGAAGATCGCCCGGAGCTCCGGCGCACCGGCCAGCAGCTCCTTCGTCAGCGGCGGGCAGCCCCACGAGGTGACGAGCACCTCGACCTCGCGCAGCCTGCGCCGTACGAGCGGGTCGTCGAAGTTCATGGTCGAGATAGGATCGGTGAGTTCGACGAGTTCGTGCAACCGTCGTAACTGCGGCTCCTGAAACTGCACCCCGAAGTGCGCAGGATCCATGACCAGCAGGGCCTGTGGTCGACGACGGTCTCTCACCCGGGTCCTTTCGGCAGCAAGCGCTTACCAGTGTCGCTGATCATGTCCGATCATTTCAATCACGTCAAGATCTCTTTAGGGCGCTATACGATCGTTATCGATCGTCAAGGTCAGGCTTGGCGGCGCATTTCGGCGTGAAGGCTGATCGAAGTGAGCGCTTTTGATCAGTGTTTGCTTGACGTGTTCGCTCGGTGATGCCAGCATCGCCTGAACTCATCGCTGACTGGGGAGGCCCGATGCGCTGGCTGCGGGAGCTGGACGACCGGAAACTCTCGCCCCACACCGGCTGGACCCGCGACCACTGGGCGGCGCTGGCCGACCACCTCCTGCTGTCGGCGCGGCGCCACGCGTCCCCCTCGCACGCGCGGATCTCCTTCCCCGGCGAGCCGGGCGGCTACGGCCCCGACGTGGACGGGCTGGAAGGGTTCGCGCGCACGTTCCTGGCCGCCGGGTTCCGGGTGGCCGGCGAGGGCGGCCGCGACCCGCACGGCCACCTGGAGTGGTACGCGCGCGGCCTGGCCGCCGGCACCGACCCGGGCTCCCCCGAGCGGTGGGTGCGGCTGGACGAGCACGACCAGGCCAAGGTCGAGGCCGCCTCCATCGCGCTGGTGCTCCACCTGACCAGGCCGTGGCTGTGGGACCGGCTCGACGACGGCGTCCGGGAGCGGGTGGTCGCCTATCTGGCCCCGGCGATCGGGTCCTGGTATCCGCCGATCAACTGGGTGTGGTTCCAGATCGTGGTCGAGCAGTTCCTCGCCTCGGTCGGCGGGCCGTGCTCTCCCGCCGACATCGAGGCCGGGCTCGCGCTCACCGACGGGTTCGCCCGCGAGCAGGGCTGGTACGCCGACGGCGACAAGCGCGCCTACGACCACTACGTCGGCTGGGCGCTGCACTTCTACCCGCTGCTGTGGACCGAGATGGCCGCCGGCGACCCGGCCGCCGACACCCGCCGCCCCGCCTACCTGTCCAGGCTGGAGCGCTTCCTGCGCGACGCCGTCCACCTCGTCGGCGCCGACGGGTCGCCGCTCATCCAGGGCCGCAGCCTCACCTACCGGTTCGCCGCCGCCGCCCCGTTCTGGGCGGGCGCCAGGGCCGGGGTCGGGTCGCCCGGCCTGCTGCGCCGCGCCGCCTCCGGCATCGTCCGCCACTTCGCCGAGCGCGGCGCCCCCGATGACGACGGCCTGCTGACGCTCGGCTGGCACGGCCCGTGGCGGCCGATCGCGCAGTCCTACTCCGGCACCGGCTCGCCCTACTGGGCCGCCAAAGGCCTGTACGGCCTGGCGCTGCCCGCCGACCACCCCGTGTGGACCGCCGTCGAGGAGCCGCTGCCGGTGGAGGAGGGCGACTTCCAGCTCGCGATCCGGTCACCCGGCTGGCTGGTCTCCGGCACCCGCGCCGACGGCGTCGTCCGCGTCGTCAACCACGGCACCGACCACGCGCTGCCCGGCGACCAGCTGTCCGACTCCCCGCTCTACGCCCGCCTGGGTTACTCCACCGCCACCTCGCCCGTCCTGGCCGGCCCGCACGCCGCCGACCCGCTCGACCAGTCGGTCACCCTCCTCGACCCGTCGGGCCGGCCCAGCCACCGCACCGGCTTCGACGCCCTCCTCGCCGACCGCCTCCCCACCGGCACCGCGCTCGGCGCCTCCCGCTGGCGGGCCCACTGGGTCGAGCCCGGCCTGGACGCCCCCGACCACGGCTCGGGCCGCGCCGGCGCCGTCACCCCCGGCCCGACGCTCACGGTCGTGTCCGCGCTGCGCGGCCCCTGGGAGGTCCGGCTCGTCCAGGTGGCCGCCCCATGCACGTCTCCTTTGCGGATCGGCGGCTGGCCGGTCTCGTCGGCCTCCGACTCCCTGATCGTCCCCGGCCCCGGCCTCGACCTGGCGGACGTCACCCGCGCCGAGGACGCCACCCCGCTGTCCCCGGAGACCTTCATCCCCTGGTGCGGCACCACCGCCGCCGCCGAGCCCGGCCGCTGGTACGTCGCCGGCGTCCACCTGGGCCCGGCCGCCTCTCCGGCCCCCGAGATCGGCTGGACCGGCACCACCGCCCGCATCACCTGGCCGGACGGCGTCACCGACACCCTCGACCTTCCCGCCCTCCTCCGCTGACGGGACGGCGGTCAGGCGGAGGAGGAGCGCACGATCAGCCGGGGCTCGACGACCACGCGGTGTGCAGGGCGGTGCGGGTCCCGGTCGGCCAGGCGGGCCGCCAGCAGCGCGAACGCCGCACGCCCGATGGCCGCCTTCGGCGGACGCACCGCCGACAGCGGCGGGTCGCACAGCTCGGCCACCTCGTCGTCGTACGTGACCACCCCCAGGTCGCCGGGCACCCGCAGGCCGCGTTCCTGGCAGCGCTCGACCAGGCCGATCGCCTCCGGATCCGGATGGACGAGCAGCGCCGTGGTGCCCGTGGCGAGGCAGGCGTCGAGGATCTGGTCCAGGGCCGCCGTCCAGCCGGGGTCCCGCCGGTCGACCACGGTCAGGTCGGGGGCGCCCTCCAGGCCGAGCTCCTCGCTCGCCTGCCGCCACCCGCGCCGCACGTGCGGCGCGGTCGGGCTCTGCTCGGTGGTGATGACGCCGATCCGGCGGTGCCCGAGCGCGGCCAGGTGGCGCACGGCCATCGCGGCCCCGAGCGCGTGGTCGCTGACGACGGACTCCATGGCCTCCTGGTAGGGACCGATGGTGGCGGCGCGTTCGACGAGGACGACCGGGACGGGCGCCTGCCGCAGCCACCGCACCAGCTCCTCGCCGTCGTCGCCGGTGGTCGTGGGCGCGACGAGCAGCCCGTCGACGCCCACGAACTCCACCAGCCACGACAGCTGCCGCCGCTCGTCGGCCGCCTGGTAGGAGGCGCCGCGCAGGACGATCCTGGCCCCGGCCGCCGCCGCGGCCTGCCGGACGCCGCGGATCACGTCGGGCCAGTAGTAGTCGAGCGACGGCACGACCATCCCGATCGTGAGCCGCCGCGCCTCGCCGCCGTTCTCCTCGAGGACGGGCTGCGGCGGCGCGGCCCCTTCCGGCTCGCCGACGAGCGCGCCGCCGTGCAGCACGGCCCCGCCGCGCACCCGCCGGATCACCCCCTGGGAGGCGAGCAGCGCGATGTCGCGGCGGATGGTGATGGCGGAGACGTCCAGCTCCTCGGCCAGGTCGGTGACGCGCACCACGCCGCGCTGCCGCAGCAGCTCGACCACCTGGGCGCGGCGCTCGTCCGGCAGCGGCGCCGGCGAACCGGTCCCGGTCATCCCCGCACCCCCACCCGCACCAGGACCGACCCTTCGGCGGTGCCGGGCAGGGCCAGCTCCAGCCGGGTCAGCCGGTCGCCCCACACAGAGGTGAGCATCGGGTCGTCCAGCTCGCGCACGGTCAGCGAACCGGCCGCCCGCCGCGGATCCCACGTGAGGACCGCGGCCCGTCCGCCGCCGGGCGGCCGCACCTCCACCTCCCCGGGCCCGTCCTGCCGCACCTCGCCGGCCAGCAGGAACCGCAGCGCGCTCGGCTCCCCGTCGCCGGTGAAGCGCCAGGCGTCCTCGATCGTCACCTCGCCGGACGACCGGTCGAGGAGCGCCGTCCGCCACCACCGCTCCAGCCCGCCGACCGGGTAGGCGGCCGCGAGGTCCAGCCGTACCCGGAAGAGGCCGGGCTCGTCGGCCACCTCGACGTCCCTGGCCCGGTAGGACGCGCCCGCCCGCTGCGGCGTGCCGCGGACCTCGGGCACGTTGTGCCAGTCACCGCGCATCGTCCAGATCGCGTAGCGGTCGGGCCCGAACGTCCGCGCCGTGTACGTGGGACGCCCCGCGTCGACCACGGCCGGCACCCCGTCGACGGCCACGATCACGGAGCCGACGTCGTTGTGGTTGTGGTTCTCCGCGTTGTGCCCGCCCTTGACCACGAGCGCGAGCCCCCGGTCGGTGCCGCCGGCCGCGCGCGCGACGCCCACCTGGGTGCCCGGCAGCCACGCGGAGGCGACCAGCGGCGGCCCGGCGGCCTCGGCCTCCAGCCACGCCGGGTCGCCCAGCGCGGTCATGACCCGCCCCAGCTCGGCGGCGGGGGAGACGGCGGCGGCGCGCTGGGCGGCCGCGTGACGGACCCCGTCGGGATCGCCGACCCGCCGCGCCCACCGGTGGAGCACGTCCCAGGGCTGGCCGGCGGGCGGCCGCGCGCGGGCGTCGGCGACGTTCACGTACCACCCGCCGCCCAGATGCATCAGGTACGGGAAGCGCACGGTCGCGCGGACCACCGGCGCCCCCGCCGCGTCGAGCACCCCCGAGGTGGCGTGCGCCAGCACGTCGAGCGCCTCCAGCGCGCGGCAGGCGCCGTTCCACCAGTATTCGTAGCCCTCGTCCACCGACCCGTCGGGAGGCAGCGCCGCCAGATAGCGGTCGACGCCCTCGACGGCCAGCGCGACCTGCAGCGCCCGCTCCTCGCCCGGCTCGGCCAGGCGCAGCGCGGCGACCAGCACGTTGCCGCAGATCCACGGGCACCAGTTGTGGACGTGACCGTCGAGTCCGAGCCAGTGCCAGTCGCGCCGCCGGGTGAACGGCTCCAGCACCCGCGCCCGCACCTCGGCGCGCACCCGCTCGCGCACGCCGGGGAAGCGCTCGTCCAGCCGCTCGCCGATCGCCTGGTCGGCCCAGGCGAGCTGGGCGGCAACGTCGCCGGCGCCGAGGTCGAGGCAGGGGGCGGCCGGGTCCGGCAGCACGGCGCCGCGCGGACGGCAGGACTCCTCGTGCGCCGGCCAGCACCACGAGCTCTGCTCGCACAGCAGCACGATCCCGTCGGCGGTCTCGGCCAGCCACCCGTCGTCGCCGGTGGCCGCCGCCATGAGGACGGCCCGGGTCAGCCGGTCCTGGCGGTCGAACACGTTGCGCTCGTAGACCGTGCGGTCGCCGTCCTGGAAGTAGCGCGCGTACTGGGAGGCGAGCGGCTGCGGCCACGGCGAACCGAGCTCGGCCTCCGCCCGCTCGCGCACCGGCTCCAGCGCCCGCCGCGCCGGCTCGCCCGCCAGGTCGGGGGCGGGCAGCGCGCGGCCGGGATCCAGCAGGACGCGGGCCAGCGCGCCCGGAGAGGCGGCCGCTCCCCAGAGGCTGAGCAGTGGGCCGGGACGGGCGGTCTCCGCGGCCCGGAGGGGCGGGCCGGTCGCCGTGTTCGTCATAGTCCCTCCTCGGGAGCCACCTCATAGTACCGATCGAACCTGATCGAAGATGATTCACCCGCGAACCTCCATGGAGCAAGTGATCGAACCCTTACACTCCTCTGGATCATGAAAAGAAAACTGTGGGCCGCCGTGGCGACGCTCGTCCTCGTAGCCGCGTGGGGCTGCTACGAGCTGGTCAACGCACGCACGTTCCAGCTCGCGGGGAAGCTGGTCGACCGGGTGGAGACGGCGGAGAAGGTCGTCGCGCTCACCTTCGACGACGGTCCCGACGAGCACACGCGGGAGATCATCGACGTGCTCGCGAAGGAGCGGGTGCGTGCCACGTTCTTCGTCGTCGGGTCGGAGCTGCGCGCGCGCCCCGGGCACGCGGCCGCGCTGGTGCGGGCCGGCCACCAGCTCGGCAACCACACGTTCACGCACCGCAGGATGGTGTTCGTGTCCGGCTCGACCGTGGCCGAAGAGGTGGAGCCGACCGACGCGCTCATCCGCGCCGCCGGGCAGCGCGGCGACATCCCGTTCCGGCCGCCCACCGGCAAGAAGCTGCTCGCGCTCCCTCTCTACCTGGCCGAACGGGAGCGGGTCACGGTGATGTGGGACGTCGAGCCCGACTCGGGCCGCACCCCCACCGCGGAGCGGATCGTGGCCGAGGTCCGCGAGCAGGTGCGGCCGGGCTCGATCGTGCTGCTCCATCCCTGGTACGAGAGCGGCGCCCGGACCCGGCAGGCCATCGGCGGCGTCGTCTCGGGGCTGCGGGCCGACGGGTACCGGTTCGTGACCGTGGCCGAACTGCTCCGCCAGGAGTGAAAGCCGGAACCGAGGGGAAGAGGGGAGCCTTCGCGGACGGGAGGCCGGATGGGGACGAGCGCCGAGCGGCGGGTGGAACAGGTGGCCAGGGAGGCTCTCGGGCTGGACGAGCTGCGGCCCGGCCAGCCCGAGGCGATGGCGGCGCTGGCGGAGGGCCGCGACACGCTCGTGGTCATGCCGACGGGAGGCGGCAAGTCGGCCGTCTACCAGGTCCCCGCGCTGCTGCTGGACGGGCCGACGCTGGTGGTGTCGCCGCTGATCGCGCTCCAGCGCGACCAGGTGGAGGCGCTGCGCGAGCGTGACGAGCAGGCGGTCAGGCTGGACGCCGGCACCTCGAAGGGCGAGCGGGAGTCGTCGTTCGAGTCGCTGCGCGCGGGCGAGACCGAGTTCCTGTTCTGCGCGCCCGAGCAGCTCGCCAGGCCGGACGTGGTGCGCGAGCTGGCCGCGGCGAAGCCGTCCCTGCTGGTGGTGGACGAGGCCCACTGCGTCTCGGCCTGGGGCCACGACTTCCGGCCCGACTACCTGCGGCTGGGCGCCGTCGCCGACGCTCTCGGCCGGCCGGTCGTGGCCGCGCTGACCGCGACGGCCGCGCCCCCGGTGCGGGCCGAGATCGTCGAACGGCTCCGCATGCGCGACCCGCTGGAGGTGGTGTGCGGCTTCGACCGGCCCAATATCCACCTGGAGGTACGGAGGACGTCCGGCGACGACGAGGACGTGGCCGAGGCCGTCGAGGCGCTGGCCAAGCCCGGACTCGTCTACACCGCCACCCGCAAGCGGGCCGCCGAGCTGGCCGGACGGCTGGGCGAGCGGGGCGTGCGGGCGGCCGCCTACCACGCCGGGATGCGGCGGGCCGACCGCGACGCCGTCCAGGAGGCGTTCATGGCCGGGGAGCTCGACGTGGTGGTGGCCACCAACGCGTTCGGCATGGGCATCGACAAGCCGGACGTCCGGTTCGTGGTGCACGCCCAGGTGCCCGGCTCGCTCGACTCGTACTACCAGGAGATCGGCAGGGCGGGCAGGGACGGCGAGCCCGCCGCGGCGGTGCTGTTCTACCGGGCGGAGGATCTGGGGATGCAGCGGTTCTTCACCGGCGGGCTGCCGGACGAGGACGCGCTGGCCGCGGTCGCCCGCGCCCTCGGCGAGGAGGGCGGGCGGACCGACCGCAAGCACCTGCGCGAACGGCTCGGCATCACCGCCCGCCGCGTCACGTCGCTGCTGAACCTGCTGGAGAAGGCGGGCGCGGTCCGGCTCGGCACCCGCTCCGTCGCCGCCGCCGAGGACGCGCCCGCCCCGGAGGAGGCGGCACGGGCCGCCCGCGAGGTCGCCGAGCGGCACCGGGAGGTGGAGCGCACCCGGCTGGAGATGATGCGCCGCTACGCCGAGACCCGCGACTGCCGCCGCGGCTTCCTGCTCGGCTACTTCGGCGAGCGGCTGCCCGGCCCGTGCGGCGCCTGCGACACCTGCCTGGCCGGCACCGCGTCCCACCCGGAGCCGGCCGGCGACGTCCGGTTCCCGATGCACGCCCGCGTCGAGCACGTCGAGTGGGGGCCGGGCGAGGTCATCCGCCGTGAGGAGGACCGGCTGACCGTGCTGTTCCACGAGGGCGGCTACCGCGAGCTGCTGCTGTCGGCCGTCACGGAGGAGGGCCTGCTGCGCGAGGCCGGGTGACCGGGCATCCCGCCCGGTCGTGCACCATGGAGACGTGACCGTAGCAGAAGGCACCGCGCTCGGCCGGCTGGCCGGGCTGGTGGAGTGCGGCGGGGTGGTGGTGCTCAGCGGGGCGGGCCTGTCCACCGAGTCGGGCATCCCCGACTACCGCGGCCCGACCGGCCGGTCCCGCAACGCTCAGCCGATGACCTACCAGCGCTTCGTCGGCAGTGAGCAGGCGCGCCGCCGCTACTGGGCGCGCAGCCACGTCGGCTGGCGGCAGATCGGCGCCGCACTCCCCAACGCCGGGCACCGGGCGGTCGCCGCGCTGGAGCGGCGTGGCCTCCTGACCGGCATCGTCACCCAGAACGTCGACGGGCTCCACCAGGCGGCCGGGGCGCGGCAGGTGATCGAGCTGCACGGAGGCCTGGACCGGGTGGTCTGCCTGTCCTGCCGCGAGCGCACCCCTCGGGCGGAGCTCGACCTGCGGCTGCGCGCCGCCAACCCCGGCTGGGCGGCCGACGCGGGGCAGATCAACCCCGACGGCGACGCGGTGCTCACCGACGAACAGGTCGAGGGCTTCCGGCTGGTCGGCTGCCGCTCGTGCGACGGCGTGCTCAAGCCCGACGTGGTGTTCTTCGGCGAGAACGTGCCGCGCCCGCGCGTCGAGCGGTGCTTCGAGCTCGTCGGGTCGGCGCGGGCGCTGCTCGTGCTCGGCTCGTCGCTGGCCATCCGCTCCGGCCTGCGCTTCGTGGACCGGGCCGCCGCGCTCGGCCTGCCCATCGTGATCGTCAACCAGGGGGCCACGGGCGGCGACCACCACGCCACCCTCACCGTCGACGCCCCGCTCGGCGCCACCCTCACCGCTCTCACCGCGACCACTACGCCGCTGCGGGCACAATAGGGTCATGCCCGCCACCTGCCACTGCGGCCTGCCCGCCGCCTACGCCGACTGCTGCGGCCGGTTCCACCGCGGCGAGGCCGCCGCCGCGACGGCCGAGCAGCTGATGCGCTCGCGGTTCGCCGCGTTCAGCGTCCGCGACTCCGCCTACCTGATGCGCACCTGGCACCCGGCGAGCCGCCCGCCCGGCATCGACCTGGAGCGGAAGACGCGCTGGGTGCGGCTGGAGATCCTGGAGACCACCGGCGGCAGCGTCGTCCACACCGAGGGCACGGTCCGCTTCCGCGCCCACTACGTCCACCGCGGCAAGCCGGGCGAGATGGAGGAGCACAGCCGGTTCGTCCGCCACGAAGGCCGCTGGGTCTACTCCGGCGCCCTCTAGGAGGCCCGCCCGCGCCGCCCCGGCCGGTCCCTGCGGGTGAGCGCGGGCACCAGCCCCTGCGGCAGGAACAGCACGACCCCGATCAGCACCAGCGCGTACACCGCGTACGACAGCACGCTCGGCGCGTAGGTCGGCATCCCCGGCAGCGCGGCCAGCCGGTCGAGCCCCTGCACGAGCAGCGTGATCGCGCTCGCCCCCGCCAGCGCGCCCCACACCGTGCCCAGCCCGCCCACGACCGCCATGACGATGTACTGGATCGAGATCAGCACCGGGAACGACCCCGGCGCCACGTATCCGGTGTAGAAGCAGTAGATGCCGCCCGCCAGCCCCGCGAACGCGGCCGACAGCGCGAACACGACCAGCTTGTAGCGGCCCACCGGGATGCCGGAGGAGGCGGCGGCCGTCTCGCTGGTGGCCAGCGCGCGCAGCGCCCGTCCGGGCCGCGAGGCGATGACGTGGTGCGTGACCAGCATGACCAGCCCCAGCGCCGCCCACGTCAGCCAGGCGTACGCGGCCGCGCTGTCCATCTCCCACGACCCGATGCCGAACTGCGGGATGCCCTGCAGCCCGATGTCGCCTCCGGTGAACTCCAGCTGCCCCGCCAGCGACAGCAGGATGAGCTGCACCGCCAGCGTCGCGAACGCCAGATGGTGGCCGCGCAGCCGCAGCAGCGGCATCCCGATCAGCACCGCGAAGACGGCCGCCATCAGCGGCGCGGCCACCAGCCCCAGCAGCGGCGGGAACCCGTTCAGCGCCAGCAGAGCCGCCGTGTACGCGCCGACGCCGTAGAACGCGCCCTGCCCGAGCGAGACCTGCCCGGCGAACCCCATCAGCAGCGACACCCCGACGGTCACGATGGCCGCCAGCCCGAGCAGCACGTAGACGGCCAGCGCGCTGTCGTCGAGCACCAGCGGCAACCCCAGCGCGACGGCCACAGCCAGAGCCGCGGCGGCGATCTGTACTGCCGCGGCTCCGGCGGCGATCCTCTTCACACCGCCTCCTCATGGATGGCCGACCGGCGGCTCGCCTGCACGATCATGACCACGAGCATGAGCCCGAGCGCCACCTCCAGCTGGTGGGAGCCGTACCCGTACCCGGCGGCCATCGTCTCGGCCACCCCCAGCAGCAGCGCCCCGCCGAGCGCGACGACCGGGCGGGTGAGCGCGCCGAACACGGCCGCGGCGAACGCGTTCACGATCAGCGTCACGTCCGTGTCGAACGAGATCGGCCGTAGCGGCGTGATCAGCACCCCGGCGAGCCCGCCGAGCAGCCCGCCGAGGGCGAACGCCAGCAGCCCCATCCGCCGGGTGTCGATGCCGACCACGCGGGCCGCGTACGGGTTGGAGGCGCACGCGGTCAGCGCCTTGCCCAGGTAGGTGCGTCCGAAGAAGAGCGCGAGCAGCACGAACGTGGCGGCGGTGACGGCGATGACGAGCAGGTGCTGCGTCTGGATCCGGGCCCCGGCGATCGTCACCGACCCGGCCAGCCCGGGAGCGGAGCGCGGCTGGTCGCCCCAGAGCACGATCTCGACCGCGTACGCGAGCACCCCGACCCCGAGCGTGATGATCAGCGACGACAGCGGCGTGGTGCCCGGCCGGCCGATCGCGGCCAGCCCGGTCAGCAGCCCGGCCACGCCGGCCAGCAGGACCGCCGCCGCCTCGCTCACCCCGTGCGGCACCCCGAGCCCGAGCAGCGAGGACGTGCACAGCCCCGCGACCACGGCGAACGTGCCCTGCGCGAAGTTGACCACCCCGGTCACCCGGTGGATGGCGACCAGCCCGCTGGCGATGAGCGCGATCGCGCACCCCACGGCCAGCCCGTTCAGCAGGTACGTCAGGAACGCGCTCATGTGATCGCCCCGCCCAGGTAGGCGCTGGCCACCCGCGGGTCGTCCGCCAGCTCCGCGCATGCCCCCTCCGCACGCACCTGCCCCGATTCGAGCACGTACGCGCGCGAGCACAGCTCGAACGCCAGCCGCGCGTTCTGCTCGATGAGCAGCACCGCCAGCCCCTGCTCCCGGTTGAGCGTGGCCAGGTGGGCGGCCAGGTCGGCGGTGATGTTCGGGGCCAGGCCGAGCGACAGCTCGTCCACCACGAGCACCTGCGGCCGGGACATCAGCGCCCGCCCGACGGCCACCATCTGCTGCTCGCCGCCGGACAGCACGCCCGCCCGCCGCCCGGCCAGCTCGGCCAGGCGCGGCAGCAGCTCGTAGACCGGGGAGGGGTCGCGCTGCCCGGAACGCCAGCCGCCCAGCGCCAGGTTGTCGGCGACCGACATATCCGGAAAAAGCTGGCGACCCTCCGGCACCAGCGCCAGCCTGCCCTCCACCCGCACCGTGCCAGAAACCGTGCCAGAAACCGTGCCAGAAACCGTGCCAGAAACCGTGCCAGAAACCGTGCCCGACGCCGGAGCCAGCAGCCCGGCCAGCGTGTTGGCCAGCGTCGACTTGCCCGCCCCGTTCGGGCCGAGCAGCGCCACCATCTCGCCCTTGCCCACCGCGAGCGTGACGTGGTCGAGCGCGATGGCCGTGCCGTACGAGACCACCAGGTCCGTGACGTCGATCATGAGGCCTGTCCGAGGTAGGCGGCGAGCACGAGCGGGTCCTCGCGGATCTCGGCCGGCGGGCCGTCGGCGATGACCCGCCCCAGGTCGAGCACCACGACGCGGTCGGCCAGCCGGGTCACGAACCCCACGTCGTGCTCGATGAGCAGGATCGTCAGCCCGTCCGCGCGCAGCTCCTCCACCAGCGCGGCCAGCCGCTCCCGCTCGTGCCCGCGCAGCCCGGAGGCGGGCTCGTCGAGCAGCAGCAGCCGGGGCCGCGCGCACAGCGCGCGGGCCAGCTGCAGCGCCCGCTGCTGGCCGATCGGCAGCCGGTCGGCCGGCCGTCCCGCCCACTCGGCCAGCCCCACCCGCGCCAGCGCCGCGTCCGCCTCGCGGCCGATCTCCCGCTCGTCGCGCCGGTGGCGGGGCAGCCGCAGCGCCGCCGACACGAACCCCGACCGGGTACGGCCGTGCATGCCGACCATGACGTTCTCCCGGACCGTCATGCCGCGGAACACCCGCGCGCCCTGGAAGACGATCGACATGCCGAGCCGGGCCCGCCGGTGCGGCGCCAGCCGGTCCACCCGGTGCCCGAGGAAGGCGATCTCCCCGTGGTCGGCCGCCAGATGGCCGGTGACGAGGTTGAACAGCGTCGACTTGCCCGCCCCGTTCGGCCCGATGATGGCGCACAGCTCGCCCTCGGCCACGGCGAGCGAGACGTCCCGCACGGCGTAGACGCCGCCGAAGGAGCGCGACACCCCGGTGACCGCCAGCACCCGCTACCCCAGCCCGGCGACAGTCTTGGTCAGCTGCTCCCGCGCCCACTCGGTCGGCACGAACGCGCCGTCCTGGACCGTGTTGACCGAGATGTACTCGGGCGTCAGGCCGGAGTGGTCGGTGGGGGAGTAGCGGAAGCGGCCGTTCGGGGTGATCAGGTCCATCGTCTCCAGCGCTTGCTGGACCTTCTCCTTGTCGGTGCCGCCCGCCTTCCTGATCGCCTCGAACAGCAGCAGGCTCGCGCTGTAGCCGTCCTGCGCGAACTGCGGCGGCGGGTAGCCGTGCTTCTCCTGGTAGGGCTTCGCCATCTGCTCGATGACCTGCTTCTGCTTGCCGTCCGGCAGGTGCTCGCCCACCACGCCGATCGCGCTCTGCACCGTCATGCCCTCGGCGGCCTCGCCCATCGGCTCCAGCCACAGCTTGCTGGCCTGCGACGCGGTCAGGAACAGCGGCGTCTTCAGCCCGGACGCCGCGTACTGCTTGGCCGCGGTCACGCCCGGCGCGCCCGAGCCCCAGAACACCAGCGCCTCCGCCTCCGAGTCGCGCACGTGCTGGAACACCGGGCTGAAGTCGGCGGTGGTGGTCTCGTACGGCTCGTCCACCGCGATCGTGACCCCGTACTTCGGCGCCAGCGCGACCATGGACTCGTGCCCGGAGACCGAGTAGGCGCTCTTGGAGTCCCAGGCCACCGCGATCGTCTTGATGCCCTCGGCCTGGATGTACTGCAGGTAGCGCTCGGCGTACATGCTCGACAGCGCGGGCGTGACGAAGATGTACGACTTGATCGGCTCGACCTGCTCGACGGCCGGGGCCAGTGACAGGTAGGGCATCTTCTCGCGCTGCGCGAGCGGCTCGATGGCCAGCGCCGAGTTGGAGAACACCGGGCCGATGAGCGCGTCGATCTCGCCCTTGATCTGGTTGTAGGCCACGATGCCCTGGTCCGGCGCGGTCTTGTCGTCCCGCACGACCAGCTCGACCTGCCGCCCGAGCAGCCCGCCCTGCGCGTTGACCTGCTCGACGGCCAGCTCGACCGCCTTCTTGTCCTCGCTGCCGAGCGGCGTGTAGTTGCCGGTGAGCGAGACGATGAGGCCGACCCGGATCGGGTCCTGGGCGCCGGAGCCGCCGCCGCCGCCGCCGCCACCACCGCCGCCGTTGCCGCCGCACGCGGCGAGCGCCACGGCGAGACTTGCCAGGAACGGTAGAAGCTTGCGCATCAGGACCTCCTGGTGGGAGTGGCCCGAATGTAGGCAGGTACATTACGGCTGTCAAGACAATGCCTAACATTGCGGCGGAGCGGGCTGTGGTGGAACGGGACGGCGGCGTGCGGCCGCAATCGGTGATCCTGACCTTTCTCGGCGATCACGTGTACGGCCGACGCTCCTGCGTGTTCTCCGGCAGCTTCATCGAGGCGTTCGGCCGGGTCGGCATCTCCGAGGAGGCCACCCGGTCCACCCTCACCCGGATGGTCCGGCGCGGCCTGCTGCGCCGCCAGCGCGCGGGGCGGCGCATGTACTTCGGGCTCACCCCGACCAGCGCCGAGGTGCTCAAGGACGGCGAGCGGCGGATCTGGCACACCGGCGTGGTCAACGACGCCGCCGGCGACCGGTGGACGCTGGTCGGCTTCTCGCTGCCGGAGTCGTGGCAGCGGCAGCGGCACGAACTGCGCTCGCGGCTGATCTGGGCCGGGTTCGGCCCGTTGCAGAACGGGCTGTGGATCGCTCCAGGCGAGGTCGACGCCTCCGGCCTGATCGACGACCTGGGCGGCGTGAAGGTGTTCTCCGCCGAGCCCCGGCATCCCACCGACATGCAGGCGCTGGTGGCCGACGCCTACGACCTGGCGGGGCTGGGCCGGCGCTACGAGGGGTTCCTGCGCCGGTGGGACCGGCCCGACCCGGTGCCGGCCGCGCCCGACGACCTGGCCCGCTCGCTGCTGCTGCTCACCGAGTGGCTGCAGATCATCAGGACCGACCCCCGGCTGCCGCTGCGCCACCTGCCGCCCGACTGGCCCGCCGAGAAGGCCCAGCGGCTCTGCCACGCGCTGCACCGGCGGTTCAAGCCGGAGGCGACGGCGATCGCCGACGAGCTCCTCGACACCGTTCCTGATCTATGTTGGGCAGAACCGTGACAGCCGTTGCATAGTGGCCTAACTTGATGGCGAGAACGTCGAGGAGCGCGATGCGGAATCAGGGGCTGGGCTCGTGGCCGGCACGCAGGACCCGGATGACGCCCGACGGGGTGGCTCTCACGTACCGGGATGACCGGCGCACCTACCGCGAGCTGGCCACGCGGGTGGACCGGCTCGCGTCGGCGCTGCGCGCGCTCGGCGCGCGGCGCGGCGACCGGATCGCCTACCTGGGCGCCAACCACCCGGCGCTGGTCGAGACGTTCTTCGCGGCCGGGGCGCTGGGCGCGGTCTTCGTGCCGCTCAACACCCGCCTGGCCGCGCCCGAGCTGGACTACGTCCTGCGCGACGCGGGCGCGGAGATCCTGCTGCTCGGCGAGGGCCACGACGGTGCCGGGCTGCCCGGACGGCACATCGGGGCGGGGGAGTACGAGGACCTGGTGGCCTCGGGCGACCCCGCGCCGCTCGACGAGCCCGTGGCCCAGGACGACATGTGCCTGATCATGTACACCTCGGGCACCACCGGGCGGCCCAAGGGCGCCGTGCTCACCCACGCCAACCTCATCTGGAACACCTTCAACCTGCTCGTGGACGTGCCCTTCCGGCATGACGAGGTGACGCTGATCAGCGCCCCGATGTTCCACATCGCCGCGCTCGCCCAGACGCTCGTCCCCACCGTGCTCAAGGGCGGCCGGGTCGTCCTGGAGCCGTCCTTCGACGTCGGCCGCACCTTCGACCTCGTCGAGGCCGAACGCGTCACGGTCATGTTCGGCGTGCCCGCCATGTTCACCTTCCTCGCCCAGTCGGAGCGCTGGCCGCACGCCGACCTGACGAGCCTGCGCCACCTGTTGTGCGGCGGTGCCCCGGTGCCCGAGCCGCTCATCCGCCTCTACCAGGACCGCGGGCTCACGTTCCTCCAGGGCTACGGCATGACCGAGACCGCGCCCGGCGCGCTGTTCCTGGCCGCCGAGCAGTCGATCGCCAAGGCGGGCACGGCCGGCGTCCCGTGCTTCTTCTCCGACGTCAAGCTGGTCGACCCCGACGGCTCTCCCGCCGCGCCCGGCAGCCCGGGCGAGGTGTACGTGCAGGGCCCGAACGTCACGCCCGGCTACTGGCAGCGGCCCGAGGAGACCGCCGAGGTGCTGTCGGACGACGGCTGGTTCCGCTCCGGCGACGTCGGGGTGGCCGACGAGGACGGGTACGTGCGCATCTCCGACCGGATCGGCGACATGTTCATCTCCGGCGGCGAGAACGTCTACCCGGCGGAGGTGGAGAGCGCCCTTTACAGCCATCCCGCCGTCGCCGAGGTCGCCGTCATCGGCGTCCCCGACGACAAGTGGGGCGAGGTCGGCAAGGCCCTCGTCGTGCTCCGCCCCGGCGCGGGCGCGCGGGCCGACGAGCTGATCGCCCATCTGTACGGGCGGCTGGCCCGCTACAAGATCCCGAAACACGTGGAGTTCGTGCCCGAGCTGCCCAGGAACGCGGCCGGCAAGCTGCTCAAGACCCGGATCAGAGCCCTCTACGGCGAGGCCGGCTCCGGCCCGCCCGATCCCCGTGACACGAGGAGATGACCCCGCATGCGCACCTCACCGCCGTTCCGCGCGGACCACGTCGGCAGCCTGCTGCGACCCCAGCGGCTGCTCCAAGCCAGGGAGACCCTGTCCGGGGAGGCGCTGCGCGAGATCGAGGACGAGGCGATCCGCGAGGTCGTGCGCAGGCAGGAGGAGATCGGCCTGCAGTCGGCCACCGACGGCGAGTTCCGGCGCGCCTCCTGGCACATGGACTTCATCTACCGGCTCGGCGGCATCGGCCAGGCCTCGGACGAGCACATCACGGTCCGCTTCCACAACGAGCGGGGCGACATCGAGTTCACCCCCGCCGCCCTGCGCGTGCACGACAGGATCCGGCTGGAGGAGCCGATCTTCGCCGGAGACTTCGCGTTCCTGCGCGACACCGTCACCACCGCGGTGCCCAAGCTGACCATCCCGTCGCCCAGCATGGTCCACTACCGCGGCGGCCCCGCCGCCATCGACCCGGACGTCTACCCGGACGTGGAGGAGTTCTGGGCCGACCTCAGCGCCGCCTACGCCGAGCAGGTGCGCCGCATCGGCGAGCTGGGCTGCACCTACCTGCAGTTCGACGACACCAGCCTGGCCTACCTGAACGACCCCGCCCAGCGCGCCGAACTGGCCGGACGCGGTGACGACGCCGATCACATGCACCTGCGCTACATCAAGCAGATCAACGCCGCGCTCGCCGCCAAGCCCGAGGGCATGACCATCACCACCCACATGTGCCGCGGCAACTTCCGCTCCTCGTGGGCCGCCGCCGGGGGCTACGACTTCGTGGCCGAGGCGCTCTTCTCCGAGCTGGCCGTCGACGGGTTCTTCCTGGAGTTCGACGACGAGCGCTCGGGCGGCTTCGAGCCGCTGCGGTTCGTGCCGCCGGGCAAGATGGTGGTCCTCGGGCTCGTCACCACCAAGCGTGGCGAGCTGGAGTCGAAGGACACCCTCAAGCGCCGCATCGACGAGGCCGCCAAGTTCGTCGACCTCGACCAGATCTGCCTCTCGCCGCAGTGCGGCTTCTCCTCGACGGTGGAGGGCAACGTGCTCACCTCCGACCAGCAGTTCGCCAAGCTGGCGCTGATCGCGGAGACCGCCCGGGAGGTGTGGGGCTGACGGCCGGTCCGGACGCCCCCGTCAGCCCTTTTTTCGATGAGGGTACGGCTGGACGCCGTTATCTTCTCTGTGAACGAGAGGGTGTTCATTTATCCGTTTTTATTGTGATTGATTCTTGAGGTACTCCGCCGCCGGGCAATGGGCCGATCTGACCCGCACCCTCCCTGACCGGGCCCCGCCATCGGGGCCCGGTCTTCCCGCGTCCGTCAGAGGCGGGGCTCCGCGCGGTTGAGCACGACCACCACCACGGGGCGCCCGGCCTTCCCTGCGCAGGGGCCGGCGGCGTGTTCGGCGGGCGCGGCGAAAGGGCGGGCGTTGACGAGGCGCCCGCACTCGGGACCGCCGGACTGCCGGTCGCACGAGGGGCGGGCCGGGAGGCCGAGCGCGGTCATCAGCGCGTGGGCGCCGGTGTTGGTGAGGCTGACCGGAGGTCCTGCCACGGCCTCCGGGCGCGCACCGCGGGCGGCCTTGCCGCGCCGGGACGGTGGCTCGCCCCTGGCCCTGAGCAGGCCGAGCATGGTGAGGAGCACGACGAAGCCGCCGATGACGCCGGAGACCTCGTCGGCCGCGTTCGTGCCGCGCACGAGGACGGTGACGCCCAGATACACCAGCCCGACCGAGGCCAGGAGGGCGGTGAAGACCTTTATCGCTCGATTCTTACGGTTTTTCGGCATCGGAATCGTGTCTCGGCTTTCCCTTTAAGCGGTCGTTTCACCGTGATCTGACGAGGGTCAGCCGAGTTTCGCCGAAGTGTGGTCGTCACGATTCCGCAACGTTGAAAGTTGTACGAGAAATGCTGGGCGACATTTCGAGAAATGTCAGGTTGTCGAGCATGAAAGGGCGGGCGCGGTATTCGTGCCGTTCCATGACGCCAGGAAACCGAAACTCGTCGACCCGCCGGGGGAGAGGAGGGAGTTCCAGCCGACGTGCGTCACGGTCACGTTCGCGCCGGAGGCCGCCAGGGTGCCGTTCCAGATCTGGGTGACGCGCTGCCCGTCGGCGAACGTCCACGACACCCGCCACCCGCTCGTCGCGGCGGCGCCCGTGTTGGTGACCGTCACCTCGCCCTGTAACCCGCCCTGCCACTGGTTCGTGTTCCGGTACACGGCGGTGCAGCCGCCCGGCGGCGTGACGGTGGGGGTGACCGTGGGGGTAACAGTGGGCGTGACCGTCGGCTGCGGGCCGGACAGGACGTCCACCAGCGCCGGGTACCACCGGTCGGCGATCTTGCGGTCGCCCGCCGCGTTCGGGTGCACCCCGTCGTAGGTGTCGGTGCTCGTGCTGAACCCCGTCCACTGGTCGACCACCACCACCGGAGACTGCGCGGTGGAGATGCCCGCGGCCCAGGCCGGGATGGCGTCGTTGAAGGCCACGACCCGCTGCGCGCACTCGCCGCAGGTGCTCGGGTTCATCGGGATGATCTGCGCGACCAGGATCCTCATCGCCGGGTTGCTCGCCCGCATCTGACCCACCAGCGTGGTGAACGCGCCGAGGATGCTGGCGGGCGCGACGTTGCTCCACACGTCGTTCGTGCCGAAGTGCATCAGCACGACGTCCGGCCTGGTGGCCGCCAGCCAGCCCGGCAGCTGGTTCTGGCGGGCCACGTTGGTGACGAGCGCGCCGCCGTGCCCCTCGTTGTCGCCGTCGTACGCGACCGAGCAGCCCTGCGGAGGGAGGGTGCCGACGAAGTCGACGTCCTGGTAACCGGTGTCCTGCAGCCGGTTCCACAGCAGCGCACGCCAGCAGCCGGGGGAGCCGGTGATCGAGTCGCCGAGAGGCATGATCCGGGTCGCGGCCGCGCCCGCCGCGGTCCCGTTCGCGGCCACGAGCATCGCCGCCACCAACGCCAGCACCGCCACCAGGATGACCCGCGCCCTCGCCATCGCCCGCTCCCGTCGTCGCCTCCGCAGATCGTAAGGAGCCCGATCCGCCCCGGAAAGGCGGCCGGCCGCCGCAAGGGCGTGACCTGCGCGGATGGGCGGGCAAGCGCTGTAACTTTCAGGATCCGCGCCGGTGGGGAGGCCGGCCGACGAGATCCTCGAGCGCGGCGAGCAGGCCGCCAGCGAGAAGACCGGCGGCAAGTACGACGAGCAGATAGGCAAGGGCGTGGACGCCGCGCAGCGCCGCTACGGCGGCGGCAAGGGCGAGGGCGAGGACCAGCCCGACCAGCAGCAGGGCTGACGACCCTCCGGGACCCGCCCATTCCAGGTGGGTTCCGGCCCGTCCGGACCCCGGGAACGGGCCGTCACGGCGAGGAGAGCCGGTGAGCACTGTCACGGTCTTACCTGTATGCCTACAAGGCGGACGGCGCTTCCTCGCCGCCGTCGAGCGCGGAGATCACCGACTCGAGAAGATGTCCTCCGGCAGCAGCGCCGACACCAGGAAGCTGGGCACGTCC
This sequence comes from Nonomuraea sp. NPDC049486, assembly GCF_040676925.1. Classification (NCBI taxonomy): domain Bacteria; kingdom Bacillati; phylum Actinomycetota; class Actinomycetes; order Streptosporangiales; family Streptosporangiaceae; genus Nonomuraea; species Nonomuraea sp. NPDC049486. The sequence goes on from NZ_JBFAPV010000003.1 coordinate 539,992, forward strand.
ACGAGCTGGCTGACCCGCAGGTCCACCGCCACGCTGCAGATCGCGTACGCCTGCTGCCTGTCGAATCCCCGTTCCCCGAGGTGGTCGATCATCTCCAGGAGGGCGTTGCGTGCCGCCAGGGTGAGGTCTTCGGCGGCCACCTCGCCGTCCCGGCTGACCGACATGCCGGTGGTGGCGTAGAAGGAGCGCGGGGCGGCGAAGGGGGCCGCGACCCAGTAGTCCGAGCGGGCGAACCGGGGCCCGCGGATGCCCTTGGCCGCGGCCTCGCCGGTGTGGACGGTGAAGCGGACGCGCAGGGTGGCGCGCATCTCGATGGCGGTGCCGCAGGTCTCGCTGTCGCCCTGGGCGAAGTGGGCGTCGCCGGCGGAGAAGAGGGCGCCGGGTGTGTCCACCGGGATGTAGAGGCGGCTGCCCGCGCCGAGCTGCTTGATGTCGACGTTGCCCGCCTGCTCGCGGGGCGGGATGGTGCGCAGGGCGCGGGTGGCGATGGCCGGGTCGCGGGGCACGGCGCCGTCGGCCGACGGCGGGAGGACGAAGCCGCCGCGCTCCATCGACGCCTGCTCGCGGGCGGTGGTCCTGGCGAGGCTCTGGTGACCGGGGGACAGGCCGATGGTGCCCATGAAGGGCGCGGCGGGGATGCGGACGCCCGGCAGGCCGGGGGAGTACGCCCAGCCGTCCGACAGGTGCCAGCGCACGATGTACGGGTCGGGGAACAGGTCGCGGAGGAAGCCGAAGCCGGGCACCTGCACCGTGTAGCCGTAGGTGTCGGGCACGACCTCCAGGATCTCGATCTCCAGCAGGTCGCCCGGCTGGGCGCCGTCGATGTAGACGGGGCCGGTGAGCGGGTGGACGACGTCGAGGTCGGGGGAGCCGACGGTCTTCAGGGTGGCGCCGGGGCCCATCTGGCCGTCGAAGGCGTCGCGGGTCTCCATGACGACCTCGTCGCCCGGCTGGACGCGCAGGATGGGCGGGATGTCGGGATGCCACCGGTTGTGGCCGGTGGCCGGCTCCTCGGCGAGGGTGCGGTTCGGGTCGATGCGGATCTCGTGGACGGCCATGTCAGGACCCCCTCAGGGTACGGGGACGGCGGGGATGGTCACCGGGCCGGGCAGCGGGTTCAGCACGTCGGCCTGGGAGACGCCCGCCGGCAGGACGACGTCGAGCGCCTTCGGCACCGCGCCAGGGGCGGACGAGCAGATGGGCTCGGCGCCGCCCGGCGCGCACACGCCGAACTGGAACGGCTGCGGCGTGGGGGCGAAGCCCCTGGCCTGGTCGGCGCTGAAGCCGTCCTGGCCGGTGAGCACGACGGCGAAGCGCCAGCCGGGGCCCGGCGTGCCGAACGACGCCCGGGGCAGCGCGACGGTGATCGTCCTGGTGGCGCCCGAGGCGCGCACCGCGGCGCCCGGCACCGCGGTCCCGCCGGCCGTCACCCACACGGGCGCGGCGAACCCCTGCGCCTCCACCCGCTGCGTCCACGGGTCGGCGAGGCGGTGGTTGCGCTGCGGGAACGCGGCCTCGGCCGACCGCTCGGCCACCTGCGGGTCCTGGACGTAGACGTCGAGCAGCTGGGCGCCCATCTGGTTGCCGAAGGTCGGGGTGAGGTCGCGTACCTCCGCCCGGAGGTAGACGGTGGTCTCGTCGGTGATCACCTGGAAGCGGCGCAGGTCGAACGCGCCGTCGTGGAAGTCGGGCGAGGTCGGGTAGGCGTACGTGCCGGGCCCGTGGTCGTCGCCGTCCGGGTCGGTCACGTCGAGCACGGTCGTGGCCCCGGTGATGTCGCCGACGACCGAGCGGCGGGCGTAGGCGGTGCGGTCGTCCGCGGTCGCCGTGACGACCAGCGCGACCTCGCCGAACGAGACCGGCGCCGCGGCGGTGAACGAGCCGTCGGTACGGGCGCGTACCGACACCAGGCGGGCGGGGGCGCCCGTGTCGACCGGGGTGGCGGCGACGTCGACCCGCGCTCCCGGCGCGGTGGTGCCGGTGACGGTGACGGAGGTGCCGGAGGGGGTCGCGCCGTCCTCGGGGGCGGTGACCGTGAGCGGGACGGTTCCGGGCATGCCGTGGTCGGCGTAGCGGCGGCGGACCACCTCGGGCTGCTCCAGCGGGCGGCCCTCGGCGAGCGACAGGATCAGCCGCAGCTCCTGGGCCTGCGCCCAGGTCAGCGGCGAGGCCGAACCCGCGGGCCCGCCGGCCGTGAAGCCGATGGAGGCGGTCGCCGGGTCGGACCCGTACGGGGAGGCGGGCAGCGCGGGGTTCTCCCAGGTCTGCTCGGGGACGAGGCCGGTGCCGGACGACATGGCGTGCATGGCGTCCAGCAGCGATCCGGCGGTGGCCCGGTCGCCGGTCTGCAGCGCGTGCTCGGCGCGCTCGCCGGACAGGACGGGCCACAGGTGGCCGGAGCCGGTGTTCGTGGTGGGCCACGGGCTGCCGGTGGGCGCGCAGGCGGTCGGGTCGGGTTCGTAGCAGTCGCCGTAGCCGTCCTCGGTGCCCTCGGTGCCGGAGCCGTACCGGTACCAGCCGGGGCCGTTCGGCGTGGTCCGCCGGATGACCCGGTCCACCACCTGGAGACTGGCCAGCACGTCCGGGTCGCCGGGCGGCAGGACGCCGAGCCTGGTCAGCTCCAGGAAGCCCGCGTCGACGACCCGCCGCTGGTCCTCGGTCGGCGCGCCGTTGCCCAGGTTGTAGGAGTCGGCGGCGTCCGGGTCGCCGTGGCGCGACAGCCGCAGGAAGTAGCGGTCCGCGTACGGGCCCGTCGTGGTCACGGTCCAGCCCTTGACCGAGCGGGCGAAGTGGTCGGCGGTCGCCCGGTAGAGCCTGGCCCTGGCCGGGTCGTCCTGCCGGGAGGCGATCTCCCCGGCGGCGACCAGCCCGGCGATCTGGGAGGCGATCGTGGACGGCGAGTGGCCCGACTGCTCCTCCCACCGCTCCACGCCGAACGCCGGCCCGTGCGCGACCACGAAGTCGGCCGCCGCCCGCACCCGGGGCCACAGCTTCCGGTCGCCGGAGAGCCCCGCCTGGTAGGCCATGAGGATCGGGAACGCCGTCTCGTCGAGCTGGTCGCCGCCCGAGTCGGGGGCGAGCCTCCCGTTGATCAGCGAGTTGCGCGGCATCCGGCCGTCGGGCAGTTGCTGGCGCTCGAACAGGAAGCGGGTGACGGCCCGCGCCGTGGCCAGGTCCCCGGCGGTGAGGAACCCGGTGAACGTCTCGTACGCGTCGCGGGCGAACACCTGGCGGTACGAGCCGAAGTAGACGGCCCGGCCGCCCACCACGGCGCCCGCGTCGACGGCCTGCCCCCACGGGCTGCCCAGCGAGGCGACGACCGCGCCGGGAAACGTCTTGTCCTCACTGGCCTTGAGCACGTTCGCCGACAGCCGGTAGCGGTCGGCCAGCGGTCCCGGCGGGCGCCGCAGGCCAGCGTCGTAGACCGTCCAGCCCGCCTCGTACCGGGCCAGCGTCGCCGCGAAGGGACGCCCGGCCGCGTCGCCCGCGGTGCGCAGCGCGGCGGCCTTGGTGCGGCCGAAGCCGAGCGCGAACGTCACCTCGCCCGACCGGTCGAGCGGCAGCCGGACCGCGGCCACCACGTTGCCGTCCGGGGCGGCGGTGTACGGGGTGAGCGAGCGTGCGCCGTCGAGCTGCACGGCGCCGTCGCTCCCGGTGCCCGCGTAGCCGACGCTCGCCTCCGGCAGCCGCCGCTCGGCGCGCAGGGCCAGGTGGGTGGGCACGGCGTAGTCGCGGCCGGGCGCGGACGTCACGGTGTTCAGGTCGGAGACCACCGGCGCGCCGGTGGCGGCGTCGACCGTGCCGCTGTCGGCGCCGCCGTTCGCGGTCCCGCCGCCGCCGTTGCCGTTCACGCTCGCGTCCAGCAGCGCGTACAGCCGCAGGTTCGCGGGCCGCAGCCGGGCGCTGACCACGACGGCGTCCCGGTCCGGGTCGGTGACGTACGTGGTGGTCAGCCGGTAGCGGCCGGCCCTGCTCGTGGCGGTGACGGTGCAGGCCATGCCGGAACGGCTGGTGGTCACCTCATAAGTCGTGTCGCGGGACTGCAGCTCGGTGAACGTGCGGCCGTCGGTGACCGCGAACCGCATGGTCTCCACGTTCGTGTTGTCGATGGTGGGCTCGTACACGTCGGACAAAACGCCGCCCGCCACCGTGAACCAGACCTTGGACTCGCGGCCCGCGGACGTGCCGACGCAGTCCTTGCGCGCGAGCCCGAAGTGGGACGCCGAGCCGGGCCCGCCGGGCGCGGGGGCGGCGTGCGCGGGCAGCGGCGGCACCCCGGCCAGCGAGGCGGCGACGACCAGGGCGAGCGCGAACCGGCGGACAGCAGCCATGCGAAGCTCCCTCTGGAACCGCACGCGCCCCGCCCCGTGCCCTGGTAATCCCCTTTGCAGACAAGACCGTCACCGCCCGCGTGTCAACCCCGCGGGTGAGCCGCCACGCTGACGGGGCAGGGGCGACCGTCATGAAGAAGACACTGCTGGCCACGGCGCTCGGCACCGCCGCCGCGGCCGCCCTGGGCGGGATCGCCACCAGATCGGGGCGGCCCTGGTTCCAGAAGCTCGACAAGCCCTCCTGGCAGCCGCCACCGGCCGTCTTCCCGCTGGTGTGGAACCCGCTGTACGCGCTCATCGCCTACGGCGGCGCCCGCGCCCTGGACCGGGCGGGCGACGAGCGCGCCGCCCTCGGCCGCACGCTGGCCGCCAACCTGGCGCTGAACGCCGCCTGGCCGGCGCTGTTCTTCGGCGTCCGCTCGCCGCGCCTGGCGCTGGCGGAGATCGTCGCGCTCAACACCGCCAACGTGCTGCTCGTGCGCAAGGCCATGCGCGCCGACCGCACCGCGGGGCTGCTCCTGGTCCCGTACGCGACGTGGACGGCGTTCGCCACCGCCCTGAACGCGGAGATCGTCCGGAAGAACCCCGAGTAAAGATCAGTAGATTCAAACATTAAGTAGCCAATCCCTCACTATGGGTACTGATCACTTCGGATGATCACATCACCGCCCGCAGGGGGATGCATGTACAAGTACGCCATGACCGCACTAGCCACCGCCGCCACCAGCGTGCTGCTGGTCGCGGGTCCCGCGGCAGCCGAGGACGCCGGCCAGTGCGCGCCGGCCGCGGCCGGCTCCGTCCCGAAATCCGGCTCCGTGGGCGGCGTGACCGCTCCGGCCCACACCGCGGAGACCCAGCGGTTCGTCGAGAAGCTGGTCCAGGTGGTCCAGCCGGGCCCGGCGGCACCAGTGCTGGACGAGTCGGGCGCCAAGGCGCTGCTCGGTCAGCTCGCCTGCCAGTCGGGCGCCGACGGCCACGTCGCGCGGACGGCCGACAACGAGGAGGAGAACTGCATCAGGTACCGGGTGGGCCCCGGCTGGTCGCCGAACTGGCCGATGCTCGACGCACTCGGCGTCAGGGAGCTCATCGAGCGGTCGTCAGGCACCGCCTCGGTCTGCGTCGGCGACCCGTCGATGCTGCCCGGCACCACGGCCGTCCAGCCGCAGCCCGGCCCGCAGGCCGGGTCCGCTTCGCAGGCCCTGTCCGACGACCCGACCCCGGCCCCGGCCGCGCCGGGCGCCGACGCCCAGCCGCAGCCCGAGCCCCAGGCCCAGCCGCAGCCGCAGCCCGAGGCGCAGAACCAGCCTGAGGTTCAGCAGCAGGTCCAGGTCCAGCCGCAGGTCCAGTGGCAGGGCCGGGGGCAGCAGCGGGCCCAGGCTCAGGTGCAGCCGTACCAGTACTCGCAGGTCTACGTGCAGCCGAACGGGCAGTCGCTGATGGAGAGCCTCGGCATCGGCCTGCTGCTGCGCGGCATGGTCGACGACGACTGACGGCCGCGGCCGGGCGCCGGGTTCGGCGCACCCGGCGCCTGACACCGTACGGGTGACAAGGTCAGGCGACAGGTGAAGAGAACCGGCGCCCGCTGAGGCCGTACGCTGCTGCGCATGGTGAATCGGGTGATCGACGGCCGATTCGAGCTCGTGGAGCGGCTCGGCGGCGGGGGCATGGGGCTGGTGTGGCGGGCCTGGGACCAGGCGCTGCACCGGGAGGTCGCGCTCAAGGAAGTGCGGCCGCCCGACCCCGCCCTGGGCGACCCCGACCCCGCCCGGGACCGCGAGCTGCGCGCCAGGGTGCTGCGCGAGGCCCGCGCCCTGGCCCGGCTCAACCACCCGCACGTCGTCACCATCCACCACATCGTCGACACCGGCGAAGACGGCTTCCCCTGGCTGGTCATGGAGCTGGTGACCGGCGGCTCGCTGCAGGACCGGCTGTCCGACGGGCCGATGGCCCCGGCCGAGACGGCCCGGCTGGGTCGTGAGGTGCTGTCCGCGTTACGCGCCGCGCACGCCGTCGGCATTTTGCACCGTGACGTCAAGCCGGGAAACGTCCTGCTCCGCCCCGACGGGCGCTCGGTCCTCACCGACTTCGGCATCGCCGCCGTGCGGGAGTCGCCCGGGCTGACCGCGACCGGCTCGTTCATCGGCTCGCCCGAGTACATGGCGCCCGAGCGCATCAACGGCCACGAGGGCGACCCCGCCTCCGACCTGTGGTCGCTCGGCATGCTCCTGTACGTGGCCGTCGAGGGCCGCCACCCCCTGCGGCGCGCCACTCCGCTGGCCACCCTGGCCGCGGTGCTCAACCAGGAGGTGCCGGCGCCGGAGCGGGCAGGCGGCCTGACACCGGTGCTGTTCGCCCTGCTCAACCGCGACCCCGCCGCCAGGCCCGGCCCCGACGCCCTGGACCGCATGCTCGCCGCCGCCCACGACGCCCCGCCTCAGAACTTCTCCCCCCACCCCGGCCCGCCCTTGGCCCACCCACCCCACCGCCCACCCCCGACCGGCCCACCGTCAGGCTTACCGTCCGGCCCGCTGTCAGGTCCCCCGCCCGGCCCGCTGTCAGGTCCTCCGACCGGTCCGCACCGGCCCGCCGGTCCCGCGTACCCCGGCTCGCACGGCGCCCCCGCCTATGGCGCCCCGGCTTATCCGGGCGCGCCAGGGCATCCCGGCGCGCCAGGGCATCCCGGCGTGCCCGGGTACCACGGCGCGCCCGGTGGGCCCGCGTATCCCGGCTCGGCCAGGCCGTCCGGCCCGCAGTGGAACACCGAGCCGCCCTCGGTGACCGCGCCCACCAGGGCGTCCCGGCGCAGGAGTCAGGTGACGATGTCGATCGTCGCCGGGGTGGCGGCGGTGTCGGTGGCGGCGGTCGTGGTGTGGGTGTTGCCGCCCGGCCATCGCGGCGGCGCCTCCGAGAGCCCCGCAGCCGACAGACGGACGAGCGCCGCCGAAGAGACCCCGGCCACGGAACGGACCTCGGCGGAGACCGGCACGGAACCGACCCCGGCGGAGACCGGCACGGAACCGGCCCCGGCGGAGACCGAGGAGCGCGAGCCCGTCAACCTGCTCACCCCCGCAGGGATGCGCCGCCTCGTCGCCGACCTGAAGCCGGTCATGGGCGGCACCCAGGTGGTCGACCTGACCGTCTATCCCACGTACGCGATCGCCGGCGCCCCGGTCAAGGGCCGCAAGACGGTCTACGACCGGTACACCTATCGCGACGGCGTGGCCACCAAGGACGGCCCCGGCTCCACGGTCAGCAAACCCATCGTGGACCTGCGGAAGTACAACTGGGACGCGCTGCCCGCCCTGATCCGCAGGGCGAACAGGGAGCTCGGGGTCAAGAAGCCCACCACCCGCTACATCATCGTCGACGCCGCCTTCCATGAGACGGGCGCGATCCGGGTCTACGTCTCCGACGAGTACCACGCCAGCGGCTACCTGGCCGCCGACCCGACGGGCAAGGTGATCGCGAAGTACCCCGCCGGCGGATGAAGCGGTTAGTTCCCGGCGAACACGGGCACCTCATCGGCCATGGCGGAGCACGGGTTCGTGGTGATCGGCAACGCGGCGGCCGGCGGCGTCGACGGGACGGCGCGCGAGGAGGTGCTGGACGCCCTGTCGGGTGACGTGGTGGTGTGCGACGTCGAGCGGCCGGGCGACATCGAGCGCGCGCTGGCGGAGCATCCCGGCAGGGTCCCGGTGGTGCTGGGCGGCGACGGGACCGTGCACGCCGTCGTGGCGGCGCTGCTGGCCAGGGGAGAGCTGGCCACCCGCCCGATCGGGCTGGTGCCGCTCGGCACCGGCAACGACCTGGCCCGCGCGCTGGGCATCCCGCTCGACGCGCGCGAGGCGGCCCGCGCGCTGTCCGACGGCCGGGAGCGGACGCTGGACCTGCTGGTCGACGACGAGGGCGGGATCGTGGTGAACGCCGTGCACGTCGGCGTCGGCGCGCACGCCTCCGAGCACGCGACCGCGCTCAAGCCCCTGCTGCGCAGGGCCGCGTACGCGGTGGGCGCGCTGGTCGCCGGGGCGCGCAGCAAGGGGTGGCGGCTGCGGGTGAAGGTGGACGGCGAGCCGGTCACCGACGGGCGGCGGCGGGTGCTCATGGTGGGGATCGGCAACGGCGTCTCGATCGGCGGCGGCACCCCGCTCGCCCCGCACGCCCGCCCCGACGACGGCCTGGCCGACGTGGTGATCTCGTACGCGGTCTCGCCGCTGGCCAGGCTGGCCTTCGGCGTCCTGCTGCGCCGGGGCAGGCATCCGGAACGCGCCGACGTGATCACCGTCAGGGGCAGGGGCATCACCGTCGAGGGCGAGCCGGTCGCGGCCAACGCCGACGGCGAGCTCCTCCCGCCGGCCTCGCAACACGCCTGGACGCTCCGCCCCGCGGCCTGGAGCGTGATCGTCCCCAAGGAGGGCTGACCCCTGGCGAGGCGGCGCGGGATCGATCACAGTGGAGGCATCCGGATACTCACCTCCAGGGGGATCGCGTGAGCGAGCCGACGCAGCCGCCGATGTACATGCGCAGGGACGGCTTCGGCCCCGCGCCCGAGCTGTCCGCCCTGCGCGCGGAGGGCGTCAGCAGGATCGGCACCCCGTTCGGGGTCGACGCCTGGATGGTCACCCGCCACGCCGACATCCGCGAGGTGCTGGGCGACGCCGAGCGCTTCCCGATCGCCTTCTTCGGCCTGCCGCAGCTGCCCGGAGCGCCGGAGCTGTCGGAGGAGCAGCTCGCCACCCTGCGCGCCGGCAACCTGCTGCAGCTGAACCCGCCCGACCACACCCGGATACGCCGGATGCTGGCGCCCGAGTTCACCATCCGCCGGATGCGCCGCCTGGAGCCGCGCATCGCCGGCATCGTCGCCGAGCACCTGGACGCGATGGAGGCGGCCGGCCCGCCCGCCGACCTGGTCCGGTCGTTCGCGCTGCCGATCCCGTCGCTGGTCATCTGCGAGCTGCTCGGCGTCCCGTACGAGGATCGGGAGGGCTTCCAGCGGCGCACCAGCCGCATGCTCGACATGTCGACCCCGCCGGAGGAGGCGCTGGCGGTCCGGCTGGAGTCGCGCGCGTACATGGCGGGGCTGGTCGCCCGCGAGCGGGCCGAGCCGGGCGACGACCTGATCGGCACGCTGGTGCGGGAGCACGGCGACGACCTCAGCGACGACGAGCTGATCGGCATCGGCGGGCTGCTGCTGCTCGCCGGGCACGAGACCACCTCCAACATGCTCGCGCTGGGCACGCTCGCCCTGCTGCGCCACCCCGGCCAGCTCGAGCTGCTGCGCGAGGAGCCCGCCAGGATCGACGCCGCCGTCGAGGAGCTGCTGCGCTGGCTGAGCATCGTGCACTCCGGCACGCTCAAGCTGACCGCCACGGAGGTCGAGATCGCCGGGCGGCGGATCGGCCCCGGCGAGCTGGTGGTGTGCGCGCTCCCGGCCGGCAACCGCGACCCCGGCCTGGCCGCCGACCCGGACACGCTGGACCTGTCGCGCGGCGAGCCCGGCCACCTGGCCTTCGGTCACGGCGTGCACCACTGCCTGGGCGCCCCGCTGGCCCGGATGGAGATGCGCATCGCCTTCCCGGCCCTGCTGGAGCGCTTCCCCACGCTCAGGGAGGCGGAGCCGGCCCCGGTCTTCCGCACCATGCACATCGTCCACGGCCTGACGTCCCTGCACGTCGCCTGGTAGCGGTCAGGCGGGCGTGATCGGGAAGTTGTGGCGGAACACGTTGCCCGGGTCGTACGCGGCCTTCACCTGCCGCAGCCTGGCCAGGGTCGCCGGCGGGAACGCCCTGGCCAGCAGCTTGTCCTCGAAGCGCGGCTCGAAGCTGAGGTAGGCGGCCGTCACGCCCAGCCCGTCCCACGCGCGCTCGGCCCGCGCCGCCCGCGCCGCGGAGATCACGCCGTTGACGGAGAAGTTCTGGGTGCGGTGGGCGTACGCGGTGGCGCCGGAGGCGACGTCGTTGACGGCGCCGCCGACCGAGCGCACCTGGACCATGGTGAGCAGCCGCTGCTCGAACATCTCCGCCAGCCGCCCCGAGGTGTCCGCGTCGAGGTGGTCCACCAGGGCGGAGTGGCCGCGCAGGCCGCCCTGCTGCCCGGTGTGCCGGTTGCGGTGCGGCGCGACGACAGCCGCGTACGGGGCGAGCTGCGCCTGCTGCTGGAGCACCGGCGCCACCTCCAGGAACGGCTCCAGCGCCGCCACCGCCGCGTCGGCGTCGTCACCGGCCCACACGGCGAACGTCTGGGCCAGCGCCGAGTAGCCCTGCTGCCCCGGGAACACGGTGGTGAACGGGGTCAGCTTCCGCGGGCTCGCCTCCACGGCCCGCCCCCAGCGCTCCAGGAACGCGGCCGTGTCGGAGGCGTCGTGCACGAAGACCGCGAACACCACGTCGGACAGCTCGGTCGCCTCGATGTCGAACGAGGTGACGACGCCCAGGTTGCCGCCCGCGCCGCGCAGCGCCCAGAACAGGTCAGGATGGTGCTCCGGGTCCGCCCGGACGGTCCGGCCGTCGGCCAGCGCCACCTCGGCGCCCACCACGTGGTCGATCGTCAGCCCGTAGGAGCGGGCCAGGAAGCCCTGCCCGCCGGCCGTGGCCAGCCCGCCCACGCCGACGTCGCCGTAGTCGCCCGAGCTGATCGCCAGCCCGTGCGGGCTCAGCGCGCTCGCCACGTCGCCCCAGCGGGCGCCGGCGCCGACGCGCACCAGCCTCCGCCCGCGGTCGAGGACCTCGACCGCGTCCAGCGCGCCGACGTCGACGACGATCCCGCCGTCGTTGGTGGACCGCCCGCTGATCCCGTGCCCGCCGCTGCGCACGGCCAGCGGCACGTCCTGGCCCTGCGCGTACGTGAGAGCCTCGGCCACCTGCCCGGCCGTGGCGGGGCGGAGCACCAGCCCGGGGGAGCCGGTCCAGATGTAGGAGGAGCGGACGCGCTCGTACTCGCGGTCGCCGGGCTCCACCGCGGTGCCCGCCAGCGAGGCGGGCACCGCGTCGTAGTCGATGCCGGGACGGCGCAGCGCGAGCGCCCGGGGAGGCCGCGCGGGGCCGGTCGTGACGCCGCGGGCGGCGCGTTCGGCGGCGACGGCCTCGCGCAGCGCGGGCGCCACCTCCCGGCCGAAGCGCTCGATGGCGGCCGGGTCGTCGCCGGGCAGGATGAACGTGCTGATCCCGTCCTCGACGGCCAGCGGCAGCAGCCGCTCCACCCACTCCTCGGCGGAATCGCCGGCGAACTCGCTCATGAGGTTGAGCAGGCGCCGGATCTCGCGCGGGTCGCGGCCCGCCCCGTCCGCCGCCTCGTCGATGATCTTGTTGCCGGCGGTGAGGTCCTCCGGCGTGGCGTAGCCGAGGCTGGGCAGCCACCCGTCCGCCTTCGCGCCGACCAGCCGCAGCATCCTCGGCTTGTACGCGCCCAGCCAGATCGGCACGTCGTGGGCCGGCGCCGGGCCCCGCTTGGCGCCCTTGACCGTGTAGTGGGCGCCGTCGACCCGCAGCGGGCGCCGCTCGTCGGCGTCCCACACGCCGCGGATCACGTCGATGGCCTCGCTGAGCGCGTCCACCGCCTGGCCGGGGCTCAGCCGCCTGCCGCCCATGGCCTCGATCGCGTCCCAGAACCCGCCCGCGCCCAGGCCGAGCTCGACCCGCCCGCCTGACAGCAGGTCCAGGCTCGCCACGGACCTGGCCAGCACCGCGGGCGGGCGCAGCGGCAGGTTGAGCACGTTGCCGGACAGGTGGACGCGCTCGGTGCGCGCCGCCACCCAGCTCATCAGCGTCCAGGTGTCCAGGAAGGTCGCCTGGTACGGGTGGTCCTGGAACGTCACCAGGTCCAGGCCCGCCTCCTCGCTCAGCCGCGCCAGCTCGACGGCCAGCTCGGGCCGGCCGTTCTGCGGGGTGATGAACGACCCGAAGCGTAGGTCGTGGCCGTAGTCGGGCATCCCGTCCTCCATATGGTAGATGTGTCAACCTTATTCGGGATGGATGACATGTCAACCTTTGTGACGTAGGCTGGTGGCATGACAGCCGACCTGGCCGCGTGGCGTGCTTACAGCACCGTGCACACCCAGCTCGCGGCTCACCTGTCCCGCGAGCTGACCCGGGCCACCGGGCTGTCCGAAGCCGACTACCAGGTCCTCGACGCGCTGCTCGACGCCCCCGGCGGCCGGATGCGCGCGCTGGAGCTGCGCTGGGTGCTGCAGTGGGAGAAGAGCCGGCTGTCCCACCAGGTCGGCCGGATGGCCAAGCGCGGCCTCCTGGGGCGCGAGTCGTGCGCCGAGGACGCGCGCGGCTGGGACATCGCGCTCACCCCCGAGGGGCGCGAGGCGGCCGCCCGCGCCCGGCAGGTGCGCGACGACTCCGTCCGCCGCCTCGTCCTCGACGCCCTCGGCCCCGACCGGCTCGCCGGGCTGGAGGAGACGGCCGCTCTCCTGTCGGCCCGCCTGGAGAGGGCAGCGGAGGAGGACCCGTCCTGCCGCGCCGCCCGCGCCGAGGTCTTCCCCGGCGCCCCGTCAGTCGACTGAGCGCAGCAGGAGCAGCGCGATGTCGTCGAGGCGCTGGTCGACGTTCGACGAGGGGGCGATGAGGGCGTCCGCGAGCTCCTGCAGCGGCCGCCGGGCGAGCCTGCCGAGGTGCAGGGAGAGTTCGGCGATGGCGTCGTCCAGCAGCACGCCGGGCGCTTCGACCAGTCCGTCGGTGTAGAGGGCGAGCGTGCCGCCGGGCGGCAGCGCGACCTGCGAGGCCTCGTACTCGGCGTGCGGGTCGATGCCGAGCAGGAGCCCGGGGGCCGGCTCGATCAGCTGGGTCGCCCCGCCGTGGTGGTGCAGCAGCGCCGGCAGGTGGCCGGCGCTGGCCACGTCCAGCACCCTGTTGTGCAGGTCGAGGTTGATGTAGAGGCAGCTGGTGAACCGGTTCGGCGTCAGGTCGATGACCAGCCGGTTCGTGTGCGCGAGAATCTCGCCGGGATCTGCTCCCGAGGCCGCGTAGGCGTGGATCGCCGTGCGCACCTGCCCCATCAGCGCCGCAGCCGTCGGGTCGTGGCCCTGCACGTCGCCGATGACCGCCGCCGCGCACTCGTCACCCAGGCTGATCAGGTCGTAGAAGTCGCCGCCGATGTCCATGCCGAAGGTGGCGGGCAGGTAGCGGGCGGCCACGTCCAGCCCGTCGATGTGCGGCAGGCGGCGCGGGAGCAGGCTTTCCTGAAGGCTCTGCGCAAGCCGGTGCTTGGCGTCGTACAGCTTGGCCCGGTCGAGCGCCTGGGCGACCAGTCCGGCGAGCGAGGTGAGGGTGGCGCGCTCGTCCTCGGTGAAGTGGTGCGGGCGTTCGTAGCCGATCACCAGCGTGCCGAACGACCGTCCCTGCGTGGTCAGCGGCAGCACCGCGCAGGCCGCGATGGGGTCGTCGACCGCCGGAGGATAGATCGTGCGCAGTTCCCGCCGGGAGGCGAAGAACCCCGGCTCGACGGCGTCGGCCGGGGAGCCTGCCGGGCTCGACCTGGTCGTCGACCACTCGTTGAACGTGTCGATGGTCTTCCGGCTCGTGCCACGGCTGCCGAGCAGGATCATCCGGCCGCTCTCGGCGGTCAGGATGGACAGGGACTGCGCGTTGAAGACCGGCAGCAGGTGGTCGCCCACCAGGTCGACGATCTCCTGCACGGTGGCCGCCTGGCTGAGCATGGCGGTCAGCTGCAGCATGCTGTGCAGCGTGGAACTGGCCGTCCTCCTGCTCCCGGCCAGCATCTGGTCCGGCATGAGATGCCCCGGGTCACGCGCCATGGTGCTGGGCGTGACGCGGACGCTGATGCCCATCGGCGCGGGATAGAGCTGGAAGGCCAGCCACTGCCCGCTGGGCCGCCGGGCGGTGAAGGAGGTGGCCTCCTGGCTGATCACCGCCGCCCGGTAGCGGTCCTCGTACTCGGGGGTGTTCAGCCACGGCAGCGCCTCCCAGGCGCGCCGGCCGAGCAGCTGGGAAGGCGAGTCGCCGAGCAGTTCGGCGGCCGACGGGGTGAGGAACGTGATCCGGCCTTCCAGGTTCAGCGCCAGGTAGCCTTCGGGCAGGCCGCTGAGGCAGTCCAGGGCGGCCATGCCGGCGTCGGGGTCGAGCCGCCGCCCCCGCCGGGGGGAGATCACGCGCGGCCGGACGCGGGGCGTCACCGGCTGCCCGCGCCGCGCGGCGTCGCTCAGCACCGTGCCCATCCGGTGGCACGTCCGCTCGATCAGCTGCCGCCGTTCCTCGGTGAGCTCGGTCTGGCCCGGCGGCCAGGCCAGCAGCAGCGCCCCCCAGGCGGTGTCGCCGGCGCAGATGGGAGCGGCGGCCATCGAGAAGTCGTACGGCAGGGACAGCGCCGCACCGGGGTAGTCACGGGCCAGCTCCGCCTGGTCGGCCAGCCAGACCAGCCGCCGCTCGCGCAGGGCCACCGCCGACGGCACGGGCCCGTTGACGCGCACTCTCGACCAGGCCCTGGCGATCGTGATGGGGAAGCCCTGCTCGGCGTCCATGAGCAGCAGCCGCTGGTCCTCGCCGAGCAGGTAGAGCGCGCCGAGGTGGGCCCCGGTGGCGTCGATGACCGCCACGAGCAGGTCATGCAGCTGCCGCGCCTCCGGACCGGGAGCCGCGGTGGCCTCGAACTCCTGTCGCACGCCGCTAGCCCGTCCGGCCCCCGGCGTGCGGTACCGGTGGAAACGGTCCTCTGAAATCCCCCATACAGGCAGGATGCGTTCACAGAGCGTCAGTCAAACCTAAAATCTCGGGCGCCGTCATCCGGTTTCGCGGCCTTGAGGTCGGCTTTTCCGCAGGTCGATGGGTATGGGGCAGGTGGAGCTAGGGCATCGGGGGAGGCGTGAGGGGTTCGAGGCGGGTGCGGCGCGGGCGGGCCGTTCTGTCAGAGTGGACTTTCGCCGCCATGCTGCTCGTCGTCACCGTGGCCGTGCTCGGGCTCGGCCTGCTGGTCGGGGCCGTCGACCGGCTGGTGCCGCTGCTCATCTTCCTGCCCGCGGTCATCTCCGGCGTGGGCAGTGTGGCGCAGACGACCACGGCGTCCGTGTGGGTGGTCGCGACGATCGGCTTCGTCGTGGCGTCCGAGGGCGAGGGCATCGGCATGGACCTGGGCGCGATGACGTTCACGGCCCTGTTCGGCGTGTGGAGCGTGCTCAGCTGCCGCTACCGGATCGCCCGCGAAGAGGAGATCCACCGGCTGCGCTCGGCCGGTGCGGCGCTGCAGAGCCAGATCGTCCGCCCGTTGCCGGTGCGCACTGCCGACGTGGTCGTGGACGGGGTCTACGAGCCCGTGGAGGAGGACGCCACGGTCGGCGGCGACATGTACGAGGTCGTCGACACCGATCACGGCACCCGGGTGATGATCGCTGACGTGCAGGGCAAGGGGCTGCACGCGATCGGGGCGGCCATCGCGCTGCTGGGCGCGTTCCGGGAGGCGGCCCACCGGGAGCGGAGCCTGGCCGGGGTGGTGGAGGCGCTGGAGACCGCGGTGGTCAGGCACAACGAGGGCGCCCGGCGCACCGGCGAGTACGAGCGGTTCGTCACCGCCCTCGTGCTGCACATCGACGCCCGTGTGGAGGTGGAGGCGGTCAACTGCGGCCACATCGCCCCCTACCTGGTCGCCCACTCCCACGCCTGGCAGGCCGACCTGGGCGAGCCGGAGCTCCCTCTCGGGCTGGGCCGGCTGGCGGACAAGCGCCGCGAGGCGGTGCGCTTCGCCTTCCCGCCGGACGCGACGATGCTGCTGTGCACGGACGGGGTCACCGAGGCGCGCGACCCCCGCGGCGCCTTCTACCCGCTGGAGCCCCGGCTGCGGGCCTGGGCCAGGCGTTCTTCGTCGGCCCTCGCCGAGGCCCTGCTGGACGACCTGCACGCGTTCACCGCCGCCGACTTCGGCGACGACCTGGCCATCCTCACGTTGCGCAGGAGCGGCTCGGGGCGGCACTGATCAGGAGGGGCCGCTCTCCTCCGCGCCGGCGGGCCCGAGGTCGCGGTGGCGGAACATGTCGATCAGCGCCTGGACCGGGATGCCGGCCTCGGTGTGGTGGCGCAGCTCGGCGCTCGGGTTGATCTCGTAGCGGTTGCGGCGCCCCATCCGCTCGCGCATGAGGTATCCGGCGTCCTCCAGGTCGGAGACGATGCCCTGGGCGGCGCGCTCGGTGATGCCGATCGTCGCGGCGATGTCGCGGAGCCGCACCTGGGGATCGGCGGACACGGCTATGAGCACCCGGGCGTGGTTGGTCAGGAACGTCCAGCCCGATCGCCGATCGTCGACGCCGTTCATCGACTTGCCGCCCTCCTTGGGGCTCGATTTCCGTACCGGAACATTTTATACAGAAAACTTCTTCCTGTATTGTGTTGGCAGGAGGTTGACCGGGTCGTGGCGAGGCCTAGTGACGAGGGGTCGGGTCGATGCGTGCGCTGGCGGGAGATGCGATGGTGATGAGTGGTGCCGGGCACGCCCACGTGCCGGCGGCTGAGCATCTGCTGTATGTCGACAGCCTGCTCCGCGTCACCTGCACGGTGATGCCGGGTCCCTCGCTGGTGCGGCTGGAGGGCGACATCGACGTCACCAACCGCGCGGAGGCGGTGTCCGCGCTGCAGCGCGCCCGGCGCATCGACGCCGACCTGATCGTGGACGTCGGCCGCGTCGGCTTCATCGACCTGGCGGGGCTGCGCTCGCTGCTCGGCCTCGCCGCGTGCGACGGCGTCGTCGTCCGCAACACCCCGCGGCAGATGCGCCGCCTGATCGACGTGCTCGGACTGCCCCCACTCGACTGACACCCGGCGACGCCCGCCCCCGTGCGGGAGCGGGCGCCGCGGGAGAGTGTCTACTTCAGCGCCTCCGCCGGTCCGTGGCGGTGCTCGGCCTGGGCGGCGCGAGCCTGGGTCGGCGCGGCGGCGCCGATCGTGCCGGTGTCGAAGGCGTAGGTGGCCGCCAGGGTGGCGATCGCGTCGGAGTTCACGTCCAGCGCCTTGTCGCTGATGTTCTTGATCGTGTCACAGGCCTGGTGGTAGCACGGGTCGAGCGGGATGCCCGCCGTGCCGCCGAAGATCGCGGCCTCCTCCGCCGTCTTGAGCACCTCGGCGCCGGTGAACAGGCCGCCGGCCGGGATGCCGACCGCGATGAACGGCCCGTAGTCCGAGCGGCCGGTGAACGCGGTGGCCTTGAACGGCTCGCCGCGATCGGCGAAGAACTTCTCGAAGTCCGCCTCGATCTGGTCGGACCCGGGAGGCCCGGCGGTGCCGAAGGCGTCGCCGTCACCGTCGTAGATGCCGAAGGTGTAGTTCGGCGAGGCGATCATGTCGAAGTTGAGGTACAGAGCGATCTTGGCCCGCTCCGCCTCCGTGAGGTTGGCCACGTAGTGCTCGGAGCCGAGCAGGCCGAACTCCTCGGCGCCCCAGAACGCGAAGCGCATCTTGTTCTTCGGCTTGAGCTTGGCCATCTGCAGCGCCACTTCGAGGGTGCCGGCGCTGCCCGAGCCGTTGTCGTTGATGCCGGGGCCCTCCTGCACGCTGTCGAGGTGCGCGCCGAGCATGACGACGTTGTCCGGGTCGCCCTTCCGGCTCTCCGCGATCACGTTGTACGTGGTCCGCGTCTCGGAGATCGGGTCCCAGTTCATCGTGACGGACGTGCCCTCGGCGGCGAGCTCCTGGCCGACGGCGAAGCTGGTGAAGAACGACGGGATCGTGATCCCGGGGCCGCCGAGCACCGGGTTCAGGTCGATCTCGGTGCGGCCTTCCTGTCCCTCGTTGAAGATGATGGCGCCGGTCGCGCCCGCGGCGATCGCGTTCTCCACCTTGACCCGGAAGTTGCAGGTGCCGCGCTGCATGAGCGCGATGCCGCCCGCGGTGAAGCCCTCGAAGTCGCTCGCCTCGCAGCCGGAGCTGGAGCTGTTGGGCTCGCCCGGCGGCAGGACCACGTCCACCGGCTGGACCTGGCCGCTCACCGAACCGGCGGGGGAGTCGCCCATGGCGATGTAGTCGCTGAAGAACCCGTAGGTGTAGGTCTCCTGCTCCGGCGCGGTCCGCTTGAGCACCGGCGGCGTCCGGTAACCCTCGAAGAGGAACTCGAACGGCTGGACCGTCACCTTGTAGCCGGCCAGGCGCAGCCGCAGGGCGACGTAGTCGCGGGAGGCGTCGTAGCCCCTGGTGCCCGACACGCGGGTGCCGTCGAACCTGTCGGCGATCGCCTGGAACACCTTGAGGTGCTTCTTGACGTTCTTGCCCGAGACAGCCTTGACGATCTTGCTTACGTTGTCGTGGGGTTTGGGGTGGGCTTGAGCCGGTCCGGCGGCGGCGACCGTGGAGAGCGCCACTGCGGCGGCGACCGCGCCGACCACGCATTTACGCAGGCGGGAACGCATGATTGCTCCTCAGAACCATGGGAGGTGACCCCGGGGTCAAAAAGCGCGCGTTCCCCGAACTTATTGATAAATCCGGCTATCGGGGAAGATGTGGCAATGCATCTGTTGCATCACGGAGTCAGAACGGGTCAGGAGGATTACCCGTCACCGTAGGGTGGGCGGCATGTCTCCGAGGATCGCCACCGCCCAGCGCGTGGAACTGCCCGAACTGCTCGACTTCCTCCGCCCCCGGCATCACGGCCTGCTCTCCACCGCACGGGCGGACGGGCGGCCCCAGCTGTCGCCCGTCGCCTGCGGCGTCGACGGCGACGGAAGGATCGTGATCTCCACGTACCCCGACCGGGCCAAGACGCGCAACGCCCGCCGTGACGACCGGGTGTCCATCTGCGTGCTGTCCGACGACTGGGACGGCCCGTACGTGCAGGTAGACGGGCGCGCGGAGGTGCTCGACATGCCCGAGGCGCTCGACGGCCTGGTCGAGTACTTCCGGTGCATCTCCGGCGAGCACCCCGACTGGGACGAGTACCGCGAGGCCATGCGCCGCCAGGACAAGTCGCTCATCCGCCTCCACATCGAGCGCTGGGGGCCGATCGCCACCGGCGGCTTCCCCGCGCGGCTGGCCGGGTGACCTGGGCGTCCACCCTTGTGGTGACCCCGCGCCGAGGCGGAGACTGAGAATGACGGAGGGGGGACGTCATGATCGAAGTCAAGAGTCTCGACAAGCCGGATGAGCGCCGCGACTTCCCGCAGGGTCATATGGAAGTGCTGGAGCTGAGCGGGCTCAGCTTCGGCGTGGCCACCTTCGAGCCCGGATGGCGCTGGTCGGAGTCGGTCAAGCAGATCGCCGGAACGAAGTCCTGCCAGATCCACCACAACGGGCTCGTGGTCCGCGGCCGCCTGTTGATCAGGATGGACGACGGCACCGAGACGGAGGTCGGGCCCGGAGAGCTCTTCGTCTGCCCGCCGGGACACGACGCGTGGGTGCTGGGTGACGAGCAGGTGATCGTCTACGACTTCGCGGGTGGTGCCGCTGAGTACGCCAAGGCAAAGGAGTCCTGAAAAATCTGGACACGTGGGGCCCTCTGGGGCTCCCGTGTTCTCCTACGCGGAGCGGCACGAGACCCCCGGCGGTCCTCCGTCACGGCAGACGGGTCACCAGGATCCCGTCGTCGTCGCTCCACAGCTCCGCGCCCGGACGGAAGGTGACGCCGCCGAACGTCACCGGCACGTCACGCTCACCCGCGCCGTCCTTGGCGCTCTTGCGCGGGTTGCTGCCCAGCGCCTTGACGCCCAGGTCGAGTTCGCGCAGCGCGACGACGTCGCGCACCGCGCCGTTGATCACCACGCCCGCCCAGCCGTTGGCCACCGCGGACCCCGCGATCACGTCCCCCATCAGCGCCGTGCTCACCGAGCCGCCGCCGTCGACCACCAGCACCCGCCCCTCACCGGGCTCCGCCAGGGCCGCCTTGACCAGGGCGTTGTCCTGGTGGCAGCGCACGGTCGCGATCCGGCCGCGGAACGCGCGACGTCCCCCGTACTGACGCAGTTGCAGGTCGCAGGAGTCGAGCTCGTCGCCGCGCTCGTCGTACAGGTCGGCGGTGATGACGGTCATGGGGGCTCCTTCGACGGTCCGGTACGGCGACACAAGCTACAGCCCAGCGGGCGGCGTCCCGCTACCGGTGGTGGCGCCACGGCATGGCCAGGTCGGCGCCGCGCGGCGCGTGGACGCCGGTGTGCAGGCCGGAGGTCTGGATGGCGCGGCTGATGTCGGTCGGCGTGAGCAGGCCGACCAGGTGGCCGCCGGGATCGAGCACCACCGCCCGGCCGTCGGCGCAGCCCGTCATCCGGGGCAGCAGGTCCATCAGCGGCTCCTCCGGCGTGGACCTGGGCACCTCGCCGGGCGGGCAGGCGATGTCCGCCAGCCGGGTGGTGGCCCGCTCCTCGGGCGGCAACTGCCGGATGCGGTTCAGCGTGACCAGCCCCGCGAAGCCGCCGCGCTCGTCCACCAGCGGATAGGTCGACAGGCGGCGGCTGAGCACCACCTCCTCGATCAGGTCCGCCACGGTCTCGTCGGGACGCGACACCACCGGGTCGCGGGACATCACCTCGCCCACCCGTACCCCGCGCAGCGCCACGCCGAGCTGCGCCTGCTGCTCCTCGGCGCTCGCGGCGTTGACCAGGAACAGGCCGATCAGCGCCAGCCAGATCCCGCCGAAGCCGGCCCCGACCGCCACCTGGAGGAAGCCGAGCGCGATCAGCACGTACCCGAACGTCCGCCCGGCCCGGGCGGCCGCGACGGCGGCCCTGCCGCGGTCGCCCCACCGCCACCACAGCGCGGCGCGCAGCACCCGGCCGCCGTCCAGCGGCGCGGCCGGGACCAGGTTGAAGACGGCCAGCAGCACGTTCACCGCCGCCAGATAGACGAACACGTCCCCGGCGAGCGACGGCCCGGCGGCGGCCCGGACCAGCACCGCCACCACACCGAACAGCAGGCCCGCCACCAGGCTCGTCAGCGGCCCCACCACCGCGATCTGCAGGTCGGCGCGGGGCGTCTTGGGCTCGCCGCGCAGC
This sequence comes from Nonomuraea sp. NPDC049486, assembly GCF_040676925.1. Classification (NCBI taxonomy): domain Bacteria; kingdom Bacillati; phylum Actinomycetota; class Actinomycetes; order Streptosporangiales; family Streptosporangiaceae; genus Nonomuraea; species Nonomuraea sp. NPDC049486. The sequence continues at coordinate 561,238 of NZ_JBFAPV010000003.1, forward strand.
TCCGCCACCCCGCCGAGCAGCCACAGCGTGATCCGCGACACCCCGATGCCGTGACGCCCCGCCATCAGCGCGTGCGCCACCTCGTGCGCCAGCAGCGAGGCCATGAACAGCAGGGCGGCCACCACCCCGGCGGCCAGGTAGGCGGCCGTGGACAGGCCGGGGAAGGTCAGCGGGAACCGGCCGAAGGCCAGCCCGAACACCAGGATCGCGACGATGAGCAGCACGCTGAGGTTCATCCCGACCGGGACACCGCCGATCCGGCCGAGTGGGATCGTTGAGCGCATCTTCCCTCCAACGGAGCCGACGTCCGCCATGCGCCTACCCACGCCACGTCCGAGGTCACCGGCTCCGACCTGCTCCGATCCGGTTTCGGGACGGGAGCGCCGGGCAGGTCGCACCGGGTGACGAGACGACGTTTCACCCCGCTCGACAACACGTTGGTCCTGCTCACCCGCGGTTACGCCTGGCTGCCCGACCTGCTCCGGCGGACCCGCGGCGACGTGATGACCCGGGTCATGGGCAACCGGGCCACCGCCCTGCGCGGGCCGGAGGCGGTGCGGTTCCTGTACGACGAGCGCCACGTGCTCCGGCACGGCGCACTCCCCGAGCCGATCCAGGCCACCCTGCTCGGCAAGGGCGGGGTGCACTCACTCGACGGCGCCGCGCACCGGGCGCGCAAGGCGCTCTTCATGTCCGTGCTGGCCGACCCCGAGTCGGTCGCCCGCCTGGTCCGCCACGTCGGCGACGCGTGGGACGAGACCGTCGCGACCTGGCCGGGACGCTCGCCCGTGGTGCTCTTCGACGAGGCCGCGGAGATCATCGCCAGGGGAGCCTGCCGCTGGGCGGGCGTGCCCGTGGCCGAGGCCGGCGTCAAGGCGGTCGCGGAGGACATGGTGGCCATGGTCGACGGGTTCGCCACGCCGGGACCGCGCCACTGGCGGGCCAGGCGTGCCAGGAAACGCAGGGAGCGCTGGCTCACCCGGCTGTTCGACGACGCCCGCGCCGGCAAGGTCACCCTGCCCGCCGGCTCGCCCGCCGACCTCGTCGAACGCCACCACGACAACGAGGGGCAGCCGCTGCCGTCGCACGTCGCCGCGGTCGAGCTGATCAACCTCATCAGGCCGACCGTCGCCGTCGCCTGGTTCGTCGCCTTCGCCGGGCACGCGCTGCACCGCCGGCCGCACCTCAGGCAAGCGCTCGCCGATCCCGCGTACGCCGAGGCGTTCGCCCAGGAGGTCAGGCGCTTCTACCCGTTCGCCCCGTTCATCGGCGGCCGGGCGGCCGGCGACCTGACCTGGCGCGACCTCCGCATCCCCGAGGGCACGCTCGTCCTGCTCGACCTGTACGGGCAGAACCACGACGCGGGACTGTGGGAGGACCCGTACACCTTCGACCCCGGCCGGTTCGTCGAGTCGCCCCCGGGCCGCGACGACCTGGTGCCGCAGGGCGGCGGCGACCCGCACACCGGCCACCGGTGCCCCGGCGAGGCTGTCACCGTCGAACTGCTGAAGAGCCTCTCCGCGCGGCTGGCCGGCCTGGAGTACACCCTGCCGCCGCAGGACCTGACGATCCCGCTGCGGCGGATCCCCACCCGGCCGCGCAGCGGCGTCGTCATCGACGCCGTGCGGGTGCCGGCTCAGTCGAGGTCGACCACGACGGGCGCGTGATCGGACGGCCCCTTCCCCTTGCGGGCCTCGCGGTCCACGTACGCCGACCGCACCCGATCGGCGACGCCCGCGGCCGCGTACACCAGGTCGATGCGCATCCCCATGTCCTTGTGGAACATCCCCGCCCGGTAGTCCCAGTACGTGAACGGGTGCGGCCCCTTCATCGGCGTCGGCACCACGTCCCTGAGCCCGAGCGCGCGCAGCTCGGCCAGCGCCTGCCGCTCGGCGGGGGTGACATGGGTGGACCCGGCGAACACGGCCGGGTCCCACACATCCGCGTCCGTCGGCGCCACGTTGAAGTCGCCGCACGCCACCACCGCGCGCCCGGCCCGCAGCTCCGCCCGCACCGCCTCGCCGAAGGCGGCGAACCAGGCCAGCTTGTACGTGTAGTGCGGCGAGTCGAGCGTGCGCCCGTTCGGCGCGTAGATCGACCAGACCCGCAGCCCTCCGCAGGTCGCGCCCACGGCCCGTGGTTCGGGCGTGACCGTGACGGTGCCCTTCGCCGAGTCGAAGCCCGGTTCGCCGGGGAAGCCGGGTGACATGTCCTCCAGCCCGATCCTGGAGAGCACCGCCACCCCGTTCCACCGGCCGTCGCCGTGAGCGGCCGTCGCGTACCCGAGCGCGGCCACCTCCCGCGCCGGGAAGCCGTCCGCCGGGCACTTCGTCTCCTGGAGGCAGACGATGTCGGGCTCCTTGTCGGTCAGCCAGTCGAGGAGGCGCGGCAGCCGGGCCTTGACCGAGTTCACGTTCCACGTCGCCAGGCGCATGGTGCCAGCTTGTCAGAGGCGAGGTAGCGTCGCGGGCGTGCGGCTGGAAGGAATGCCGGCGGGTCACCGGCTGCGTTACGGGCCCGCGGCCGAGGGCATCGAGCGGCTGGAGGCGTCGCTGGTGGGCGTGGCGTTCTCGCCGCACCGCCACGACACGTACGCGATCGGCGTGACGCTCGCCGGCGTGCAGACGTTCCGCTACCGGGGCGAGTCGCGTCACTGCCTGCCGGGGGAGTGGCACGTGCTCCATCCGGACGAGGTGCACGACGGGGCGGCGGGGACCGGCGGCGGGTTCGGCTACCGGATCTTCTACATCGACCCGGCGCTGGTGCAGGAGGCGCTGGGCGGGGCGCCGCTGCCGTTCGTGGCCGACCCGGTCATCCGGGGGCGCGGCGTGCCCGCGCCGCTCGCGGCCTGCCTGGCCGGGCTCGACGAGCCGCTCGACGGCTTCGCGCGGGTGGAGGTCGGCGTGCTGGTCGCCGGGATGCTGGCCCGGTACGGGGCGGGACGGTACGGGTCGGCGCGGTACGGGCGCCGGGGGCCGCTCCCGATGGCGGCGCTGGGCCGGGTGCGTGAGCTGATCGCGAGCGACCCGGTGGTGCGGCGGCCGGTCGAGGAGTTCGAGCGGGTGGCAGGGCTGGACCGGTGGACGATCGCGCGCCAGTTCAGGGCCGCCTACGGCACCAGCCCGACGCGCTTCCGCACCATGCGGCAGCTCGACCTGGTGCGGCGGCTGCTCCTGGCGGGCACGCCGGCGCGCGAGGCGGCGGTGGCTGCGGGCTTCGCCGACCAGGCCCACATGACCCGCATGTTCAAACGCGCCTACGGCCGCACCCCGGCCGCCTGGCGAGCCGCCCTCCCCTGACCTCCCGCAGATCCTCCGCACAGGCGGTCGCCCGATCGGGCGGGACCCGTCCGGTACGGGCGATCGCCCGAGCGGGTCAGGTCGGGTCCGGGTGGAGGGGGCGGTCGTCCGGTCAGGTCGGGTCCGGGTGGCGGGTCGCGGTCCGGTTTTCGAGGGCGTGGATGACGGCGGCCATGTCCTGGGCGCCGTGGCCGAGTGCGAGCGTCTCGCCGAAGAGCGCGTGGCAGACGTCCAGCAGGGGCGAGGCCAGTCCCCGTTCCCTGGCCGCCTCGGCGATCAGCCGGTTGTTCTTGAGCACGTCCGCGATCGCCGCCTGGGCGGTGAAGTCCTCCCGCACCAGCTTGGCCGCCTTGGTCCTGGACACGTCGCTGGCCATCGGCCCCGAGTCGAGCACCTCGCGCAGCCGGTGCACGTCCAGCCCGTGCCCGCGGGCGAAGTGCACCGCCTCCGCCAGCCCGGTGACCGTCGTGATCAGGAACACGTTGACGGCCAGCTTCATCAGCAGCGCCCCCGGCACCGGCCCGCAGTCGAAGGCCTCGGCGCACATCGGGCGCAGCAGCGGCCGTACCTCCTCGACCGTCCCGGCGCGCCCGGCGAGCATCGCCACCAGCCGCCCCTCCTCGGCGGGCCGGCGTGACCCGGAGACGGGGGACTCCACGTATCCGCCCCCGGCGGCCAGGACGTCGGCCTCCAGCCCCGCCGAGTAGCCGGGCGAGGTGGTGCCCATGTGCACGATGACGCGCCCGGCCACGTTCCCGGCGAACCGCGGCGTGCCGCGCCCCAGCACCGTGTCCATGGCGGACTCGTCGGCCAGCATGAGGATCGACACCCGCGCCCGCCGCAGCACCTCGTCGGGGCTCGCGCCCACCTCCGCCCCCGCCGCGCGGACCGGGTCACAGCGTCCGGGGGTGCGGTTCCACACCACGAGGGGGATCCCGGCGCGTGCCAGGTTCACTGCCATGGGCTGCCCCATCAGGCCGAGCCCGAGGAAACCGACGTTCATGGGGCTTGTTGTAGCCGGAACGGCCGGTCCGGGTCTTGTACGGTTGTGACACCTCGCCACGCCGTGTCCGGCGGTGCCTTGATCGTACGGATGCGTGCATCTAGCCTCGTTCTGGGTGTTCAAACCTGTTCGGCTAGGGGGGCCACATGGCAAGAACGCGCAAAATCACTGTGGCGACGGCGGCGGTCGTACTCACCACATCCGCTCTGACCACGCCGGCGGCGGCCGCGAAACCGCCCCGCTGCCCGCTGATCTTCGGCCACGGGGGCTATCCCGACAACCCCGGCGCCAGCCTCAAGGACCGCATCCGCCAGGCCAACAACCCCAGCGCCGTGCGCCACATGCGGCGCTCCGGCGCCCAGGGCGTCGAGGCCGACGTCCAGCTCACCAAGCACGGCACCAAGGCCGTCATGTGGCACAACACCACCACCAACGGCCTGACCGGTCCCCGGCGGGCGATCACCGACCTGTGGTGGAGCACCGGCGACGGCAATCTCAGGTCCCGCCGGATCTCCCGCGGCCCCTACAAGGGCGAGAAGGTCTACACGCTGCGCGCCTGGCTGCAACATGTCGCGTCGGTCCGCATGATCGCCCTCCTGGAGGTCAAGCCGGAGGCCAAGCGCGTCCTGGCCAGCAAGGCTCACTCCGCCGCCGCGTGGCGGGAGCTCTCCTACCCGCTCCTGGAGCGGCAGGACCTCCAGCCGATCATGGTCTACTCGACCGACCCGTGGATCCAGAACCAGCTGGCCAAGCGCCACCCGTCGCTGCTCAAGGGCGAGCACGCGCGCTGGACCGACAGCGTCGTCTGGGACGAGCCGCCGCCCGGCTGGAAGGGCAACACCCACCGCTGGCAGAGCATTCTCAAGCTCCGCCCGATCAGCATCATGACCAACTACCCGCTGGAGTACCGCCGCTGGCTGGAGGGCCGGTGCGACTGACGGCTACCTGGCCGCGCTGAAGTCGTTCAGCTCGCGTACGGCACGGTCCATGTCGTCGGCGGTGCCGAGGCGCAGCAGCTTGGTGTAGAGGATGTCGCCGGCGGCGGCGCCGCGGCGGATCGCCAGCGCGCGGGCGGTCATCCGCGCCTGGATCTCGTTGACGATCACCTGCGGGTCGCCGCCCCAGCCGTACGCCGACAGGAACTGCCGCAGCCGCTTGGGCCTGGCCTCGAACGCGGTGAAGCCCTCAGCGGCGGCCACGTGCCGGGAGTGCAGCGGCACCCAGCTCAGCGCCATCCACGCCACGTCGGACTCCACCGAGACCGGGCCGGCGAAGTCCCAGTCGAAGAAGCCGGTCAGGCGGCCGTCGTGCCAGGCGGCGTTGAACGGGCTGGCGTCGTTGTGCGCGATGATCAGGCCGGGCCGCCAGCGCCCGCCGCCGCGCCAGGCCGCGTCCGGCGGCGGCACGAACCCCGCCACGGCCTTGTGGTAGTCACGCAGCCACCAGGCCACCTGCCGCAGCGCGTCCTCGGTGCGGGTCCACTCGGGCCACACCTGGCGGGTGCCCAGCGTCTCGCCTTCGAGGAAGGTCAGGACCTCCCGCCCCTGGCTGTCGACGCCGACCACGCGCGGCGCCCCGGCGAAGCCGACGCGCTCCAGGTGTCTCAGCAGCTCGTGGACGGCCGGGGTCCACGAGCGCACGGTCCTCCTCACTGTCGCGCCCAAGCGGGTCGCGCCCCCGTCGTTGCCTCCATCGAGGCGAGTCTCCAACTCTCACCCACCTGCCTCTGGGCTCGCAGGAACGCCTCAACCCAGGCTCTCAACAGGCAGGGCAATCTCCAAGATGGAGAACTGCCAAGGAACAAGCTTTGTCCACATTTGGACATACAAAAAAGCCAGCTAAACGGGTGTATCTGCTTATACGCCGATTTTTCGTGCTTGACAAGATCTTGTCAGGCCATCCGGCCGGTGCTACCTCTTGCGGATGCGGGTGAAACCGCGCGTCCCGGGCACCACTGGAGGGAAAACGTGCCGACCATACCCTGGTTACGCAGCACCGTTGTCGTCGCCGCCACCGCGGCGTTAGTCCTGCCCCTCGCCACGCCGGCCCTGAGCGAGCAGACCCGAACCGCCGGCAACGACCCGATCGTCCACGACTTCCAAGCAGAGGAACACGGCAAACCCGACGTCGACAACCGGCAGGGAACGGTCCCGCCGCCGATCGGGGCCAACGCGCGCACCGCCGCGCCCGAGGCGACCGTCCGATGGAACGCTCTCGGCACCCCCGCCGTCGTCACCGCCGCCCAGCCGCTCGCCGAGGGCCTCGGGTCAGACCCCGAGCAGGCCGCGCGCGCGTACCTCAAGAACAACGAGCGGCTGTTCGGCCTGTCCGCCGAGGCGGTCGACGCGCTGGAGAAGGTCGCCGTCAACCCGATCGGCGACGGCCACGCCGTGCTGCTGCGCCAGCGCTTCGGCGACCTGCCCGCCGGGGTGGACGGCATGGTCGCCGTCGGCGTCCATGACGGGACCGTACGGCACGTCACCTCGACGCTGTCACGCGAGAGCGCCGCGCCGCCGGCGGCCACGCTCAGCGAGCAGCAGGCGCTGGAGATCGCGGCGAGGGACGGCGAGATCGACCTGGCCACCGCCGTCACCAAGCGGGTCACCAAGGTCGCGGTGCCCGCGCCCGACGGCGTGCACAGCGCGTACGAGGTCGTCCTGATCGGCGGCGCCGACGGCGAGGCCGCCGCGTACACCACGCACGTGGACGCGGTGAGCGGCCGGATCCTGGTCCGCGAGAACCTCGTCGACCACCACCACGACGCGGACAACCCGAAGTGGGACGTCTTCCCCGCCAACCCGCCGGCGAACTACTCCTCCCGCGACACCCGCGAGACCTGGTGCCACGAGGGCGAGCGCGGCTGTGACTACGTGCCCGGCGGCGACCCGGCGACCGGCAAGGCGTGGGACGTGGACCACGCCACGGACCAGCCCACCGGCACCAGCCTCGGCAACGCCGCGCGCACGTACGAGAACCGCGCCAGCGGCGACCCGTTCACCGTCGGCACCCGCAGCAACGTGCTCACGCCGAGCCGGAACTACCAGTACCCGTGGCGCAACACCTGGTTCGAGGCCAAGTGCAACCCGGCCGTGTTCGACCAGGAGGGCGAGGCCGACCTGGAGGCCGCGATCGCCAACCTGCACGTGATGCACAACCGCATGCACGACTGGTCCTACCGGCTCGGCTTCACCGAGACCGCGTGGAACATGCAGCAGGACAACGGCGAGCGCGGCGGGCTCGGCGGCGACCCCGAGCAGGGCAACGCGCAGGCCGGCGCCCGCGACCTGACCGTGCGCGACAACGCCAACCAGATCACCGGCCCCGACGGGGTCGCGCCGATCACCAACATGTACCTGTGGCAGCCCATCGCCGGCGCCTTCTACGCGCCGTGCGTGGACGGCGACTACGACATGTCCGTGATCGGGCACGAGTACAGCCACGCGATCTCCGGCCGCATGATCGGCGGCCCGAACGCCGGCTGGAGCGGCGCCCAGGCCGGCGCCATGAACGAGAGCACCTCCGACCTGATCTCGATGGAGTACCTGTTCGAGTACGGGTTCCGCCCCGCGGGCAAGACCCCGTACGTGACCGGCGGGTACGTCACCGGTGACCCGGAGCGCGGCATCCGCAACTACGACATGTCCAAGTCGCCGCTGAACTACAGCGACATCGCCTACGACCTGGTGGGCCAGCAGGTCCACGCCGACGGCGAGATCTGGACGGCGACCCAGTTCGACGTGCGCGAGGCGTTCGTCAAGAGGTACGGCAAGGGCACCGCCAAGCAGCAGCGGGAGTGCGCGGACGGCAAGAGGCCGGTGGACAAGTGCCCGGGCAACCGGCGCTGGGCGCAGATCTCGTTCGACGCGCTGCTGCTCATGGCCTCCGGCGCGGTCAGCTACGTCGACCACCGCGACGCGCTGCTCGCCGCCGACACCATCCGGTTCGGCGGCAGGAACCACGACATCATGTGGCGCGCGTTCGCCGCTCGGGGCCTGGGCGCGGCCGCGGCCAGCAACGGCTCCGGCGACCCGGACCCGACGCCGAGCTTCGTCGACCCCGAAGGCCGCAACGGCTCGCTCAAGCTCAAGCCGCTGGGCGAGGCCAAGGGCGCGGCGCTGCGGCTGTACGTGGGCGACTACGAGGGCCGCGCGGTGCCGGTCGCCGACACCGACCCGGCCACCGAGCTGGGCGACACCGTCGAGATGACGCCCGGCGTGTACGACTTCGTGGTCACCGGAGCCGGCTTCGGGCACACCAGGATCAAGGGCGCTGTGGTGCCCGGTGTCACGCTGCCGCTCCCGCTGGCCCTGACCCGCAACCACGCCTCCGGCTCGGCCGGCGCCACGGCCGCGGGCGACGGCGTCAACCACGGCAGGCTCATCGACGAGACCGAGGCCACGAACTGGGCCTCGCTCACCGGCGCCCCGGCCGGCAAGTCGGTCACCGTGGACCTGGCGGGCGACAAGCCCGTCAAGATCCGCCGCGTCCAGGTGAGCGCCATGCTGCGGCCCAACGTCAACGACCCGGCCGACCCGGGCGGCCAGAACCGGTTCTCGGCCCTGCGCTCGTTCGAGGTGCTGGCCTGCGCCAAGGACTGCGCCGATCCGGCGAAGTTCAGGAAGATCTACACCAGCCGGGCGGACGCCTTCGACACGGCGCTGCCCCGGCCCCGCGGAGCCGACCTGCTCATCAAGTCGTTCCGCGTGCCCGCCACCGACGCCACCCACCTCATGATCCGCGCGCTGACCACCCAGTGCACGGGCAACCCGCTGTACGCCGGAGAGCAGGACGAGGACCCCAACTCGGCGACCGACTGCGGAACGGCCAGCCCGGCCCGCGACCAGGTCAGGGCCGCCGAGTTCCAGGCGTTCTCGCACTGACCGCCGGCCCTGCGGCCCGCGCTGTGCGCGGGCCGCAGGGCCCAAGCATGCGAAACTTGCGCATTTCTGGGGCCACTTGGGCGATCGGTGACGGTTTGGCATGGATTATGCGTCGCTATGATCACGCAGTCTTGTGGTGAGGGGATCTCGGACCGTTGTCTACGCGCAGTCGCACTACATCCGTGGAGGCCCCGTGCGCTTACCCGTCGCCATAGCGGCCGTCGCCGTATCCGCCGCGCTCCTCACCTCAGGAGTGGCCGTCGCCGAACCCGTCCAGCAACCCGCACCGCCGTCCCGGGACTTCGGCAACGGGCCGGACCGCAACGAGGAGGCCGCCGGCCTCGGCGAGCGGGCCTCCGCCCTGCGCGCCGCCCCCGGCGAGGACTTCCGCCGCCGTCCCGGCCATGACCAGGGCTACCCCCGGCGGAACACGCTGCCCGTCCCCGCCGAGAACCCCGCCGACGCCGCCATCAAGCTCGGCCTCGTCCCGTACCACGGCATCGCCGCCAAGCTGAACGACCTGCAGCGGCGCAGCGACCGGGTGAGCGCCGAGATCACCGGCCGCAGCCACAACGGCCACGACCTCTACCTGGTGACCGTCACCGCGCCCGAGAGCCGCGGCGAGGCGCGCGAGCAGGACCGGATCCGCGAGCGCATCGAGAACGACCCCGCCGGGGCGGCCCGCGACCGGAAGCTCGTCAAGAAGTACAAGGCGCCGGTCTTCTTCAACGGCAACATCCACGGCAACGAGTGGGAGGGCACCGACGCCGTCCTGCGCGTGATCGAGGAGCTCGCCACCAGCACCGACCCCAGGACCGCCGCCCTGCTGGGGCGGACCAGGCTGTACTTCAACGTGACCGCCAACCCCGACGGCCGGATCGCCGGGACCCGGCAGAACGGCGCCGGGTTCGACCTGAACCGCGACTTCATCACGGCCTCCCAGCCCGAGGTCAGGGCGATGCGCCAGATCATGATCGACACGCAGCCGGTGGCCATGCTCGACCTGCACGGGTACGTCAACGGCACGCTCGTCGAGCCCACCACGCCGCCGCACGGCGCGAACTACGAGTACGACCTGTTCATCACCAACGCCTACCCCAACGGCCTGGGCATCGAGGCGGCCATCCTGGCGCTCGGCTACACGCCGGAGGCGGACGGGGTGTTCCCGCCGCAGATCCCGTTCCGGGACTCCGCCGAGGGCTGGGACGACTGGCCGCCGATCTTCACCCCGCAGTACGCGCCGTTCCAGGGGGCGGTCGCCTCGCACACGATCGAGTTCCCGATGCGGGTGAACGGCTCCGACTACACCAACCGGCCCGTCGAGGAGCTGCGCCGCCGCTCGGCCATCAACGTCGACATCGCCGCCGCGGCCGTCCGGGCCACGTACGCGTTCGTGGACTCCCGGCACGACCGGATCATCGCCGACCAGATCGAGGTGTTCAGGCGCGGCGCGGCGGGAGAGCCGGCCAAGGAGGTGCCGCTGGGCATCGTGCCCGGGTTCGGGCCCGAGGACGTCTACACCACCACCTACCCGCGCGCGTACGTCATCCCGGCGGGCAACGCGCAGCGCTCGGCCACCGCGGCGGCCCGCCTGGTGGACCACCTGGTCGCCAACGACGTCCGGGTGGAGCGGGCGAAGCTGCCGTTCCGGGCCGGCGGGAAGACCTATCCGGCGGGCTCGTACGTGGTCGACATGCGCCAGCCCAAGCGAGGGCTGGCGAACGTGATGCTGGAGCCGGGGCAGGACATCTCCCCACGGGTCGACGCCATGTACGACATCTCCGGCTGGAGCCACGCCCTGCTCTGGGGCGCCACGGTGGACACTGTCGCCTCCGGCTCGCTCCACGTGGTCGGCGTGCCGGTGAGCGCGGCCGCGCCGACCGGGTCCGTGCCGGACGGGCGCGGGCCGCTGGCGCTGGCCGTGCGTGACGCCAAGGAGGTGCGGGCCGTGAACGACCTGCTCTCCCAGGGGGTCGAGGCGGTCTGGGCGGACGGCGCCGTGGTCGTCCCCGCCGGGGCCCGCGGCGCCGCCGAAGCCGTGGCCGACCGCTACGGCGTGGCCTTCACCAGGGCGCGCTCGGGCGACGGCGTCCCGCTGACGCCGGTCCGCGTCGCCGCGGCGGTCTCCGCCGACGAGCTGTTTACGCTGCGCGAGCTGGGCTTCGCCGTCACCCCGGTCTCCACCGCCGTGCTGAACGCCGGCTTCGACTGGAGCGGCGCGGACGTGCTCGTCGTCTCCAGCGGGCTCAGCTACGCCGCGCTCGACCCGCAGGCCAGGGCGGCGCTCGACGCGTTCCTCGCGAGCGGCGGCGTGGTCACGCGCGGCGGCACCGGCGCGGCCTTCAACGCCGCCGCGGGGCTGCTCACCGCGACCTCCGTGGCGGGCCGGGGCGATGCCAACGGCGTCGTCAGGGTGACGAACGGCGACGGGCAGGTGGCCGGTGACGCGCCCGCCCACGCGTTCGTCTACTCGCCGCGCTGGTTCACCGGCCTCGGGCCCGAGGTGACGGTCGAGCAGTCGTACGCGGCCGGCGACCCGCTCGTCTCCGGCCACTGGCGTCCGAACCCGGACGGCACCGGCGGCCAGGACGCGGCGGCTGGTCAGGCGGCCGTGGTGAGCGGGCGGGACGAGCGGGGCGCGGCGGTGGTGCTCTTCGGCACCGAGCCGCTGTTCCGCAACCACCCGAAGGGCCTGTTCCCGCAGGTCGCCCGGGCGCTCTACTGGTCCGCCGCCGTCACCGGCAGCCCCGTGACCACCCGATAGCCGGCGTGGCCGGCGGCCCCGCGCGGGCCGCCGGCCCGTCCGTCAGTCCGGCGCCGGGACCAGGGGCAGGAACTGGTCGTAGAAGTCCGTCTTGATCCGCAGGACCCGCTGCTCGGTCTCGCGGAAGCCCGCCGCGGACTCCTCCCCGGTGACCAGCTCGGCCAGCCGGGCGCCGAGCTGGTCGGAGTGCGTCGCGGACGGGAGGGACTCCGCGCCGAGGGGGTGCGCCTTGGCGTCGTGGACGAGATGGGGATGGTAGAACCTCGACCGGTTCACGCCGTCGCCGGTCAGCGCCTGGGCCATCCTCGGCCAGAGCCGCCCGTACTCGGCCGCCACCAGGATCTCGCCCCAGAACCGCAGGATCGTCACGAGCCTCAGGTCGGCGTCGGGCCCGCGGCCCGCCTCGGCGATCAGCCGGAAGATCGCGGTGGTCGCCTCCACCGTGACGGCGGTCGGCGCGGTCTCCACCAGCGCCTTCCTGGACACGCCCAGCCGGAGCATGTCCGCCTTCATGTCCTCCCGGTGCGAGGGCACGCGGCCGTCGCCGCCGGGGTACTCCTCGCGCAGGATGACGCGCGCGATCCGGCGGCTGGACTCGTCCTCCAGCAGGTCGATGGCCAGGTCGTAGGCGGGGGTGAAGGCGAGCGACAGGAACCGCCGCTGGAGCAGCACGGCGGCGAAGCCGTCGGCGGAGAGCAGGGCCGCGCCGGCCAGCACCGGGTGCCGCTCGAACCGCGCGACGAGGTCGTCCTCGAACGCGTCCAGCTCCTTCATGTGGGCCTCCTGGGCGGGATGTCCTTGAGTGATGTGCGCCAGTCGGAGAGGTCGACGTCGTGGCCGACGGCCCAGAGCATGTCCAGCTCGCCCTGGATCTCCGCGCCCATCGGGGTGTCGGCGCCGTCGATCTCCAACTGCGTCGAGTCGACGGCCAGCTTGCCGTGCAGGAACGAGCTGACGAAGTAGCGGTCGTCGGCCCGGTAGACGGCTATCGACGGCAGGGAGTCGTAGATGCGGACGCCGAGCAGGTGCTTCTTCGCCCCGGCCTTCTTGTGCACCGAGGCGAGGACGGACAGGCACCGCTCCACGTTCGCCGGCACGTCCTCTTCGAGCGCCGGGTCGCGCACCACCCGCAGCGCCTCCTCCCGGAGCTTCGCCACGGCCGACCGGGGATGCAGGAGCAGGACGCGCACCCGGACGCCGCGGTGCAGGGCCTCCTCCAGCGCGTCCTCCAGCCGGTGCAGGTGAGGTATCCACGTCTGCAGGATCGCGGCCTCGCGCCTGGCCGCGACCAGGTGGTCGATGAACACGTCCTCGGCGAAGCGGCGGTGGATCCGGGTGACGCCGCCGTAGTGGGAGACCTTGCGATCGCGGGCGATGGCCTCGACGTCGAGGGTGACGATCAGGTCCTTGATCTTCTCGATCGCCCTGAGCCGGTCCAGCTCCAGGAGCAGGAAAAGCGTCACCGTGCTCAGGATGAGCAGCGTGATCTTCGGAATGGCCGCGCCGAGCATGCCCGGGTCGAACCAGCCGAACAGGGCGGCGGCCGAGACCACCGCGCCCAGGCCCACCGTGAGGGTGAGGGTGACGCGCTCCGCTATGTGACGTATTCCGCTGGCCATGGCAGATCCCGGGGGGTTGCGCGCTGCGATTGACTGCGACGATAACCGCGGATCGGCCGCCGCGCTGCGGGAGTGGTGAAGTGCGGTGTTTCGTCCCCGCGCAGGGCGGTCCCCGAGGCGCTGGCGTAGGATGGAGCGATGTTCTGCCGCGTCAGGGACGGCGTCGTGCCGGAGAGGGACGGATGAGGCTCACGCTCGGCTCCCGGACGTTCGGAGAGACGCCGCTGCTGATGGCGATCGTCAACCGCACCCCCGACTCCTTCTACGACCGCGGCGCGACGTTCGCCCGTGAGGAGGCGCTGCGCCGGGTCGACCAGGTGGTGGCCGAGGGGGCCGACATCGTCGACATCGGCGGGGTGAAGGCGGCGCCCGGCGGCGACGTCGACGTGCGCGAGGAGATCGAGCGCACCGCCCCGTTCGTGGCCGAGGTGCGCGAGCGCCACCCCGACCTGGTGATCAGCGTCGACACCTGGCGTCACGAGGTGGGCCGCGAGGTCTGCCAGGCCGGGGCCGACCTGCTCAACGACGCCTGGGGCGGGGCCGATCCCAAGCTGGCCGAGGTGGCCGCCGAGTTCGGTGCGGGGCTGGTGTGCGCCCACACCGGCGGGGTCGAGCCGCGCACCCGGCCGCACCGGGTGGAGTACGACGACGTGGTGGCCGACGTGATCGAGCGGACCGTCGCGCTGGCCGAGCGGGCGGTGGCGGCCGGGGTGCCGCGCGAGCGTCTGATCATCGACCCGGCTCACGACTTCGGCAAGAACACCTGGCACTCCCTGGAGGTGACCCGGCGCGTCGACGAGCTGGTGGCCACCGGCTGGCCGGTGCTGGTGTCGCTGTCCAACAAGGATTTCGTGGGCGAGTCGCTCGACCTGCCCGTGGGGGAGCGGTTGATGGGCACGCTCGCCGTGACCGCGCTGTGCGCCTGGCAGGGGGCGCTGGTGTTCCGGGCGCACAACGTGCCGGAGACGCGGCAGGTGCTCGACATGGTCGCGGTGACGCGCGGCGTCCGCCCGCCCGCGCGCACCGTACGGGGGCTGGCATGATCGTCGCGGCGGCGACCGTTCCCGGTGCGCCGCTGCTGCTGCCCGGCGTCACCGGCGGGCCCGTGCGGGAGGTCGCGAAGACGCGCGAGGCGATGGCCGCGGCCGTCACCGCGCTGCTCGACCAGGGGGCGGAGGAGATCGTCGTGGTGGGCGGCGCGCCCGCCACCCGCCCGTTCCCGCCCGACGCCCCCGGCCCCGAACAACGCGTGGCACCGGGCTGGCGACGGCCGCATCATGACCGCCGGTCCGCGCCCGACGAGCGGCGGGGCGGGGCTGGTGCTTCGCCGGAGGTGCCCGGCGGCCCTGAAGAACGGGTGGCACCCGGCAGCCCCGGTCGGCGATGGCCGGGTCTTGACCATCGGTCCGCGCCCGACGGGCGGCGGGGCGACGAGGTGCTGCCCGAGGGTGCTTACTCAGAGGTGTCCGAGCCGGGTGGCGAGAGTGTGCCGGGGCCGGCTGGTTCCGGGGGGAGAGACGGTGCGGGGGTGGCGGTGGAGGATCTTCTTCCGGTGTCGCTCGCCGTCGGGCGGTCCCTGCTGGGAGGGTGCCCGGTGCCGTGGACGTTGCGGGGGGTGGGTCGTGACGAGTCGCGTGACCGTTGCCTTGAGCTCGGCCTTGAGCTGAGGGAGGGCGGGCGTCCGGCGGGGTTGCTGGTGGTCGCCGACGGCAGCGCCCGGCGCAGTGAGAAGGCTCCCGGTCATCTCGACCCGTCCGCGATCGAGCTCGACGCCCGGATCGGGGCCGCGCTCACGGCGGCCGACGCCGGCGCGCTGCTGCGCCTCGATCCCGCCGCCTGCGAGCGCGCCCTGGTCGCCGGGCGGGCCGCCTGGCAGGTCATGGCCGCCGCCTGCGAGGACAGGCCGTGGCAGGCCCAGGTCCTGTACGAGGAGGACCCGTTCGGCGTCGCCTACTGGGTCATCACCTGGACCTGACGCGGGCCCCGTAGGTCACCTGGACCTCATGGGACCTGGCGTCAGCTGGGCTTGGACGCGAGCCCGGTGTGCGGCGCAAGGAGTGCCCACCCTGGAGGGGATGGTGGGCGGACGTCTCAGCGCGTGGCCGCGTGGAGTGCCCAGTCGCAAGGAGTGCCCACCCCGGAAGGACGGGGTGGGCGGGCGGGTGTCAGCGGAGGCTTGCGTGCTGGGTGGCTGAGGCCCAGGTGCGGAGGTAGGACTCGGCGCCGGCGGCCAGGTCCTGGACGATCTCCGGGCCGGCGATGATCCGCATGTCCTCGATCCAGTCGGGCACCAGGCCGTAGTTCGCGACGCCGTCCTGGTTGACGTCCCAGACCCGCTCGCCGGTGCGCTGGCGGTCGAGGGTGACGCCGTCGAGGGAGGTGAAGGGGTACGTGACCGGGTTCGACGCGTTGCCGGCCCGGGGCGCGGGGAGGCGGCCCATGCCGTTGGCGTCCAGCCCGTACCCGTAACCCGGCACCTGGTGGGCCTGCCGGAGAGGCTCGGTGCGCCGCCACTCGTCCACGAAGTGCTCGGCGTCGTGGCCGTACTGGGTGACCATGCCGCCGAGGGCGTAGATGCGGTCCAGGTAGTGCGGGTCGGTCCAGCTGTGGGAGGAGATGACGCCCGGGTAACCGGCGGCTTCGAGCAGGTCGAGAGCGCTGTCGGCGGCCTTGACGCTCATGTGGTCGACCTCGATCATCATGCCGCGCCGCATCATGCCCTCGATCATGTACTGGCCGAGCGAGGTCAGGCCGCGCGTGTTGCAGTGCGGTGCCGCGGGATAGATGGGCAGCGAGACGCCCGGCGGCAGCAGGCGGGCGATCTGACCGGGCAGCACGCCCGCGGGCTCGATGGTGTTGTCGTGCTCGGCGGTGGTGCAGGTGCGCGCCTGCCAGAACCTGCCGGTGCCGAGCAGGTTGCCGATGTTCACGATCGCGCCCTGGGTGCCCGAGTCGAACCGCACCCCGCACAGCGCGTTGTCGTACTTGTGACAGGCGAACATGCTGCGCACGCCCAGCTCGTACATCTCGTCGAGGCCGCGGTCGATCTGCGCCCGCGTGCACGCGGAGATGCCGAGGACCTGCCGGCAGCCGAACGGCTCGGAGGTCTCCACCCCGAGCACCACGGCCAGTTTGCCCGCCTGGACGACCTGCCGCGCCTCGGCGGGGTCGCGGACGATCCGGAACCAGCCGCGGCCCGGCCCGCCGTGCTCGGCGTCGATGTGGGCCTGCAGTTCGCGGGCGCGCTGGGCCTGGAGCCTGATGGAGTCCATCTCGTCGCAGCCGTGGCGTCGCAGCGGGTAGATGGCGCACAGCTGGCGGTTGGCGACCAGGTGGTTGACCATCACCCGCAGCCCGCCGCGCCAGGCCCGCTCCACCCAGGTGTAATACGCCTGCTGGTGGGTCAGCGAGTCGTGCGCGGGCCAGTCGCGGAACGTCGGCCAGCCCACCGGGTCGTGGGTGCCGGTGGGCGAGCCGGTGCGGGTGAAGTTCTCGAACCAGGCCAGCTCGCCGTTCGGCAGGTGGTCGGGGCAGTCGCGCAGCGCCTTGGCGATGCCGTCGGGATCGAACGGCTTGCCGCACATCAGCATGCCGCCGAACGCCTCGTACGAGAACAGGTGGCTGTGGGCGTCGACGAGGCCGCGCACGTCGGCGGCGGCCGAAGCGGTGGCCGGGGTGGTGGCGGAGGTGGCGGTCGCCGGCGCGGAACTCTGCGCGATCAGCGAGCCGGCCAGGAGGACGAGGCCGGAGGTGATGCGGACGAGGGATCGGAGGCTCTTCACGGACACCTCACAAGTGGGGGGTGCACTCAGCATCCGCCGCCCTCAAGGACCCGGCAAGGCCCAAACATGAGCTGCTCTCATCAACTCGCGAGCCGGACCAGCCGCGTGATCGTCACCAGCACCCCGGCGGCCGCGGCCGCCAGCAGCGCGATCGACAGCGGGGCGGCGTAGTACGTGACCTGGGCCCAGGTGACGGTCCGCCCGTTCATGAGGGTCGAGACCAGGTCCGGATAGGCGGCCAGCAGCGCGACCGGCAGCAGCGCCGGGACCAGGCGCACCGCGATCCGCCACCGCGGCCTGCCCGCCCGCTCGGCGGCCCAGCGCCGCGCCCGGAGCGCGCCCGTGATCCCGAGGCCCGCCGCCAGCAGCGCGATCGCGGCCAGCACCAGCTCGAACAGCTGCCGGTCGCCTCCGGGCACCTCGGGCGCCCGGCCCTCGCTCATGGCCACGAGGCCCGTCATGACCGCGTAGGTCTCGTCGGTGAGCCCGGCGCTGTCCGTCATGACCGCGAACCCGTACCCCGTCCCGGGGGAGATCGCCTGGACGGCGTTGTAGGTGAACAGGTTGCCCGAGTGCACGAGCAGGCCGGACTCGCGGCCGGGGCTCCAGCCCATCCCGTACTCGTGGATCCCGGAGGGGGCGTGCATGGTCTCCAGGCTCTGCCGCTGCACCAGGGGGCGGCCGTCGCCCGTGTGGAGCCTCAGCCACCTGCCCATGTCGGCGGCGGTGGTGATGACGCCGCCGCTGCCGCTCTCGTCCAGGAACCCGTCCAGCTCGGGACGGGGCAGCCAGAGGCCGAAGATCGAGTTACGGCCGTCGGCCGGTCTGACGACCTCGTCGCTGACCGCGCTGGACGTCATGCCCAGCGGGGTGAAGATCCGCTCGAGCAGGTAGTCGCCGAAGCGGCGGCCGCTCGCGGTCTCGACCAGCCTGGCGGCCAGGTTGTAGTTGACGTTGCAGTACTCCCAGCGGGTGCCGGGGGCGGCCGCGAGCCGGTCGTCGGCCAGCCGCGAGGTGTAGTCCGCGAGCGAGGCGGCGTCGCCCAGATCCGTGACGTCCACCGAGGTGTCGGACAGGCCGGAGGTCTGGTTGAGCAGCTGCCGCACGGTGATCCCGGCCGCCCGCGGGTCGGCCATGCGGAACCCGGGAAGCTGCGCGGCGACCGGCTCGTCGAGCCGGATCTCGCCCCGCTCGACGAGCGTCATGACCGCCGCCGCGGTGAACGACTTGCTGACCGAGGCCACCCGCATCGGGGTGCCGGCGGTGATCGGGGCGCCGCGGGAGTCGTGCCCGTACCCGGCCGCGTGCACGACCTCGCCGTCCCTGGTCACCACCAGCGACATTCCGGGCACGCCCGTCGACTCCATCGCCTGCCGGGCGTAGGCGTCGACGGCGGCGGCCGTGAGCTCGCCCGGCACGCGGGCGTCTCCGTCGAGGGCGGCGGGGGTGAGGGCCAGGACCAGGGAGAAACCGGCCAGAAAGGACTTCATGGGCAAGCACCGTACGAAGCCCGGTACCCCTGCCGGATCCGCCGAACGTCCAGTGACACCCCTGACGAAGGTGAGGAGTCTCGCCTGAGTCAGGCGACGGAGCTGTACAGGGGGTCGCCCGTCCACGCGTAGGTCATGTAGACGACGCCCGCGTCGGTGGTGGTGCAGCCGGTGAGCTTGAGCCCGGCCGGGAGGGCCCCCTCGGCGAACATCCGCTTGCCCTCCCCGAGGACGACGGGGAAGACCATCAGGCGGTACTCGTCGACCAGCTCGGCCCTCTGCAGCGTGCGGATGAGGTCGCTGCTGCCCTGGGTGATGATCTCGCCGTCGGTGCGCCGCTTCAGGTCGGCGACCGTCTGCGCGGCCTCGCCCGCAAGGACCTCGGTGTTGCGCCACTCGGCCGTCATCGGCGACCTGGTGGCGACGTACTTGGGCATGCTGTTGATCTCGGCGCCGCCGTCCTCGTCGGACACGTGCGGCCAGTACGAGGAGAGGATGTCGTACGACCTGCGGCCCAGCAGCATGCCGTCCGCGCGGTCGAGCTGGTCGCCCATGATGCGGTTGAACCCCTCGTCCACGTGCGGGGCCAGCCAGCCGCCGTGCTTGAAGCCGTTGTCGTCGTCCTCGCCGGGCCCGCCGGGAGCCTGCATGACACCGTCCAGCGAAACGAAGGCGGAAACCACCAGCCTGCTCGTCATCTCGTACTCCTTCTTCCCGATACGGGCCCTTTCTCCGAGCCCGCCGTGTTCATGTCCCCAAGGCTGCCGATGCCCTCTTAAGAGATGCTTCAGGTTTCCTTCAGCGAAGGGCCGGTCCCCCCGAAAGGAGGGACCGGCCCCGGCCGTCACGGTATCCGGGCGTAGCCCGCGGCACGGGTGGTGAACGTGCCCCGGCCCTGCGTACGGCTGCGCAGATGGGTGGCGTAGCCGAACACCTCGGCCAGCGGCACCGTGGCGGTGGCCACCACCGTGCCGGCCTTCGCCGCCGTGCCGCTGATCCGGCCGCGCCGGGCGGCCAGGTCGCCCAGCACGCCGCCCGCGGCCTCCTCCGGCACCGTCACCGTGACCTCGACCACCGGCTCCAGCAGCGCCATCACGCAGGACCGCAGCGCCTCGCGCAGGCCCAGCCGGCCCGCCGCGCGGAAGGCCGTCTCGGAGGAGTCCTTCACGTGCGTGGCGCCGTCGGTCAGCGTGACGCGCAGACCGGTCACCGGGTGGCCGCCGAGCGGGCCCTCGGCCAGCGCGTCGCGGCAGCCCGCCGCCACCGCGCGCACGTACTCGCGCGGCACCCGGCCGCCGGTCACCGCCGACTCGAACGCGAACCCGGTGCCCGGCTCCACGTCGAGCACCACGTGCGCGAACTGCCCGGCCCCGCCGTCCTGCTTGACATGCCGGTAGAGGAGCCCGGACACGCCGCGCACGACCGTCTCGCGCAGCGCCACCCGGGGCCGGCCCACGGCGACCGCCATCCCGTGCTCGCGGCGCACCTTCTCCACCGCCACCTCCAGGTGCAGCTCGCCCAGGCCGGACAGCAGCGTCTGCCCGGTCTCGGGATCGGTCCGTACGGACAGGGACGGGTCCTCGTCCGTCAGCCGCGCCAGCGCCGACGACAGCCGCCCGGCGTCGGTGCTCCGGCGCGGTTCGACGGCCACGGACACCACGGGCTCGGTCGCCGACGGCGGTTCGAGCAGCAGCGGCGCCTCCCGTGCGCACAGCGTCGCGCCGGGACGCGCCGCCTTCGGCCCGGCCACCGCGACGATGTCCCCGGCGACCGCCCGGTCCACCTCGGTGTGCCGGTCGGCCTGCACCCGCAGGATGCGGGCGACCCGTTCGGTGCGTTCCGCGCCCGCGTCCAGCACCGTGTCACCCTTGCGCAGCGTCCCCGCGTACAGCCGCAGGAACGTCAGCCGGCCCGTCGCGGTGGAGCTGACCTTGAAGGCCAGCGCCGCGAGCGGCGCCTCGGGGTCGGCGGCGCGCTCCTGCTCCGCGCCGGCGTGCGTGCCGCGCACCGGCGGCACGTCCAGCGGCGAGGGCAGGTACGCGACGACGGCGTCCAGCAGCGGCTCGACGCCCCTGTTCCGGTACGCGGACCCGCACAGCACCACGACGCCGTCACCGGAGCGGGTGAGGTCGCGCAGCGCCGTCTGGAGCGTGCCGGCGGAGATCTCCGGTCTTGCGCAGAACTCCTCCAGCGCGCCCGGGTGCAGCTCGGCCACGGCCTCCTCCAGCAGTCTGCGGCGCCGCCGCGCCTCGTCCAGCAGGTCGTCCGGCACCGGGCCTTCCCTGAGCACGTCCCGGTCCCAGGTCAGGGCCCGCATGCGCGGCAGGTCGACGACGCCGGTGAAGGCGTGCTCGCGGCCGATCGGCAGCTGCGCGACCAGCGGCGTCACCCGCAGCCGGTCGCGGATCGAGGCGACGGCCGTGTCCAGGTCAGCGCCCGCCCGGTCCAGCTTGTTGACGAAGGCGACGCGCGGCACGCCGTGGCGGTCGGCCCGCCGCCACACCGACTCGCTCTGCGGCTCGACGCCCGCGACCCCGTCGAACACGGCGACGGCGCCGTCGAGCACCCGCAGCGAGCGCTCCACCTCGTCGGAGAAGTCGACGTGGCCGGGAGTGTCGATGAGGTTGATCCGGTGTCCGGCCCACTCGCAGCTCACGGCCGCGGCGAAGATCGTGATGCCGCGGTCGCGCTCCTGGGCGTCGAAGTCGGTGACAGTCGTCCCGTCGTGCACCTCGCCGCGCTTGTAGGTGGCGCCGGTGGCGTACAGGACGCGTTCGGTCAGGGTGGTCTTGCCGGCGTCGACGTGGGCGAGGATGCCCAGGTTGCGGACGACGGCAGGCGATCGAGTGGTGTGACGGCGCACGGTCCATGACCCTTCTTGCGGGATGGAGAACAGGACGGCGCGATGTGCCGGACGAGAAGAGGGGCAGGGCAGAGCAGGGCCCCGCCCGGGAGGATCAGGGGTTCGTCACGGCGTCCGGTGGCGGGCGCGCAGCCGGCACCGGGCCGCCGGAGACACCAGGATCACCTCGTACCGCGACGGGGGGACGGCGGCCGCGGTGCTGTGGTGGCGCACGGCGGGCTCCCCTCACACGTCGGAGCGCGCCACTGCGGCGCGCGGTACGGCGGCGAGTCTAATGATCGCGAGGGTGACGCGGAACCGGTTTTTCTGGTCAGCGTGACGTCCAGCGGGGGCCGTCGAGGCGCTCGCCGTTGTGCAGCGCGGTGAACAGGTCCTCCCACAGCGGCATGACGACCTCGGGCGAGTAGCTCTGGGCGGTCCTCGCCGCGGCGGCGCCCAGCCGCCGGCGGGTGTCGATGTCGCCCATCAGGCGCGACAGCGCGGCGCCCAGCGCCTCCGGGTCGCGCGGCGGCACCAGCACCCCGTCCACGTCGTGCGTCAGCACGTCCGCCGGGCCGGTCGGGCAGTCGAAGGCCACCACAGGCAGCGCGTGGCCCATCGCCTCGATCATCGCCATCGGCAGGCCCTCGATGCGGGAGCTGAGCGCGTAGATCGACGCCGCGGCCATCTCGTCGTGGATCGTCTCGGTGCGGCCCATCAGCTTGAACCGGCCGGTCAGGCCCGCCTCCTCGATGCGCTCGCGCAGCTTCTCCTCGGACGGGCCGGTGCCGAAGACCTTCAGCTCCCACTCGGGGCGCTCGTCCGCGATCGACGCGAACGCCTTGATGAGGTAGTCGAAGCCCTTCTGCTTGACCAGGCGGCCCACCGCGATCACCACCGGTGCCGTGTGGTCGGAGTGCACGCGCCCCGCCATCGGGATCCCGTTGGGGATGCGGATGACCGGGCAGCCGGGGAGCGCCTCTCGGTATTCGGCGCGGCTGGTCTCGGTCAGCACCACGACCGCGTCGAAGCGGCTGTAGTGGCGGCTGATCTGCTCCCGCACGGGCTTCCGGTACGAGCCCAGGTTCATGTGGTCCTGGGCCACCCGGATCACGCCGGACGTGGCGCGGCGGGCGGCGATGAGGTTCAGCGCCGGGCGGGTGGTCACCAGGATGCCGTCGCTCAGCGGGCTGACGTAGTCGATGACCGCGCGCTCCACGCGCTCGGTGAAGTAGCCGGCGGCGAACTCGCCCGCGGGCACGATCTTGCCCCGCGCCCGGCGCCACACCTTGCGGGCCAGGGAGTCGGTCTCGACCGCCGTCCGCTGGTCGACCAGGGCCCACACCTTCACCCGCGGATCGATGGCGAACTGCGGCTTGGTCCGTCGGCGGACCGCGCTGACGATCTCCACGTCGTGACCCGCGGCCGCCATGGCGTTCGCCTGGTTGACCACGGTGCGGATGGTCCCGCCCATGCCGTAGGCGTGCAACAGCATGTACCGGATCTTCATCTCTTGCGTCTCCGAGGCATGTCTCAGCCGGATGGCGTCCCGGGGCCACCCGTTTCATGCGGATCGAGGCTAATGCCTCTAGCTGGGAGTTCACTGGCAACGGCCCATGGACCCGCTCAGCCAGGGTACTGGCGATCCGGAGGACAATGATCAACGGAACGGGCGTCAGGGGCGGATCGAGCGGCGCAGCAGGGCCCAGGACCGCTCGGCCGCGGCCGGCCGGGCCTCCGCCGAAGCGCTGGACAGCACCCCGGCCAGCATGGCGATGACCAGCAGCAGGTCGTCAGCCGTGACGTCGGGGCGCACGGTCCCGTCGCGCCGCGCCTGGTCGAGCTTGCCCGCCAGCAGCCGGGCCACCCGGGTGCGCACCGCGGCCATGCGCTCGTCGGCCGAGGTGACCAGGTCCAGGAACGCCACCGAGGCGACGGTCTGCTCGATGATCCGCGCGAACAGGTCGTCGAGCGTGGTCGCCCGCTCGGCGGCGAGCGATTCCAGTTCGGACACGTTTCCGTCGAACACCGCCAGCGCCAGGCTCGCCCGGTCGGGGAAGTGGCGGTAGAGGCTGCCCTGCCCCACACCGGCCCGCCGCGCGACCGCGCTCAGCGGAGCGCCGAACCCGGCGGTCGCGAACAGCTCCCGGGCCGCTGTGACGAGCGCCGCGCGGTTCTCCGCCGCCGCGCTGGGCCCTCTGTTGGCTTTCCGTACGTGCGCCACGGCAGCAACGGTAGCCACCGGACAGTAATGTCCTGGGGCTTGCGGCGAAATGTCCAGTACGTGCCATGGCCATTCCGGTCAGGAGGCGCGAGGGGAGCCGAGGCTGCGGGAGAGGGCGCGGGCGGTGGCGCGCAGGGCGGGGGCGAGGGCGCGTGGCTCGGCGCCGGAGGCGGGGACCACCACCGACAGCGCCGCCACCACCCCGTCGTCGGCGCCGCGGACGGGCGCGGCGACGGTGAGGAGCGGCCCCGGCTCCGACCGCTCGGCCACCGCCAGCCCCGTCTGGCGCACCCGCGCCAGCGTCCGCCGCAGCGCGGCCGGTGAGACGGGCAGCCCCTCGGGCTCGTGCACCAGCGGCTCCGCCAGCACCCGGTCCTGGAGCTCGGGCTCGGCGTGCGCCAGCAGCACCAGGCCGACGCCGGTCGAGTGGAGCGGCAGCCGCCCGCCGACCCGGTAGAGCACGTCGACGGCGTCCCTGGCCGACAGCCGCTCCACGAGCAGGGCCTCGTGCCCGTCGCGCACCGCCAGCAGCACGTGCTGGTGCGTGGCCTCGTACAGATCCTCCATGTACGGCAGCGCGGCCTCGCGCAGCCCGTGCCCGCGCGGCGCGAGCGAGGCGAGCTCCCACAGCCGCAGCCCGATCACGTACCGGCCGCCGCCGTCGCGTTCCAGCGCGCCCCAGTGGAGCAGGCGGCGGGCCAGCCGCAGCGCCGTGCTCGGCGGCGTGCCGGTGGCGCGGCTCAGCTCGGCCAGCGTCATCGCCCGGCGGGTCGCGGAGAAGGCGCCGAGCAGCGCGAAGGCCCGGTCGATCACGGGGGCGCCGTGCGGCGGCCGGTGTCCGCGTGGAGCGTTCGTCACCCGTGCAGTGTGCCAGTGACGCATGCCATTGAGTGAAATCCTCCCTGGTGCGCGCCGGGGCCACGCCCTAGGGTTTGCCGATCAAGACAGATGTGGAGGCGACGATGACCGCGAACCCCGGATCCGACCGGCTCGACGCCCTGCTCGCACAGGTGCTCGGCTCCGTCGGCGGCGCGGACCCGCGGGTGCGCGAGCTGGTCGGCGGCCTGGTCGCCCACCTGCACGCGTTCGTGCGCGAGACCAGGCCCACCGAGGCCGAATGGCTGCGTGCCGTCGACTTCCTGGTCCGCGTCGGGCAGACCTGCACCGAGACCCGCAACGAGTTCATCCTGCTGTCCGACATGCTGGGCGTCACCTCGGCCGTCGACGAGGTGAACCACACCGGCCCGCCCACCATGACCCCCAGCTCGGTCGAGGGCCCCTTCCACTCGCCCGCGCCGCCCCGCCCCATGGGGGCCTGGATCGCCGAGGGGCCCGAGCGGCACCGCGGCGAGCCCGCCGTCGTGCACGGCCGCGTCACCGACTGCGACGGCAACCCCCTCGCCGGCGCGGTGCTCGACGTCTGGCAGTCGAACGACACCGGCCTGTACGACAGCCAGGACGCCGAGCAGCCCGACGGGAACCTGCGCGCCCTGCTCACCACCGGCGACGACGGCGCGTACTGGTTCCGCACGGTGAAGCCGAGCAGCTACCCGGTGCCGACCGACGGCCCCGTCGGCGAGCTGCTGCGGGCGATCGGCCGCCACCCCATGCGGCCCGCGCACGTGCACATCAAGGTCCAGGCGGCCGGGCACCGGCCGCTCACCACCCACATCTTCGTCGCCGGCGACCCCTACCTCGGCTCCGACGCCGCGTTCGCGGTCAAGGACGCGCTCGTCACGGACTTCCTGCCGTCCGCCGACGCGCGTTTCGGCATGGACGGCCCGTTCCTGGCGGCGGAGTTCGACATCAGGCTGGTCGAGGAAGGAGACCCGCGGTGAAGCTCGTCGGCATGGCCGCGCGCGACAACGGACGGCACGTCACGGTCGGCGTCCTGGCGGACAGCACCGTCACGCCCCTCGCCGAGGTGACCGACTTCTACAGCGACGTCCCGTACTGGCTGGACCGGGCCCGCCAGGCGGGGCCCGGCGGGGTGCCGCTGGCGGAGGTGGAGCTCGCGCCGCCCGTGCCGCCGTCGGCGCGGGTGCTGTGCGTCGGGCTCAACTACCGCGCGCACGCGGCGGAGGGCGGCTTCGAGCCGCCCGCGCACCCGACCGTGTTCGGCCGGTGGACGGCCTCGCTCTCGGTGACCGGCACGGCCGTGCCGGTGCCCGCCGGAGAGCCGGGGCTGGACTGGGAGGGCGAGGTCGCCGCCGTCGTCGGCGCGCGGCTGGCCGACGCCGGCGAGACCGAGGCGGGGGCGGGCGTCCTCGGGTACGCAGCCTTCAACGACATCACCGCCCGCACCGCCCAGAAGCTCACCAGCCAGTGGACTCTCGGCAAGAACGCCGACCGCAGCGGCCCGATCGGCCCGATCGTCACCGCCGACGAGACGGGGAGCCCCGCGGACGGATGGCGCGTGGTCACCCGGGTCAACGGCGAGGTGATGCAGGACGGCGACACCAGTGACATGATCTTCACCGTGCCCGCACTCCTGTCCCGCATCAGCGCCACGCTGACACTCCACCCCGGCGACGTCATCGCCACCGGCACCCCGGAAGGCGTCGGCTACGTCCGCACGCCGCCCCGGCTGCTGACGCCCGGCGACGTGGTCGAGGTGGAGGTCGACCGGCTGGGCGTGATCCGGACGCCGGTCACCGGCCCGGCCGGCAGGAGGGGCGCGTGAGCCGGGTCCTCGTCGCGGGAGGCGGCCCCGCCGGGCTGGCCGCGGCCGTCGAGCTCGGCCGGCGCGGCGTCACCGTCACCGTGGTCGAGCCGCGCACCACGATCGACCAGGACCGGCCGCGCGCCAAGACCACCAGCATGCGCACCATGGAGCACCTGCGCCGGTGGGGGCTCGCCGACCGGCTGCGCGCCGCCGCGCCGCTGCCCGTCTCCTGGTCGCAGGACGTCCTGTTCTGTACGAACCTGCTCGGCGTCGAGCTCACCCGCTTCCCCCACGCCTTCGGCCTCCACCCCGAGCGCGACGAGCGGTGGGCGGAGCCCGGCCAGCAGGTGCCGCAGCCGATCGTCGAACGGCTGCTGCGCGAGGCGGTGGCCGAGCTGCCCGCCGTCACGCTGCTGACCGGGGTCGCCGTCACCGCGATCGACCAGGACGGCGACCGGGTCCGCGCCCGGCTCTCCGACGGCTCTGCGCTCGAAGCCGACTACTTACTGGGCTGCGACGGCGCCGCCGGGGTCAGCCGCGAGGCGATCGGCGCGTCGTACGAGGGCTCGTCGGGCGAGCGGCCCAACCTGAGCGTGGTGTTCCGGGCGCCCGGCCTGGCGCAGAAGATCCCGCTCGACCCGGCCGTGCAGTACTGGGTGATCCATCCGGAGGTGTCCGGCCTGATGGGCCGGATGGACCTGGACGACAAGTGGTGGGCGATCATGGTGGGCGTCGACGTGCGCACCTCCGCCCCGGACCCGGAGCGGCTGGTGCGCGTGCTCATCGGCGCCGACCTGCCGATCAGCGTCGTCAGCACCGACCCGTGGGTGGCCCGGATGCTGCTCGCCGACCGCTACCGCGCCGGCCGGGTCTTCCTGGTCGGCGACGCCGCCCACCTCAACCCGCCGTGGGGCGGCCACGGGTTCAACACCTGCGTCGGTGACGCGGTCAACGTCGCCTGGAAGCTCGCCGCCGTGTTCCAGGGCTGGGGCGGCCCCGGCCTGCTCGACAGCTACGAGGCCGAGCGCCGCCCGGTGGCCGTCCAGACCGTCGCCGACAGCTCCGCCCAGGAGAAGCTGCTCGCACCTACCTTCGCCGACCGGCCGCTCACCGGCGCGGGCCCGGAGGCCGCCCGCGCCCGCGCCGAGACGGCCGCCGCGCTGCGGGTCAAGGCCGGCGAGTTCTACAGCGAGGGGCTCGTGCTCGGCTACCACTACGCGGGCTCGCCGATCGTGGCCGACGACGGCTCGCCCGTCCCGCCGCACACCCCGCAGGACTACCACGGCTCGGGCCGGCCGGGCGCGCGGCTGCCGCACGCCTGGCTGCCCGGCGGCCGTTCCCTGTACGACACGCTGGGCGAAGGGCTCACGCTGCTGCGCCTGACACCGGAGCCCGGCCCCGCCTTCGAGGAGGCGGCGCGGGCCCTCGGGGTGCCGTTCACGGTGGTGGACCTGGCGGGCGAAGGGCTGCTCGACAGGTACGGCGCGCCGCTCGTCCTGGTCCGGCCCGACCAGCACGTGGCCTGGCGGGGCGGCGGCGGCGACCCGGCGGCGATCCTGCGCACGGTGCTCGGGTTCAGCGGGGCGTGAACCAGACGCTGATCTGGTTCAGCTGGTCGGCCGGGCCCTCGGCGAGGACCCGCACGGTCTCGCCGTCCATCCCGCCGAGCACCAGCCGGCCCTTCTCGGGGCCGATGACGGTCGCCAGGAAGTGGCTCCTGTCCAGCCAGCCGTTGAACACCATGCCCTTCGCCGGCGGGATCACCGCCTTCCGCTCGCCGGTGGCCGCGTCCCACAGGCAGACGTCGCGCGACCCCTCCCGGCAGGTGGTGGTGAAAACCCGGCCGGCCGTGGTGTCCGCGACGCCGCCCCGGATCAGCGCGCCCTTGCCGGTGAACGTGCGCAGCACCCGGCCGTCGAGCCCGACATACCGGATGGCGCCGTCGCCGCCCTGGGTGACGAGCGTCGAGCCGTCCGGCCCCCACCCGTAGCCGGCCTCGCCGCCGAAGTCCGTGCGGCGGGTCTGGACGCTCTTGGCGGCCGGGTCGACGACGACGAAGCCGACGGTGCGCTGCTCGTCCGGGCCCGCCCTGAGCGTCAGGAGCAGGCGGCCGCCGTCGGCGGTCCAGGCCGGGTCCAGCGTGAGTCCTGGCTTGCCGGCGGTCCGCAGCGTGACGTCCTCGCCGGTGCCGCGGTCCACCAGCCGCAGCGTGTTGTGGTCGGTCACGTCGAGGTTGGAGACCGGGAGCGCGGCCACGTACCGGCCGCCGGGGGAGACGACCGGGATCTGGAAGCTGCCGAACCGCCGGAACTGCCCGGTCCGGGGATCGCGGACGTAGGCGGGGAAGTCCGCCTCCGCGAAGCCGCCGTAGTAGGAACTGGCCCAGATCGGGTCGGCGGGGTTCTCGTGCAGCTCGACCCCGGTGCCGGGGAGGGGCGAGGTGGTGGTGGAGCCGGTGCTCATCGGACCGGAGGAGACGCGCTGCGGCGCCGGCGGGACCGGGTCGTCCGGCGTGCTCCCGAGACCGAGCACGACGGCCGTCGCCGCGCCCGCCAGAATCACGGCGGCGGCGCCCGCGACGAGCACCCGCCGCCGCGGCCCGCGCGGGGCGGGCTCGGGGGCCGCGCTCCTGGTGCCCTCGGCGAGCAGGCGCCGCGGCTCCACCCGGTGACCGAGCAGCCGCAGCAGCGCGGTGCGCGCGGTCGGCCGGGCCGCCGGGTCCTTGGCCAGGCAACTGCTCACCACCTCGCGCAGGTCGCCGGAGAGATCGCCCAGGTCCGGCTCGGCGCGCAGGATCCGGTTCACCAGCGCGGGCACGTCGCCGGAGCCGAACGGCGGCGAGCCGGTCGCCGCGCACACCACCGTGGCCGCCCACGCGAACAGGTCCGCGGGCGCGCCCGCGCCGCGCCCGAACTGTTCGGGGGCCATGAACGGCGGCGTCCCCGTCAGGTGGTCGCCGTCCGGTTCCGCGGCGTCGAGCGTCCTGGAGATGCCGAAGTCGATCACCCGCGGCCCGTCCCTGCCGAGCAGCACGTTGCCCGGCTTGAAGTCGCGGTGCACCACCCCCGCCTGGTGGATGGCCGCCAGCGCGGTCACGCTGCCGATCGCCAGCCGGCGCAGCTCGGCCCCGCCCAGCGGCCCCCGCTCGGCGAGCACCCGGGCGAGCGACGGCCCGTCGACGAACTCGCTGATCACGTACGGGACGCCGTCGAGCTCGCCGCTGGCCAGCACGCTCGCCGTGCAGAACGCCTTGACCCGCCGCGCCAGCTCCACCTCCTTGGCGAAGTCGGCCCTGGCCTCCTCGTCCAGCGCGTGCGCCAGCAGCTTGATCGCCACCCGCTCGCCGGTGGCCGACTCGCCCAGGTAGACGACGCCCTGCCCGCCCTCGCCCAGCCGCCCCGCGACGCGGTACGACCCCACCCGCGCGGGGTCCTCCGTCAGCAGCGGCCTCGGCTCCACGGTCACCGCCGGATCGCCGCCCACTGGCGGTTGCTGCCGCGCTCGTCCACGTCCGCGAGCACGCGCTTCGTCCTCCCGAGGAAGTCCACGACCTTCACCTGGAGGCGGCCCTTCTTCTTGCCGGGATCCTCGATCAGCAGGTGGTCGTCGTCGAACCAGCCGATCAGCCGGACGTCGTCGTCGAGGCCCTCCACCGTGGCCTTGCGGGCGCCGGTCACCGCGTCCCAGACGCACACGTCCCCGCTCTTCGGACAGACGGTGAAGAACTGCCTGCCGTCGGGCGAGTACCAGTCGCGGTCGCGCGGCATGCCCACCCAGTGCTTGGTGGTCGTCACCTTGCCCGACATGTCGTACGTCTCGATGCCCTGCGACTTCTCACCCGAGTAGCCGCGGGCGATCGTCCCGTCCGGGAGGAACGTGAACGGCAGCGAGATCGCGTCCTTGTACTGGGTGTTGACCACCGTGGAGGTGCGCGCGGCCACGTCGACGACGACGAAGCCCGAGAACAGCTTCGCGTCCTCCGTCCTGATCGACAGGAGCAGCCGGCGGCCGTCGCGCGACCATGCGGGCACCTGCGTCGACTCGGGCTTCTTCACGGTCTGGACGGTGAAGGTCTCGCCGGTCGACAGGTCGCGGAACCGGACGTGGTCCATGTCGGAGTTCTGGTACTTGAGCCACGGGTTGAGCGCCACCCACCGGCCGTCCGGCGACACCCGGGGCTCCTCGGCCAGGCCGACCTCCTCGAACCGGCCGGACGCGTCCCTGACGAACGTCTTGAAGGGCCGGCTCACCTGGAGGTAGGCCGTCAGGCGCGCGACGTCGTCCGGGTGCTCGTGCAGCGTGGCGCCGATGTCGGGCAGCTCGACGTCCTTGTCCGCCTTCGGGGGGACGCTGGCGACCGGCGCCGTGGTCACGCTGGGGGTGATCGGCGCGCCGGAGGTGATGACCGCGCCGGGCGAGGGGGACGAAGCCGCCGAGGTGGTCACCCACGGGGGCGCCAGCGTGTACACGGCGGCGCCCGACAGCAGCGCCCCGGCGGCGAACGCCGCCACCGCGACCAGCGGCCCCCGCCCGCGCCGCGCGGGCGGCTCGTTCCTCCCGCCGGCCTGCGGGAGCAGCTTGCCGGTCAGGAACCGCGTCTCGCCGACCAGTCGCAGCAGCACGTCGCTGGAGGAGGGGCGGCGTGCCGGGTCCTTGTCCAGGCACCCCTCGACGACGCCCCGCAGGTCCCCGAGATCGGGCAGGTCGGGCGGCTCGCCGACGATCCGGTTGACCGTGCCCGCCATCGACCCGCCGTCGAACGGGGAGCGCCCCGTGGCCGCCGACACCAAGGTCGCGGCCCACGAGAACATGTCCGCCGCCGGCCCCGGCTCCGCCCCGTCGAGCCGCTCGGGCGCCGCGAACGCGGGCGTCTCCACCTGCCGGGTCGTCGTCTCGGCGGAGGCCGCCATCGCCCCCGCCACGCCCACGTTGATCAGCCGGGGGCCGTCGGGACCGAGCACCACGTTCTCCGGCCGCACGTCGCCGTGGACCGCCCCCGCCTGGTGGATCGCCACCAGCGCGGTCACCGTGCCGACCGCGAGCCGGTGCAGCGCCGCCTCCCGCAGCCGCGTCCCGCCCGCCGTCACCGCCGCCAGCGTGGGCCCGTCGATGTACTCGCTCACCACGTAAGGGCGGCCGCCCGCCGTGCCCGAATCGAGCACCTGGGCCGAGCAGAAGGCGGACACCTCGCGGATCGACTCGACCAGCCGCAGGAACCGCTCCTGGTCGACCTGCGGGCCCAGCAGCTTCACCACCACGGGCCGGCCGGCCTCCGCGCCCTCGGCCGCGTACACGCCCCTGCCGAGCCGGCCGATCAGCCGGTACGGGCCCACGTGGGTCGGGTCTTCCTCGCGCAGCGGTAAGAACTCGGGCATCCCGGTTTCTCCTCCCGGCAGGTGAGGCTGCCGCGTAGATCACCGATTATGAGTGTTCACCGGGCGGATTGACATGCCCTTGACACCCATTGTGCGCCCGGATCCGCGCGGGAGCGCTACCCCGGATCCCGGTGCGCCCGCACCGCCCCCACCAGCAGAACGACCAGCCCGAGCACGATCCCGGCGAGCACCAGCGGCTCGTTCCAGCCGGTGACGAAGGGGGTGGCCGCGGTGACCGCCCAGAGGACGGCGACCGCGTACGAGAAAGGGGCGAATCTGACGTGTATCCGCCGCCAGGCCTCGTCGCTCGCCATGGACGTCCTCGTACGGACCCCGAAGAGAGGGTTGCGCGGCAGCCGCCGGGACGCGCCCAGCAGGCCCAGGGCGAGCGCGAGGAACGCCGCCCCGCCGAAGAGGACCGCGACGATGATCTGCTCGCCCGCCGTCATGATCGCCCCTCCTCGGATCGAGGCTGTCACGCGCAGAGGGCGGTGTCCAGGGCGGCTTCCAGGTTCTTGACGGCGGGCAGGTCCGACGGCAGGGAGGTTACCGCGACGGTGGCGGCGCGGCCGTCCTCGGTGACGCCGTTGCCCGTGGCGTAGCCGGGGGCGGAACCGCCGTGGGACCAGGCGAAACCGCCGCAGCTCAGCTTGAAGGTGGCGATGCCCAGCCCGTACCGGGCGCCGCCCACGGTGTCGAACTCGGGCGCGGCGACGGTCTTCTTCATCTGCTTGAGCTGCGCGGGCCTGAGCAGCTCGCCGTTCATGAGCGCGGTCATGAACGTGTTGAGATCCTTCGGGGTGGCCACGAGCGCGCCCGCCGCCCACGCCATCGACGGGTCCAGCCGGGTGACGTCCCGGTACGGGTCGTCGGCCTTCAGCGCGAGGTAGCCCTTGGGGTGCGGGCCGCGGATGTCCCGCTCGCCGACGCCTGGCCAGTACGTGTCGCGCAGGCCCAGCGGCTTGATGACGCGCCTGGTGATCTCCTCGCCGATCGGCCGGCCGGTGACCTTCTGCACGACGAGCCCGGCCAGGACGTAGTTGGTGTTGCTGTAGTCCCAGCCCTTGGCGGGGGAGTCCCGGCGCGCCAGCGCCGTGTCCACCAGCTCGCGCGGCTCGAAGTGGCGCTCCAGCACGGAGAAGAAGTCGCCGATGAGGACGTCGTCGTAGTCGCGCAGGCCGCTCGTGTGCTGGAGCAGCCGGCGGGTGGTGATCTTCCGCCCGTCGACGCCCTTGCCCCGGACCACCCCGGGCAGATACTTCTCGATGGGCGCGTCCAGGTCCAGCTTGCCCTCACCGGCCAGCTGGAGCGCGACCACGGCGGTGAACATCTTGGTGTTGCTGGCGATCCGCACCCGCCCGTCCGCAGGCATCTTCGCCTCGGTCTTCAGGTCGGCCACGCCCGCCGTGTAGGTGCGGGTCCGCCCGTCGCGCCCGCGCACGGCCGCGATCGCGCCGGGGAACGAGGACTCCTGGACGAGCGTGTCCAGGCGCTTCTGCACGGGGTCGGCGGGGGCGGCGTGCGCGACCGGGGCGGTCAGGCCCAGCCCGGCCAGCGTGGCGAGTGCCGACGCCGCCAGGATGCGTGCGGGGTGCTGCGACATGGGTGGCTCCCTCTGCTCGGATGGCTCGTTCTCGAACACCACCCAGCCTGTCGGCGCGCCCCCTCAAGATCGATCCAGTCCGCTGGAGACCGCTGGTACAGCCTGCACTACGTCGTGGGAACGGCAGCGGCGAGCAGGTGCTCGTCGCCCG
Organism: Nonomuraea sp. NPDC049486; assembly: GCF_040676925.1. Lineage (NCBI taxonomy): Bacteria > Bacillati > Actinomycetota > Actinomycetes > Streptosporangiales > Streptosporangiaceae > Nonomuraea > Nonomuraea sp. NPDC049486. The sequence continues at coordinate 594,935 of NZ_JBFAPV010000003.1, forward strand.
GCCGGCAGACGAGCTGCAACCCGACAGGCAGCCCGCCGGCCAGGCCCGCCGGCACGGACAGCGCCGGGAAACCGAGCACGTTCCACGGAGAGGTCAGGGCCAGCAGCGCGGCGCGGACGCCGACCGGCCGGCCGTCGAGCACCGTCTCCCGCAGGCCCAGCGGCGGGGCGGTGAGCGGCACGGTCGGCAGCGCGAGCACGTCATGGTCCTCGAACAGCTTCTCGGCCACCCCGGCGAGCCGCCGCCGCTCCGCCGTCGCGCGGACGTACTTCCAGCCCGGCACCCGCATCGCGCCCCTGAGCCGGTCGAGCACCTCGGGCTGGAACAGCTCAGGCGCCTCCGCCACCCGCTCGGCGTGCACCTCGGCCGCCTCTGCGCCGCCGATCGTGACGTACACGTCCATGAACGCCTCGGCGGCTCCCGGCGGGAGCGCGACCCGCTCCTTCGCGCCCGCAGCCCCGGCGGCGACCCGCACCACCTCGGGGTCGCAGGGGTGCAGGTCGGAGGGGTCGAGCCAGGCGACGCGGGGCGTGACGGAGCCGCTCTCGACGGCGTCCCTGCCGCTGAGGAGGCGGTAGGCGAGGAAGCACTCGCCGGCGGTACGGGCGAGCACGCCCACGTGGTCCAGGCTGGGCGACAGCGGGAAGGCGCCGTCGGCCGGGATCGCGCCGTACGCGGGCTTGAGACCGGCCACCCCGCACAGCGCCGCGGGGATGCGCACCGAGCCGCCGGTGTCGGTGCCGATCGCCAGCGGCACCAGCCCCGCGGCCACGGCGGCGCCGCTGCCGCCGCTGGAGCCGCCCGACATGCGCGCGGGGTCCCACGGGTTGCGGGACGCGCCGTTGGCCGAGCAGTCGCCGGTCGGCCCGTACGCGAACTCCTGGGTCGTGGTCTTGCCCACGATGACCGCCCCGGCCTCGCGCAGCCGGGTCACGCACGCCGCGTCGGTGTCGGGGACGTACCCCTCGAAGTGCCGCGAGCCCATGGTGGCGGGCATGCCCGCCACCAGCAGCAGGTCCTTGACCCCCACCGGCAGCCCGTGCAGCGGGCCCCGGTCGGCCCCGCCGGCCAGCTCGGCGTCGGCCTCCCTGGCCGCCGCCAGCGCGCCGTCCTGGTCGACGCTCACGAAGGCGTTCAGTACGGGATCGAGCCTGGTGATGGCGTCGAGCGCCTCCCGCGTCAGCTCCTCGGCCGTCGTGCGGCCCGCCCGCAGGTCGCGGCCGAGGTCGTCGATGGTGCGGCCGGCGAAAGGCCCGGAAGACGTCGTCATGCAGTCACTTCTACATGCTCACGCCACGCGCCCCACATGTGCGGGTGATTAACCGATTCAGGGTTCACGACATGACCTTTGTTGGGTCGGCCTGCTGAAACTTTCAGTCGGTTCGGTGAACCAGTTAAGAAAAGCGTTGACGGTGTGGATCAGCGTAGGTAGCGTCCCCGATCGCGTACCCCGCCATCAGCCGGAGGCGTCCATGCGGCTCACCGCCCTCGTCACCGCCCTGCTCGTCGCCGGAGCGACGCTCGTCGCGGCGCCGGTCCAGGCCGCGGCCCCCGCGCCGCCGACCGCGGGGCCCGCCCTCGCCGCCACCCCGCCGATGGGGTTCAACAACTGGAACGCGTTCGGCTGCGAGGTCAGCGAGACCCTGATCAAGGAGACGGCCGACGTCCTGGTCTCCAGCGGGCTCAGAGACCTGGGGTACGAGTACGTCAACATCGACGACTGCTGGTCCCTGCGCGAGCGCGGACCCGACGGCAGGCTCGTCCCCGACCCTGACAAGTTCCCCGGCGGGATCGACGGCGTCGCGGACTACGTCCACGCCAAGGGCCTCAAACTGGGCATCTACGGCGACGCCGGCACCAGGACGTGCGCCGGTTATCCGGGCAGCCTCGGCCACGAGGAGATCGACGCCCGCACCTGGGCCGGCTGGGGTGTCGACTACCTCAAGTACGACAACTGCAACAACCAGTCCGACGGCTCGCAGGAGGACTACATCCGCCGCTACACGGCGATGCGCGACGCGCTCGCCCGAACCGGGCGGCCGATCGTCTACTCCATCTGCGAGTGGGGCACCTCCCAGCCGTGGACCTGGGCCGAGGGCGTCGGGGAGCTGTGGCGCACCACCGGCGACATCAGCGACGACTGGTCCAGCGTCCGCTCCATCATCCGCCAGAACGCCCCCCTCGCCCCGTACGCGGGACCGGGACACTGGAACGACCCCGACATGCTGGAGATCGGCAACGGCGGCATGACGGCCACCGAGTACCGCACCCACATGAGCATGTGGGCGATGATGGCCGCCCCGCTGATCATCGGCACCGACCTGCGGGCCGCCTCCGCCGAGACCCTGGAGATCCTCGCCAACCGCGAGATCATCGCCGTCGACCAGGACCGGCTGGGCGTCCAGGGCGCGGTCGTCTCCGACGAGAACGGCCTCATGGTGCTCGACAAGCCGCTGGCCGGCGGCGACCGGGCGATCGCCCTCTACAACTCCACCGACACGCTCGCCACGGTCAGCGTCGCCGCCGCCGACACCGGGCTGCGCCGGGCCGGCGCGTACCGCCTGCGCGACCTGTGGACCGGCCGGACCCTCCAGGCCCGGTCCACCATCTCCGCCGCCGTCCCCGCGCACGGCACCGTCGTCTACCGGGTGAGCCCGCTGCGCGGCCCCGGCGACGTGCCGCCGTCCGTCGTCGCCGGCGCCGCCCTCGGCACCGTCGTCCCCGCCGACGGCGGCACGCTGACCACGGCGGTCACCAACCGCGGCGCCGGAGACGTACGCGACGTCAAGGTCACCGTGCGGACGCCCGAGGGCTGGACCGCCACCGCGACCGGCCCGTCCGGCAGCGCCCGGCTCCGGACGGACGCCGCCCTGGAGACCACCTGGCGGATCGGCGTCCCCGCGACCGCGGCGGCCGGCCGCCACCCGATCGAGATCACCGCCGCCTACCGGTGGGGCCGCCGCTCCGCCAGCACGTCCAGCGAGATCGTCGCCGTGGTCGTGACCGCCCCCGGCGACGGCCGCCGCCACCTCAGCACCGTCGCCCCGGTCAGCACCGTCAACGCCACCGGACCCGTCGAGGCCGACCAGAGCAACGGCGGGCCGCTGGAGGACGACGGCAACCTCATCACCATCGGCGGCCGCGTGTACCAGCGCGGGCTCGGCACCACCACCGGCAGCGAGATCAGCTACTACCTGGGCGGCCGCTGCTCCCGCCTGGTCACCGACGTGGGCGTCGACGACGAGGCGGCGGCCGGCGCCCCCGCCACGTTCACCGTCCACGCCGACGCGCGCACCGCCGCGGCCAGCGGCCCCATGACCTCGGGCCAGGCGCCCGCCACGCTCACCGCGGACCTCGCCGGCGCCGACTGGCTACGCCTGACCGCCGAGTCCGGCGCGGCGGCGGTCCACGCCGACTGGGCGTCACCGGTGCTCACCTGCGGCGACGTCCCCGACGACAGCCCGGTGCTGCCGGTCTCGCGCACCCTGTTCTCCTTCGAGACCGGCACCGACGGCTTCACCATCGCCAACCCCGGCGACGGCGGCACCGTCGCCTTGTCACCCCTCTTCCACACCCACGGGACCAGCGGGCTCAAGGTGTCCACCCCGGTCGCCGGCAACTGGTTCGGCAGGCCGCTGGACGAGCCGCTCGACCTCACCGGCACGAGCATGCTCAGGTTCGACGTGCGGGCCGGCGAGGTCGGCACCGTCGGCGAGATCGCCATCCAGGTCGGCGAGGACATGTCGTGGTGCCAGGGCGGCCGGTGGGGCTGGATCGGCCCGCACTCCAGCAGGACCGTCACCGAGCGGTTCGACCAGATCGCGTGCCCGCTCGGCGTCACCCTCGACCCGGCCGACGTCCGCGCCGTCTGGGTGTTCCTCAACACCGGCGGCGACGTGCACATCGACGACGTCCGCGCCGAGTAGGGCGCGCTGTGCGACGATGCGGTGTCGTCCCGCGCCGATCGGAAGCAGATGAGATACGGAGTACGCGAGTTCGAGCTCACGCTGATGCACCGGATGCGCGACGTCAACGCCCCGCGGGTGGAGCGGGCGCTGCACGACCCGGGCCGAGCTGCGGGCCGCGCACGCGCACTGGACCAGGCTGGCGCACGCCGCGCGGGCGCCGAAAGGGCTGACGGCGCTGCGGTCGGCGCTCGGCCCGCCGGCCCGTGAGGGCGAGCGGCCGGTCGGCAGCCTGACGTGCGAGGTGGCGTGCTGGGCGCTGCCGCCGTGGCCGGAGCTGGAGTTCGAGGTGCTGACCGGGCCCGGCGGCGCCCCGCACCACTGGGCGGCCGACTTCCGGCACGACGGCGCGACCTACCGGGCCCGCTTCGGGTACGGCCTCTACCAGGGCAAGGAACGCGTCACGCGGTGACGAAGTCGGCGACGAGCACCGTGGCGTCCTCCGCCGGCTCCACCACCGACATCTCGTCGTACAGCTGATCCAGGCAGGACGCCGGGGACCGGCCGTCGGCGAACAGGGCGGTCATCCGCTCCGCCCCGAGCGCCGTGACCACGCCGTCGGTGACCACCACGATGCGATCGCCCTGGTGGAGCGGCACGCTGCCGACCTCCGGTTCGGCCGTCCCCACCGGGCCGTCCCCGTGCGTCGTCAGCCGCCGCGGCCGCCCGCCCTTCGCGCAGTACCAGATCGCGCCGCCGCCGACGTGGGTGTAGCGCAGGCGCGGGCGCTCGCCCGCGTCGAGCACGATCAGGTCCAGGCCGGTGGCCCGCTCCGCCAGGGCGAGCTCGTCGCGGGCCGCCCGCGCGCAGCCGCCCAGATCCTCCTCTTCCGTACCGGCCGTCTGCGGCCGTGCCGCGACCACCGCGCCCAGGGCCAGCGCGGCCGCCGTGTGACCGCGCCGGCCTCGCCCCCCTCCGTCCGCCACCGCGATCAGCCGCTCCTGGATCACGTAGACGTCGGACGGACGGCCGTTCGAGCCCTCGTACGTGCCGCCCGCTGCCGACAGCCGCGGCCGTGCCACCGGAATGCCCGGTGGCCACGGCCCCCGCCTGCCACGGACCGCCATCACCGACAGGCAGGAGATCAGGATCGAGATCGAGATGAGCGTCATTGAGGTCCCCCCTCGGCCGCAGTGATCGCGACAGGGATCAGTACACGCCGCCCCGCCCGGGGTGGCATGACGGTCGATCAGCCGTCATGCCGCAGGGGGCGCGGACGGTGGAAGGTGCGGGAGTGAGACAGGCCCGAGGAAGGCTGCCATGCGATCCATGACCGCGCACCCGGCCCGCCCGCGCCCGGTGCGTTATCGTGAGTGCCGACTTGTGATCTCGTCGCGGGCGGACGGGCGATGGCTCACCTCGGTTCCACGCGCTACGACTCGGCGGCCAGGCAGCTGGAGCGCACCGCCGCGCGCACCGCTGCCGGCGCGCGCGGTGTCATCGGCCTGGTCGCGGCCGTCGCCGCGGCGCTCGGGGCCGCCCCGCCGGTCTCCGCGGCCTGGCTGGCTCCCGCCCTGGCGGCCGAGCTCGGCTGGACCGCCCTGTTCCTGTGGCGGATGTGGCGCGGCACGCGGCTGCCGGCCTGGCTCGTGGCCGGCGACGTGGCGATCACCGTGGCGCTCTGCCTGGCGCAGCGTCACCTGGTGGCAGGGGAGGCGCTGGCCGGCGGCGCGAGCTGGGTCGCGGGGCTGGTCACGATGACGATCATCGTGCCCGCCGTCGTCTGGCGGCCCGCGGCGGCCGTGCCCACCGGCCTGGTCGTCGCGGTGGCGTACCTGGCCGGGATGCGGCTCGCCGACCCGGGGCAGGACGTGACCGTCTCGCTCGGCATCCACCTCGTCCAGGTGCTGGCCATCGCGGTGCTGATGACGCTGCTGCGCCGCTCCGCCGCCTCCGCCGACGGCTTCCTGCGGGAGAGCGCCAGGGCCGACGTCGCGCTCATGGTCGAGCGGCTGCGCCGCGAGGACGAGCTGAAGCAGGTCGGCAGCGTGCACGAGACGTCCCTGCACACCCTCACCATGGTCGGACTGGGAACCTACGACGGGCCCTCGGCCACGCTGCGCGAGCAGGCGTCCCACGACCTGTCCGCGCTCGACCGGCTGCGCGACACCCCCGGCAGGGAAGGCGTGCCCATCGCCCTGGACGCGCTGCTCGACGAGGTGGCCGGGCGCGCCACCGGGCTGCGGGTGCGCAGGCGGCTCACCCACGAGACCGTGCCGGGCGAGGTGGCCGAGAGCTTCGCCCGCGCCGTCGCCGAGGCCCTGTCCAACGTGGCGCGCCACGCCGGCGTGCGCGAGGCCGAGCTGACCTCGCGCAGGAGCGGCGGCGAGATCCGCGTGGAGGTCGCCGACCACGGCCGCGGCTTCGACCACGACCGGCTGCCGCCCGACCGGTTCGGCGTGCGCGGCTCCATCCTCGACACCATGCGCGCCCTGCCCAACGGCGGCGCCGACATCACCTCCGGCGGCGACGGCACCCGGGTCACCCTCTGGTGGCGGCCATGACCGGCGACATCGAGCAGGTCGCGCGGCGCTACGCCCGCTACACGGCGATCGGCGCCGTGGTCATCGCCGGCGTCTGGCACGTCGGCTACGACCTGACGGTCACGGTCACCGGCTGGCACGACTTCCGCTGGCCCGTGCTCGCGGCCGTCGCCTGGGTGGTCTACACCGCCGTCGGGGCCGTCGCCGCCGTGGCCCTGTTACGCGGCGCCGAGCCGTCCACCGCGGGGACGGGCCTGCTCGTGGCCGCGACGCTGGCCGTGGACGTCGCGGTCATGCTCGCCTGCCACCCGCGCGACCTGCTCGGCACCATCGACTGGGGGTGGGGCTCGGTCGGCTGGGTCGGCGTCATGCTGCTGTGGAACCGGCCGCGCCGGCGGGCCGAGCTCATCGCGTTCCTGGCGGCGAACGCCGGGCTCATGCTCGCCGCGATGGCCGTCACCGGCACGTTCGACCGCGTCTCGGTCGCCAAGTATCTGGTGGTCGTGGCCGGCAGCATCACCCTGCAGCTCGGCTACAGCGTCGGCTGCCACGCGCTGCGCGCCAGCGCCGAGGACGCGGCGCTGCTGGCGCGGCGGCTCGCCGCCGACGACGCCTGGCGGATGTCCGCCCAGCGCATCCACGCCGACCGGCTGCGCCGCTACGCCGCCATCCGCGACGTGGCCGAGGACCTGCTGGAGCGGCTCGCCGACGGCGCCGACCCCGGCGACGCGGGGGTCCGCGAGGAGTGCACGGCCGGCGCCCTGCGGCTGCGCCGCCTCATCACCGAGCGCGAGGACGTGCCCGACGCGCTGGTGACCGCGCTGCGCGAGCGCATCGACGCGGCCGAGCGGCGCAAGGTGCTGGTGACGGTCCCGCCGTTCGGCGGCACGCTGCCCGACCTGGCCGACCGCGTACGCGAGGACCTGCTCAGAGTGCCGCTCCAGGCGCTGGACGGGGCCAGGTCGCGGGCCAGGGTCACCGTGTCGGCCATGTCGACCATGGTGAGCGTGGCCGTCGTGGCCGACAACGACGACCTGCCCGTCAGCCCGGCGCCGGTGCGCGAGGCGAGCGGGGTCGTCATCACCTACCAGCGGCAGGGAGGGGAGGTATGGGTCAACAGCATCTGGCAGGCCCCGTGACGGTCGCCCTGGTCGAGGACCACCAGGTGGTGGTCGACGGCGTCCGGTCCTGGTTCGGGCAGCCGGGCCCGGTCACGCTCGTCGCCCAGGGGCCCACCATCGAGTCGGTCCGCGGCGTCCACGCCGACGTGCTGCTGCTCGATCTCAACCTCAACGGCACCATGATCGTCGACCGGATCGGCGACCTGTGCGAGGGCGGGCAGCGGATCATCGTCTTCTCCGAGCACGAGGAGCCGGAGACGGTCCGCGCCGTGCTGGACGCGGGCGCCTCCGCGTTCATCGGCAAGGGGCGGGCCACCCGCGAGTCGTGCGTCGAGACCATCCTGGAGGTGGCCGCCGACCGGCCCAGCGTCACCCCGCCGATGGCGCAGGCGATCGCCACCGACGAGAGCCCGCACCGGCCCCAGCTCTCCGACCAGGAGCGGCTGGCCCTCCTCTACTGGTTCCAGTCCATGTCCAAGGCGTCCGTGGCGGCCCGGATGGGCATCAAGGAGCGCACCGTGCGGCAGTACATCGACCGGGCCAGGGTCAAGTACGCGGCGGCCGGCCGGCCCGCCCCCACCAAGGAGAAGCTGCTCATCTGTGCCATCCAGGACGGCCTGATCAGCCCGGGGGAGGTGGACGTCTACACCTCGCTGGCCGCCCGTCCCGACCGGTAGGCGATCCGGCCGCCGAGCATGGTCAGCCACGCGTCCACGCCGGACAGCTCGTCGGCCGGCAGCGACCGGACGTCCGCGTCGAGCACCACCACGTCGGCCAGCTTGCCGGGGGCGAGCGAGCCGATCACGTCCTCCATGCGCAGCGCGTACGCCGCGTCGACGGTGTGCGCCCGCAGCGCCTCCTCCAGCGTGACGGCCTGCTCGGCGCCGATCGGCCCGCCCTCGCGGGTCCGCCGCCGCACCGCGTTGGAGACCGTCTCCATGGGCCGCAGCGAGGAGACGAACGAGTCGCTCGACAGCACCGGGCGCAGCCCCGCGTCCAGCTCCTCGCGCATCGGCTGCAGCCGGTGGGCCCTCCTGTCGCCGAGCCGGCGCACGAAGTCGGTGCCGCTGTCGTACAGGAAGTTGGGCTGGTTGACCGGGATGACGCCGAGTGAGGCGAACTCGCGCACCTGCGCCGGCGTGGGGTGGCCGCAGTGCTCGATCCGCGGCCTGGCGTCGTCGCCGGACACCGCGACCGCGGCCTTGAGCGCGTCGAGCGTGTAGCCCATCGCCCGGTCGCCCTGGGTGTGCACGCCGACCTGCCAGCCCGCCGACGCGGCCCGTCGCACCAGGTCGACGAGCTCCTCCGGCCGGTGGTAGAGCGTGCCGGTGAAGTCGTCCCCGTACGGCTCGTCGAACATCGCGGTGCCGCCCAGGAGCGTGCCGTCGCAGTAGAACTTCATCGCGCCGAACCGCAGCCGGTCGTCGCCGAACGGGCCCGCCAGGCCGATCGAGGTCAGCTCGTCGAGCATGTGCGACAGCGGCATGACCACCGTGCGCACCGGCAGGGTGCCCGCGTCCCAGGCGGACCGGTAGATCTCCAGCTCGCGGCGCGACACCTGTGGGTCGCACACGGTGGTGACGCCGGCCTTCAGGTACGGTTCGGCGGACATCTCCAGCCAGGAGCGCAGCTGCTCGCGCGGCAGGTCGACGTGGAAGTTCGGGCCGTGGCAGCCGATGTCGACGGCCACGGGCAGCAGCAGCTCCATGGCGGAGTCCAGCACCATCCCGGTCAGCCGGCCGCCCTCGTCCCTGACGAACGCGCCGCCCGCCGGGTCGGCCACGTCCTCGCCGATGCCGCGCCAGGCCAGCGCCGCGGAGTTCACCACGGCCTGGTGCCCGGAGACGTGGTAGACGATCACCGGGTGGTCGGTGGTGGCCTCGTCGAGCTGCCGCCGGGTGGGCCGGCCGCCGGGGAACTTCGCGTCGTCCATGCCGTACGCGCGGATCCACTGGCCGGCCGGGGTCCTGGCCGCCTCGGCGGCGATCCTGGCCACCAGGTCCTGCGCGCTGCCCACCCCCGGATAGCGGGCGTCCACCGCCACCAGCGACTCCGCCGTGGACAGCAGGTGGTTGTGCGGGTCGATGAACCCGGGCAGCACGCTGCGCCCGCCCGCGAGCACGACCTCCGCGCCCGGCCCGGCCGCGGCCAGCACCTCGGGCTCCCGCCCGACGGCCAGCACGCGGCCGTCGCGCACGGCCACGGCGTCCGCGGCGGGGTTCGCCGGGTCCATGGTGATGACCTTGCCGCCGGTGATGACGATGGTGGACACGCGAGTCTCCTTGCGGGATCAGTGGGTGGCCGGGGCGGCCGGGGCGGGGTCGCGGTAGCGGGGCGCCACGGCCAGGCAGATCGCGCTCAGCGCGCACATGCCGACCAGCATCGCCACGGCCGGCCAGGCCGCGCCGCCTGCCGCGCCCACGAAGGCGGTCGCGACGATCGGGGACAGGCCGCCGAAGATCGCGCCCGCGCCCTGGTAGGCCAGCGAGATGCCGGTGTAGCGCACCTGCGGCGGGAACATCTCGGACAGGATGGCCGCCATCGGCCCGTACGTCCCCGAGGTGGCCAGCCTCATCAGGCCCAGCATCGCGAAGATCAGGAACGCGTTCTGCGAGCCGAGCACCGCGAACTGCGGCACGGCCAGCGCGGCGGTGATCACCAGGAAGAAGACCACGACCTTGCGGCTGCCCAGCCGGTCGCCCACCCAGGCGATGGCCAGCGTGGCCACCAGCTCGACGAACGCGGCGAAGCTCAGACCGCTGAGGATGAGCTGCTCGGACGCGCCGACCGACTCGCCTGTCGCGTACGCCAGCAGGAAGGTGGTGAGGATGTAGTAGCCGCCGATGGCGACCGGCAGCGTGCCGATGCCGAGCAGGACCGACCGCCACGAGAGGCGGAACACTTCCTTGATCGGCGTCGCGGCCTTCTCCACCTTCTGGAAGACGGGCGACTCCTCGACGCGGAGCCGGATGAACAGGCCCACGAACACCAGCACGGCCGAGACGATGAACGGCACCCGCCAGCCCCACGTGTGCAGCACGTCGTCGCCGAGCAGCGTGATGAGGCTGAACGCGCCGGTGGCGAGCAGCGCCCCGGCCGGGTTGCCGAGCTGGGCGAACCCGCCGAAGAAGGTCTTGCGGCCCTCCGGCGCGTGCTCGACCGCCATCAGCACGGCCCCGCCCCACTCGCCGCCGACGGCCAGCCCTTGCACGAAGCGGAGCACCACCAGCAGCAGCGGCGCGAGCGCGCCGATGCTCTCGTACGTGGGCAGCACGCCGACCGCGAAGGTGGCGACGCCCATCATGACCAGCGTCACCACCAGCGCCGACTTGCGGCCCACGCGGTCGCCGAAGTGTCCGAACACGATGCCGCCGAGCGGCCGGGCGAAGAACCCGACGGCGTAGGTGGCGAACGACGCCATCAGGGCGACCGTGGGGCTCGACGCGTTCGGGAAGAAGAGATCCCCGAAGACCAGCGCGGCCGCTGTGGCGTAGATGTAGAAGTCGTACCACTCGATCGTGGTCCCGACGAAGGCGGCGCCGGCCGCTCTGTTGGCGCGTTTCATGGGGTCCTCCGGGGTCATCAGGGGGTGCGATGACGATATGCGCAGGTCACAGCACCGGCCCCCGGGACAAATGGCACCGTTGGCGATGAATTAGAGTGCGGTATGCACCTTGCAGAGGATGCGTCATGGCCCTGACCGTCGCCCAGGCGATGACGCTGCCCGGGATGAGCATGCGCCTGCTCGCCGGACGGGCGGGGCTGGGCCGGGAGGTCCGCTGGGCGCACGTGTCGGAGCTGGCCGACCCGGTGCCGTGGCTGCGCGGCGGCGAGCTGGTCCTGACCATCGGGCTCGGCCTGCCCGGCGACGCGGAGGGGCGGCGCGCGTACGTCGAACGGCTGTCCGTCGCGGGCTGCGCGGCGCTCGCGTTCGCGCTGGACGAGGCGATGACGGAGGTGCCGCGCGACGTCCGGGACGCGGCCGACGTGTGCGGGCTGCCGGTCCTGGAGATTCTCACCCCGTTCGTCGCCGTGACCGAGGCGGTCGCCCGCTGGCACGCCGACGAGCGGGTGCGCGGCGAGCGCAAGGTCGTCGCCGCCCAGGAGGCGACGGCCAGGGCCGCGCTGACCTCGGGCACGACGGGCATCCTGCGCGCGCTGGCCGAGCACGCCGGCGGCGAGGCGCTGCTGCTCGGCCCGCACGCCGAGCCCGCCGCCGCCAGCCCGGAGGGGGAGCGGCCGTGGCACGCCCGCGCCGTGGAGGCGGCCGGCCGCGCGGCCCCGCGCAGCGCCGGGGTGCTCGACGACGGCATCCAGGCCGTCCAGGTGCAGAGCCTCGGCTTCGCCGGGCCGCCGATCGGCTGGCTGGCGGTGTGCACCGCCTCGCCGCTGGACTGGCACGTGCGGATGCTGGCCAACCAGGCCGCCTGCCTGCTCGCCCTGGAACTCCTGGGGGTGCGGGCCGGCCGGGTCAGGGAGCACGTCCAGCGCGGCCGGCTGCTGTCGGCCGCGCTCGACGGGGTGCTGCCCGCACCCGCGCTCGGCGAGCTGTGCCAGGTCGCGCCGCCTCCGTACGAGGTCGTCCTGGTACGGGAGGAGATCGCCCTTGAGACGGCCGTCGAGGCGCTCGAAGAGGTGGCGGCCGGCTCCCATGCCTTCGTCTGCGCCCGGCCCGAGGGCACGCTGTTCGTGCTGCCGGAGGACGGGCGGCGGCGCGGCGGCGACCTGTGCGGCCTGCTCGGCGCCGCGGGCGGCGGCTGCCGGGCGCACCGCCTGGACGAGCTGCCCGCCGCCGTCCGGCACGCGGCCGGGCTCGCCGCGCTCGGCGGCTACACGCACGTCGACGACCTGGAGCCGTGGGCGCTGCTGCGGGAGGCGATCGTGCCGGACGCCGCCGGCCGCTTCGCCGCCGCGGTGCTCCGCCCGCTGCGCGAGCACGAGGAGCGGCACGGCGGTGACCTGATCGCGTCCGTGCGCGCCTACTTGGAGTCGGGGGAGAACCTGGAGACCGCCGCCCGCCGCCTGGGCGTGCACCGCAACACGCTGCGCCGCCGGCTCGCCGCCGCCGAGCGCGTCTCCGGCCGCCCGCTGTCCGATCCGGACCACCGGCTGCAGATCTGGCTGGCGCTGTCGCTCGCCGACCTGGTCCCGCCGGGCCGGCCATGAAAGTTTCTTGCCGTTGCTAGATCGTCTGCGCATGTCAGAGGGCTGACCTGCTGAGGGCGGGCGCGCCGCCGGTTGCTCGACAAAAAATTTCGGCTCACCATCGAAATGTTTCGACCCCCCGATGGGAGAGGTGCGGATGAGAGCACGTCACCGTATAGCCGGAGCCGCGGTCGCCACCGCCCTCTTGGCCGTCCTCGGCCTGGTCCTCGCCGCCCCGGCCTCGTCGGCCCAGCTGGTGGAGGTCACCGGATTCGGGACCAACCCCACCAACCTGCGGATGCACCTGTACGTGCCCGACGGCGTGGGGTCGCGGCCGCCGGTGCTGCTGGCCGTGCACTACTGCACCGGCTCGGGCCCCGCCCTGCACTCCGGCACCGAGTTCGCCTCGCTGGCCGACCGGCACAAGTTCATCGTCGTCTACCCGTCGGCCACCAGGAGCGGGGCCTGCTTCGACGTCTCCTCGCCGCAGGCGCTGCGGCGCGACGGCGGCAGCGACCCCGTCGGCATCATGTCCATGGTCCGGTACGTCCACCAGCGCCACGGCGGCGACCCGGACCGCACCTTCGTCACCGGCGTCTCCTCCGGCGCGATGATGACCAACGTGCTGCTCGGCGACTATCCCGACGTGTTCAAGGCCGGCGCCGCCTACATGGGCGTCCCGTTCGGCTGCTTCGCCACCACCGACGGGTCGAGCTGGAACAGCCAGTGCGCCAACGGGCAGATCGTCAGGACGCCGCAGCAGTGGGGCGACCTCGTCCGCGCCGCCTACCCCGGCTACGCGGGCCCCCGGCCGCGCATGCAGATCTGGCACGGCACCGAGGACAGCACGCTGCGCTACCCCAATTTCCAGGAGCAGATCAAGCAGTGGACGAACGTCCACGGCCTGGGCCAGACGCCGTCCTCCACCGACACGCCGCAGGCCGGCTACACCCGCACCCGCTACGGCGGCACGGGCGGCACGGCCCCGGTCGAGGCGATCAGCCTCCAGGGCGCCGGGCACGACCTGCCCAGAGGCGGGATGGCCGCCGAGACCATCCGCTTCTTCGGCCTCGACTCCGGCGGCGGCCCCACCTCCACACCCACCATCACGCCCACCGTCTCGGGACCCTGCCAGGTCGGCTACACCATGAACACCTGGAACACCGGCTTCACGACCGCCGTCTCCATCACCAACAGGGGCACCTCGCCCGTCACCGCCTGGTCGCTGGCCTTCACCCTGCCCGCCGGCCAGACGATCACCGGCGCCTGGAACACCACGATCACGCCGTCGAGCGGCCAGGTCACGGCCACCAACGCGCCCTACAACGGCACCATCGCCCCCAACGCCTCGGTCACCTTCGGCTTCCAGGCCACCCACGCCGGCAACACCGCGAAACCCTCCGCCTTCACCCTGAACGGGGCCGCCTGCGCGGTCCAGTGAGTCCCCGGGACGCCAGGAGGATGACCGCCCGGCGAGGCGGCGCGCGGGTCACCACCGGGGGTGACCCGCGCGCCGGCCGGACAGGCGGCAGGCGCGATCTCCGGGAGCCGTCCGGGCCCTCGACCGCCGGTGCAGCGGGCGATCGAGGGCCCGGCGGTGTGCCGCTACCCGGCTCCGAAGAACCGGGTGATCGCCTCGGCGAGCGCTTCTGGATGGGTCAGCGGGGCGGCGTGCCCGGCGCCGGGGATCTCGCGCATCCGGCCGTCGCGGACGTGACCGGCCACATGCCGTGCGCCCGCGCGGTAGAAGGCCATGGTGCCGGACCCGTACAGGACCAGCACGGGAGCGGAGACCGCGCCCAGCACGGCCGGGTCCTCGACGGTGGGACCTCCGGACGACTCCACCTGCCCGAGGAGGCTGAGCAGGTGCGGGACGTATCGGCCTGCGGCCTCGAAGTAGCCGGCCTCCTCGGCGACGGCGAGTTCCTCGTCGCCGAAGGGCCCGCCGGCGAACGCCCGGATCGCGGCCGTCACGTCGCCTCCGGCGGCCAACTCGCCCATGCGGGCGATGGCGCCGACGATGACGGCTAGCTCCCGCTCGTCCATCAGACCCCGCATCGGAGGCTCCAGGAGGGCCACCGCGTCCACCGCGCCGGATCGCGCCGCCGTGTCGGATCGCGGCGTGCCGGACCGCGCCGCCGCGCCGAGCGCCAGGTTGGCGCCGGCGGACCAGCCCACCAGCCCGGCCGGTTCGCCCAAGCTGTCGACGTAGGCGAGGACGTCGTCGACCTGCCTGCCCGGGCTGAGGTCGGGGTGGTCGCCGCTGAGGCCGCGGCCGCGCATGCTCGGCAGATGGCAGGTGAACCGGCCGGTGAGGTGTCCCACCAGCCGGCCCCAGTCAAGGTCGCCGTCGCCGATGGCTCCGTGCAGGAACACGAGCGGCCGCCCCCGGCCGTGCACGGTCCCGCCGATGGTGACGCCGTCGGTGGTGGTGACGTGGTGCGTGCGCTGTGTGCTCATGGCAGGCTCCGGCGTTCAGGCGAAGTAAACAGGTTTACTTTAGCCGGGGCCTCTTCAATAAGTAAACACGTTTACTTTCTGGTGTCACCGTGCAGCAGCGCCCGCACTCCCTGGCGGACGTACTCGACCACCTGCTCGGGCGGCGCGGTGGCCAGCCGTCCCTCCGGGGACGCCCACCGCATCACCCGGATCCCGGCGAGCAGCGCGGCGGCCAGCTCAGCGCGCAGCCGCGGGTCGTCACCCGCCGCGACCGTGGTGAACGGCCCGACGACGGTGGTCTCGGCGTAGTCCCGCACCTCCTCGGGCAGCTCCACCTGACCAGGGGTCCCCCCGAGGAGCCGCCAGACCGTGAGCAGGTCGTCCAGGGCGAGCGGGCTCTCCGAGCCGGACCCGTACAGCTCGGCCATCCGGTCCGGCAGCTCCTCGGCCGGCACGTCCAGCTGCCCGAACATGGCCGAGTCCGCGGCCGCCATGGCGAACAGCCCCGCCTTGGACCCGAAGTAGCGGTACACCAGGGCGACGTTGACGCCGGCGTCCGCGGCGACGTCCCTGACGCTGACCGCCTCGTAGCGGTCACCGGCGAACCGTCGGCGGGCCGCCTCCAGCAGCGCCTGCCGCGTCGCGGCGGCATCGCGGCGTCGCCGCGGCGCCGCCGCGCCCTCGGGGGTCTTCTTCTCCGCCGCCATCTCCGTCACCACCATGACTCGACGTCAACGGCGGTAACGCTAGCGGACACCCGCCGGGCCAGGAGGGTCGTCAGTCCGCCTGGAAGTGCCAGATGACCATCGAGGACAGGCCGGCGCTCGCGGCCCTGGCCGCCTCCGGGGCCAGGTCGGTCAGCACCCACGGCCACACGTCCCAGGGACCGAGCGCCTCGGCCGGGGCGGGCGGCGGGCCGTCGTCCGGCTCCGGCGTCAGCTCCTCGCAGCGGCGCGGGCGCAGGCCGGCGGCCAGGGCGGCGCGCAGGTAGTCGCCGATGCCGTGCCGGTAGGTGGTCACGCGGCCGGGACTGCCGTCCGGCAGGCGCACGGGCGGGACCACGCCGCGCGCCACGCTGTCCGGGTGGATGTCGGAGAGCACCACGTGCCCGCCCGGCCGCAGCACCCGGGCGAACTCGGCCAGCACCGGCCCGAGCGCGGGCACGTGCGTCAGCGCGAGCGAGCAGGTGACCAGGTCGACGGCGTCGTCGGCCACCGGCAGCCGGTCCAGGTCGCCGGGCAGGAACTCGCGGCCGGGCGCCTTCTTCCGCGCCAGCGCCAGCATCTCCGGCGAACTGTCCACGCCCCGCACGCGGTGGCCGTACCCGGCGAGCAGGGCCGTGAGCCTGCCGGTGCCGCACGCCGCGTCCAGGGCCTCGCCCGCCGGGATCGCGCCGAGGATCTCGTGGAGGATCGGCTCGTCGAGGTCGAAGGCCGCGTTGGGGCCGTCGTAGGTGGCCGACCAGATGCGGTAGCCCGCGACGGGGTTCACGCGGGCGACGTCCACGGCGGCGTCGGCCAACCGCGGGTCATCCAGAAATCTCCGGATCTCGGCGATGCGCGCCTCGGTGAACTCGCGTCCGTGCGCGCCGGTGAAGGCCCGCAGCAGCGCCATGCCCTCGATGCCGAGCAGGTATCCCAGGGGATTCTCGTGAATCATCGCCCGCCACGCTAAGCCCCAGCCTCCGGCGTCCGCCACGGATTATCCGTTCCGGGCCACTTGCCGGTGATTGGCCGGATACTCCCGGCGGCCCCGTCCCTACGCTGGGGCCATGGACCCGCGACTCGACGACGATCTCGTACAGCTGCCCGACCTGCTCAAGGAAACCCAGGAGCACGCCGTACGCCTCCTGGAAGGGCTGGCGGAGCGGCCGGTGGCGCCGCCGCCAGGGCGGCGCGAGCCGGTGGCGCTGCCGGAGCGCGGCGAGGGGGCGCGCGGTGCGCTGGAGGCGTTCGCGCGGCGCTGGGAGCCCGGCTTCTCGGCCAGCGCGGGCCCCCGCTACCTGGGGTTCGTCACCGGCGGCAGCACCCCCGCCGCGCTCGCGGGCGACTGGCTGACCGGTGCGCTGGACCAGAACGTGGTGGGCGACCTCGACTCGGCCGCCGCCGGCCTGGAGCGTGAGACGGTCTCGTGGCTGCGCGAGTTGCTCGGCCTGCCGGTCGCGTACGAGGGCGCGTTCGTCAGCGGCGCCACCATGTCCAACGTCACCGGACTGGCCGTCGCCCGCGAGTGGATCGGCGAGCGGCGCGGCGTCTCGGTCGCGGAGCAGGGGCTCGCCGCGCTCGGCCCGGTGCGGGTGCTGTCCGGCAGCCCGCACTCCAGCATCGGCAAGGCGCTGTCCGTGCTCGGCCTCGGCCGCTCGGCGCTGCGGCGGGTCGAGCCGCTGCCCGGCAGGGAGGCGGTCGACGTGGACCGGCTCGCCGAGGCGCTGCGCGAGCTGGACGGGGAGCCGGCGATCGTGGTGGCGAACGCCGGCACGGTCAACACCGTCGACTACGACGACCTGCGGGCCATCGCCGCGCTGCGCGAGCGGCACCCGTTCTGGCTGCACGTGGACGCCGCCTTCGGCGCCTTCGCCGCCCTCTCACCTGAGCACGCCCACATGGTCGACGGGCTCGGCGAGGCCGACTCGATCTGCGTCGACCTGCACAAATGGCTGAACGTCCCGTACGACAGCGCCGTCCAGCTCACCCGCCGCCGAGACCTCCAGGCGCGGGTCTTCCAGAACTCCGCCGCGTACCTCGGCGCGGTCGGCGACGACCCCGACTTCGTCCACCTGACCCCGGAGAACTCGCGGCGGCTGCGGGCGCTGGCGGCCTGGTTCACGCTCGCCGCGTACGGGCGCGAGGGCCACGCGGAGATCGTCCGGCGTGACGTCGCGCTCGCCGCCCGGCTCGGCGAGCGGCTGGCCGCCATGCCCGCCTACCGGCTGCTCGCCCCGGTGCGGCTCAACGTCGTCTGCTTCACCGTCGCCGCTGACCCGTCCCGCGCCGACGAGGTGGCGCGGGCGGTCGCCGCGTCCGGCGAGGCGTTCGTCACCCCCACCGTGTACGCCGGCGTGCCCGCCCTGCGCGCCGCCTTCTCCAACTGGCGTACGACCGAGGCCGACGTCGAACGGGTGGCCGAGGCGCTGGCACGGGCGGCCGGCTAACCCCACACCAGCCGGGCCGTCCGCGCGACCAGCTCCAGCTTGCGCCGCTGGTCGTCGACGGTGAGCAGGTTGCCCCTGGAGGTGGAGGCGAACCCGCACTGCGGGCTGATCGCCAGATCCTCCGGAGGCACGAACGCGGCGGCCTCGTCGATGCGGCGGCGCAGCTCGTCGGGTGACTCCAGGACCGGTACCTTGGACGAGACGAGCCCGAGCACCACCGTGGTCCCCCGGGGCACGAACCGCAGCGGCTCGAAGCCGCCGGCCCGCTCGGTGTCGTACTCCAGCAGGAACCGGTCCACCGGGACCTCGCCGAACAGTCGTTCGGCGACCGGCTCGTAGCCGCCGCTGGACATCCAGGCGCTGCGGTTGTTGCCGCGGCAGATGTGCATGCCGACCGTGACGTCCGGGTTGATCGCCTTGGTGGCGCGGACCAGCTCGGCGTCCACCGCGATCGTGGCGTCCAGCAGCACCTCCGGGGGAGGGGCGGCGGCGCCGAACATCCGCATGCGGAACCCGGGGTCGATCACGAAGTTGTAGCCCAGCGAGTCGAGCTGGATCCACCGCACGCCGAGCCTGATCAGCTTCCTGATCTCCTCGATCCGCAACGCGACCAGGTCGCGCATCATCGCGCCGGGGTCAGGGTAGGCGTCCGCGCTGATCTCCGGCCGCCACAGCAGGTTCCCCATGGACGAGCTCATCATGGTGATCTTGAAGGGGCCGGGCGCGTGCCGCATCAGGAAGTCGGCCTCGGCGGCGGTGAGGTGCTTCTTCTGGGTGAGCCGGGCGTTCGCGGCCACCATGTCGAAGGAGGTCTCGTCGGGCGGCACCGGCTGACCGTCGCCTCTGAACCAGGCCGAGTTCGTCACCTCGGCCGGCACCACTCCGCCGAGCGACTCCAGCAGGCCGGCCATCCAGGTCGCCCGGCGCATCTCGCCGTCGGTGAAGACCTCGATCCCGGCCTCGCGCTGCAGGTCGATCGCGGCCAGCGCCGCGTCCTCCGTCAGCTTCGCGAGGGTCTCCTCGCTCAGCTCGCCGCGCCGGTGCGCCTCACGGGCCCGCAGCAGCTCGGGCGGCCGCAGAAGGCTGCCGACGTGCTCGGCGTGATGGGTGGTGGGCATGCGTTCCTCCCGGTTCGTCAGGTGGAGCGTCCGCCACCACTTTCCGCCCGCCGCCCCGGATCGTCCACCCGTTCCCACGAGATCGCGTCCTCATCTGCGCCTTTTCGTCAGGACGCAATGGTGTGGCCTCATCTTCACCTCCTGGCACAAGCTGTGGAGCGGGGGAGATCCACTCGGGGGCTTGAGGGGGAGCTGAAACGTGGCTTCGGACGACGGGGGAACCAGAACCATCCGTGACCGCTTCGTACCGCTCGCCGCGGCGGCATGCCTGCTGTCCCTGGCCGCGTGCGCGGCGGAGCCGGAGCCGCCCCTGGACCCGGGCCTCCGTCTCGACCAGCGGCCACTGGTGCTCCCGCTCGACGCCTATCACGCCTCCCCTGAGGAGGAGGCCGTCGTCCTGCGGGCCCGGACCGAGCTCTTCCGCGGCTGTATGGCGAGGCTCGGCTTCACGGCGCCCACGGGCGCCCCCGCCACGGGGATCGACCGCAACCACGAGCGCTATTTGCTGGAGGACGAACGACTCGCCAGGACCCGCGGCTACCACCCGTCGGAGGCGTCGCGGGCCGGGCCGCAGCGGGCGCCCGACCCGGGCTACCTCGCCGCGGCCAACGGCACCGGACGTCCCGGCGCCGCCGTCCCTCCCGGAGGGTGCGAGGCGGAGGCGCACGACCGGCTGATCCCCGTGCCCGCCGCCGAAGCGATGCGGCGCGTCACCGACCTGAAGGGGTGGAGCTGGGAGCGCTCGCTGAGCGACAGCCGGGTGACCGGCGTCTTCGCGGCCTGGTCGTCGTGCATGGCCCGGCTCGGCCATGACTATCCCACGCCGCGGGCGGCGAACAACGACGTCGCGTTCAGAACCGACCGGCCGACTCCCCGGGAGATCGCGACCGCCGTCGCGGACGTCCGGTGCAAGCGGCAGACGGATGTCGTCCGCACCTGGGCGGCCGTCGAAGCCGCCTACCAGCAGCAGGCGATAGCCCGGCACCTGGACGAACTGCGGGAAGGGAAGAAGGCGATCACCTCCCTGGTGGCCGCCTCCCGGGCGATCGCGCGGCAGCGCTGACGGCTCCCGCCCTCATGCTCCCGGACCGGGGCTCTCCCGTTCCGGGCCCACCAGAAAGAAAGGCATCACCACCGATGAAGCGTGTCACGCGTTCTGTCGCAGCCCTGGCCATGCTCGGCGCGGCGGCCATGGTCACGACCGCCACCCCGGCCGCGGCAGCCGCCTGCACCGACGCCGTCTGCGTCTACGAAGGGCGGGGCGGGACCGGGACTGTCGCCGGGTTCACCACCGCCGACAACAACTTCTCCAACAACAAGTTCCTCAACGGCACCAACGTCAACGACCGGATCTCCTCCATCAGCGTGGCGACCAACCGCAACGCCGCGATGTTCTACACCGATTCCTACTGGCGTGGCCACGCGCACCGGATCGAGAATTTCGGGCACAGCCGGCCGCACGACGCCGTATGGGACAACCAGTACAGCTCGTTCCGCTATGTCGTCATCGACTGAGTCCTGACCCGGCCGGTGCCCCGCTGGGGCACCGGCCCTCAGCCGATGCGGACCGGCAGCGAGCGCGGCCCGCGAACCTGGCCCGAGGCCCACCGCACCGCCTCCGGGTCGGCCAGCGAGAAGGACGGGATCCGCTCCAGCCACACCTCCAGGGCCACCCGCAGCTCCATCCGGGCCAGGTGGGAGCCCACGCAGCGGTGGATCCCGAGACCGAACGCCGCGTGCCGGTTGACCTCGCGGTCGATGACGACCTCGCCCGCCCGGTCGAACTGCTCCGGATCACGGTTCGCCGACGGGAACGACAGCAGGATCCAGTCGTCCGCCTTCATGTCCACGCCCTGCCAGGTCATGTCCTCCTTGACCAGCCGGGCCATCGTGACCGGCGCGTATGCCCGCAGGAACTCCTCCATCGCCGTCGGCAGCAGCCCAGGCTCGGCCACCAGCCGCTCACGGTCGGCGGGGGTCTTCGCCAGGTGCCACAGCGACGCGCCGATCGCGCTCCACGTGGTGTCGATGCCGGCGATGAGCAGCAGCGCCATGGTGCCGGACACGTGCTCCGGCTGGAGCTTCTGCCCGTACAGCTCGGCGTCGATCAGGTACGTGGTCAGGTCGTCGCGCGGGTTGTCCAGGTGATCGTGGATCTGCGCGTACAGGTAGTCGAAGAGCTCCTGGAAGTTGGCCATGCGCTCTTCCGGCGGCAGGTTGACGCCTTCGAGCACGTTCTCGATGAACACCCGGAACCGCGGCCCGTCCTCCGGCGGGAAGCCAAGCATGTCCGAGATGACCCGGATCGGGATGTGCTGCGCGTAGTCGGCGGCGGCGTCCACCACGTCACGGCCCTCGAACGCGTCGATGAGCGAGTGGCAGTACGCCCGCGCCGCCGCCTCCCGCCTCGACACCGCGGTCTTGGTGAACGCGGGCAGCAGCAGCTTGCGCGCGTCGTGGTGGAACGGCGGGTCCGAGGAGATCGGCGGGGTGCCGCCCACCGGCGCGAGCTCTCGCGGCGGCCGGAAGTTGCTCATGACGATCGACCGTGAGGAGAAACGCTCGGTGTCGTACGCGACGGCCGCCACGTCCTCGTACCGGGTCGGCAGCCAGCCGCCGCCGAACCGGCCGGTGTGCGCGATCGGGCAGCGCTGGCGCAGGTCGTCCAGGATCGGGTACGGGTCCGCCGCCCACTCCGGCTCCAGGTGCGAGAAGTCCGTCGCCCAGTCCTCGACGGGACCGGTGATGATCTCGCTGCGGGTGCCGAGGGCCTCGTCCTCCTCCTCGCGAAAGTCCCGGGTGAAGCGGTCGTCGACGCTCATGTCAAGCCTCCTCCGATACGGTGATCGCGTTCTCCGGGCAGTTGGAGACCGCCAGACGGGCCGTACGTTCCTCGCCCGGCGGCACGACGCCGTCGCCGATGACCGTCCCGTAACCCTCGTCGTCCTCGCCGAACAGACCGGGCGCGATGTCGTAACAGCGGCCGTGACCTTGGCAGCGCTCGGGGTTGATCTGAACTTTCACGGTGTCGAATCCCTTTTTATGGTGTCTTCGGCGGGCGCGAGACCGTGGACGACGCGGGCGAGCAGCGCGGCCCACTCCGCCTCGTCCACCGCGTGCAGGTCCGGCGGGACGAGCGCGCTGCCGATCGCGAGCAGGAAACAGAAGTGGGCCAGAGCCTCCGGCGACAGCGCCGGGTCGAGCTCGCCGTCACCCTGGGCGACGCGCACCAGCCCGGCGATCCAGTCGGCGCGCTCGCCGACGTAGTCGCGCGTGGGCGTGGCCACGTCCGGGTCGCGGCGCGCGGCGACCAGCGCCTCCACGAGAAGGTAGCCGGGGGCGTCGCGGCGGCGGGGCAGCCGGCGCCCGATGGCCAGCAGCAGCTCGGTCGCCGACCGGTCCGGATCGTCGGCGAGCAGGTCGGCCAGCATCCGGCTCGCGTGCGCCCGCAGCGCCGCCACCAGCAGCTCCGCCTTGGAGCCGAAGTGGGCGTAGAGCGCGCCGTTGCTCACCCCCGCCGCGGCGGCGATGTCGGCCACCCGGGTCCCGTCGTACCCGCGCTCCGCGAACACCTCAGCGGCCGCCCGGAGCAGCCGCTCACGGGTCTCGGCGGCGGTGACACCGGCGATACGCCCCATGCACGAATTAAAAGACCGTTCATTTGATTCGTCAACGGGTGCCCGCTCGCTGGTTCCTTGTTGTCTGACGCGCTCGCAGATGGCAGACAGGCACGGGGGATGTCAGAGGACCTGACAGCAGGCCCGCCGGAGATGTCCTGCCGCATCGCATGGCCCGAACGCGAACACGGCTACACCAGTGCCAACCGCCTTGTCTTCGCGACGGCACCGCGCTGACACCGAGCATGCTTCTGATCGCATGGGCTGTGAACGATCGTTGGGGGAATGAGAGTTCTGGCGTTTAAGTGATCTTGCTGGTGGGGGGCGGAGATGAACCGTGGCTCCCACCCTTGGCGGGGCCACGGTGGCGCGATTGTGGTTAAGCCTTCATTGGTGCGGCCGCCCTGGCGACCTGCTCGATCTTCGCGCGGTAGGCGGCGCGGGCTTCCTCGTCGATCTGCTTCTCGTGTTCGGGGCGCATCCCGGTCCGGCCGTCGAGGCCTTCGCGCAGGATGTCGGCGTGCCCGGCATGCCGGTTGGACTCGCCGAGGACATGGACCATGACGGCGAACAGGTTCGTGTTGGGATAAGGCTCCGGCCACCACGGCACGTGGCCGGGGGCGTCGAGGGGAAGCTCGACGATCGTCGCGTCCGAGTGTTCCCACGTGCGCCGATAGAACCCGATGATCTGATCGCGGGTCTCGTCCTCGGTCGCCCACAGGTCGCTGCCGTCGGAGTCCTGCCACCGAGGCAGGGGTTCCGGGGATGGGCGGTCGAAGACCTCGCCGAAGTACCGGGCCTCGACGCTGGCCACGTGTTTGACCAGGCCGAGGAGGTTGGTCCCGGTCGCTGTCAGAGGTCGGCGGGCGTCGTATTCGGACAAGCCGTCGAGTTTCCAGAGCAACGCCTCGCGGTCCCGCCGCAGTCTCCCGTGCAGATTGTCTTTCGCGAAATCGTCGATCATGGCTCACGATTCTGTCAGGCTGCGCCGGTGGGCTCAGGTTGCGAGCTGCCTGGCGTCGGCTCCGTCAACCATCGCTCACGGCCACATCGCGGACACGCGTCGAAGCACCGCCTGTGGGAGTGCCTCTCAGTTGATCGGGACGGCGGCGGAACCGGCCGAGCGCCGCGTGAGGTGTGCGAGCCGACGCCACTGGTCGAGTGGGAGGGTGACCGGATCGGTGGGCAGCGCCTGAAGGCACACATGGTCGGCACCTGCTGCCAGGTGAGCGCTGACCCGCGCCATGATCTCATCGTCGCCGATCGCCACCAGCGCGTTGACCAGGCGATCGCTTCCGCCATCTGCGAAGTCGGCGTCGTCGAACCCGAGCCGCTGCCAGCTCGCCCGGTACGGTGCGCCGGGAAGGTAGCCGGCGATGTGGGCGCGCGCCCTGGCCCGCGCCTCGTCGGCGCTCACTCCGGTCACCACGGCTTGTTCGACGATCAGGGCACGGTCCGGCCCCAGCACCGCGCGGGCATGGGCTGTGTGTTCCGGCGTGACCAGGTAGGAGAACGCGCCGGCAGACCGGTCCCGCGCCAGTTCGAGGGCCCGGGGGCCCAGCGCGGCGAGCACCCGGGGTGCCTGGGGCGCCGGACCGCTGTCGACCGCGGCCAGTTCGAGTAGGGGATCGGGCTCGTCCAAGTGGTCGAGGTGTTCGCGCAGCTTCGTCAGAGGCCGCTCGTAGCGCAGGCCCAGCACGCCCTCGACCAGCCGGGCGTGGGACGTGCCGAGTCCCAGCACGAACCGGCCGGGATGAGCGTCGAGCAGCGCCCGCGACTGCGACCTGATCACTCGGGGGTGGCGCCCCCAGATCACCGCGATGCCCGTTCCCACGATCAGTGAACGGGTGGCCTTCAGCAGTGTGGACGCCTCCATGAACGGGTCACGGACCAGCCCTTCGCTCAGCCACAGTGCGCGGTAGCCGAGAGTCTCGACCTCGGCGGCGACCTCGGCGGCCGCAGCCGGTGACCGTAGGTCCATGCCGGGCACCCACAGTCCCACTGCGCCGATGAACGGCAGCGTCGACTTCATGAACGAGCTCCTCGCTAGAATCCGGAGTATCGCTCCGGATAATACCGGAGCGCCACTCCGTTACAACTGGGAGAGGGAACGACGTGATGACCGGAAGCCCCCGACGCAGTGACGCGCGCCGCAACCGAGCTCGTCTGATCGAGGCGGCGACTGCGCTCTTCGACGAGGTCGGCGTCGACACGGCCGCGATGAACGACATCGCCCGCCGCGCGGGTGTGGGACCGGGCACGCTGTGGCGCCACTTTCCCGACAAGGAAGCGCTGACGGCCGAAATCGTCGGTCAAAGCCTGGACAGCCTCGCCGCGCTGGCCATCGAACTGCTCGACGAGCCGGAATCGCGAGACATCCTGCGTGAGTGGGTCTCCGCCCTCGTGCGGCACATCACCCGGTACCGCGGGATCGCCACCAGTTACGCGCGGGCAACGCGCACGGGGGAGGGCCCGCTGGGCGCCCGCTGCCTGGCCGTCGAACAGGCCGCCACCGAGTTGCTGCGCCACGCACAAGCCCGCAGCCAGGCACGAACCGACCTGACCGGCTCCGAACTCATCGAGATGGCTACGGCCGTCGCCTGGGTCAACGAGACGACCGCCCCGCCAGACACCGCCGAACGCCTCCTCGACCTGCTCTTCGAGGGCCTGCGTCCACGCTGAATCGCATTCGACGAGGCCGCCGGGTGCAGCGGCGCGCCTGGTGACGGTTACAGCGGCTCAGCGCCAAGCCCCGGTTCGACTCGGGAGATGATGACGCCCTGGCCCGGCGGTCGGCGGCCACGAAGTCGCTGGAGAAGCCGAAGGCTCACATGGTGGATCCAGGCCCGCCGCGCAGGCGGCGCACGAGGTCGTCGGCGGCCTCAGGCCACTGCGGGTAGTCGAAGGCGAAGCCCGCTTCGAGTAGGCGGCCGGGAACGACGCGGCGGCTCTTCAAGAGGAGTTCAGTGTCCGAGCGCAGTGCGAACGCGCCGAGTTCGGCCATCCGCTTTGTTGCGGGCAGGCCTACCGGGACGCCCCGCGCGGCGCGCAGCACGCGCATGAACGTGCGTTGCGGCAAAGGAACGGGAGCGGCGAGGTTCACCGGCCCGGCGAGGTCGTCCCGGTCGATCAGGAACTCGACGGCGCGGACGAAGTCGCGGTCATGGATCCAGGACACGTACTGCGCGCCGCCGGCGACCGGGCCGCCAAGTCCGAGGCGCGCGAGCCGCAGCAAGACGTCGAAGACGCCGCCAACGCTGTAAGCCCAGTATCCTGGCACGCCCGGTTCGGTGCCGCCGAGCACGCCGGTCACCTCATCGTTGGGGGCGTCGAAGCGGTGGGCGTAAATGGTGGCGGTGCTCATCTGCAACCAGACTTGGGGAGGCCGTGAGGCGGCCGCGACCGCCTCACCCATCACCCGGGCGGAATGCACCCGCGAATCCATCATCGCCCGCAGATTGTCCGGTGTGTAGCGACAGTTGACACTGCGTCCAGCCAGGTTGATCACGACGTCGCTGCCGTCGAGTTCCTTCGCCCATGGGCCAAGGGTCTCGGCATCCCACCGGACGTCGCGATCGCGCACGGGCCGCCTGGTCAGGATCACCACGTCATGGCCTGCGGCGGTCAGCGCACGACTGAGAATGGTGCCTACTTGCCCGGTCCCCCCGGATGTCACGACTTTCATCCGGCTTCCCCCAAGGTGAGTGGGACGAGCCTAGCGCGGCTGGCTGAACACGTTCATAGGGGCTCATTGCCGCGACCCGGGGAACCACCGTTGCCTGTGACACACCGTGGTCTCACATCACCACGTGCCCCATCGTGAGCGCCGCCTGGTCGGCTCGTCCACGCTTCGGTCAGGCTGCAGCAGACACCATCGCCGCGTCCAGACAGCGTTTTCTGGCGGCCTTGAAGATGACAGTCCGTCACGCCATCTGGAAGTGGACATGACAGCGGGCCATCGGAGTTGAGTGGAACGGACGCCCGCCGTGGACGATGGTCGCCCGCCTGCCGCAGGTGGAGCCGCTGCCGGACGCCGGCCCCGCCGAGCCGCCGACGCTGTCCTGACCCGCTCAGCGGCCGTGGAGGAAGTATCGAGCCGGGACGAACAACTCGTGCCCGCTCATGAAGCGTACCCGTACCCCCTCCGGCGTCCACGCCGTCTCCGCGATCTCCTTGCCGGCGTCGATGACGGACGTGTGGACGTTCACCCAGTGGCCGTATCCGAAGCCGGGGTCGCGGCCGACGACCAGCAGGTGTGTCGCGTCCCCGAACAGCGTGTCCCTGCGGATCAGGCCCAGCTGGTGCGCCGAGTCGTCCTCGTACGTCACTGTGGAGGGCTGCTCGCTCCGGTACACCACCTCCGCCCTCGGCCACTGACCGGCAAGCATGATCGCGACACCGGCGAGAAGTCCAGCCAGGAGCAGGGAGAGGTTCTTGACCATGCCCTCATGTCTACCGTCGGTCGCATGGATGGGCCCAGGGCCGCTACAGCCAGGATGCCACTTCCCCAGCGCGATGATCAACGGACCCGGACGCTGCGGCAAAAAGTGCCTGAAGATGCACGTCGACTTCCGGAAGTGCTATGGAGGAGGGTGTCTCTGATCCCTCTTGCTTTGATCCTTTCGTGCACGGGCCGGAGCCGGGATACCAAGATCTAGTCCTTGATCTTGCCGGGATGGCCTGGTTTCCAGCGTCGGCCCGCCCCCGGGGCGGTCGAACCTCGCCGGCGACCATCCGGCTGGCCGGTCGTCGGACAACGTGTCGGTGATGTCAATCGGTCGTGCCGGCGTGCACGGCGATGATTCGCCAGCCGTGCGTCTCGTCGTACAGCCACGTACGGGTGTAGCGCATCCTGGCCGCGAACGGCGCACCGGAGACGGTCCCTTCGACGGTGCCGAGAAACCACGTCACCCCGGTGTGCCCATCGGCGAGCACGGTCAACTCCTCCTCGGCCACCTTCGTCAGCACCTGCGTCCGAGTGCGGTGCAGCTCCAGGTCGTCCGCCTTGGTCGCGACGTTCGCACCGGAGGTGAAGATCAGCCGATCATCCAGCAGCCGATCCAGCGCCTC
Source organism: Nonomuraea sp. NPDC049486 (assembly GCF_040676925.1). Classification (NCBI taxonomy): domain Bacteria; kingdom Bacillati; phylum Actinomycetota; class Actinomycetes; order Streptosporangiales; family Streptosporangiaceae; genus Nonomuraea; species Nonomuraea sp. NPDC049486. Next base: position 623,044 of record NZ_JBFAPV010000003.1, read on the forward strand.
GACATCTCCAGCGAGCTGCGCGGCCTGGAGTCGGCGCTCGGCGTCCCGCAAGTCCTCCATCATGAGGTCCACCCTCCCAGCCGGCGCCGTATCCGCGCCGGGACGTTCACGCTCGGCTGATCTTCGCAGTCCGACCCAGGGACTCCGATCGTCGGTGAGCGGGTGGCGGGTTCGAACCCCGGCAGGACTTCACCCCTCGCCACACGGCTCGCGGGACACCCGCTTCCGGCCAGCCGCTGGAGCCGAGATGCCCCGGCTTGCACGGCCGGGGCATCAAACCTTCGATTCGCTGCTTCCAGACAGTTGTCTGACGGCCTTGCAGATGTCAGTACGGCACCAGAGATGTCAGTAGGCACGTGTATCGCAGGAGGTTCGGGGCCTGGTCGTCAGTGGGCGCGGGGTGGGTCAAGGACTTCGGCGATTCCCGCCCGTTCGTACTCGTGACCGCTCGGTATGGGACTCGCGTCGCCGGCGAGTAGCGTCTCGGCGACGGCCGTACGGGCATAGAGCACATATCTCCCCGTGCGGTGCGCGCTGGCCAATCCGGCCCTGCGGAGAGCGGTGAGGTGCTGGTTCGCGCCTGGTTCCGACAGGTCGAGGCGGGCGGCCAGTTCCCTGGTCGAGGCGGGCTGGTCGAGTTCGGCCAGCAGTCGGGTGCGGGTCCGGCCGAGCACGGCGGCCAGCGCCTGTGGCGGGTCGCTCTCGCGGTGCTCCCAGAGCGTCGCGACGCCGCGCGGGGGGTAGCGGATCGTGGGCTGCCAGGGCGGGGTCGTGATGGAGAAGACGCGCGGCCAGGTGAACACCGATGGCACAAGCAACAGTCCCAGGCCGCCTAGCGGGCGCACACCTTCGCAGACCGTCTTGGGCAGGCGCAGTGTCTCTCCCTCCCAGGTCACGGCGGGGTCAAGGTCGCTGAGCATGCGCCGCAGGCCGCCCTCGGCCAGCAACCTGGCGCGGTAGAGCACATCGCCTTCGAGCAGGGCCCGTACGCGCGGCCAGTAGGGCGCGATGGCCGCTTCCCAGTAGCTGCGGATCTCCTCGGCCAGTCGTTCGAGGCCGCCCACGGGGTCGGCGTAGAGCTCTTGGAGTGCTCGGGTGCGCGGACCGTCCCAGACGTCGAGACCCTCCTGAACCAGGGGTGCCATCGCCGCCATCCCGGCCAGCTCGACCTCCAGGTCGGGCACGGAGGTTGAGGGCGGCGGGCAGACGAAGCCGACGATCGAGATCGTCGGCACCGGCACCAGGTCGGACAGCAACCGCCAGTCGACATCGGCGAGCCGCCGCCGCACCCGTTCGGCCCAGGGCTTCAGTACGGCATGCGCGGCCGGATCCTTCACCACCCGCACGCTGGCGACGACCTCCCACAGAGGAGAAGCCGCGAAACGGACATTGGCCGCATCCTGTGCGGTGAACGTCAGCTCAAGGCCCATCCGATTCGTCCTCTGCTTAATCAATAGCGCTCGGACTGACGATTCCATCATCTAGGTGGTATGACAACTGTTGCCGAGCCTCCGCTCCTGCATGACCCCTCCTTCAGAAATTTCTACCTGGCGTCGGCGGTCAGCCAGTTCGGCACCCAGGTCGGCTACGTGGCGATGCCCCTGCTCGCGGTGATCGCCCTCAACGCGGGGCCCGGTGAAGTGGGACTGCTCAGCGCCCTCACCACCATCACCGTGCTCGTGCTCGGCTTGCCCGCCGGAGCATGGGTGGACCGGGTCAGGCGCCGCCCGGTGATGATCGCGACGGACCTGGTTCGCGCCGTGCTTCTGGTGTCGGTAACGGTCACGTGGTGGCTGGACGCTCTCACGATGACCCAGCTGTACGGCGTCGCCATCGCGACGGGAATCGGCACGCTCTTCTTCGACGTCGCCTCGCAGAGCACGGTCCCGCACCTGGTCGGCCGCGACCGGCTCACCGCCGCGAACTCAGTGCTCGTCGGTACGAACGCGGCGATGGATGTGGGCGGCAGAAGCTCCGCCGGAGTGTTGGTGGCTCTCGCGGGCGCGCCGGTGGCGATCCTGCTCGACGCGCTCACCTACCTGTGGTCGGCCGTGTGGCTACGCCGGATCAGTAAGCCCGAACCCGCGCCCGCCCCCGTACCCGGCGAGCGACTCGGACGGCAGATCGGCGAGGGGGTGCGATTCCTCTTCGGCAACCGGGTCCTCATCGCCATCGCGACACAAGGCGGCATGACGAACCTCGCCTTCCCGCTCTGCTCGACGCTGCTTCCCGTGCTACTCGTCAACGAGCTCGGGCATCCCGCCTGGGTGCTCGGGGCTTACCTTGCCATCGGCGGGCTCGGTGTGCTGGCCGGTTCCTCGACGGCTCACCTGATCGGCCGGCGGTTCGGCCGCGGGCGTGCCGTGTGGATCGTCGGCATGACCACTGCGCCGTTCGCGCTTCTGGTGCCGTTCGTCGGCTGGAGCGTCTGGATCTCGGCGGCCGCATGGAGCATCTTGTGCTTCCGGACAGGGATGAACAACGTGCTGCTCGTCAGCTTCAGGCAGAAGGTTACACCCGACCCGATGCTCGGCCGGATGAACGCCACCATGCGCCTGATCCTTATCGGTGCGGTCGGCGTCGGTGGTCTGCTGGCGGGCCTTCTTGGCGAGGTCTGGGGCATCGGGACGGCAATGTGGACAGGCGCAGCGATCATGGCGCTTAGCTGGATACCGATCTGGTTCAGCCCACTCCGCCACGAGGTCTGATGCAGGCAGCCCACCCAAGCCTTGACACTTGATCTTCGGCCGGATACTGCCGACTTCGATGACGCGAGCACTGGTAATTCGACACCATCGAAGTGCCAGTGCCCAGGTCGTAAGCAGGTCCTACTGTCATCTTCGCCGCGTCCAGACAGTTGTCGGGAGACACCCGAACCGATAGTCCGTCATTGACCGGCGTCCGCCCGTGCCCCGGAGCGGGGCACGGGCGGTCCGGCGGGCCCTCTGACGAGCGGCTCTGGGGTCCGGTCAGACTCTGTCCGGGTGTGGCCGGAAGCGCGGGCCGCCTAGCGCTTCGTACCAACCGGCGACCTTGTCACCGGGCGGCGCGACCGCGTCGATCGCGGCCAGATCCTCGGCGGTCCACTCGATCGCCAGGGAATCCGCGCACGAGTCGAGGTCGGCCAGCCGCTCCGGCCCGCACAGCGCGCTCGTCACGCCGGGCTGCCGTGCCACCCAGGAGTAGGCCAATTGGGCGACGGTCATGCCTTGCCGCGCCGCGATCTCCTCCAGCACGTCGAGCACGTCGAACACGGCGTCGCTGAACCGGTCACCGGCGAACCCGGCGAGCACGCCGCCCGCGCCGTACCTGCTGCCCTCGGGCGGCGGCTCGCCGCGCCGGTACTGTCCCGTGAGCACCCCTCCGCCGAGCGGCGCCCACGGGTTGACCGCGAGCCCGAACGTCGCGGCCATCGGCAGCAGCTCACGCTCGACCCGCCGGTCGAGGATGTTGTACGGCGGCGTCTCGGCCACGATCCGGTTGAGCCCGAACTCCTTGGCCACCCACAGCGACTCGACGACCTCCCACGCGGCGGACGTGCTCACTCCCAGGTAACGGACCTTGCCCGCGCGCACCAGGTCGTCCAGGGCGCGCAACGGCTCGTCGACCGGCGTGCCGGGGTCGAACCGGTGCAGCGTGAACACGTCGACGTGGTCCGTCCCCAGTCGCCGCAGGCTCTCCTCGCACTGGCGGATCAGATGGCGGCGGCTCACGCCCCGCCCGTTGGGGTCGTCGGGGTCGACCGGCATGTACGCCTTGGTGTTGATCACCACCCGGTCGCGCCGGGACGACCTGGCCAGGTTGGCCCCCACGATCGACTCACTGCGCCCGGGTGCTCCGCCGTAGTTGTTCGCCGTGTCGAAGAAGTTGACGCCGAGGTCGAGCGCCCTGTCGATGATCCGGGCCGACTCGGCCTCGTCGGCCCGGTCACCGAACATCCAGCACCCGAGGCCCAGGGCGCTCACCCGTACGCCGGTCCGCCCGAACGGCCGGTACTCCATGGCGGTCACTCCCTACTCCACGCCCGCGACCGCGCGCACGGCGTCGGCCAGGGGGACGAACGGTTCGGCGCCCGGCGCGGCACCCAGGAACATCCGGTTGTGGGTGATGACGACGGCCAGGCCGCTCGCGAGGTCGGCCCAGCCCATCGACCCGCCTATCCCGGCGTGCGCGAGCACCTGGACCGACCGGCCGAGCAGCGGGTCGGCGGGCGGAGACTCGCCGCCCAGCCAGAAGCCGCCGGTGCCGATCCAGGTCGTGCCCTGGTAGACCTCGTCGAACTCGCCGGCGCCCGGCCGCGGCCGGGTCAGGGCGAGCAGGCGGCCGGCTGAGAGGTACCGGCGGCCGCCGAGCTCACCGCGGTTGGCGAGCAGGCTGAAGAACCGCGCACCGGCGCGGGCCGTCATCACCGCGCCCGCCGCCGGGACCGACGACGACCGGAACCGGGGGTCGTTCCAGCGGTCGGCGTCCGGACGGATCTCCGGGGGCATCGACAGCAGCGGCACCCCGGTCATCGGCGCCCGCTTCGGCGGGTTCGGCCCCCAGGTCAGCCGGGCGACCCGATGCTCGTGCTCCGCCGGGAGCACATCCCAGACGTCATCGGCGCCGATCGGCAGGCACAGCTCCTCGCGCAGGAACCGGTCGTACGGGCGGTGCTCCGGGTCGGTGCGGCGGACGACCTCGCCGAGGATGTGCCCGAAACTCATCGAGTGGTACATGGAGCGTTCGCCCGGCGGGTGCAGCGGTTCGACGCCCGCGAGCCAGGAGGTGATGGCGTCCCAGTCCGCCAGTCCGGCGGCGTCCAGGTCCGGCGGCATGTGCGGGACGCCGGCCCGGTGCGTGAGCACGTGACCGACGGTGATGCGCTCCTTGCCGCGCTGCCCGTACTCCGGCCAGTACGTCGCGACCGGCTCGTCCATGTCCACCAGCCCTCGTTCGCACTGGAGCTGGATCGCCGTCGCGAGCAACGCCTTGCTCACCGAGAAGACGGGGAACAGGGTGTCGCCGTCGACCGGCCGGCGGTGGCGCGGGTCGGCGACGCCGGTCCACGCGTCGACGATGAGCTCGTCACCGAGGTAGGCGGCGACCTGCACGCCGACCTCGCCCAGCTCGACGGCGCGGGCGAGCGCCTTCTCGATCCGATCGTCGGACCTCATTGCTCGGCTTCCTCTCTCTTACGGGCCGTCTCGTTCCGTGCTTCGACGGGTTCCGGAGGTTCCGCTTCCGTCGGCTCGTCGCCGAGGTACGCCGCGATGACCCGGGGGTCACGGCGCACGTCGCCCGGTGTCCCGTCGGCGATGATCCGCCCGCGTTCCATCACGATCACCCGGTCGCACACCCGCATGACCAGCTCCATGTCGTGCTCGACGACCAGCACTCCCATGCCGCGCTCGTCGGCGAGCCGCCGCAGCAGCACGCCCAGCTCGGCCGACTCGGTCGAGCTCAGCCCGGCCGCCGGCTCGTCGAGGCAGAGGATGGACGGCTCGGCGGCCACCGCGCGGGCGATGCCGACCAGCCGGCGCCGGCCGTACGGCAGCTCGGTGGGCAGCCGGTCGAGGTCGGGACCGAGCTCGAACAGCTCGACGGCGGCGAGCGCCCCCGCGGTGAAGGCCGTCGGGCGCGGCCAGACCAGGTCGGTCAGGTAGGCGCTGCCGGACCGCGCGTCGACCGACGCCTTGAGGTTGTCGGCCACGGTCATGTCGTCGAAGAGTTCGAGACTCTGGAACGATCGGCCGATCCCCTCCCTGACCCGGCGGTGCATCCTCATGGACCCGATCGGCTTGTCCCCGAGCGTGACCGTGCCGGCCTTCGGTCTGGTCGCGCCGGTGACCGCGTCGATCAGGGTCGTCTTGCCCGCGCCGTTCGGCCCGATGAGGCCGACGATCTCGCCCGGCCCGACGTCCAGCGAGGCGTCGTCGACCGCGACCACCCCGCCGAAGGCGACCGTCAGCCCCTGGCCCCGCAGCGTCCGTTCCGGCACGCGGCCGGGCGGGGCCGCGGTCGTGGCGGTCACCGGCGCCGGACGGGACCGGCGGGGCAGGTGGATATGCCGCCCGAGGCCCTCCGCGGCCCCGTCTGGCCGCGCCTGCAAGTACCAGATGGACAGGATGCCGCCCACGAGCGCGATCCACAGCGGCGTCGTCGCGCTGTCCGAGTCGAGCAGCGTGGAGATGAAACCGCCGGGATGCCCGAGCACGCCGAGGAGCGGGCCGGCGATGTAACCGATGCCGCCCAGGACGACCTGGGAGATCCCCAGGATCGAGTCGAAGGCCGCGAAGCCCCGCTCGAACACCATGGTCGGCTGCCGGAACACCACGAGGATCCCGCCCAGCGCGGCGATGGCCGCCGAGAGGGCGAACGCGTAGAGGCGGACCCGCCACGGGTTCAGCCCGACGGACTCGGCCGCCCGCTCGTTGGTGCGTACCGCGATCATGCGGCGTCCGACCCGCCCGCGCCGCACGTTGGCGACCACGAGACCGGCGAGGACGAACGCGATCAGGCACACGACCGCCCACCGCTCGGGATGGACGAGCGAGTCCACCTGCCAGCCGAACACCGTCAGCGGCCCTGTCAGGGGCGTGTAGGCGCCCGAGTACGTCGGGTTCTGCAACAGCACGCCCTGGATCGCCACGGCGGAGCCGAGCGTCGCCACCGCGAAGTTCACCCCGCGGGTGCGCAGCAGCGGCACGCCGAGCAGCGCGCCGACGACGAACGTCGCGACCAGGCTGAGCGCGATCGCCGGCAGGAACGGCATTCCGGTACGGGTCAGCAGCAGTCCGGTGATGACCGCGCCGATGCCGGCGAAACTGAACTGGCTGAGCGACAACTGCCCGGTGTAACCGGTGATGACGACGCTGGACAGCAGGATGATCCCGTACGTGCAGGTGATCGTCATCGCCGTCACGTACGAGAGATCGAACACCAGCGTGAGCAGCAGGATCGAGCCGCCGACGAGCGTGAGGAGGATGAACGGCCGGATGTGGCCGTCGCCGACCTTCGGCCGCCGCTCGACGATGGCCGTACGGATCCCGCCGCCCGTGCCGCGCCACACCATCACGAGCACGATCAGCAGGAACGGCACCGCGTCCGCCCAGCCGGGCGTGGCAACGTAGCGGGTCACCTCGGCCTGCGTCACCCCGATGAGCAGGGCGCCCAGGTACGTGAGCGGGAACGAGCGCAGCCCGCCGATCAGCGCGGCGGCGAGCGCCGGGACGATCAGGTGGGTCAGCGTGACGATCTGCACCCCGACGATCGGGGCGAGCAGGACCCCGGCGACGCCGGCGAACACCGAGCCGATCACCCAGTTGCTGGTGGCGATCCGGACCGGGGAGATGCCCAGCGCAGCCGACGCGATCGGGTTCTCCACCTGCGCCGCGGTGGCCAGCCCGAACCGGGTGCGGCCGTAGCAGGCGGTGAGCAGGGCGACGAGCACGGTGGCGATGAAGAAGGTGATGATCCGGTCCTTGCCCAGGTGGATCCCGAACAGCGACACCGGATCCGTGGGGAAGATGGGCTGGACGATGCGTTCGTCCGCGCCGTACCTCAAGGTCAGCGCCGACTGCACGACGACGAGCACGATCAGCGAGACGCTGGTGCGGCTCAGTGTCGACATGCGCGCCATGCGCTGGATCGCGAGCCGGTAGGTCAGGTAGCCGCACAGCGCGGCGGCGAGCAGCGCGCCGGGCACCGCGAGCACGGGCGAGAGCCCCTGGCCCGCGTTGAGCTCCCAGTAGGCGAACGCCGCCACGGTCCCGACGATGCCGTGGGAGAAGTTGATGATCCCGGACCCGCGATAGGCGATCACGATGCCGAGCGCGGTCAACGCCAGGAGAGATCCCGACGACATCCCGACCAGCGCGAGCTGGATGGCGCCGTTCATGACCCGTGGCCTCCGATCGTGGCGCCGGGTTCGTCGGCCGCGGCCGACAGATAGCTGGCCTCGATCTCGGCCAGCCGCGATCCCATCTCGGCCGCCGTACCCTCGATCACGATCTCTCCCCGGCGCAGCACGCAGACGCGATCGGCGATCTGGAGAGCGCGCTGGACCCGCTCCTCGACGATGAGCACGCCGACGCCCCGGTCGGCGGCGGCGCGCAGACCGGTGAGCAGCCGGGCCACGATCAGCGGGGCGAGGCCGAGGGTCAGCTCGTCGGCGAGCAGCACCTTCGGCGAGCCGGCCAGCGCGCGGGCCAGGGTGAGCATCTGCTGCTCGCCGCCCGACATCAGCCCCACCTTCCGGTCCAGCAGCGGCTCCAGTTCGGGCATCAGAGCCAGGCTCTCCTGGACGCCGCCGCGGCCGAGCCGGAGGTTCTCCCGGCAGGTGAGGCCCATGAAGACCGAGCGGTCCTCGCAGATCAGCGCCACGCCGGCGTCGGCCCTGCGATGCAGCCCCTCCGGCGCGGGCCGGCCGTCGAGCCGGACCGAGCCGGAGATCGGTGTCAGGACTCCGGACAGGGCCATGAGGGTCGTGGTCTTGCCGGCTCCGTTCGCGCCCAGCAGCGCGACGATCTCGCCGGGACGGACCGCGACCGACAGCCCTTTCAGTACGGGGAGGTGGCCGTAGCCGACCTCGAGGTCGGACGCCTCGAGGATCGGCTCCGCCACTGTCCGGTCCCCGGTCTGGGTCACCCGTTCGCCTTGACGGCGTCGAGCACGCTGAACGGCTCGGCGGCCGGGCCGTAGGTGCCGTCCTTGACCGTGTACGTGACGACGATCGTGTTCAGGATCCGGCTGAAGTCCTTGATGCCGATCGGCGTGGTGAGGTCGATGGCCGGTCCGACACCCGTCTCGACGGCGTCGAGTGTGCCGAGCGCCTGCTGCATCGCCTTGCCGTCGATCGGGCCCTGGATGGACTCGGCGGCCGCCTTCACCACGGCCAGGGCAGACCACACGACCACGCCCGCCGACGTCGGCTTCGCGTCCGGCTGGTACTTCTTCATGGCGTCGCGGAAGGCGACCATGCCGGCCTCGTCACTGTTCACCGGCAGGAACGAGTCGGACAGCAGCACGCCCTCGGCGGGCTTGCCCACCTGGTCGATGAGCGCCTGGGTGAGCGACGCGGCGGCGAGCCCGGCCTTCACGCCCGGCGCGCCGGCGCCCAGGGCCGTGATCGCCTTGCCGGCCTCGCCCGGCGGGAGCGCGATCACCACGCAGTCCGCGCCGTTCGACACGACCTGGGCGACCGGGGCTCCGTAGTCGGCGTTGGTGGTCGGCACCGCGATCTTCGCGTTCAGCTTCATGCCGAGCGACTTCAGCCCGGCGTCGGCGAAGTCGGCGGAGGCGATCGAGGACGGCAGCGACTGTGTGATCGCGTCCACCTTCTTGCAGCCGTAGGTCTTGACCAGCCCGATCGCGGCCCCGCTGAACGACACCGGCGTGCCGCCGGGGATCGGCCAGGAAGCCGGGCTGGTGAACTCGAGCGGGTTGATCGGGTGGCTGAGCAGCGGGATACCGGCCTGTTCGAGCACCGGCACCATGCCGCTGCCGCCGACCGACAGGCCGCCGATCACGGCGATGGCGCCCTGGGCGACCGCATCCTGGGCGCACTTCGCGCTCACGTTGGGGTCGGCCTGGTCGTTGCAGACCGTCAGCTCGACCTTGCGGCCGGCGATGCCGCCGCTGTCGTTCGCCGCGGACACGGCGGCCTCGATCGCCGCCGCCTGGTCCGGGAACCCGACAGACGGCGCGGACACGGTGAGGATGCCGACGAGCTTGAGCGGGGCCGCCTCGGAGGAAGCGGCAGCGGCGGGCGCCGCGTCGGGGGCGACGTCGTCCGAGGACGAGCACGCCGTGGTCAATGTCAGTGAAGCCGCCGCGGCGACGGCTGCGAGCCGCCGACGACGGCCGGCGAGGGAAGTTCTGTTGGTCATTACGGCGATCCCATCAGCTGGTCATGAACTCGTCCCCCGACGCGATAGGGGGCAGCGTGATCGCACTCTGTTACTGCTGGCATTACCGGCCGCGGCAGCGGGATCGGTAACAGAACCCCGTGCCGGGCACGGCCTCCCGACAGGGGAGGGGAGACTGCCGATGCTGGGTCGTGTCAGGACGCAGCTTCACCGGCACCCTGCTGGACACGCTGCGCCACCTCATGGGCCAACGCCGCGGCTCCGTACTGTCAACTTCGATGACGCGGTCGCTGCGGCGGTTCCTTCGCCAAGTACGTCGGAGCGAGTGAGAACGGCGACTCCGACCGCTCCGCTCTGCTTCGGCGGGCTCATCTGTACCTGACTGATCGGGCAAGAGGGTCGACGAAGATCAAGACGAGAAGTCCCGGATGTGCCAGGGAACGAGCCATCCCCTGGCCGGCCTTCGTTGTAGCAGTGGGCTTATTCGTCGGGCGTATGGAGCTGGAAGTGACGGACTCCGCCGGGGACAGCCGACCCGTGGCTGTCCAGCAAAGTGATCGTCGCCTGCGTGACGGAGGCGGGCATGGTGAGCGCAGCGTAGCGGGGCCCGTCCGGGTCATCGGTGCGAGGGAGGGTGGTGACAGTACGTGTCGCCGCATCCCGTGCGGTCACGCGAACGGTGTGGACGGAAGGATGAAAGGCGCCGAAGACGATCCAACCGGTGGTGTGGTCATCACCGGGCCCCAGTCGCGTCACCGCGATGTCGGCCTGGTCGGGAGAGGCGGACTGAGGGCTGGCGGTGAAACAGCCCTTGGCGTCCTCGTTCGCCTTGCTGTACGTGACGATGACTGTGTCCCACTCGGCGCCGATGATGTTCCGGCGTTTGGAGACCAACTCCACACCGGGCATCGGCTTGCCGCAGCCATCTTGGTGGAAGGACGGCACGAGCCAGTACTGGTCCGGTCCGCTTCTGCCCTGAAACAGCGCGTTCTCGGTCGGCAGCCGGTCGACGTACTCCGCGCCGATCTGGACGTAGGTGAATCCGAGCAGCGGCGCGCTGATCATCACAGTGCCCAACGCCCACGCGAAGCGCCGTCTGCGCGGCAAGGGAACCGCCTGTGGCTCGTCGATGTCGCCGATTGTCATGGCGACCTCGGACAGGGTCCGCCGCAAGCGGGAGTCGAGTTCGGGCTCGATCGCCAGTTCTGTTTCGCGGTTGTTCATTTCATTGCCTTCCTGAGTCGGGCGAGAGCACGCTTGAGATCGGACCGGATGGTGGCCGCGGGCCGGGAGAGGATGCCGGCGATCTCGACCAGAGGGAGGTCTTCGTAGCAATGCAGCACCACGACGATTCGCTGCCTCCCCGACAGCTGCTTGACGAGGGTCCAGGTCTCGTCGATGTCTGGCATCTCCGTTGTCCGCTCCACAACGTGTCGCCCGCGCTCGCGCGCCCATCGCCGATGCGTGCTGTTCGCGCGGTTCACCACCGCCCGCTTCAGGTACGCCAGGGGTTGCTGGATTCGGTCCCAGCGCGCGCACGCCGTCACGAAGGCTGTTTGGACGAGGTCTTCGGCCTGTTCCCGCGAGCCTGTCAGCAAGAACGCCAGGCGTAGCAGCGTCGTCCGCTGGTCGCGATAGACCTGCTCAAGATCGGGCGGGTCCGCGGTTCTCAGTTCCGTCATGCCCTTCTGTCCCGTCAGGCCGCTGCGGCGTTGCACCAATCTTGTTCGGTACGGGACCTCGGCCTCACCCAGGACCACGGCATGGCGGTTGAGACGCCCGGAGAAGAGGGATATAGGGCTTCGATGACGACTCCATCGCATGAGCCCCCCGAGTCCTCTTGGCCGCGGCTGCGGACCGGCGACCAGGTCGCCCTCGTCTCGCCGGCCAGCTTTCCCGACGCCACCGCGGTCGAGGACCTCACCCGGCTTCTGCGCAGCTGGGGGCTGCGGGTCAAGATCGGAGAACATGTCTTCGACCAGCGCGGTTACCTGGCCGGGCACGACGCGGACCGGCTCTCCGACCTCAACGCCGCCTTCGCGGACCCGGAGATCCGAGCGGTCATCACCACCCGAGGCGGGGCGGGGGCCTACCGGATCCTCGACGGGCTCGACGTCGACGCCATCCGCGCGGACCCGAAACCGCTGGTGGGATTCAGCGACATCACCTACCTGCACCTGACCATCTGGCGTCAGGCCCGGGTCCCCGGCATCCACGGCTGCCTCGTCGGCCCCCACGCCACCGCGACCGTCCGCCATCTGCTGACGAGCACCGAACCCGTGACGCACCATCGCCATCCTCAGCTGATGTCGGCCGCCGCCGAGGTGCCGGGCCACGCCCGCGGCCACCTGCTGGGCGGATGGCTGAGCGCGCTGGCCGGCCTGGCCGGCGCCGGACTGCCCGATCTGACGGGGGCGATCCTGCTGATCGAAGCCGAACGGACGATCGGGCTAGGACAGGTCGACCGGCAACTCACCCAGCTGATCCGCTCGGGCGCCCTGGACGGCTTGCGGGGAATCGTCCTGGGACGGTTCCCCGGTTTCGAGGACTACACCGACCGCGGCTGGAACCTCGTCGACGTTCTCCGCGACCGGCTCACCCCGCTCGGCGTCCCCGTGCTCGGTGGGCTCGAATTCGGGCACGGCCCGGATCCGCACGCCGTCGCCCTCGGCACCATGGCCGAACTCGACACCGGCAGCGGCACCCTCACGCTCCGCCCGCCGGCGCACGACCGGTACGGCTGACCCCCATCAACCGATCGGTGGATGTCGGCGGCGGCGCCCGGCGGCGAGGCTCGAAGCATGACAGCGATCATCGAGATCAACGAGCTGAGCAAGAGCTACAAGGCGGGCAAGGCGGTCGACGGCGTCACCCTGACCGTGCGGCGCGGCGAGATCTTCGGCATCGCCGGCCCCAACGGCGCGGGCAAGACCACGCTCGTGGAGTGCGCCTCCGGGCTGCGCCGGCCGGACGGCGGCACCCTGCGCGTGCTCGGCCTGGACCCGTACGACGACCGCCGCGCGCTCCTCCAGCGCATCGGCGCCCAGCTGCAGGAGGCGGCCCTCCCCGACGCCATCAAGGTAGGCGAGGCGTTGAGGATGTACGCCTCCTTCTACGACAAGCCGGCCGACTGGCGGGCGGTCATGGACGAATGGGGGCTCGCGGACCGGAGACGGGCCCGCTTCGGGAACCTGTCCGGCGGCTGGAAGCAGCGCCTGTTCATCGCGCTGGCCCTGGTCGGCAACCCCGAGGTCGTCTTCCTCGACGAGCTCACCACCGGCCTTGACCCCGCCGCCCGCCGCACCACGTGGGGCCTCATCCGCGAGATGCGCGGGCGCGGCGTCACCGTCGTGCTGGTCACCCACTTCATGGACGAGGCCGAGGCGCTGTGCGACCGCCTCGCCATCGTCGACCGCGGCCGCGTCGTCGCCGAGGGCAGCCCGCGGGAGCTGATCGCCGAGGCGGGAGCCGACTCCCTGGAGAACGCGTACTTCGCCCTGACCGAAAGGGAAATGGCATGAAAGGCCTCGCGAACGTCGTCGCCGTCGAGCTCAAGCTGATCGTCCGTGACCCGATGTCGGCCTTTTTCGCGCTCGTCTTCCCAGCGATCATGCTCTGGGTCAAGCTGCGGGGCGGCAACAAGCCCTTGCGGGGCGGGACGCCGCTGATCGACGCCACCGTGCCGATGCTGACCGTGTTCGTCATCGGCCTGGCCGCGCTGGTCGTGCTCCCCGCCACGCTGGCCCACTACCGGGAGCGCCGGGTCCTGAAGCGGCTGCGCGCGACCCCCGCCTCCCGCGCCATGCTGTTCGGGGCACAGTGGGCGGCGCACATGCTGCTGGCGGTGCTCGGCTCGGCGCTGCTGATCGTCATCGGCCTGGTCGCGTTCGGGCTGACCGCGCCGGCGAACGTCGTGGGCGTCCTGGTGGCGTGGCTGCTGGGCGCGCTCAGCCTGGGCTCCATAGGGCTCCTCCTCGGCGCGCTCGTCCCCACCGGCCGCGCCGCGACCGTGATCGGGCTGGCCGTGTTCTTCCCGATGGTGTTCCTGTCCGGCGCCATGATCCCCCGGGAGACCATGTCCGGCTCGATGCGCGCGATCGGCGATCTCCTCCCCATGGCTCCGGCGGTCCAGGCGGTCCGCGACGGCTGGGCGGGCGGTGCCACCTCACCGCTTACGCTGGGCGTCATGGTCGCGATCTCGATCGTCGCGGGCGGCCTCGCCCTCAGGACGTTCCGATGGTGACGACCGACCCGGGCCTGACGCGCTGGGACCGGGTCCAGGCCGCGCTGCCCTACCTGCTGGTCCTGCTTCCCGCGCTCTTCGCCCTGCTGCGGGAGTGGCGGCTGGAGGTGCTGGTCCTGGCGCTGTTCGCGGTGGCCTGGCACTGGCTGATGGTGACCTCCCACCCTGGCTGGATCGCCCGCCCCGTGGTGCTGATCGCCTACTTCGCCGTCCTGCTCGCCGTCATCGGGGTCCTGGTCAGGATCGACAACGTGTTCACGGTGACGGGACTGGGGGCGTTCGTCCAGTGTTTCGCCCTGCTGCCGGGGTTGTGGGCGTACGGCGGGGTGGCCGTGACGGTCGGCGTGCTGATCGCCGCCCGCCCGCAGCTCGGGCGCACCCCGGTCGAGCTGCTCGGCTCCTTCGTCGTCGGGGTGCTGGCCGCCTCCACCGTCGGCCTGGTCATCAAGGCCATCTCCGACCAGAACGACCAGCGCAAGGTGATGATCGCGGAGTTGCGGGAGACGAGCGCCAAACTGGTCGCGCTCGCCGACGACAACGCGAACCTCCAGGCCCAGCTGCTGACCCGGGCCCGCGAGGCCGGCGTGCTGGAGGAGCGGCAGCGGATGGCCCGGGAGATCCACGACACCGTCGCGCAGGGCCTGACCGCCATCCTCACCCAGCTGGAGGCCGTCGGGGACGTGCCGCCTCCGGCCCGTGCCCGCCTGGACACGGTTCAGGCCATGGCCAGGGAGAGCCTGACCGAGGCCCGCCGCTCGGTGCAGGCGCTGCGCCCGGCGTCGCTCCAGCACGAGGGCGAGCTGGCGACCGTTCTGGAGAGGCTCGCGGCGACCTGGTCGCGGAACACCGGCGTGCCCGCCGCCGTGTCGATCACCGGCGACCCCCGGCCGCTGCACGCGGAGGTGGAGACGGCCCTGCTGCGGGTGGCGCAGGAGGCGCTGGCCAACGTGGCCAAGCACGCCTCGGCCGGGCGGGTCGGCCTCACGCTCTCGTACATGGACGACGTGGTGGCGCTGGACGTCCGCGACGACGGCGCCGGCTTCGCCCCGGCGGCCGCGTCCCACGGCGAGGGCTTCGGCCTCGTCGCGATGCGCCAGCGCGTCACCCGCCTGGCCGGGAGCTTCGCGATCGAGTCCGCCCCCGGCCAGGGCACCGGCGTCTCCGCCACCGTCCCGGCCATCCCCGCCGACCCCGACCCGGGACCGTGAGGCCATGCCGCCGATCCGTTTGATCATCGTGGACGACCACCCGATCGTCCGCGACGGCCTGCGCGGCATCTTCGCCGCCGACGCCGGCTTCGAGGTCGTCGGCGAGGCGGCCGACGGTCCCGAGGCCCTCGCGGTGGCCCTGCGTACGGACCCCGACGTCGTGCTCCTGGACCTGCGCATGCCGAGGATGAGCGGCGTGGAGGTCATCCGCCGGCTCCGCGAGCAGACGCCCGGCATCCACGTGCTGGTCCTGACCACGTTCGACGACGACGCCGACGTCCTGCCGGCGATCGAGCAGGGCGCCACCGGCTATCTCCTCAAGGACACGCCCCGCGCCGACCTGCGCCGTGCCGTGCTGGCGGCCTCCCGAGGCGAAACCGTGCTGTCTCCGACGGTGGCCGGTGTGCTGACGGCGAAGGACCGCGCGCCGGAGGCGCCGCGCACGCTGAGCCGCCGCGAACTCGAGGTGCTCAAGCTGATCGCCCGGGGCGCGACCAATCGCGACATCGCCGGGAAGCTCTTCATCACCGAGGCGACGGTCAAGACGCATCTGCTCCACGTCTTCGCCAAGCTCCAGGTGAAGGACCGGGCGGCGGCGGTGGCGGCGGCGTACGAGATCGGCCTGCTCAGACCGGCCGCCGACGGCTGAGGGTAAGTACTTCGCCAAAGGCGGGCGCCCGCCCGGGGGCGGGCGTGAGCATGGGTGACCGTGCGTCATGTCCTCGCCGTCCTGGTCCTGCTCACCGCCGGCTGCGCCGCCACCGCGCCGGTCGCCCCCGGGCCCGCCTCGGTGTCCGCCGGAGCCTCCGAACGCGCCGCGCCCGCGCAGGCGCCGCCCGCGCCGTGGCGCATCACCGAACGCGGCGGCGAGCACGAGATCGAGGGGTACGCCGACCGGGTCAGCGTGCTGCCGGGGGAGCGGTTCCGGCTGCTCGTCTCCACGACCGCGCCGCGTTTCACCGCGTCGGCGTTCCGGATGGGCGCCCGGCCGGTGAGGGTCTGGCGCTCCACGCCGGTCGCCGGGACCCGGCAGCCGCCGCCGCGGACCGTCGAGGGCATGGTGACCGCCGCTCACTGGAAGCCCTCGCTCACCGTCGACACCACCGGCTGGGCCGAGGGCGCCTATTTGGTGCGGCTGGACGCCTCGACGGGCGGCCAGCGCTACGTGCCGATCACCGTGCGGTCGGCCTCGGCCGAGGGCCGGGTCGTGATCGTCAACGCCGTGACCACCTGGCAGGCGTACAACCTGTGGGGAGGACGCAGCCTCTACAGCGGCCCCGGCGGATTCGACGACCGGTCACGCAAGGTCACCTTCGATCGTCCGTACGACGGCTCGGGTGCCCGGCTCTTCCTGGACTTCGAGTGGAACGCCATCCGGCTGGCCGAGCGGAGCGGAGTGCCGCTGGCCTATCTGACCAGCCTCGACCTGCGGCCCGGCGCGTTGGGCGGCGCGCGGGCCGTGGTGTCGCTGGGGCACGACGAGTACTGGTCGCCGACGATGCGGAAGGTCGTCACGCGGGCCCGTGACGCGGGCGCGAACCTGGCCTTCCTCGGGGCCAACGCCGTCTACTGGCGGATCGGGCTGCACGGCAGGACGGTCATGTGCGACAAGGAGACCCGGTGCCCGCTCTGGCGGGGGTCGGAGCCGGAGAGCGGGCTGGTCGGGCAGATGTACGACTGTTTCCCGGCCGAGGCGACCTACCGGGTGAGCAAGCCGGGCCACTGGATCTTCGAGGGGACCCGGGGCAGGAGCTTCCCCGGGCTGGCCGGCGTGGAGACCGACAAGGTGTCGCCAGGCTCACCGGACGACATCGAGGTGCTGGCCGAGTCGCCCGTCGACTGCGGCGGCCGGGCCACGGTGAGCCACACCACCTACTACGTCGCCCCCAGCGGCGCCGGGGTGTTCGCCTCCGGCACGATGCGCTGGGTGTGCGGCATGAAGGGCGCGGCCTGCGGCCACGGCGTGACCCGGGCGGCCTCCGCCTTCACCCGCCGCGCCACGCTCAACCTGCTGACCAGGTTCGCCAAGGGGCCGGCGGGGGACTGCTCGAACCCGTCGTCCGGGTGCTCCGGCCGGGCGTGAGACGCCGGCGCGTCACGCCGCGTTCCCCACCACCCGCCGCGGCGTGATGCGGATCGTCACGCGCACCTTTTCCGGGGGCAGCCGGAGGTACTCCTCGCCGGCTCCTTCGCCCTCGTACTCCTCCGCCAGCCGCACCGCCAGCCGCCTTCCCTCGTCCTCGGTGACCGTCGCGACCCCTCGCACCTCGACGTACCTGTCGGGGTCCGCAAGGTCGAACACGCTGAGGCTGACCCGTGGGTCCCGCTCCAGGTTCACCACCTTGCGCCTGCCGGCCTGGGAGGAGATGACCACGTCGTCGCCGTCGGTGCCGACCCAGACGACCGAGGTCTGCGGACTGCCATCGGGGTTGAGGGTGGCGAGAACGCCGAGGTTGGGGGCGCTGAGGATGCTCCGGGCAGCGTCGCTGAGAGAGATGCTCATGATCGGCAGCATAGAGGGCCATATCCGGTGAGATCGCGGGACAATGGCCGCCATGCCCGACGAACTGACGCTCTGGTACGAGGAGCCCGCCGTCGACTGGGAGACCCAGGCACTGCCCATCGGCAACGGGCCGCTGGGCGCCATGGTCTTCGGCGGCGTGGTCACCGAGCGGATCCAGTTCAACGAGAAGACGCTGTGGACCGGGGGTCCCGGCCACGACGGCTACGACTTCGGCGACTGGAGGACGCCGCGTCCGGACGCCTTGGCGGAGGTCCGGCGGCGGATCGACCGGGAGGGCAGGGTGCCGGCCGAGGACGTGGCTGCCCTGCTGGGGCAGCCCAAGACCGGGTTCGGGGCGTACCAGACCTTCGGCGACCTCCACCTGGACTTCGGCGCGCCCGGCGGCGCCGGAGGTTACCGCCGTGAGCTCAGCCTCAGTGAGGCCGTGGCGCGGGTGCGCTACACCGCCGGGGGCGTCACGCACACCCGCGAGTACTTCGCCGCCAACCCCGGCAACGTGATCGCCGGGCGCGTCTCCGCCGACCGGGGTGGCGCGGTCTCGTTCACGCTGCGCCACACCTCGCCCCGGGACGACAAGACCGTCACCGCCGAGGGCGGCCGGCTCACCGTCCGGGGACGGCTCGCGGACAACGGGCTGGTCTTCGAGGCCCAGGTCCAGGTCATCGTCGCGGGCGGCACCCGTACGGACACGGGGGAGACGATCACGGTCACCGGGGCCGACAGCGCGGTCTTCGTCCTGTCGGCGGGGACCGACTACGCCGACACCTACCCGCGCTACCGGGGCGAGGACCCGCATGCCCGGGTCACCGCCGCCGTGGACGCGGCCGCCGCGCTGGGCTACGACGCGCTCAGGGCCGCCCACGTGGCCGACCACCGCGCGCTGTTCGACCGGGTGCGGCTCGACCTCGGGCAGTCCGCGCCGGAGAGCGGTCCCGGAAAGGGTGAGACCGGCGGGTCCGCTGGTCTGGAACGGGGTGGTCCCGGAAGGGGGCCCGCAGGTCCGGTGCGGTCCGGGTTCGGGGGGCCGGTGCCCACTGCCCGGTTGTTGCGGGGTTACACGGGCGGCGACGGTCCGGACGAGCGCGCGGTGGAGGCGCTGATGTTCGCCTACGGCCGCTATCTGCTGATCGCGTGCTCGCGGGAGAACGACATCCTGCCCGCGAACCTGCAGGGCGTGTGGAACGCGTCGACCAGCCCGCCCTGGTCGGGCGACTACCACGTCAACATCAACCTGCAGATGAACTACTGGCCCGCGGAACCGGCCAACCTGCACGAGACGGCCGTCCCGTACGACAGGTTCGTCCGGGCCCTGGTGGAGCCGGGGCGCAGGACGGCGAGGGATATGTACGGCGCCCGCGGCTGGGTGGTGGGCAACGAGACGAACCCGTTCGGCTTCACCGGCGTGCACGACTGGCCGACCGCCTTCTGGTTCCCCGAGGCGGCGGCGTGGACGGCGCGGCACCTCTACGACGGCTACCGGTTCACCGGGGACCTGGAGTATCTGCGGGAGACCGCCTATCCGGTGATCAAGGGGGCGGCCGAGTTCTGGCTGGACTTCCTGCACACCGACCCGCACGACGGCCTGCTCGTCGTCTCGCCCAGCTACTCACCCGAGCACGGCGACTTCTCCGCCGGGGCCGCGATGTCGCAGCAGATCGTACGGGAGGTGCTCGAAAGCGCGCTGGCCGCGGCGGCGGCGCTCGGCGTGGACGAGGAGTTCCGGGCGGCGGCGGAGGCGGCGCTCGGCAGGCTCGACCCGGGGATCCGGATCGGGTCCTGGGGGCAGTTGCAGGAGTGGAAGGAGGACCTGGACTCCAGGACCGACACCCACCGGCACGTCTCCCACCTGTACGCGCTGCACCCCGGCGACCGGATCGCGGCCGGCACGCCGGAGGCGGAGGCGGCGGCAGTGTCGCTGGAGGCGCGCGGCGACGGCGGCACCGGCTGGAGCAAGGCCTGGAAGATCAGCTTCTGGGCGCGGCTGCTGGACGGCGACCGTGCCCACCGGATGCTCGCCGAGCAGCTGAGGACCTCGACGCTGGACAACCTGTGGGACACCCATCCGCCGTTCCAGATCGACGGCAACTTCGGCGCGACCGCCGGCATCGCCGAGATGCTGGTGCAGAGCCACCGCGGCGAGGTGCACGTGCTGCCCGCGCTGCCCGCCGTGTGGAAGGACGGCTCGGTGTCGGGGCTGCGCGCCCGGGGCGACGTGACCGTGGACGTCTCGTGGCGTGACGGCGTCGCCGAGACCATCACCGTACGCCCGGGCCGCACCGGCCCCCTCACGGTCAGGACATCCATCGCGAACCACTGCCACGTCCACGAAGGTGAGGCCGCGCATCGGCTCCGCGACGACGGAGACCGGGAGACCGCGTCGCATCGGCTCCGCGACGATCGGGGCGGAGGGATCGCGCCGCGCCGCGCCGGAGACACCCTGACCTGGGAGGCTGTCGGGGGCCGGAGCTACGTGATCAGCCGGTGGTGACGGTGAGGCCGCGGATCTCGTAGCCGCCGATCTCGTCCTTGAAGCCGACCCTGGGCGCCGTCGCCATCCGGATGCCCGGCAGCGCGAAGAGCCGGGTGAGGAACATGTCGGTCTCCAGGATGGCGATGCCCGCGCCGGGACACCGGTGCGGGCCGTCGCCGAAGGAGAGCACCGCCGGCCCGGCGCCCGCGTCGAGGGCCCGGCCTGGGCACGCGGACAGAGGCTGGGAGCCCACCGCCCGGGGGTCCGCGTTCACCTCGTCGACGAGCAGCTCGACCACCTCGCCCGCGGGAACGGTGACCTGCCCGGGGAGTTCGAGGTCCGCCGTGGTGCGCCGCCGCAGCCGCGCCACCGCGGGGTCGAGCCGCAGCAGCTCGTGCAGCACGGCCAGCCGCTCCGGCTCCTCGGCCTTGAGGTACCGGTCGAGCAGCGCCTCGTCGGTGAACAACTGCCACGCGGCGACGCAGATGAACTCCCGCGTCGTCACCATCCCCGCCGCGGCGAACGTCAGGCACTCGCCGAGGATCTCGGCGTCGGTGCACCCTTCGGCGATCAGGTGGGAGATGAGGTCGTCGCGCGGCTCCCGGCGGCGCGGCCGGACCGCGGGGCGGACGTCGGCCAGGTAGATGCTGCCCCAGCTGTAGATCTGCCGTCCCATCCAGTAGATCCCGCTCAGGCTGGTGAAGCCGGGCCTGCCGAACTTCTCCGGGAAGAAGCGCTCCAGCCTGCGGCGGATGCCCGGCCTGCTCTCGGTGAGGCCGATGACCGCGCTGGCCACGCCGATCGCCATGCCGAAGCTCAGGTCGGACAACTGCGCCGAGCCGTCCGTACGCAACCGGGCGAGCGCGCGGTCGGCCATGTCCGCGATCAGCTCGCGGTAGTGCTCGTCCACGCGACGCGGCGTGAAGTAGCGCGCGGTCTGCCGCCGGTGCTCGCGGTGTTCGGGGCCGTCGCGGTAGAGGACGGGCCGGCGGATCCCGGCCGGGGCCTTGTCCACCGTCTCGACGCCCAGCCCGGCCTGCACGGTGGCGTCGGCGCGCAGCACGGCCCGCGCCTCGGCGTATCCGCGCACCTGCCAGGTGCCGTCGGCGGCCCGGGTGACCGGGCAGGTCCCGGAGGCGTCGGTGCGCCTGATCTTGCGGGCGTCGTCCATCACCTGACTCGGCTCCTGTCTCGGCGTCTGAGCACACGGATATCACCGCACCGGGATCGTGAGCAAGGGTCATCTCACCCACGGCGGCGGCCGGCCGTGACGCTCAGGCGGGGGTGATGACGGCGCGGCCGGAGATCTCGCCGTTCTCCAGCCGGTGATACGCCTCCACGGCCCGCTCCAGCGGGAACGTGGTCACCTCCGCGGTGATCAGCCCGCGGGCCGCGAGGTCCAGCACCTCGATCAGCTCCGGCCTGGTGCCCCAGTACGTCGACTGCACCGACACCTCGTACGGCGGCGAGCCGAACGTCACCGGCAGCGCGCCCCCGGCGATGCCGACGATGGTCACATCACCGAGCATCCGCGCGACCGCGCCCGCCAGGGCCAGCGTCTCCTGCGCGCCCACGCAGTCGACGACCACGTCCGCGCCCCGGCCGCCGGTGGCCTCGCGGATCTCCGCCGCCGCCCGCTCACCCGGCGCGACCGCCTGGTCGGCGCCGTGCCGCAGCGCGCTGGCGCGGGCCTGCTCGCGGGTGTCGACGGCGATCACCCGGGCGGCCGTCGTCGCCTTGAGGATCTGCACCGCCATGTGGCCGAGGCCGCCGACCCCGATCACCACGGCCGTGCTGCCCGGCGGCAGCTTCGCCCACGACCGGCGCACCGCGTGGTACGGCGTCAGCGCGGCGTCGGTCAGCGGGGCCGCCGCCACCGGGTCGAGCCCGTCGGGCAGCGGCACCAGGAGCCGGGCGTCGGGCACGAGCAACAGGTCGGCCATGCCGCCGTCGAGCCCGAGCCCGCCGCCGCCCCCGGGCACCGGCGCGCCCGCCGGGTTCTCGCAGTAGTTCTCGACGCCGAGCCGGCAGCGGTCGCAGACCCCGCAGCCCCACGGCCCGTAGACGGCCACCGGCAGTCCCGGCTCCACGCCGGTGACGCCCGCGCCGACCGCGTGCACCCAGCCCGCGTTCTCGTGGCCGAGAGTGAAGGGCGGCTCCCAGGGCAGGCCGCCCGTGAAGTCGCGCATCAGGTGCAGGTCGGAGTGGCAGGCGCCGGCTCCGCCCACCTTGACCACCACCTGCCCCGGCCCCGGCACGGGATCGGGCACCTCCACCAGTTCGGGCTCGGACTTCCAGGCCGGCAACCGCAACGCGCGCATCCACGCCACCTCCCGGCCCTGTCGTACCCATGACAGAGCCGGGCATCTCACCCGTATGCCATCGAAAGCGTCAGCGGCGTTCGCTGTACGGGGCGATGGTGATCTTGTCGATGATCGGGGCGTGGCGGGAGCGCAGCAGGACCCCGGGGAAGGTGTCCGACGCGTACGTCTCGCCGTCGAAGTTCGGCAGCTCCTGCGCCGCGAACCGCACCGTGTTCGTCCCCTTCCTCAGCTCCACCGGCACCGTCAGCTCCCAGAAGTTGTTCGCGTGGAAGCTCCGGGAGTAACCCGGCCCTCATGAGGGCCGGCACAGGGGTCCTTATTTGTGTGAGCGCTGACATCTCAAGTCGGGAATCGTTCGCCGGGCGACGGAAGTTTCGCGTAGATTACGTAGCCGCGCGCTGCGCGTCAATGGGTCGGCAGAGAATCGAACCGGTTCGATTATGGAGACGAGAATGGCGACGATCGGTGACGTGGCGGCCGCGGCCGGAGTCAGCCGCAGCACGGCCTCCTACGCCCTGTCCGGCAAGCGGTCCATCTCCGAAGGGGCGCGCAGGCGGGTGCTGGAGGCCGCCGAGGCGCTCGGCTACACGCCCAACGCCGGCGCCCGCGCGCTCGCCACCTCCCAGACGATGGTGCTCGGCCTGCTCGCCCGGTTCCACGCCGACGAGTTCGCGCCCGCGATGACGCAGTACATCCTCGGCGTCACCGACACCGCCCGCGACCTCGGCTACGACACCCTGCTGGTCACCGAGCCCGACGGGGCCGGGGCGCTGCGGCGGATCACCGAGTCGCGGATGGTCGACGGCGTGGTGCTGCTGAACGTCGCGCACGACGACCCCCGGCTCCCGGTCCTGCGGGCCGCGCCGCAGCCCGGCGCGCTGGTCGGGCTGCCCGGCGACTGTTCCGGCGTGGACGTGTTCGACCTGGACTTCGAGCAGGCCGGACGGGTCATGGTCGACCGTCTGCACGGCCTCGGGCACCGCGAGCTGATCCTGGTCTCGCAGCCGGAGCACGTGGTCGAGCGCGGCGGCGCCTACGTGTGGCGGCTGCGCGACGCCGCGCTGGAGCGGGCACGCCGGCTCGGCGTCCGGCTGCACGCGGTGTACGGGGAGTCGCGCAGGCCCGCCGCGGAGCGGATGCTCGGCGCCCTGCTCGACGCCCGTCCCGGGGCGACCGGGCTGCTGCTCGACAACGAGGCGGCCGCCGCCGCGCTGCCCTCCGTCACGCGGGCGCGCGGGCTGGAGGGCCTGTCGGTCGTCGGGCGCTACTCCGCGGAGTTCGCCGAGACCTTCGCGCTGCCGTACGCGTACGTCGAGAGCGCGCCGGACCGGCTCGGCGAGATGGCGGTCCGGCAGCTGGTGCGCCGGATCGAATCCGCGCGGGCCCGGGCGGAGCCGTTCGTGGTGCGGCTCGTCCCCGCCGAGCTGACGTCCCCGCCGAGCTGACGTCGCCGGGCGCCTGATCAGCCGGCGGACCAGCCGCCGTCCACCGGCACGATCGCGCCGTTGACGAACGAGGCCGCGTCCGAGGCGAGGAAGAGCGCGGCGTCGGCCATCTGCTCCGGCCGGGCGAGCTGGTCGCCGAGCGCGAGCACGGGGCTCAGGCGGGCGGCGCCGGTCGGGTCGAAGGTGGCGCCGTCGGCGATGCCCGCCAGGGTGGCGCCGGGCAGGATGGCGTTGCAGCGGATGCCGTCCTTGGCGTACGCCCAGGCCACGCTGCGGGTCATGCCGACGACGCCGTGCTTGGACGCGGTGTAGGCGGCACCCGCCGCGCCGCCGCGCACGCCGGCCTCCGACGCGGTGTTGACGATCGCGCCGCGGCCCGCGCGCAGCATGTGCGGCAGCACCGCGCGGGTCACCAGGAAGGTGCCGGTCAGGTTGACCCGCAGCACCCGGTCCCACAGCTCCGGTGAGATGTCGGCGGGCAGCGCCATGTCGTCGATGATCCCGGCATTGTTGAAGAGCGCGTCGATCCGCCCGTACGCGCTGATCGCGCTCTCCACGAGCGCGGCGACCGCCCTCTCGTCACCAACATCGGCCGCCACCGCCACCGCGACCCCACCGCCGCCCCCGCCGTTCGCCCCGCCGACCGCTCCACCGTCCGGCCCGCCGACCGCTCCACCGTTCGGCCCGCCGACCGCTCCACGGTTCGGCCCGCCGACCGCTCCACGGTTCGGCCCGCCGACCGCTCCACGGTTCGGCCCGCCGACCGCTCCACCGTTCGGCCCGCCGACCGCTCCACCGTTCGGCCCGCCGACCGGCCCGCTGACCGCCCCGCCGTTCGGCTCGCCGACCCCGCCGTTCGGCCCGGCGACCGCCCCACCGACCGCCTCGCCGTTCGCCCCGTTGTCGGGTGTCGCGTCCGGTGCGCCGGTCTTTCCGGACGGGTGGTCGCCGGTTTTCGAGGGGGCGCCGCTCGCGGCGTGGATCTCCGCGGCCGTCCGGGCGGCGCGGTCCTCGTCGATGTCGCAGACGACGACGCGGCCTCCGGCGGCGGCGAAGGCCAGGGCCATGGCCTTGCCGATTCCTGAGCCCGCGCCGGTGACGAGGGCGACGCGGTCGTCGAAGGTGGTCACAGAGGTCGTCCTCTCGCTGGGCGGCCAGACCGGACAATATTGTCCGGTTGCTACGATAGCCGCCATGCCTGCCGAGCGTCGACCGAATCGCGGACCGAGCGCCGCGGCGGAGAACCGCGCGGCGCTCATCGCGGCGGCCCGCGAGGTCTTCGCCGGGGCCGGCTACGACGCGCCGCTGAGCATGGTCGCCCGCGCGGCCGGTGTCGGGCAGGGCAGCCTCTACCGCCACTTCCCCGACCGGGTCAGCCTCGCTCTGGCCGTGTTCGAAGACAGCGTGGCCGAGCTCGAAGCGCTCGCCGCCCGCCCCGGCGCCACGCTCGACGACCTGCTCGCCCTGATCACCGAGCAGGCCATCGCCTCCACCGCGTTCGTCGCCATGGTGACCGTGCCGCCGCAGCCCGACGAGCGCATCCTGGAGCTGCGCGAGCGCGTCGCCGAGCTGCTGGCGGCCCGGCTCCCGGCGGCGCGGGAGGCCGGCCGGGTCCGCGACGGCGTGACGGCCGGCGACCTCATCCTGGCCGTCGGCATGCTCGCCCTGCTGCTCTCCAAGGTCCCGGCGCCGGAGCGGCCCGCGACGGCCGAGCGGATGTGGGCCCTGCTGCGCCGGGGCGTCGAGCCCTGAGCGTCACCGCGTGGCGGCGTGCCGCGACGCGAGATAGCCGAAGACGACGGCAGGCCCGATGGTCGAGCCGGGCCCCGGATACGTGCGCCCCATGACCGACGCCGTCGTGTTGCCCGCCGCGTACAGGCCCGTGACGACCGAGCCGTCCTCGCGCAGCACGCGCGCGTGCTCGTCGGTGAGCAGCCCGCCCTTGGTGCCCAGGTCGCCGGGATGCACCCGGACGGCCCGGAACGGCCCCTTCTCCAGCGGCCCCAGGTTCGGGTTCGGCTTGACCCGGGGGTCGCCGTAGTAGTTGTCGTAGACGGTCCGGCCGCGCCCGAAGTCCTCGTCCACGCCGGTGCGGGCGAAGCCGTTGAACCGCTCGACGGTCGCGAGCAGCCGCTCCGGCGCCACGTCGATCTTCCTGGCCAGCGTCTCCAGCGACGCGGCTTCGAAGAGGATGCCGGCCCGCGTCCACTCCTTCTTGTGGCCGAGCAGGGAGGTGTTCAGGTAGCGCCGCGCGTGGCGGGCCTCGGTGATCAGCCACATCGGCCCAGGCACGTCGTGCCGGAGCATGTGGTGCCCCAGGTCGACGTACGACTCCGACTCGTTGGCGAAGCGGTCACCGCGCGCGTCCACCATGAGCCCGAAGGGCATGGACCGCTCGGCGACCATGAAGTGGGCGTCGCCCCCGGTGCCGAGCACGCTCGCGCCCCACCAGGCGTCGTCCATGAGCGCCAGCGCGCCGCCCGCCCGCGCGCCCGCGTCGATGGCGGTGCCCAGGTCGCCCTCCGGCGATGAGGAGTAGCCGGGCAGGCCGTGGTGCTTCTCCCGCCACTCCCGGTTCCGCGCGAAGCCGCCGCCGCCCAGCACCACGCCGCGCCGGGCGCGCACCCTGCGCCGCCGGCCGTCCTTCTCGACGACGGCGCCGGTCACCTCGCCGTCCTCCACGACCAGCTCGACGACCGGGGCCGAGAGCCAGACCGGCGTCTGCTGCGTACGGACGATGTGCATGAGCGAGCACACCAGCGCGCCGCCGAGGCCGACCGGCCGCTTACCGCTCGCGTACGCGCCGAGCGACCGGAACACGAACCGCGCGCCGCGCACGAACCCGCTGACGGTGGACCAGGCGCGCGTCAGCAGCCACACGTCGTCCGTCATGAGGGGGAGCGGGACGCCGTCCCGGGCGCGGGAGGAGGCGTACCAGTCGCCGAGCAGCCTGGTGTCGAAGGCGGCGACCTCCAGCGAGCGGCCCACCTTGCCGCCCGGCCGGTCCGGGTAGTAGTCGGGGTAGTCGGGCGACCTGCGCCAGCGGACCCCCTTGCGGCCGAGGAACCGCACGACCTCGGGGCCGGTGCGGAGGAACGCCATCCTGCGCTCCGGCGACGAGGCCGGTCCCGCGTCCCCGATGACGTCGTCCATGTACTCCAGGGCCTCCTTGGTGGAGTCCCGGACGCCGTCCCGGATCATCAGCGGGTTCGCCGGCATCCACAGCCCGCCCCCGGAAATGGACGTGGTGCCGCCCCACTTCGCGGTGCTCTCCACCACCAGCACGTCCAGGCCCTGGTCGGCGGCGGTGACGGCGGCGGTCAGCCCGGCCGCGCCCGTGCCCGCGACGAGGACGTCCACGAGGTAGTCCCACTGGTCGCTCATCCAGCTCTCCTCCGGATCCGCAATACCGGACAATACTGTCCGGTACGGGCCAGTCTGCGTGATCGCCGAGCGTGGAGTCAAACGCCTGCCGTAGGCTGAAAAATCATCATTCGGCGGGCGAAACTTTCGGGGGAGCGCGTGGGGCGCTGGGTGCACACGTGGACGTCGGCGCCGCAGCTCACCGAACCGGAGAACCTCCCGCCCGCCCCGTACGCCGGGCGCGGGCCGGTCATGGCCCGCAGCACCCTGCGGCAGACCGTGCGGGTGTCGATCGGCGGCGAGCGGCTGCGGCTGCGGTTCTCCAACGCGTTCGGCGGGACGCCGCTGCCCCTCACCCGGGTCACGGTCGCGCTGCCCGCGGGCGGGCGGGCAGGGGAGAGCGCGGTCGTGCCAGAGACCATCCGGGCGGTGACGTTCCACGGCCGGCCCTCGGCGGTCGTGCCCGCCGGCGCGCAGGTGGTGTCCGATCCGGTGGACCTCCCCCTGGCCGCGGGCGCGGTGCTGACGGTGAGCCTCCACCTCGCCGACGGGCGGGTGCCGGAGGACGTCACCTCGCATCCCGGCTCCCGTACCACCTCCCACCTGGCCGGAGGCGACCAGACCGGGAGCGCGGACCTGGCCGGCGCGACGCCGGTGGAGCACTGGTACTTCCTGAGCGGCGTCGAGGCGGAGGCGCCGGCGCCGCTGCTCGCCCTCCTCGGCGACTCGCTCACCGACGGCAGAGGATCGACGACCGACCACAACGACCGCTGGCCCGACCAGCTCTTCGACCGGCTGGGCGGCTTCGCGATCGCCAACCAGGCGGCCGGGGGCAACCGGGTGCTCAACGACGGACTCGGCCCGAGCGCGCTGGCCCGGCTGGACCGCGACGTGCTCGCGCTGGGCGGGGTCAGGTGGCTGATCGTGTTCGAGGGGGTCAACGACCTCGGGACCGCCGACGTCGACGCCCAGGAGAGCGTCGCCGCCGACCTGGTCGCCGCCTACGAGCAGATCGCCGTGCGCGCGCACGCGCACGACATCCTCGTGTACGGCGCCACGCTCACGCCTCTGGGCGGCCATCCCTACGACGATTCGCGGGGCCGCCGCGAGGCCGTCAGGCAGGCGGTCAACGCGTGGATCCGCACCGGTGACGTGTTCGACGCGGTGATCGACTTCGACCGGGCGGTGCGCGACCCGGCCCACCCGCGCAGGCTGCTCCGGGCCTGCGACGCCGGCGACCACCTGCACCTCTCCCCGGCGGGCTACCGGACCCTGGCCCACGCCGTGCCCGCGAGCCTGCTGGCCTGAGACCCGGATCCGCGCGCGCTTTTCCCGCCACAGTCGTGACTGTTGAGATCATTGTTAGGCGTGGTTCCGATTTCCGGCGGCCGCCTCATGAATGGCGCTCTTTCCCATGGCATAGTTGTCCACGGACAGTTTCCGGGGCGATCCTTTTTCCACGCGCACGATCGAACGGGGCAGATATTCGTGAATCGTCTCGTGATTCCGCACCACATGTTCGAGGCCCTCGCCGCCGGTCACGGGGGTGCCGCGGCCGGCCGGTTTCTGGCCGACGCGGCCCGCGACCGCAATCTCGTGCTCGTCAAGGCAGCGGCCGGCGCCGAGGCGATCGGCGACGCTTTCGAAGCGCTGGCCCGCATGCACGAGACGGCTCCCCGGCAGGTCGATCGCCTTCTGCGTTACCCCGCCGTCGGCGCGTGGGCGCTGGCCGCATCCCGCGCCTTACGCGACCGCGACCCCATTCCGCAGCCCAGCCGGCCGGCCGTTCTGGCGGCCGTCGCGGCGCTCCGGGCGCGGGTGCCCTTCGAGACCCGCGTGACCGCGCGCCCGGGCGAGCTCATGTTCCCCTCGCTGGGCCGCGCCTCGATCGGCGGCGCGGATTGCTCGATCGAGATCACCCCGGAGGGCGGCGCGATCACCTCCTCCCGGTCCCGGGTCGAGATCCCCGCCGACCCCGCCCGCGACGGCGGGGGATGGCTCGGGCTGCGGCGCCTCACCGCGCGTCACCCGCTGGGCGACCTCCATCTCGTGCTGGACGACCTCGACCCCTACCGGTTTCCGCGGGAGGGCCGGCTGGCCGGGCGGCTCACCGCGGCCGAGGTCGCCGCCTGGCGCGAGGTGCTCCAGGAGGCCTGGGAGATCCTGCGGGCGGGCCACGCGCGGTCCGCCGACGAGATCGGCACGATGATCTCGGTCATGGCGCCGATCGCGGGAGGGGGATGGCCGGCCAGCGGCACGTCGCGCACGACCTTCGGCTGCGTCGCGCTGGCCCGTCCGTCGAGCGCGCCCAACCTGGCCGCGACACTGGTGCACGAGGTGCAGCACGCCAAGCTCACCATGCTTCTCCATCTGGTCGACCTGATCGCGGTGGATCCCGGCGCGCGCTACTACGCGCCGTGGCGCCACGACCCGCGGCCGATCAGCGGTCTGCTGCACGGCACGTACGCCCACCTCGGCGTCGCGGGCTTCTGGCGGCGGCAGCGGCAGGTGGACGACAGCCTCACCGCGCACGCCGAGTTCGCCCGCTGGCGCGCGGCCGCCGCCTCGACCGCGCGGGTGATCTACGACAGCTCGGCGCTGACCCCGGTCGGGCGCCGGTTCATGGAAGGCATGATGGCGACCCTCCGCGCCTTCGACGACGAGGAGGTGCCCGCCCGCGCCGCCGAGCTCGCGCGCCAGGCCGCCGACCAGCACCGGCGGGACTTCGGCCGGGCCGGCGGCGAGGCGCGGGTCTGACCCCGTCCGCTAGATCGGCGGCGGGTCGAAGTCGAAGTCGAGCCGTCCGCCGTTCACGACCGCCTGGTGCGCGGGGTGCCCGTCGCCCAGCCGTCGCCGGATCCCCTCCAGCGCCTCGGCGCGCATGGCTCGCGCGTCGTCGGCCCTGCCGAGGTCCGACAGGTCGAGCGCGAGGTTGGCCATGCAGCCCAGCGTCATCGGGTGGTCCGGGCCGAGCAACCGCCGCAGTTCGTCGAGCGCCCGCTCTCCGGTGTCCACGGCCCGGTCCAGCTTGCCCAGCGCCGCGCGGTCGCCGGCCAGGCCGAGCACGGCGGTCAGCGTGTAGTGGTGGGTGGGGCCGAGCAGCTCGCTCAGCCGGGTGACGATGAACTCGTGCAGGTCGTGGGCCTTGGCATGCTCGCCCGCCAGCCGCATCAGCAGCGCCAGGTTGCCCCGGCAGCCGTGGGCGTAGGGATGGTCGGTGCCGTAGACGTGCGCGTAGGCCAGCGTGGTCAGCTCGGCGATCGGCATGGCCTCGTCGATTCGCCTGGCCTCACGGTAGGCGTTGACGAGGGCCATCTCGGCGGCGAGCTTGTCGGGATGGCGGTCGCCCATGAGACGCCGGTAGCGATGGACCAGATCCTCGGCGTAGTGCAGGACCTCGGGACTGCCCGACTCCGCCTTGCGCATGGCCACGGCGAGGTCGCTGGCGGCCCGCAGCGTCGTCGGGTGGTCGGCGCCCAGGGTGCTCACGCCCACCGCGTAGACGTCCTCGCCGAGCTCGCGCGCCTCGGCGTAGTCGCCGCGGAGCCTGATGACGCGTACGAGGTTGTTCATGACGATCTGGGCGGTCGGGTGGTTGGGCGTGCCGTAGAGGTCGCGCAGCGCGCCGTAGACATGCTTGAGCAGGCGCTCGGCCTCTTCGTACTGGCTGGTGAGCGTCAGGTCGAGGGCCAGGCTGGTGTGCATCCTGAGGGTGCGTTCGTTGTCGTCGCCGAACACGTCGCGGTGGCGCTGCGCGGCGGAGGTGGCGAGCGCGAACGACTCCGAGAAGCGCCCCATGGCGCGCAGGTCCGTGCAGTGGTTGTTGGTCAGCCGCAGCGTCTCCTCGTCGTCGGCGCCGAGGGCGGTCTCGGCGTCCTGGAGCGCCTGCGAGCCCACCCTGAAGGCCTCTTCGTACTCGCCCACGAAGCGGAGCGAGACACTCAGGTGCCGCTTCATCGTGCACAGGTCGCGCGCGTCGGACGAGGGGTCGGCCTCCCACGCCTCCAGGCACGCCTTGGCCAGGGAGAGCGCGCCGGGGGCGTTTCCCGACTGGTAGAGGTAGCGGACCATGTCGTGCATCGGCCGCCGGACGGCCGGATCGGCGGACCGGGCGATCTCCGACGGCTCCAGGTGGGGCATCAGCCGCGCGAAGGTCGGCCAGGTGGCGGTGTCGTCAGGCGGGCCGGGCACCGCCGCCGCCAGGAGCCGCTGGACGTTCAGCCTGAACCGGTCGCGCTCGCTCTCGCTGACGTCCTCCCTGAGCAGTGCCTGCACGAGGCGGTGCACCAGCAGGGTCTGGTTCTCCCTGTCGATCTGCACGAGCGCGTAGCGGCCCAGCGCACCCACGCCCCTGCTGAACCTGAGCGGGTCGTCGAGAATGCCGGACAGCGGGGGTTCGACGGTGCCGCGGCTGGTGCTGAAGACGTCTCGCGGGATCGGGTCGGAGCCGAAGAAGGCCAGCAGGTGGAGCAACTCCACCGCGTCCGGCTGCTCCTCGCGCAGGGTGGTCACCGACAGGGCCCACGTCGCCGTCAGCGGGACGTCGTACTCCATCGGCCTGCCCTCGGCGAGCAGCTTGCCGGTCTGGTCGCGCAGCAGCGTCAGGTATTCGCGCACCGGCATGCCCGTCTCGGACTGCATGGCGCCCGCCTGGTCGAGCGCGAGCGGCAGGTCGCCGAGCGCCTCGGCCAGTGCGTCCGCCTCGGTGCCGCCGATGCCGGGCACGCGCCGGTCGAGGAACCGCCGGCTCTCCTCGCGGGAGAACACGTCGACGGTGAGGGTGCTGACGACGCCGTCCCAGGCGAAGTTGCGCGAGGTGATCAGGATGCCCCCGGGCCCGTCGGGGACGTACTGCATGATCGACTCCGGCGCGTGGGCGTTGTCGAAGATGAGCAGCCACCGGTCGTAGGGCTCGCCCCTGCGCAGCGCCTCGACGACCGCCTCGGCCGACTCGGCGACGCCGATCTCGTTGGCCTTGGGCAGGTCGAGGTGGGGCGCGAGCCGGGCGATCGAGGAGGCGATCAGCATCGGCTGGTCGGACGGCACCCACCAGACGAGGTCATAGTCCGATTTATACCTATGCGCATATTCTGCGGCGATTTGCGTCTTCCCTACCCCACCGAGCCCGTGGAGCGCGGTCGGCAGCACCGCCGTGACGCTGC
Source organism: Nonomuraea sp. NPDC049486 (assembly GCF_040676925.1). NCBI lineage: Bacteria > Bacillati > Actinomycetota > Actinomycetes > Streptosporangiales > Streptosporangiaceae > Nonomuraea > Nonomuraea sp. NPDC049486. Next base: position 655,631 of record NZ_JBFAPV010000003.1, read on the forward strand.
CGCTGACGCCCTGGCGTAGCCGCTCAAGAAGATCCTCGCGGCCGGTGAAGTCCTTGTTGCGGGGAGGAATCCGGCCCCACACCTGAGGTCTGCGCCGCATCTCGGTCATGACCGCTCCATAAAACTCAGCACACGGCCATCGTAGACATGAAAGCCAAGGTTTTTGAGCAGGGAAGAGAGTAGCCACGGCTGCGGTCGTCGGTGATGATGTTCGACGGGTCGAACGGAAGGGGAAAGGGCCGCGATGGCGCAATTTTCGCGCGACGTCGAGACCGAAATCATCGATCTGACCGATGCCAGTTTGTCCAATACCGATGCACTTGACCCTTCTTGTCTCAATCAGATGGTGGCGCGCATCCTCGCGGCGGACGCCGATCCCGCGGAGCCCCTCTTCGGAGGCGACCCTCCCCGGCCTGGGGATGAGTCACCGTGAGACGCGGAAGACGGCGGGCGCGCCTCGCGGGCGAGGCGATCACCTGGATGTGCGCGCCATGCCGATGGGGTCCTCTATCGTTGCTGCAGTGTCCCTCCTCGCAAGGCGCTGACCATGGCCGCGAATAGCGTCACGGCATTTAGCGAACTATGTCCGTTTCCTGGCATGCGTCCTTACCGGCCGGCCGAAGAGTTGCTGTTCACGGGGCGCGACCAGGAGTCGGCGCGCGTCTCCGAACTGTGGCGCAGTAGAAACTTGACAATTCTGTACGGACCAGCAGGTATAGGAAAAACTTCACTTCTCCACGGTGGAGTTATGCCCTATTTGTGGAGACTCGGGGCGAATGTCCTACCGGTGGGTCGAGTTTCGGGTGGGCCGATTTTCCCGGAGGCCGCGGTCCCGTCGCCCAACTCGCTGGTGCGCACCCTGCTGCGCACCTGGGTGCCCGAAACCTCCCTGCCACCGACCGGCATCCGGCGCATCCTGCGCCTCGCCGAACGCGGGCCGAAGCCCCTGCTCGTCGCCGTCGACCAGATCGAGGACATGTACCTCGGCGACCACGACGACGAGCGGCGCGAGCTCCTCGCCGCGCTGGCCGCCGCCCGCAACGTCCACCTGCTGCTGTGCGTCCGCGACGACCGGCTCGACGCGCTGCTCGACGAGGCCGGCGACGGCTTCCCCGACGTCGCCCTGTTCGGGCTCGGCGGGCTGACGCCCCGTGCGGCGGCCGAGGCGATCGGGCAGCCCGTGCGGGAGGCCACCGGCCGCGCCGTGCCCCCCGCCGTGGCCGAGGCTCTGGTGGAAGAGCTTCTGACCGTACGGATCGTCGACGACTCCGGGACCCAGCGCGCACGGGAGCGCGCCCCGGCCGTCAATCCGCTGCATCTGCAGGCCGTGTGCCGGTGGATGTGGCGGACCTGGCCGGAAGGTGAGAGTTCGCTGTCCGGCGACTGGCCGGTCAGCGTGGACGAAGCACTCCGGGACGCGCTGTGGACGGCCATCGGCGAGGTGGCGGCGGCCTTCGAGCGCGACCCGGTCCGCCTGTGCTCCTGGGCGGCTACGCGGTTCGTGGCGCCCAACGGCGAGGCGCAGGTCCAGCCGCAGGGCCCGGCCGAGACGGCCGGGCTGCCGAACGCGGTGCTCAGGGCGCTGAGCGGCCGCGGCGTCCTGCGGGTGCTGCGGGCCGGCGACGGGCCGGCCTACCAGGTGGCCGACCGGCGCCTGCTCGAACCCCTCGGACAACTGGCCCATCGGGCCGGCTCGCTCACCCCTCCGGTCACCCGGCCCGCCGACCGGCTGCGGGCCGCCGCCGACGCCCTGGCGGACGGCGACCCGGCCAGGGCCGAGCGGCAGGCACGCCTGGCCGCCTCCGCGGCGGCGCATGACATCCGCGTGCAGATCGACGCGCACACCGTCCTGGGCAACCTCGCCTTCGCCCGCCGCGACCTGGAGCAGGCCCAGGAGGCCTACCGGCGGGTGCTCGTCCTGCTGGAGACCCAGCAGGACGAGGCGGCCGTGGGGGTGATGCTCGCGGCCATCGGCCGGCTCTCGCTCGCGCGCGGCGACGTCGCGGCGGCTCAGGGGCTGCTGCGTGCCGCCGCCGGGCGGCTGCCGGCGGACCCGTTCATCAGGATCGAGCTGGCGCGGGCGCTGGCGGAGGCCGGCCAGCGGGCCGCGGCCGTCGCCATCCTGCGCTCGGTGATGACCGCGGCCGAGGACGACGAGGCACGCATCCTGCACGGCCGCCTCATGGCCGAGATGAGCGGCCGCCCGGCCTGAGACGGCGTCAGGCGAGGCGGGGCGAGGCCGCGAGGCCGCGTCAGGCGAGGCGACGGTCAGGAGAGGCGGCGTCAGGCGAGGCGGCGGATCAGCCTGCCGTCCGCCTCGCGCCGCCAGCCGGACGGCAGCCGTGCTCCGTCGGCCGCCAGGGCGCCGGTGAGATCCAGCCCGACGAGCTTCACCACGGTCAGGTCCACCCCGTCCAGCCGGGCGCCGGCGAGCCGGGCTCCCGACAGGTTGGCGTCGGTGAGCCGACACCCGGTCAGGTCCGCCCGGCACAGGGAGGCGTCGCTGGCGACGGCGTCACTGAGCACGGCCCCCGACATGACGGCCCCGTCGGCGCGGGCCCCGGGCAGAGCCGCTCGCGCCAGCACGGCGCCCGTCAGGTCGGCGTCCTCCATGACCGCGCCGCTGAGGTCGGCCCCGGTGAGATCGGCGCCGGTCAGGTCGGCTCCCGACAGATCCGCGGCCGCCAGGCACGCCCCACGGGCGACGGCCTGCGCGCAGCGGGCCCGGCGCAGGCGAGCGCTGCCCAGGTCGGCATCCACGAGCTCGGCGTGCGGCAGCCCGGCGTCGGTGAGGTCGGCCGTACGCAGCGACGCGCGCGCCAGCTTCGCCCCGTCGAGGCGCGCTCCGCCGAGCCTGGCCCCGCCCAGGTCGGCGCCGGCCAGGTCCGCGCCCGCCAGATCGGCTCGCCGGAGGTCGGCTCCGGTGAGGGTGACGCCGGTCAGATCGGCCCCCGCCAGGTTCGCGTCCGCGAGGTCCAGACGGTCGAGCCGCGCGCCGGACAGCTTCACAGGCCCTCTGTCGGCGTCGGCCTTCCTGCGCACCAGGACCGTCACCGCCGCCTGCAGGTCCAGGGGCGGCTCGCCGGAACACGCCTGTGAGGCGCGCCGGACGAAGGCCGCCAGCGCCTCCATGACGGCCGGGTGGTCACGGGCGGAGTCCTGGGCGATGCGCTCCAGTGAGTGGATGCCACCGAGGCGGATGTCGACGGCGTCGCTGCCGAGCTGGTCGATCGCGCGCATGAACCGATCGGTCATCTGCGCGCTCTCGCTCTGTTCGAGCGTCCGCCTGGTGGTCTCCGTCTGCTCCCGGGCCTGCAGGGTGGCCAGTTCCAGGGTGCGCCGGTTGAGCTCGCTCTGCTGCCGGGCCAGGGTGAAGTTGCGGGCGGTGTAGACGAAGCCGCCGACGGCCAGAAGGCCGAGCACGACCTGGATGATCCGGCCCCTGGCCGCGTCTCTGGCCAGGCGTAACTCCTTGGCCCGGTCCGCCTCCGCGACGCCCTGCACGTCATGCTCGGCGATCATGTCGGTGAGCGGCCAGAACAGGAACACCGACACGGCGATGACGGCCGAGCATCCGAGCACGATCGCGATGCCACCCCATACGGCGCGCTTCCGATTGTCCACGATCTGTACGGTAGATGCTCGCCCCCGCGCAGCGCGGGAACCGGCCGCCGCGGGTTCAGCCGAGGCGGGCGAGTTCCTCCTCGGTGAGCTCCAGCGTCGCGGCGGCGGCGGAGTCGCGGATGGACTCCGGACGGCTCGCGCCGGGGATCGGGATGACGACCGGGCTGCGGGCCAGTTCCCAGGCGAGGCAGACCCGCTGCGGGGAGACGCCGCGTGCCTCTCCGATCTCCGCGAAGGCGTCGCGCAGCTCGCCGGTGCGGCCGATGCCGCCGAGCGGCGACCAGGGCAGGAAGGCGAGGCCGAGCTCGGCGCACACGTCGATCTCCGGCTCGCTGGAGCGGAAGCGCGGCGAGTACTGGTTCTGCACGCTCGCCAGGCGGTCGCCCAGGATGGCGTGGGCGAGCCTGATCTGCTCCGGGTTCGCGTTCGAGATCCCGGCCAGCTCGATCTTGCCGGCGTCGTGCAGGTCCTTCAGCGCGCCGATCGTGTCCTCGTACGGGACCTTCGGGTCGGGCCGGTGGTGCTGGTAGAGCCCGATGCTCTCCACGCCCAGGGCCTTCAGCGACCGGTCGCAGGCCCGCTTGAGGTGCTCGGGGCGGCCGTCGACGTCCCAGCCGCCGCCGGGCGTGCGCACGTGGCCGCCCTTGGTCGCCACCAGCACGTCGCCGGTGTCGCCGGACCACAGCGACAGGGCGCGGGCGACCAGCCGCTCGTTGTGGCCGGGGTCGTCGTGCGAGGGCGTGTAGGCGTCGGCCGTGTCGATCAGCGTCAGCCCGGCGTCCAGCGCGGCGAGCAGCGTGCGGACCGACTGGTCCTCGTCGGGCATGTGCCCGGCCACCGACATGGGCATCGCGCCGAGCCCGATGGCGCTCACCCGGCGGTTTCCGATGGTACGTGTCTGCATGGGACCAGCTTGTCGCCTGGAGCGCGCTCCAGGTCAACCGGGGGGTGGCCCCGGGTGGTGGCCTTCCGTGCGCGGGTGCGTACGGTACAGACATGTGCAAGCCGAGCCAGGGCGCGACGGACCGGTCATGACCTTTCCCTCCTTCACCTCCACCGAGACCGAGCCGCGCGCCCGTGGCGCGGAGCTCGGCGCCCGCCTGCGCGGCGCCGTCGCCGCCAACCTCGCCGGCTACAACGCCCTGTTCGCGGCCGCCGGGGCCACCGACGAGCAGGTGCGCGCCTGGGGCGAGCGGGCGCTGGAGCGCGCCGCCGGCTGGGCGCCCCACCTGGCCGACGAGATCGCCGGCGTCGCGGCCGGCGCGGGGCTGGAGCCGTGGCAGGTCGCCGTGGTCAACGCCCGCACCGAGATCCTGGCCGCGCTCGACGTGGCGGGCCGGGGGGAGTGCTCGACCTCGGTCGTGCTGCCCGGCGGCGGCCTGCCCCCGCGCACGGTGCAGACCTGGGACTGGCTCGGCCACCTGCGCGACGCGCCCGTGCTGTGGGCGTACGAGGCCCGCCCCGGGCACGGCGTGCGCACGTTCACCGAGGCGGGGGCGCTGGCCAAGATCGGGGTGAACACGGCGGGCCTGGGCGTCCACTTCAACATCCTGCGCCACGGCGCCGACGGGGCCGATCCCGGCGTGCCCGTCCACCTGATCGCCCGCCGCATCCTGGACGAGGCCGCCACCGTCGAGGAGGCCGCCGACCTCGCCCGCTCCGCCACGGTCTCGGCCTCGACCGTCATCACGGCCGTGACCGCCGGCGGGGCCGGGGCGATCGAGATCTCCCCGGCGGGCGTGGCCGTGGTGCCGCCCGGCCCCGGCGGGGTGCTGCTGCACTGCAACCACTTCCTCGATCCCGCGCTGGCGGAGGGGGAACGGCTCGGCGCCGAGGAGCCCGGCACGTACGCCCGTCTGCGTCATCTGCGCGACCACGCCGCGGAGCTGGGCGGCGAGGACGTCACCGGGCGGGCGCTGGCCATGCTGAGCCACGCGCCCGGCGGGGCGCCCGTGTGCGCCCACCCGGACCCGGCGCTGCCGCTCGGCGAGCGGTGGGAGACGCTCGCGACCATCGGGCTGGACGTGACCGCCGGGCGGCTGCTGGTGCACCAGGGCGGGCCCTGCCAGGTCACCGGGACGACCTGGCAGGTCTTCTGACGGTTGTCAGGCGAACGCGGCGATCCCGGTGAGCGCCTTGCCCAGCACCAGCGTGTGGATCTCCGAGGTGCCCTCGTAGGTCAGCACCGACTCCAGGTTCACCGAGTGCCTGATCACCGGGTACTCCAGGGTGACGCCGCTGGCGCCGAGCAGCGTGCGGCACTTCCTGGCGATGTCGATGGCCTCGCGGACGTTGTTCAGCTTGCCGGCGCTCACCTGCTCGGGGGTGAGCGTGCCGGCCTCCTTCAGCCGCCCGAGATGCACCGCGAGGAGCAGGCCCTTGCCCAGCTCCAGCGCCATGTCGGCGAGCTTCTCCTGGGTGAGCTGGAACGACGAGAGCGGCCTGGCGAACACCTCGCGTTCGGCCGCGTACGCGATCGCCGTCTCCAGGCAGTCGAGCGCCGCGCCCATCGAGCCGAAGATGATCCCGAAGCGCGCCTCGTTCAGGCAGCCGAGCGGCCCGCGCAGCCCTCTGGCCTCGGGGAGCATCGCGTCGGCGGGCAGCCGGACGCCGTCGAGCACCAGCTCGCTGGTCACGCTGGCGCGCAGCGAGATCTTGTGCTTGACGTCGTTGACCGTGAAGCCGGGCGTGCCCGCCGGGACCAGGAAGCCGCGGATGCCGTCGTCCGTCTGGGCCCAGACGACCGCCACGTCGGCGACCGATCCGTTGGTGATCCACAGCTTGGTGCCGTTCAGCACCCAGTCGCCGCCGTCGCGCTTGGCGTTGGTGCGCATCCGCGCCGGGTCGGAGCCGAAGTCCGGCTCGGTGAGGCCGAAGCAGCCGATGAGCTCGCCGGCCGCCATGCCGGGCAGCCACCGCTGCTTCTGCTCCTCGCTGCCGTACTTCCAGATCGCGTACATGGCCAGCGAGCCCTGCACCGACACCAGGCTGCGCAACCCGGAGTCGGCTCCTTCCAGCTCCAGACAGGCCAGCCCGTACGAGACCGCGCCCATGCCCGCGCAGCCGTAGCCGTCGAGGTGCATGCCGAGGACGCCGGTCCCGCCGAGCGTGCGGGCCACCTCCCTGACGGGCAGCTCCCCGGCCTCGAACCAGTCCGCGACGTGCGGCCGGATCTCCCGGTCGCACACGCGCCTGACCGTGTTCCTGATCTCGCGCTCCTCCTCGGTCAGCAGCGTGTCGAGGGCGAACAGGGCGGTGGGGGAGATCATCCTTCGAGTCCTCCGTATTTTGGATCCAATATTGAAAATCCAATATGCCACAGTTAGGGTGCTTTGCCTATGGACGTTCTGAATCTCATCGGCGGCCGCTGGGTCGAGGGGGACGGCGCGGAGTTCGCCTCCGCCAACCCCGCCAGGCCCGCCGAAGTGGTGGCGCGCGGGCGGTTCGCCTTGCCCGCCGAGGTGGAGCGGGCGGTGGCCGCCGCCCGCGAGGCCGCGCCCGGCTGGGCCGCCACCCCGCACCACGCCCGCGCCGCCGTGCTCACCGCCGCCGCCGGCCTCATCGACGACAGCGCCGACGCGTGGGGCGCCGAGCTGGCCCGCGAGGAGGGCAAGACGCTGCCCGAGGCCGTCGCCGAGGTACGGGGCGCGGCCCGCATCCTGCGCTACTACGCGGGCGAGGCCGACCGGGAGAGCGGCGAGGTCTACGCCTCCCCGCGGCCGGGCGAGAACGTGCTCGTCGTCCGCAAGCCGATCGGCGTCGCCGGGATGATCACCCCGTTCAACTTCCCGATCGCCATCCCGGCCTGGAAGATCGCCCCCGCGCTCAGCTACGGCAACACCGTCGTGTGGAAGCCGTCCTCGCTGGTGCCGCTGCTGGCCTACCGGCTGGCGCGGGCGCTGACCGACGCCGGGCTGCCCGGCGGCGTGCTCAACCTCGTCCACGGCGAGGGCGACGCCGGCTCGGCCATCGTGGACCACCCCGGCGTGGACGCGGTGTCGTTCACCGGCTCCACCGCGGTCGGCCGCGCCGTCATCGCCCGCTGCGGCGAGCTGGGCAAGCCCGTGCAGACCGAGATGGGCGGCAAGAACGCCTCGATCGTGCTCGCCGACGCCGACCTCGACCACGCCGCCGAGCAGGTGTGCCTGGGCGCGTTCCGGTCCACCGGCCAGAAGTGCACGGCCACCTCGCGGCTCATCGTGGCCGACCAGGTCGCCGACGAGCTGCTCGAACGGGTCGCCGACCGCGCCGGGCGCCTCGTCGTCGGCGACCCGCTCGAACCGGGCGTCGAGATGGGCCCCCTGGTCAGCTCGGCCGCCCGCGACCGGGTGACGGCCGGCGTGGCGCGCGCCGTGGCCGAGGGCGCCGAGCCGCTGGCCGGCGGCGAGCCGCTGGACCGCGACGGCTGGTTCACGCCGCCGACCGTGCTCGGCCTGCCGGGCACCGGGGTCGACTTCTGGCGCACCGAGCTGTTCGGGCCGGTCGTCGGCGCGGTGCGGGCGTCCGGCGCCGAGGAGGCGCTCGCGCTGGCCGATCTCAGCGACCACGGCCTGTCCGCCGCCGTCTTCACCAGGGACCTCGGCGTCGCGCTGTCGGCCGTCGACCGGCTGGAGGTCGGCGTCCTGCACGTCAACTCCGAGTCGGCGGGCACCTTCCCGCACGTGCCGTTCGGCGGGGCCAAGCAGAGCGGCTTCGGGCCCAAGGAGCAGGGCCGGGCGGCCAGGGAGTTCTACACCCGGACGGTGACGGTCTACCTGGGAGCGCCGGCATGACCGCGCTGGACGGGCTGCTCGTCGCCGACTTCAGCCGGGTGCTGGCCGGGCCGTACGCCACCATGCTGCTCGCCGACCTCGGGGCCGAGGTGGTCAAGGTGGAACGGCCCGGCGCGGGCGACGACACCCGCCACTGGGGCCCGCCCTACGCCCCCGGCGGCGAGGCCACGTACTATCTCGCGGTCAACCGCAACAAGCGGTCGATCGCGCTCGACCTGCGCGACGAGGCGGACCTGGAGGTCGCGCGGGCGCTGGCGGCCCGCGCCGACGTGGTCGTGGACAACTTCAAGCCGGGCACCATGGAGCGGCTCGGCCTCGGCCACGAGACGCTGCGGGCGCTCAACCCCGGGCTGGTCTCCTGCTCGGTCACCGGGTTCGGGTCGGGCGAGGGGGCCGCGCTGCCCGGCTACGACCTGATCGCGCAGGCCGTCGGCGGGCTGATGAGCGTCACCGGCGAGCCCGGCGGCGAGGGCACGAAGGCGGGCGTGGCCGTGGTCGACGTGATCACCGGCCTGCACGCCGCGCTCGGCATCCTCGCGGCCCTGCGCCACCGCGACCGCACCGGCGAGGGCCAGCACGTCGAGGTCTCGCTGCTGTCCTCGGTGCTGTCGGCGCTGGCCAACCACTCCTCCGCGTACGCCGCCGCCGGGGTCGTGCCGCGGGCCATGGGCAACCGGCATCCGAGCGTCGTCCCGTACGAGGTGTTCCAGGCCGCCGACCGGCCGATCGTCATCGCGGCCGGGAACGACCGGCAGTTCGTGGCGCTCTGTGAGGTGCTGGAGCGGCCCGACCTCGCCGGGGACGCCGGATACGCCACCAACGCCGGCCGGGTCGCCGCCCGCGACCGGCTCGTGGACGAGCTGAACAAGGCGCTCGCGGCGCGCACCGCCGACGAGTGGTTCGAGCTGCTGACCGCCGCCGGGGTGCCGTGCGGGCCGATCAACGACCTGGCCGCCGCGTTCGCCCTCGCCGGCGAACTCGGCCTGGAGCCCAAGGTGGAGATCGACGGCGTGGGCCAGGTCGCCAACCCCATCCGCCTCGGCGCCACCCCGCCCGCCTACCGCCTGCCGCCCCCTGCGCTCGGACAGGACGGGGATTGGGTTCGTGGGATACTAATGGGAAACCTGCTAAATGGACTGCCGCTGCGGTCTGAAGCCGGGGACGACCATGGGGCGGCAGGCTGATGAGCAGGTTTCCCATTAGCCTGGAGGGATGAGTGCGGATGAGGCGCGGCGCAGGCCGCCGACGGCCCAGCAGTTCGTGCTGGGCGAGCTGCGCCGTGCCATCACCACCGGCCGCCTGCGACCCGGCGCCCCGATCAGGCAGGACGCGCTGGCCGAGGAGCTCCAGGTCAGCCGCGTCCCGCTGCGCGAGGCGCTGAAGACGCTCCAGGGCGAGGGCCTGGTCCGCTACGAGGCCCACCGGGGCTACTCGGTCGAGACGCTCTCGCTCGACGACCTGCGCGAGGTCTACCGCATCCGCGAGCTGCTGGAGGAGGAGGCCGTGCGCCGCGCGGTGGCCCGGCTCGCCGACGCCGACCTCGACCGGCTGCGGGCCGCGCAGGACGACGTCGAGCGGGCCGCCGACGCGGGCGACGTGCTCGCCATGGCCACCGCCAACCGGCTCTTCCACATGACGCTGTTCGACTGCGCGGGCATGCCCCGGCTGTCCCGCCTGATCAGGACGTTGTGGGACACCACCGACGCCTACCGGTCGATGTACTACGGCGGCCCGGCCAACCGCGAGCGGGTCGTCAAGGAGCACCGCGCCACCCTCGACGCGCTCCGCCGCCGCGACGCCGACGAGGCCGTGGCCACCCTGACGGTCCACCGCGCGCACGCGGTCGCCGAGCTGGAGTCCCTGCTGTCCTGACCTGCGAAGGGACGCGCGCGCACCGTTCTTCGCTTACTGTGCATCTCGGACAGCTCGACACGGAGGATGACGTCGGTCAATGAGCACGCAGGCGCAGGAGCAACTCGGCCCGTACCGGGTGATCGAGAAGATCGGCGAGGGCGGCATGGGCGTCGTGCACCTCGGCCTCGACGGGGCGGGCCACAAGGTCGCGATCAAGGTGCTGCACCCGCACGTGGCCGCCGATCTCAAGGCCCGCGACCGGCTCTTCCGCGAGGTCGACGCGATGCGGCGGGTGCGCAGCCGGTACGTCGCCGAGGTGGTCGGCGCGGAGCTCACGAGCGGGCAGCCGTTCGTGGTGACCCGGTTCGTCCCCGGCCGCACGCTGGAAGAGACCGTGCTGACCCAGGGGCCGCTGGAGGCCCGCGAGGTCATCAGGCTCGCCCTCGGGCTGTGCCGGGCGCTGGTCGACATCCACGCGGCCGGCGTGATCCACCGCGACCTCAAGCCCTCCAACGTCATGCTGTCCGGCGGCGAGCCGCTGGTCATCGACTTCGGCATCGCGCACCTGGTGGACGCGGTCAGGCTGACGCGGACGGGCATGTTCGTCGGCACGCCCGGCTACCTGGCCCCGGAGATCATCCGCGGCACGCAGATCACCCAGGCGGCCGACGTGCACGCGCTGGCCTCGACGGTGTTCTTCGCCGCCACGGGGCTGCCGCCGTTCGGGACGGGGACGTTCGAGGCGGTCTGCTACAACACGATGGAAGGGCGGGCGCAGCTCGACCGGGCCCCGGCCTGGCTGCGCGGCTGGCTGAGCCGGGCGCTGGAGATCGACCCGGTGGCCCGGCCCCGCGCGGGAGAGCTGCTGCGGATGGCCGAGGCGCTCGATCCGGCGGGCGGCACGGACCGCACCCGAGTCATGGACCCCGCCTCCGCGTCGGGTCACTCCTCCTCTGCGGCCTCCGCGGCCCCCGCCTCCACTGCCAGGCTCGCCTCTTCGTCGGGCCCCGTCTCCTCGTCCGGCCCCGTCTCCTCGTCCGGCCCCGTCTCCTCGTCCGGCCCCGCCGCCCGGGCGGGCATCGGTCCGTACGGGAAGACCGTGTCCGACCTGCTGCCGCCTGTCGAGTACGCGGCGAGCGCGCCGGAGGAGGGCGGTCCACGGAAATGGCCGCGTCTCCGGTCTGCGGAGCGCCGCCCGTCGCCGTCCCCGTCTCAGCCGTTCGACCTCCGGAGGTTCCTGGCCGGCAGCGACTTCGTCGGCGTGCTCATCCTCGTGACGCTGGTGTCGATGACCGTCATCATGCCGGTCGCCGTGGGCCTGGCGATGGCGGCGCTCGCGCTGGCGCTGCGCGCCGGCGACCACTTCCTCGACGAGCACCGGCAGCCGCTGGTCAGGGCCGCGCTCGTGGCGCTCGGCCACACGCTCCTGGCGCTGGCGTTCGGCATGGCCGCCGCGGTCTTCCTGCACTGGGCCGGCCCGCTGAGCGCCGGCCACGTGGACTCCCTGGCCGCGGGCGCGTTCACGCTGGGCCTGTTCGTGCTGCCGGGCGCGGGCGCGGTGCGGCGGGCCGCCTCGCGGATCCTCGCCCGCCTGCTGCCCGGTCACCGCGCGACCGTGATGTCGGCGGCCGTGATGGGACCGATCGCGCTGATCTCGCTGATCGCCCTCGTGATCCCGGGGTAGCGACCGCTGACCGGCCAGGTCAATGTGAGTCAAGCGCACATTTCTGTACACCCTCCGCTTTCCATATGCGTCTATATCCCGTTCAGTCCTGCTGTTCACGGGAGACGCATCGATGCACATCCGTTCCCTGGCCGGGGCCGTCACCGCCGTGGCCGCGATCCTGTCCGTGGGCGTCGCCGCACCGGCGACCGCCGCGGACCGGCCGTCAGGCCTGCCCAAGGGCGCCATCGCCACGAAGGTGGTCAAGATCGTCGACGGGGACACGATCGACGTCATGCGCAAGGGGAAGAAGATCCGGGTCCGGCTCCTGGAGGTCGACACCCCCGAACGGGGCCAGTGCTGGTTCCAGACGGCGACCGACCGGACCGCCGCGCTGCTGCCGCTCGGCAAGACCGCCTACCTCGTACGGGACAAGGACCCGAAGGACCGGTACGGCCGCTGGCTCTACTACGTGTGGAACGCCAAGGGCGTGCACGTCAACCGCAACCTGGTCCGCTACGGCTACGGCAAGGCGGTGCTGTACAAGCCGAACGACCGCTACATCAAAATCATGCGCGCCGAGCAGCGCAAGGCCCAGAAGCAGCGGCTGCGCATCTGGTCGGGCAAGTGCGACAAGGGCGCCGCGCCCACGTCCACGCCGGCCCCCAAGGCCACCAAGACCCCGAAGCCGACGAAGACCCCGAAGCCCGGCACCGACCCGCGCTTCCGCACCTGCGGCGACGCGAACGCCGCCGGCTACGGCCCGTACCAGCGTGGCCGCGACCCCGAGTACGCCTGGTACCAGGACCGCGACGGCGACGGCCTCGTCTGCGAGCGCTGACCCCGCGGGCGAGCCGACCCGGGGCCACCGGGTTCTGTCGGAGACGATCTCTACGGTGTGCGGCATGACGACACACCTCCCCGGCGACGGGGCGTGGCCCCGCGTGCGCAGGGCCATCACCACCGGCGACCCCGCCCTGGTCGCGGACGCCGTGCTGTCCCTCGACGAGGCCGGGCGCCGCGAGGTGGCCGACGGGCTGCCCGGCCACATCGGCGTCGCCAGGAAGGCGGTGACCGAACGCGACCGGCGCCGGGGCGTGTGGACCGACGGCGAGGAATGGATCGAGCCCATGCGGGTCGCCGGCGCGGGCGTGCTCGGCGGTGCGGCGGCCGTCGCGACCTGGCTCTACCGCCGCGACTTCACCCGCTGGCGGCGCCCGCTCGACTCCGGGCCGCTGCTGCGGGTGATCGCCGCACGGCCGCCGCGCTGGCAGGCCGATCTCGCCGCGCGGCTGGCTCTGCGGCTGCGCGGCAGCCGCGCCCAGGCTCGCGACGACAGCGTGCCGCTGGCCCTGGAGCTGCTGCGCCGCTCCGGCGCCGTGCCGCCCGACCACGACCCCCTCACGGTCGCCTGGGTGTCCCAGCCCCCGGACCTGGAGCACGACCCGCTGGCCGGCCACCTCGTGCCCCGGTTGTTCGAGGCCGAGGGCGTGGGCCGGGCGCTGCGCGAGGACAACGTCGACCCGCCCTCCTGGGATGCCAGCCGCCGCACCTGGCTCGGCGCGCTGCGCGACGCGGTCGCGGCCGGCCGGCTCGACCCGGAGCCGCTGGTCGACGGCTGCTTGAGCCGGTTCCTGCGCGGCGGTGACGCCACCGACCTGCGGTTCTTCGCCCGTCTGCACGAGATGTTGGCCCCTGAGCCGAGCGAGCGGCGCGTCCCCGACTACCTGCGGCTGCTGCCCGCCTCGCCGGGCGCGGTGGCGGAGCTGGCGCTGCGGCAGCTCCGCGGCGCCGGCGGGCTGAGCGGCGCGGATCTCGGCGAGGCGGTGGCGGCGCTAATGTTCCGCCCCGAGGGCAAGTTCGTGCGCGCCGGCCTGACCCTGCTCGACCGGGCCGCCCGAGACGCGGCCGGCGACCTCGACGACCTCGCCCCCGCGCTCGCCTCGGCGTTCCTGTGCGAGTCGTACGAGGTACGCGAGCGGGCGGTGCGCCTGGCCGTCAAGCACGCGGCGCGGTTCACGCCCGCCGGGGCCGAGGCCGTGCGCGAGGCCGCGGGCGTGCTGCCCGCGGAGCTGGCGGCGCGGCTGCCGGAGGCGTACGGCGCGGTGGCGGCCGAGCCGGAGCCGGCCGACGACTTCGAGCTCGTGCCGCTGCCGCCGTTCGAGCCGGCGGCCCGTGAGCCGTTCCCGCCGCCGCTCGGCGACCTGACCGCCGCCTACGACAAGGTCGGCGACGGCATCGTCTTCGAACGGTGGCTCGACGGCTTCGTCCGCGACCCGTCCAAGCGGCCCCGCCCCGGCCAGGGCCGGATCTACGAGCGGCCCCACTGGTGCCACTTGGCCGAGTGGACCGAGGCGCTGCTGCGCGAGGCCGCCGACCCCGGGGCGGAACCCCCGGTGCGCCCTCGTGCCGGCCACGCCGCCGAGTGCGACACGGACACCGGCTTCGACCGGCTGCCGGCCCCCGGTCACGTCTCGGCACCCCACTACGCCATGCTGCTGCGCTGCGCCGAGATCCACGCGGCGCTGAAGGCCGGCACGCTGCCGCCGTACCTGCTGGCCACCCCCACCCTGACCTCCGGCCACCTCGACCCCGCCGAGCTGGTGGCGCGTGTCGAGGGGTACGAACGGGCCGGTGCCGAGGCCCTTCCCGCCGACCTGGGGCAGGCGCTCCTGCGGCTGCCGCGCGAGGTGGACCCGGAGGTGATCGACCGCGCCGGGAAGCTCACCTCGGAAGCGGGCGCGACGCTGGCGCGCCGGCTGGCCGCCCGCCCGGAGCCGGAGCTGCGCGTGGACTGGTCCCACGCCAACGGTGACTACACGCACGACCGGCAGCGGGGTGAGCACAGCCCGCGGCTGCGCCCGCGCATCCGGGTCGAGCCGACCGGGCTGGCGCTGGTCGACACGCTGCTGTCCGATCCGCGCCCCTGGACGTTCGAGGACCACGGCCGCTACATGGAGTCCTGGCGGCTGACGCTGCCCTCGGACCGGGAGGCGGTGGCCATGCACCTTCTGCCGCACCTGCTCAACATCTGGGAGCGGCCCGGCTACTTCCACCGCTACGTGGCCGCGCTGTTCTCCCAGGACGGGCCGGTGGGCGAGGCGACCGCGCTGCTGATCGCCGCCCAGGTGGCCGAGCGCGGCCGGGACCTGCTGCTGAGCGCCGCCGCCGCCGGGCTCCTGCCCGCCGTGGAGTGCGGCCGGCAGCTCGGGCTGTGCCTGCGCAGGGACGTGGCCAGAATGAGCGACGTGCGCGCGATCCTGGAGGAGTGCGCCGAACGGGGCGCCCACCGGGAGGTGTGGCAGATCATGACCGGACTGCTGGCGGTCTATCTGCCGGGGCCGGACGAGCGGCCGCACGCCTCACACACCCAGGCGCTCTCGTTCGCGATCGACGCCGCCCGCCGGGCGGGGGCGCGCGGCCCGCTCCCCGCCGCCGAGGAGGCGGCGGCGCGCAAGGGGGCGAGCCGCTTCGTACGGACCGCCCGCGCCCTGCACGCCCAACTCGGCGGATGATCGGCTCAGCCCCGGGCCTGTGCCAGCGGGAGGCGAGGTGACCTGATCGGCTCACTCCTGGGTCTAGGCCAGGAGGAGGTTGAGCACCAGGGCAGTGATCTGATCGGCTCAGCCCCGGGCCTGGGCCGGGGGGAGGCGAGGTGATCTGATCGGCTCAGCTCTGGGCTTGGGCCAGGGGGAGGCGTAGCACCAGGCGGGCGCCGCCGGGGTGGTCGGCGACGTAGAGGTCGCCGCCGTAGGCCTGGGCGATCTCGCGGCCGATCGCCAGGCCGAAGCCGGACCCGCGCGGGTCCTTCGCGCGCGCGTCGGCGCGGCGGTACATGCGGTGGAACACCTTCTCGCGATCCGCCGGCGGGATGCCGGGACCGTCGTCGATGACCTCCAGGAAGGCGGACGGCGGGTCGGCGGTCACGACGATCTCGATCTTGCTCGTGGTGTGCCGCTCGGCATTGGCGACCAGGTTGGACAGGACCCTGGCCAGCCGGACCCGCGAGGCCCGGACCACCACGCCCGGGTCGAGCCGGGTGATCACCTCGCCGCTCGGCGGGTGCTCCTCCAGCTCCTGCACGACCAGCCGGCCCAGGTCGACGCGGTCGGTCGCGGGCGGCGTCGCCGTGTAGAGGCGGGCCAGGGCCAGCAGGTCGCCGACGATGGCGTCGAGCCGCTCGACGTCCCGGTGCAGTTTGCGCAGGGTCGGGTGCATGCCGGCGTCCGACTCGGTGAGCGCGACCTCCAGCTCGGTCATCAGCCCGGTGATCGGGTTGCGCAGGTCGTGGGTGGCGTCGAACAGGAACCGCTGCTGGTGCTCGATGGCCTCGTGCAGCGCCGACACGGTCTGCTGCTCCTGCCGGTACGCCTGTTTCAGCCGGGAGCTGAGCTCCACCAGGTCGCGGGCGCGGCGGTGGATGTGCGGCTCCAGCTCGTCGCCGTCGTCGCGGGCGTCCGGCGCGGCCCTCAGCAGGGGCGTGATGTCCTCGGCCCAGCACATGATCCAGCTCAGCCGCCTCTCCCGGTCGAAGACCGGCACGTGCACCAGGTTCCAGTGGTGCTCCTCCAGCTCGCCCCGCCGCTCGGCGTCGACGTCGTGCCGGACCAGGGGGATGACGTCCACTTCTCCCGTGCTCGCCACCTGCTCCAGCGAGGCGCGCAGGGCTTCCACGAACTTCGGAGGGCTGGCGAACGCGGTCAGGATGGACCGCCCGACGACCTCCTCCCGGGTGCGGCGGGTCGCCCTCAGGCAGGCGTCGTTGACGGCCACGACGACCAGATCCGGCGTCACCACCGTGCACGGCGTCGGAATCGCGTCGAACACCGCCGCGTAGTCGAGCTTGGCCCCCATCGCACATCCCCCTCGACCCCTCCTACCCCGAAAAGGCCGTTGAGGTGCGAAAACGGGGCAACCATCACCAGCGGACCGGCACCCGCTCCAGCCCGCCGACGATCAGGCCCTCACGGCGCTCCAGCTCCCCGGGCGGCACGGCGAGCGCCAGCGACGGCAGCCGCTCCAGCAGCACCTTGAGCACGGTCTGCAGCTCGACGCGGGCCAGCGCCTGGCCCAGGCAGGAATGCGGGCCGACGCCGAAGGTGACGTGCGCGTTCGGCGCGCGGTCCAGCCGCATCTCGCCGGCCTGTTCGAAGCGCCGCTCGTCGCGGTTGGCCGCGGCCAGGCTGCACACCACGGTGGTGCCCTTCGGCAGGGTCTCGCCCGCGACCTCGACCTCCTCGCTGAGGTAGCGCGGCATCCCGAAGCCCGGATTGGCGTCGAAGCGCAGGACCTCCTCCACGGCCGGCGGGATCAGCGACGGGTCGGCCAGCAGCGCCTCCCAGCGGGAGCGGTCGGCCAGCAGCATCGACGCCATCTTGCCGATCATGTTGGCGGTGGTCTCGTGCCCGGCGACCAGCAGGCCCTTGGCCGTGCTCAGCATGAGCCGCTCGGTCAGGCGGCCGTCCAGCCCTTCGACCATCGCGAGCAGCTCGCTGATCAGGTCGTCGCCCGGCCCCGCCCGCTTGGCCTCGACGAGCGCGACGAGATAGGCGTCGAACTCGGCCTGGGCGGCGTCGATCTCGGCGGCGCCGTACCGGGTCATGCTGAGCAGGGTGTCGGACCAGTACGAGAACCGGTCGCGGTCGGTGTCGGGCACGCCGAGCAGGTCGCAGATCGCCCAGACCGGCAGCGGGAACCCGACGCCCGAGACGAGGTCGGCCGGCTGCCCCCGCGCGGCCATCTCCTCGACCAGGTGCCCGGCCATGGCCTCGATCCTGGGCCGCATCGCGGTCACCCGCCTGGCGGTGAACGCCCGGCCGACGAACTGCCGCCAGGCCCGGTGCTCGTCACCGGTCATGGAGCGGCCGAGCGAGCCGAACACGCCCCCGGACTCCTGGGCGGTGGCCCGGGCGGCGTCGGGCGCGTCGAGCTGCCGGGTGAAGCGCGGGTCGGACAGGACCTGCCTGACGTCGTCGTACCGGGTCAGCAGCAGCGCCCGGTCACCGCTCGCCAGCCTGATGGGCGCCACCGGGCAGCTCCGCCGCAGCTCGGCCCACTCCGGCGGCGGCTCCAGCGCGCTGGGATTGCGGAACGGGTAAGCGGGTGGCTCATTCACGTCGATCTCCCTCGGACGACGACTCACCACCCAGGGTCTACCCCGAACACGGGTCAGCCGACGCCCAGCAGGGCGTGGTGCGGCCGTCCGAGTCGGTGGGGGGAGCCGTGCCGGTGACCGCACTCTACAGATCACTGTGCCAACGTCAATAGTTTGTAGCCCTTCCTAGCCCTCCTCGACCTCGATCGCGGCCCCCGGGCACACGGCCGCGGCCTCGCGCACCGCGGCGTGCCGCTCCTCGCCCGGCTCGGAGTCCAGCAGGACGACGATGCCGTCCTCGTCACGCTGGTCGAACACCTCCGGCGCGAGCAGCACGCACTGACCGGCGCCGCAGCAGCTGTCCTCGTCGACGACGACCTTCATGGGATTCCCCTCTCGATTCTCGGATCACCAGCGGACCGGGACCGTGCGCAGGCCGCCGACGGCCAGCCCTTCCACCCGCTCCAGCTCCGCCGCGGGCACGGCCAGCTCCAGCGACGGCAGCTTGCGCAGCAGCACCTGCAGCACGACCTGCAGCTCGGTGCGGGCCAGCGCCTGGCCCAGGCAGGAGTGCGCGCCGGCGCCGAACGCCAGGTGGGGGTTCGGCGTGCGGCCCAGGTCCATCTCGCCTGCCGCGTCGAAGGCGCTCTCGTCGCGGTTGGCCGCCGCCATGCTGCACACCACGGTGGTCCCCTTGGGCAGGTGGACGCCGCTGACCTCGGTCTCGTCGCGCAGGTAGCGCGGCAGGCCGAAGCCGGAGTTGGCGTCCATCCGCAGCGTCTCCTCCACCGCGGTACGGATCAGCGACGGGTCGGCCAGCAGCCGCTCCCACCGCGTCCGGTCGTCCAGCAGCATGGCGACCATCTTGCCGATCATGTTGGCGGTGGTCTCGTGCCCGGCGACCAGCAGCCCCATCCCGGTGACCAGCACCTGGAGATCGGTCAGCCCGCCCTCCTCAGGGCCGCCCGCCGCGAGCAGCTCGCTCAGCACGTCGTCGCCCGGCTCGGCCCGCTTCGCCGCGAGATGGTCGGACATGTACTGGAAGAACTCGCCCTGGGCGGCGTCGATCTCGGCCTTGTCGTAACGGGTCAGGTTGAGCAGCGTGTCGGACCAGTACGCGAACCGCTCCCGGTCCTCCGCTGGCACGCCCAGGATGTCGCAGATCACGTACACCGGCAGCGGGAACCCCAGCGCGGCCCGCAGGTCGCCGGGCGCGCCGCGCTTCACCATGTCGTCGATGAGCTCCTCGGCCATCGCCGCCATCGACGGCCGCAGGGCGGCCATCCGCTTGGCGGTGAACCACCGGCCGACCAGGCGCCGCCAGTGCAGGTGCTCCTCGCCGCCGTCGGGGATGATCTGCGCCATCTCGCTGTTGAACAGCCCGCCGTCGTCGGTGGCCGACAGCCGGGCCGCGTCGGGCGCGGTGAGCAGGCGGGTGAAACGCGGGTCGGCGAGCACCTGCTTGACGTCCGCGTACCTGGTCAGCAGCGTCGCCTGGTCGCCGCTGGGCAGCTTCACGTGGGCCACCGGGCACTCGCCGCGCAGCTCGGCCCACTCCGCGGGCGGCTCCAGCGCCGCCTCGCTGGGGATGGGGTAGCTCAGGTCCTGCTTCATTCGTCATCTCCTCCGTACGGATGATTCATCAGGACGAGCCGGTCGTCAGGCGAGCGCGCGCTGCCTCAGCAGACGCGCCTGCTTGGCCATGTTCCAGCCGAGCACCCCCGTGACCCGCCCGCCCTCGCGGTAGAGGGCGGCGAAGCGGCGCTCCGACGGGTCGCCTTCGGCGACGCTCAGCTCGGCCTCCGGCGACGGCAGCCCGTGCGTCTGGATCTTGACGTCGTACTGGTCGGTCCAGAAGTACGGGATCGGCACGTACGGGCGATCGGCGCCGAGCAGGTTGGCCGCGACGACCTGGGCCTGCTCGGTGGCGTTCGTCCGGTTCTCCAGCCGCAGCCTCCTGTGGAGCCCTTCGTGCCAGAAGGAGGCCACGTCGCCCACGGCGTAGACCCCGTCGGCGGCGCGGCAGCGCGCGTCGCACGCCACCCCGTCACCCAGCACCAGCCCACTGCCCTCCAGCCAGCCGGTGGCGGGCCGGCACCCGACGGCCACCACGACCGCCTCTGCGGGCAGCAACTCCCCGGTCATCAGCCGCACCCCGCTGACCCGCCCGCCGTCCACCGGCCCGCCGGTCGTCGGCCCGCCGTCCATCGGCCCGCTGGTTGTCGGCCCGCCGTCCGCCGGCCTGCCACGTACCGGCCCGCCAGTCGCCGGCTTGTCGTTCACCGGCCCGCTGGTCGCTGGTTTGTCGCTCACGAAGCCGGAGACCTCGGCGCCGAGTCGCAGGCGGACGCCGCGTTCGGCGTGCAGCCGGGTGAGCATGCCGCCGACCTCGGCGCCGACCTGCTCGCCCAGCAGGGTGTGCCCCATCCCGGCGAGGGTGACGTCCAGGCCCAGGCCGCGGGCGGTGGCGGCGACCTCGGCCCCCAGCACCCCTTCGCCCACGACCACCAGCCGAGGGCCTTCCGCCAGGTGCGCGCGCAGGGCGACGGCGTCGTCCATGCCGCGCAGTACATGCACACCCGAGAGCCCGTCCTGGCCAGGCAACCGGGCGGGGGCCAGGCCGGTGGCGATCACCACGGCGTCCGCGCGACGCACACGCCCGGACCCGTCGGTGACGGCCCGCGCCTCCGCGTCGAACGCGGCGGCGGGCTCGCCCAGGATCAGCTCGGCGTCCAGGGCCTCCAGCTTCGCCACGTCACGCAACTGGGCCCGGGACGGCTCCCACTCGCCGGCCAGGACCTGCTTCGACAGCGGCGGCCGGTCGTAGGGGAGCCGGGCCTCGGCGTCCAGCAGCGTCAGCCGTCCTCCGTAGCCGAGCCGCCGCAGGGCCTCCGCCGTGCTCAGCCCGGCAGCCGACGCGCCGACGATCAGGATGCTCCGGGGGGTGGTCACGGGACACACGTCCGCATATGGCGATCCTTCCGCTCGTCCTGCTTCGACGTTACCCTACACATGTAGGAAATCGTGCACCTTGTAAAGTGATGGGCGTGGCAATACCCCTGAGCAGCGCCTCCGGCGACCGGCGCGTGCGCCGGACCCAGGCCGCCCTCGCCCGTGCCCTGATCCAGCTCGTCGCGGAGCGCGACCTGCCCCGCGTCACCGTCGCCGACGTGGCCGTGCGCGCCGGAGTGAGCCGCTCGACCTTCTACGACCATTACCGGGACGTGCACGAGCTGGCCGAGGCCGCCTGCACCGCGATGATCGACACTCTGATCGAGTCCCTGCCCAGCCCGCACCCCGGCACGGCCGACCCCGGGCCGGAGGCGATCCGGTCACTGGAGGAGTTCTTCACCAGCCTCGCCGAGCACGCCGGCCTCTACCGCGCCCTGCTCGGCCCGCAGGGCAGCGCCCGCGTCTGCGACCACATCCGCCGCCGCATCATCACGGCCATCCAGAGGCACCTCCACCCGCCCGCGCCACCGGGTGAGGACCGCACTCAAGACCGCGCCGAGTCGCGCGCCGACGGCTGGGCCGACGACCGCGTGGACGTCGCCGCGGCCTTCACCGCCGGGGCGCTCATCGGCGTGGCCACCGACTGGCTCCAGCGCGGCTGCCACCGCACCCCCGCCGACATGGCCGCCCTGACCTGGCCGCTGGTCGGCGCCCTCCAGCCGCTGTACGTCCCGGAGGGCGCCGATCAGGTGGAGGGCCGGGCCCGCCACAGCAGGTAGACGAAGTACGGCGTGCCGATCAACGCCGTCACCAGTCCGGCCGGCACCTGCGCCGGCGCGATCACCGTACGGCCGAGCGTGTCGGCCAGGCTGACCAGCAGCGCGCCGAGCAGCGCGGCGACCGGCAGCACCCGGTTGTGGTGCGCCCCGACCAGGGCGCGCGCCGCGTGCGGGGCGACCAGCCCGACGAAGCCGACGACCCCGACCGCCGACACGGCCGTGGACGTGAGCAGCACCGCGCAGGCGAGCGCGGTCAGCCGCACCGGCTCCAGCGGCACGCCCAGGACCCGCGGCGTGTCCTCGTCCAGCGACAGCAGGTCGAGGTCCCGGCGCAGCCAGGCCAGCAGCGGCACCGTGACCACGAGCGCCAGTGCCACCGGGATGAGCTGCGCCGGCACGCGCCCGTACGTGGAGCCGGAAAGCCAGGTCAGCGCCTTGGCCGTGTTCCACGGGTCGGACAGCACGATGATCAGGACGATGATCGACGTGCACGCGTACTGAACGCCCACCCCGATCAGCACCAGCCGGTCCGAGCTCAGCCCGCCACGCCACGACAGCCCGTAGACCACGGTGAAGGCGATCAGCGCGCCCACGCCCGCCGCCGCCGACATCGTCCAGATCCCGGCCATCGGCACCACGGTGAGCAGCGTGATCGCGCCGACCCCCGCCCCGGCCGTCACGCCCAGCACGCCGGGCTCGGCCAGCGGGTTGCGGCACACGGCCTGCACCGCGGCCCCCGCCACGGCCAGCGCGACCCCGGCCAGCGCGGCGGCCGCGACCCGGGGCCACCGCTGGTCGAGCACGAACGTCAGCGCCCGCCCGCTGCGCCCCTGCAGCCAGTTGACCACGTCGCCGGTCAGCAGCCACCGGTCACCACCGAGCAGCCCCAGCACCAGCGCCCCCACCAGGAGCACCACACCGGTCGCGACCACGGCCAGGAAGGCCCCCCGCGACCGGGACGCGCCCGTGCGCGCCTCCGGTGGCCGTCGGGTCGGCCCCGCGTCACGGTAGCGACGCGCCAGCCAGATCATCACCGCCGCGCCGAACACGGTGGTCACCACGCCCGGCGGCACCTCCACCCCCGCCTGCGCGCCCAGCACGGCCCGCAGCGCGATGTCGGACCCCAGCACGACCAGCACGCCGACCAGCCCCGCCAGCGGCAGCATCGTCCGGCTCCTGTGCAGGCCGGGGATCGACCGGGGGAGCAGGCGCACGATCACCGGCGCGCACAGCCCGACGAACCCGATCGGCCCCGCGATCGTCACCGCCGCCGCCGCCAGCAGCACCGCCAGCATGGTCAGCCACAGGCGCAGCCGCGGCACGTTCACCCCGAGCACGGTGGCGGTGTCGTCGCCCAGGCCGAGGATGTCCAGCCGCGGCCCGGCCAGCACCGCCGCGACCAGCGCCACCGCGATCACCGGCCCGAGCTGCGTGACCGCGACCAGGTCGGTCTGGACGAGCGAGCCGCTGCCCCACGCGAACAGCCCGGTCGTCTCCTGCTCGAACAGGATCATGAGCAGGTTCGTCAGCGAGCTGAGCGCCAGCGCGGTGGCCGACCCGGCCAGGATCAGCCGCGTCGTCCCCGTACGCCCGCCCGACGACAGCGCCAGCACCAGCGCGGCGGCGGCCAGACCGCCGATCAGCGCCAGCACGCCGGAGACCGGCACCGGCAGCGCCAGCCCGACCACGCTCCCCGCGACGACCGCCAGATAGGCGCCCGCGCTGACGGCCAGCGTGTCCGGCGAGGCCATCGCGTTGCGCGCGATCGCCTGCAGCAGCGCGCCCGCCACGCCCAGCGCGACGCCCACGCAGACCCCGGCCAGCAGCCGCGGCAGCCGCGAGGCCAGCAGCACCCGGGCCGCCTCGTCGCTGCCGCCGAACGGCAGCGCCAGCAGGTCGAGCGCGCCGACCGAGGAGGTGCCCTGCGTCACGTGCACGGCGGCCACCAGGACGACGGCCGCCGAGGTCAGGAGAAAGACCCCGGCGGTGCCCAGCCGCCGCAGCGGCGTGTCGGGCACCGACGGGGTCAGGACTTCGGTGCTCAACCGGTGAACGCCTTGACCAGCGCGTCGGCGTACTGCTGGGCGGAGAGCGGCCCGCCGAACGTCCAGATGCCGTCGGGCATCCGGGTGACCTGCTGCTTCTCCACGAACGGCAGCGACTTCCAGATGGCGTTCTTGGCCAGGCCGTCGGCGAAGACGTCCTCGCCGTCGGAGGCGTTGTAGAAGAAGCGGGTCTCGGGGTCCTTGAGCACGGTCAGGCCCTCGACGTCGGTGGTGCCCAGGCCCCACTGCTTGTCGACCTCGCCCTTCCAGGCGTTCTCCAGCCCGAGCTGACCGCCGATCTCGGACACCAGCGAGCCCTTGCCGAACAGGCGGATGGAGATCGAGCTGCCCTGCTTCCACCCGTCGGCCATCACGAACGGCTTGCCGGCGCCGCCCGCGGCCTCGATCTTCGCCTTGCCGTCGGCCAGCGCCGCGTCGAAGTCGCTCAGCAGCTTGGCGCCCTCGTCGGTCTTGCCGACCGCCGTCGCGATCATGGTGACGTCCTCGCGCATCCGCTCCAGGTTGCGCGTGGCGTCGCTGCCCTTGGCCACCAGCACCGGCACGAACTTCTCCAGCTGCGCCGCCAGCTCGACGTCGTCGGACTCCATGACCACCAGGTCGGGGTCGAGCGCGCTGATCGAGTCGACGCTGGGCTCCTGCCGCATGCCGACGTCCTGCACCGAGGGGTCGAGCTTGACGGCGGTGTTCCAGACGGCGAACCCCTTCACGTCGGCCGCGCCCACCGGCATGACGCCCAAACTGGCCAGGATCTCGGTCTCGGCCCACTCCAGGCTCACGACCCGGGTCGCCGGCTGGTCGAGCTTGACCTCCTTGCCCCGGCTGTCGGTCACGGTCACGGGGGCCGCCGACGGCTCCGCGCTCGCCGACGCCGCCTGCTCGGGTACGGGTGCTTCGGTCGTGCCGCAGGCGGCGAGAAGGGCGATGGCCGCGATGGCCGTCAGGGCACTGCGCATGGTGGTTCCTGTCATGTCGTTGCGATGACGCTCTTGCTGTGCCGGCCGATCGGCCGGGTGGTCACGGTCCCGCTCACCGGGTCATGGCTGACCTCGATGCGGATCCCGTACGTGTCACTGAGCAGGTCCTCGGTGAGGACCTGCGCGGGCGGCCCGTCGGCGCGGACCCGCCCCTGATGGAGCAGGACGACGTGGTCGGCGATCTCGGCGGCCTGGTTGAGGTCGTGCAGCACGACCCCGATCGCCACGCCGTGCTCGTCGGCCAGGTCGCGCATCAGCTCCAGCAGCTCCACCTGATAGCGGAGGTCGAGGAACGTGGTGGGCTCGTCCAGCAGCAGGACGCCGGTGTCCTGCGCCAGGCAGGTGGCCAGCCAGACGCGCTGCAGCTCGCCGCCGGACAGCTCGTCGACCGGCCGCTCGGCCATCGCCGTCACGCCGGTCAGCTCCATCGCCCGCGCCACAGCGGCGGCCCCGTCAGGATCCGCCGCCTTCCAGCGCTTCCGGTACGGGTGCCGCCCGTACCCGACGACGTCCGACACCCGCACCCCGCCGGGCGTGGGCCGGCTCTGCGCCAGCAGCGTCACCCGGCAGGCGAAGTCGCGTGCCGACAGCCCCAGCGCGTCGGCGCCGTCGCCCAGCGTCACCGCGCCGCTGTCGGGCCGGTGCAGCCGGGCGAGCGCGCGCAGCAGCGTGGACTTGCCGCTGCCGTTGGGGCCCACCAGCGCGGTCACACGGCCCGGCCGCAGGGCGATCCGGCCGTCGTGCACCACGGTGGCGCCGTGATAGCTGAGGCACAGCTCCGCCCCGCGGAGAGAGATCTCCTCGGTCATGGGAATAAGGTTAGGCTAACCTTGCTGATCGCGCTACGGCGGGGGCCGCCGGGAATCGAAAACGCCCCCCGGCAGGCCGGGGGGCGTCACTCTGACCTCGTTCAGAGGGTCACACGAGCCAGGAGCCGGTGCATGTGGCCGGGCTCCCGCCGAGGATGGACGCCTTCGCGCACGCCTTGTAGAGGCGGCCGGCGATGGCCCGGTGCGCGGGGGAGTAGGTCGTGTTCTTGATCCCTGTGCCCTGGCTGTCCCACTTCCCCGTCTTGGGGTTGTAGACCTGCAGGATGATGCGGTGGCTGTCCGCGTCGGAGTCCTTGGGCGCGCGAGCCCAGAGATAGCTGTACGACCCCCACTTGCCCGAGCGAAGCTGGATCGTGAAGCTGCCCCCGTTGCCGATACGGACCGACTTCGTCTTCAGGGTCCCCACCTTCGTCGCGTACTTCGGCGCCGACGAGCTCCAGTAGCTCGCCGCCGACGCGGGCGTGGTGCTCAACAGGGTGACCCCCGCCACGGCAGCGGCCACGGTTATACGTGCCAGTCGCATGTTGCCCCTTCATGGTGTTCGACTCGCTGTCGTCGAAGACCCTAGGGACCGGCGGTATAGAGGCAGTATGTCCACGCGTACCAGCCTCCGGACACCGCATCGGACGAGACCGGCTCGGCATACCGGCACCATCACGGCCTCCGTGGGATGAACCTGGGCACTCATCGAACCCGTACTCCTCGCTGACCGATCGCGGCGGCGAGGACCGTACGAGGAGGCTTCCATGCCACGACCCACCATGGCGTTACGCGCCGCCATCGCGCTGGCCGTCACGGCCTGCGGCGGAGGCCCGGACGAGATCACGCTTGTCGGCCGGGATCCGCAGATCATCGTCAACACGCCGAGGGACATCAGCCTTGAGATGAGCATCCCCGGAATCCTCGGCTACGACGCCAGGAGCAAGTGCCTCACCATGACCTTGGAGAGCGGCTACGAAGGGGAAGTCGCGGCCCCGGTGTGGCCCGCCGGCAGCAAGCCGGTGATGCGGCAGGGGAAGCGCGGCGTCGAGGTGCCCCACGCCGGCACGATCCTCGAAGGCGAGCGTCTGTACGGGGACTCGTACGCTCCCCACACCACCGACGGCTTCGACCACCTCAACCTGCCTGATGAATGCGTTCCGCCGAACCGCGGCTACGTCTTCATCACCCCGGACCAGCGGCCCCTGGAAGACCCCTAGGTCATCACGCCAAGACTCCGCTCCCTCTGAATCCGCTGCCGCCGTGGGATCGTCAGGCGCAGTATGTTCACCCGTACGTGTCCGCACTTGGGGGGAGCGTCATGAAGAAGGCTCCGTTGATGGTCGCGCTCCTCGCCGTGTCGGCCTGCGGTGCGCAAGGCGTGCTCAGCCAGGCCGCCATCGACCAGGCCCTCGGCCAGGGCACCGATCCGGAGCTGATCTACGTCGTGGATCTGCCCGGGTACGAGTTGCAGGAGCAGTCCGTCGGCGCGGTGGGTGAGGAAGGGTTCGGGGCCTTCTACGTCTCACGGGACGGCAGGCAGGTGCAACTGCGCGTCGACCGTGGCGCCTTCGACGACGCGGTCTGCCGCGAGCGGCCGGTCACCGACGCCGAGCCGGTCGATGCTCCTGTGCGGTGCACGCCTGATGAGGGCGGCTGGTATCGGGAGGCGGCCGGGCGGCATGAGTACGTCGCCGTCAAGGGTGATGCCTTTCTCCTCCTGGCTGGGAAGGTCACCGACGTGAACCGGGAGACGTTGAAGAACGCGATAGCCGGTGCCCGTCAAGCAGCCGTGACCGCATCGCCGTCACCATGGCGTAGTCCGGTTGAGCGCGGAGACCTGCCTACCACCGGGGACGGGGCTCCGAACAATGAGGTCGGGCCGGGCGGGTGACCACGCGAGCGGGCCGCTCCTGAGAGATGAAGCGCCATGGCGAGAACGGGACCACGATCAACCCTCGCTCGCCCCACAAAGGCCTCGATGCGGCACCGTTATGGATCAGCCCTTTCTTCTATTTCGTGCGCGCCAAATTGACGGCCAGCGAATGGTAGTCGGGGGAACCGCGCGAGGTGCCCGTTTCTTCCTCATTTGGAAGCCCGCGTGGGGCGATTGGCGGTAGCATCCCCCACGCAGATTCGTTAGCAGATTGGCGGTGACGTGGTGACTGAAACGGTCAACCTTCGCATGGATGGAGATTTCGCCGAACAAGAGCTTCGGTCGCTCTACGACTGGCTGATGAGGGATATCGAAGCTCTTGACTATATGGACGTGAGCCTGAAGTCGAAGGATCCAAAGCCTGGCGAGATGGGTGACGTACTCGACCTCATCGCCCTAGCTGTGACCAGCGGCTTGCAATGGCCGGCATTCATCGAGACACTATCGCGGTGGCGCGGTACGCGGCGTCACCTTCCAAAGGTCACGATTGAACGCGGAGGGACAACCGTCGTCGTGTCTGAGGCAGAGTCGGCGCTCATTGTCCAGATTCTCAAAGCGATGGAGGATCACGATTGAACCTCCCTGACCCTTTGACGTCGCGTGCTGTGTTGATTGGCACAAGCGAGTACACCCATCTCAGCCCTCTCCCTGCCGTCGCCAACAACCTCAAGACCTTGGGTGGGTTGCTCCAGCGCTCTGACCTGTGGGGCCTACCAGCAGAGCATTGCACAGTCGTCCATAACCCCGCGTCGGTAGAAGCGATGATGGACCCGCTGTACGACGCTGGAAAAGAGGCTAAGGACACTCTTATTGTATACTTCGCTGGCCACGGGTTGATGCATTCTGTGGAGAGCGATCTCTACCTCACTCTGGTCGACTCGCACCGGGATCGTATGTACAGCGCGGTGGCCTACGACACCGTACGAAACGAGCTTCGGGCGAGTTTGGCGCGGCGTAAAATCATCATCCTCGACTGCTGCTACAGCGGACTTGCGCTTGGGTTGATGGGTGGCGAGGACCCTGTAGAACGGGTGGCTAACAGCACCCGCATCACGGGCTCGTACATGATGACAGCGACGACCGAGAACAAGACTGCGCTCGGCGGTCTGGACGACTATACGGCCTTTACTGGCGAGCTGATCCACCTCATCCGGGAAGGGATCCCCGAGCAGCCAGAGTTGCTGGACCTGGACACGGTTTTCAAGCATGCGCAGGAGTCGCTGCGAGATAAGGGTCTGCCCGTACCACAGAAGCGGGAGACTAACTTTGCAGCTCACATCGCGCTCGTACGCAACCGTGCCCATAAGAATCAGAAGCGCTTCGTCCTCAAAGAGTTCTATGGCCCTATCGACGGCATCCACTCAGGCACCCTTTTCCACAACCGCCGTGCCCTACATGAAGCAGGTGTGCACCGGCCGCTACAGGCGGGCATCTGTGGCACAGCTGAGCGGGGTGGCGCGGAGTCCATCGTGGTGTCGGGTGGATACAAGGATGACGAAGACTACGGGGATGTGATCATCTACACCGGTCATGGAGGGCGTGATCCTAATACCGGTGTGCAGGTCAAGGATCAGTCGGCCGACGATCCGGGTAACGCTGCCCTCATCAAGAGCATCATGACTGCCCTCCCAGTTAGGGTTATTCGTGGGTCTGGTGGCAGTCCGGAGTTCTCGCCGGCGGCCGGTTACAGCTACGACGGACTCTTCACCGTTGCTGACTACTGGACCAAGCGCGGCACCGACGGGCCTACTGTGCTCCAGTTCCGGCTTGAACAGATAAATGACGGCTCTTCCCACAAGCCCTCAGCACGCCACCTGAGCCGCAAGCTTCCCCCAGGGCGGCGGGAAGAGGTTGCCCCCGGTATCTACGCAGACAGATTGCTGGCGACCGAACTCAAGCAGATGTACGACCATG
Source organism: Nonomuraea sp. NPDC049486 (assembly GCF_040676925.1). Lineage (NCBI taxonomy): Bacteria > Bacillati > Actinomycetota > Actinomycetes > Streptosporangiales > Streptosporangiaceae > Nonomuraea > Nonomuraea sp. NPDC049486. The sequence continues at coordinate 685,068 of NZ_JBFAPV010000003.1, forward strand.
CCTGTCAGGTGTGTGGCGTGGTGCTCGAAGTGCCAGGCGGCCTGCGGTTTGCCACCACGGTGCACATCCGAGGGCTAGAGCAACCTCACCTGGGGCCCGACGTTAAGGCCAACCTGCTGTGCCTCTGCCCCAACCATCGAGACCTGTTTAAGTATGGGGCGATCACCATTGAAGATGACTTCAGCGTGATTGATCAGACGGATGGCGAACCGATCGGCAAGCTGACGCTGAAGCACGACATCGACCGCGACCACCTTCAGTACCACCGTCAGCACCACACGCTTGGCCACCGACGGATCTCGGACGAACTCAGTTAGCTGCGCAGAGCCCGGACTCGGTTTGAGCTGCCGGAGTACACGCTGTCAAGGTCTGGACGTCGACGTAGCAGTTGTGTCTGCGGCCTGGAGTCGTGGTTGCCTCCGATCTGAGGCCGCTTGCCGTCCGAGTCAGTTACCAGGCTGAGACTCGAAAGATGAATATTCTTCGCATGGTCGTCCTAGGCTCCGCTCATGGCGAACCAGCTCAAGCCGGGCGAGATTCGGACACGTGGGCAGCTTGCGCCCATATTCGGAGGAAGTCCTCAAGGTGGGATCTGTCCCTCGGGAACAACCCCCAACGTCCTCCTCTACTCCGATCCTAAAGTGGGTGAACTACGTGGCTATTACGATGGTTGGCTAGCTGAAGTAGATGAGCGGGGCCTGGTATTTGAATATACCGGTCACGGCGAAAGTGATCAGACTTTCGAAGGGCAGCATGGCAGGGGAAATCGTGCAGTCTTGCATCATTTTGATGATGGGCGAGCTCTGCAAGTTTTCAAGGCTGTCGGCGTAGTTCCCGGGACCGGCACTAAGCGCCATCGTTACCTGGGGCGTTTTGAATTGGACGAGGTCAAGCCATATGTAGTGCGGCAAGTGCCTAATAGTAAAGGCATGATGCGGCGCGTTATCGTTTTCCGCTTGCGGCCTATTGCTGATGAGTATGAAAAAGTCGAAGACGATGTCGTTCCGCCGGTGGCCACGACTGTGGCGACGCTTGTGCCGGCAAGCGTAACCGCTAGCAAAATTGTCGAACCTGAGATTAATAATAAGACGAGGAGCTCACGATCTGCCGCGCCTAGGACTATTGCTGAGCGGCGTGAAGCCGAAATCTCCGAGCAGTTTCAAGCCTTTATGGCAACTCATGGTCGAGTCCTCAAGCGATTTCAGATAAGGATAAAAGGGCTCACCGGGACACTACTCACCGACCTGTATGACGCCCAAACGCATGTGTTGTACGAGCTGAAGGGTTCATCCACTCGGGAAGCCGTACGGATGGCTATTGGGCAACTTTACGACTATCGGCGGCACATTAAGCCCGATGACCCGCGACTTGCGGTTCTCTTGCCTGATGAGCCTAACGGCGATCTTCAAGCGTTGCTGGCTAAGCAGGGTATCGCGCTAGTCTACTGGGACGGTAGCTCATTTGTCGGTGTTCCACTTCATTAGCGCGCTGCGCTGAGTGTCTTCCGTATCGGATAATCTCGCCTCTCCCGTGAGGATCGAGTTCCATATCAGCTCTGCCATGCTGCGCGCCCAAGGGCCAGCGTAGGCGACTCGCGGGGGATTGGTTTGATGCGTGCGGCGAATCACGTACATCCCGCCGGAGGCGAGCAGCTCGTACACGATCGTCCGGCACGAGCAGGTGTAGCCCAAGACTCGCGACCGATACGGCCGCTCGGCCGTCCAGTCGAGCGGCATCATCGGCAGACCGATGCGGCCTGGGGGATGCGGGGCGAGCTGAGGGCAGGTCCAGTCCTCCGGGTTGATCATGACGCCTCGCCCAGCATGGCCCAGACGATCTTTCCGCCTGTCTTCGGCCACCGATACCCCCAGGTGATCGCTACAGTGTCGATCACGAGCAGCCCTCGGCCGCCGACTGCCCCCGCGTCCGGACGGCACAGTTGCGGAGGACGGCGGCAGCAGTCCCAGACCTCTAGGACGACTCCATCGGCCGCCCGGTGGAGTCCTATGCGAACCCTCCGATAGGACCCAGCGAGCATCCCGTACGCCTCAATCTCTTCCTCGCTGGGATCCGAGGCTTTGATGCCGTTCGTGACCAACTCGCTGATCACGAGTTGGGCGTCGTCGATGAGGGCGCCGCGCCCCCAGTCCGCCAGCACGCACGCCACATGTCTACGAGCGAGGGACACCGCGATTGGGTGGACCGGCAGCTCCGTGTAGTTCTGCCGGGTCGCCAACAGGTTCACGCTCATGCCGACCTCCCGTGACAAGCAGTGCGTCTAGTACGACTGCGTGGAGTCTCAGCATGAGCTTCGGGAGCGTTCCGCAGGGGCTGTACCTGGCCTTATCCGGCGACGGAAGTAGACACAAGTGCCATGTTGCGCGTCGCATTGCTGTAGTTGTACTGTCACAGAAAGTAAAGACTGCGCAACGCGTCAGCGACCTGTCTATGGAGGAGCAGCATGGACAATGGCATCAGTGACCAGATGTCGCCTCGTGCGCGCTTCGCCGCCGACCTGATGCGCCGCCGCAGGGAAGCGGGCATATCCCAGACCGCGCTGAGCAACAAGGTTCGATGTCATACCTCCCTGATCAGCCATATCGAGCGAGGGCGGCGGGCTCCCACGGTGGAATTCGCGGAGGCGCTTGATCGGGTCTTCCAGCTCGACGGTCACTTCATGGACCTATTCACACAAATATCGCATTCGCCGACCCTCGGCTGGTTTGCTCGCTGGGTAGAGGAGATCGAACCGCAAGCCGCCATCCTTCAGTCGTGGGACCCGCTCGTGATCCCTGGCCTGCTCCAGACACCCGAGTACGCGCGGGCCATCTTCGGCACCACGATCCCGACCGAGCAGGTCGAGGAACGGGTTCAGGTCCGGATGCGACGCATGGAGATCTTCAATGCCCCGAACCCGCCTGTTTTCCTGGCAATCATCGATGAAAGCGCACTGCACCGCCCAATAGGCGGCCCGAAGGTTCTCGCTGAACAGCTCGGCTGTCTTCTGGAACACGTACAGAATTCACGAATCACTATCCAAGTCGTGCCTACCGCGGCTGGGTGCGCGGCTGGCATGATGAGCGCGTTCACGCTGGCACGACTACGCGACGGCGCAGAAGTCGTGTCAGCCGATTCCGTGCTGTCGGGTCTGGTCACGGGCGATCACGAATCCGTTGTTCGGGTCAAAGTGAGGTATGACACCATCAGAGCGGATGCCTACCCTCAATCAATGTCACTGCAGGTCATAGAGGATGCGGTAAGGAAATGGACCCCGTGAACCTTGAGAATGCGGAATGGCGCAAAGCGACTGCCAGCGGCGACAACGGGCAGTGCGTTGAAGTGGCGACGAACCTTCCCGGTGTCGTCGCCGTACGCGACAGCAAGAACCCCCACGGCCCGGCGCTGATCTTCACGCCAGGCGAGTGGAAGGCGTTCGTGGGCGGTGTCCAGGACGGCGAGTTCGACCTGGCCTGACCTACGGCGGCTTCCGGACGCTCGACTGGGACCACTCCCGGAGGGGTACGCATGGCAGCCTGCTACCGGATGTCCGGTCGGGCTGCCTACGCGTCGAGGGTGCACTCAGCGGATGCTTCACCTTCGGTCCGGTCCACGGTCCGTCGAGACAGCAGTGTCACCTCTGCCTGCTTGAATCGCGTGATCGCCCACGGACGAAGGGATAGGCGTCATGGCGGAGCTCATCAAGCACGTGGTGGTGGATATCAGAAGCGCTTGGAATGGCCCCATGGTGGTCGACCCCACCGTCCTCGCCGGCGAGGATCATGCTCCTTGGGATGAGGAGTGGTCGCCGTCCGGGTTAGATGGCTGGGCGCGAGTGGGACGCAATGCGGTGGTCTTCGACAAGCACACGGACATAGACGCTTGCATCCGGCTCGAACTATGGACTGACGAACCTTCCATGACGCAACCGATGTGGAATCGCATGTGGGCCGGCGAGATCTACCTTCGGTCGGGGCAGCTCCAGATCCACGATTTTTATGAGGCATGGTCAAGGGGGGACGTGTTCGACCTGGGGCAGCGAGACGCTACCTGGGCCGTACGGATCCAGCACAGGAGACTGGAAAACGATCAGGAGCCGGACTTTCCGCGCGACATTTACCAGGTGGATATCTTCAAGCTGCAGTTCTGGATGCTTGAGTCCCTTCTCACCTGACTGCGGCGTCACAGCCCGATGTTGGCCTTGTCGCCCATGTACGACCCCGCCCCCGGCCATCCGGCCTGGGCCAACTCGACGAACCGGGAGCCGAACCCGAGCCCCGGCAGCTCGGCCAGGGGCACGAAACGCACGCCCCGGATTCGGTTGGTGTCGACGCCCTCGGTGACGACCCCCAGGGTGCCGCCCACACGGGTGACCTCGAACGTCATGTGGATGACGTGGAGGCCGCCGCCCGGAAAGTTGTCGCACACGTACAGCAGCCGGCCCACCTCCACGTCCAGCCCGGTCTCCTCGCGCATCTCCCGTACCAGCGCGTCGGCGAGCGGTTCGCCTGCCTCGACCCGCCCGCCGGGCAGTGTCCAGGAACGGGTGTCGGTGTCCTGATCCAGCAGGAGGATCCGGTCGTCCTCGATGAGGATGCCGGTGACTCGTACGATGATCATCTCGATGCCCGCCTGCCGACCAGCAGCAGCAATCCGACGGCGGCCAGGATGCCGACGGCGATGGCCGGGACGAGTGCCCCGAAGCCCAGTCCGGTCGCCACCAGGCCGAACAGCGGCGGGCCGAGCAGTGATCCGAGGCTGCCCGCCTGGGCGACCACGCCGTTGCCGACGTCCGCGTGGTCGAGGCGCTCCAGCACCAGCGGCAGGGCGGCGAAGCCCAGGGCGCCCAGGAAGCCGTTCTCGATGGAGACGATCGCCGCGCCCGCCAGCGCGGCTGACGCCGAGCCGTGGTCGCCGAACAGGAGCCAGGCGGCCGGGAGGGTGAGCAACCCGGTCAGGGCCAGGACGCCGACCGGGATGCCCCGGCGGAGCAGCACTCCCACGGCCAGCCCGCCGATCGCGCTGAGCACGGAGATCACCGAGGTCAGGGCACCCGCGGCGGCGGCCGAGTAGCCCTGCTGCTCGATGAGGAGCGTGGGCAGGAGGACGATCACCGGGAGGGTCACCAGGATGGCCAGGCAGAAGGCCGCGGCGAGCACCAGCGGCCACCACAGCGCCCCGGCCCGGGGGCGCGGGCCGGCCGCCTGCCGTCCGGGGCCCCGCGGCAGGCGCGCCCAGAGGACCAGCGCCATCGCCAGCGTCAGGCCGGCGACCAGCGCGATCCAGCCGCGCCAGCCCAGAGCGGAAGCCAGCGCGCCACCCGCGAGCGTGCTCGCCCCGAGTCCCACCGGGACGAACGTGGCCCAGATCGACAGGGCGGTGCCCCGGTCGCGTCCGGTGGCCAGGCGGACGACCAGGGCAGGGCAGGTGATGATGATCAGGAGGTAGCCGATGCCCTCGGCGACCCGGGCGGTCAGCAACCAGCCGAAATCGGGCGCGGCCACGCTCGCCGCGCTCGCCGCCGCGGTCAGGGCGAGGCCCGCGACCAGTGACCGCTCCGCGCCGATGCGGCGTACGAGGTAGCCGGCGGGCAGACCGGCGGCGGCGCCGACGCCGACGACGGCCGAGATCACCCAGCCCAGCTGCGACAGCGACAGCCCGAGCTCGGCCGCCACCTCCGGCCCGACCGGGGAGAACTTGCCGAAGCTCATCGCCGCGACGACCCCGCCGAGGTAGATGACGGCGATCGTCAGCCACGGGGTGCGTCGTGCGGACTCCCCGGCCGGCTCGGACGTGTCCGGCATCGAGGGAGAGTCCATCGGGCTCCTTGTGTGTCGTCGCGGGCACGTCCAGGCTCGATCATGGCTCTGTCGGGTGCCCGGTTCAACCCTTTTGCCGCCACCCGGATCTTCACCGCGCGGACGGCTGGGCACCGCCGGTGGTGCCTTCCAGGAGCGCCGTGCCCAGGGGAGTGAGCGTGTGCAGGACCGCGGTGCCGTCGCGGCGGGTGTCGATCAGTCCCGCCTCTCGCAGCACCGTCGCGTGCCGGCTGGCCGCCGTGGGTGAGATCCGCAGCATGCGGGCGAGCTGCGTGGTCGTGGCGCTGTGGTCGAGCGCGTGCAGCACGGCCGAGCGGTTCGCGCCCATCAGCGCGTCGAGGTCGGCGCGGCGCTCGGCTGCCGGACGCCACCGGTGCCGTTGCTCGATCGGGTAGATCAGCACGGGTGGCAGCTCGGGGTCGGCCAGCGTCATGGGCGTCCGCTGGCAGAAGTACGACGGCACCAGCCGCAGGCCGCGCCCGCCGAGCACCAGGTCCCGGTCGACGACGTACTCGGTCTCCAGGACGGGCGGCGTCCAGCTCATGAGCGGCGCGAACCCGGCGAACAGCCCCTCGACCCCTCCCCGGAGCAGGCCGCGGGCCCGGCAGGCGCGGTCGGCGGCGATGGCGGAGCCGGAGAGTTCCCTGAAGGGGGCGACGGCCGCCTCGTAGTAGTCGCGCAGCGCGGCTCCCATCTCCTGGAGCATGGGCCCGTTGCCCTGGGCGATGGGGCGTACCCACCCGGGCAGGGGCCGGTGGCGGGCGAGCAGGCGCAGCTCGGCGGCCAGTCGCCGGGCGGGGGTGCGGAGCAGCGCGGCCAGGCCGCTGTCCAGTCCGAGAAGTCCTTCGTACGGGGTGAGGAAGTCGGGGAAGTAGGGCCCGGCCGGAACCAGCACGTCGAGCAGGCGGGCTCCGCGCCGCATCCGGGAGGATCGGGCCGGGTCGGCGTGCAGCTCCTCGAACCAGGGCCGGAAGGCCGGCGATCGCACCCGGTCACGGAAGCGGAACCGCGTGAGGATCATTTCCCACAGGGGGTCGGGTTCGTCGGCGAGAGTGACGCGCGTCAGGTCTTCAGCAGTGAAATGGATCCGCAGAGTCCCCATTCCGTCCCCGGTGTTTGACAGCGCCTGTCATCCGGCACGACACCATGGTGAGAATCTCCAGTCAAGCAGGTTTGAGGCTTTTGTCGTTTTTGCGGTAGAGCGCAAAGGCTCTTTCGACCCTCATCCTCCGGGGTCACGATGGAGGGCGTCCTGATCCGTTGATCATCGATGGAGGAAGCGCCCGTGAAGATCGCCCGTCGTCTGTTGACCGCCGTGTCCGCGCTCGCCCTCGTCATGACCTCGCCCGGCTTCGCCGGCCCCGCTCACGCCGAGCCCGTCCAGGTCAAGCCCCTGTCCGTACGGAGCGTCGCGCCGATGGGCGCCGAGGCCGCGGCGCTGACGGCGAAGGCCCGCGGGGGCCAGGCCAGGTCGGCGCTCGCGGCCCGCCCGGACCGGCCCGCCAGGACGCAGGCCGCGCGGTCGTTCTACGAGCTCCAGCTCAACCTGTGCAACAGCGGCAAGGCCGGATGCTACGCCGGCGGCCAGTCGATCTACGAGGGCGGCGACCTGATCTACTACCTCGCCCCCGACCTCGTGACGCTGAACGAGATCTGCTCCGTCGACCTGCCCAACTACCTCCAGCCGTCGCTCGCCGAGGCCTGGCCGAACGACTGGACCTACTCCGTCTTCTACCCGGCGCTCGACAAGCCGACGGGCAACCCGATCACCTGCACGAACGGCGGCACCTACGGCAACGCCGTCCTCGGCCGGGTCCCCGCCGCCCTGTGGCAGGGGGCCAACGGCTGGGTCGGCGAGTACACGACCCAGGACAGCGGCAACGAGGTGCGCACCTTCGCCTGCGCCTACGCGGTGGGCGACCACCTGTCCTGCGCCACCCACCTGAGCGCGAACAGCGAGCCGATCGCGCTGACCCAGTGCCAGGCCCTGATGTTCAGCGCCGTGCCCTACATCAGGTCGCAGGAGGGCCTCTCCGGCAAGACGGTCGTCGGCGGTGACTTCAACCTGGAGTACGACACCTCCGACCCGGAGAACGCGCAGAACTGCGTACCCAGCGGCAACACCCGCAAGGGCGACGGAGACGTGCAGCACGTCATCTTCAGCAACGACTTCACCTTCGTCAGCCGAAGCCTGTACGGGCTGACCTACACCGACCACGACGGCATGCTGATCCGCCTGACCAAGCCGTGACCCCGTTCGGCGTCTGACGGCGGATCCCAGGTATGTCCTCGGAATGTCCGGCTGCTGACCTGTCTGTGATCGGAGCGAAAACGCTATTTTTCTCGCGACGGCCGTTTGTTCATCGCAGGGAAATTCAGCGGGAAATCACAAGGCAGGAGAGGAAAATGAGGAAAACGACCTGGGCTGCCGCGATCGCCCTGACGGCCGGTCTTCTGGCTGGTGGGGCGCCCTCGGCGGCGACGGCGGCCTCGCCGACGGACAACGGGGTTCACAACACCAGCACGATCGCCGTCGGCGCCGTCCAGACCTGGATAACGAACGCCTGTGTTTATCGGCAGGGTTGTTACGACGCCCTGATTCCGGCCGGGCGGTATTCGGGGTGGCGGTACACGGCCGCCGTCTACTTCGGGGACAACTACTGCCTGAGGGTCCGCGCCTGGCAAGCGGGAGGTGGTCTGGGGCCCGTGACGATCACCGGCGAGGGCCCCGCGTACTTCGTGTTCAACAGCGTCCACCCCGGCTTCGACGTGCGGGCGGTGCCGATCAACCACGCCGACTGCCACAGCGCGGCGGCGACCTTCAGCGGCGACGCGGGCGAAGTCGTCCAGGCCGGGCAGTGACATAACCGGGTGCGGGACCAGACGTCCGCGTCCGCTGCGAGATCATCACCGGCCGTGGCCGGGTGGCGATGATGACCGCCGCCCGGCCAGGTGCTGGTGATTCCGCGCGTCCACGTCGCCGGGACGCGGCGTTGATCAGGAAGGCACTCGCGTGACGCGCGATTGATCGGCGGGGATATACCCCCCGCCCCCTTGGGAAAAGCCCCGCGTAGGATGGTGCCCGCGCACGCCATCGCATCTCTACGGGGGGTTCCCGATGGGGACTTTGCGTATTCATTTTACGGCGGATGATTTAGTGCGGACCACGCTCGCCGCCGCTCCCGATCCCTTGTGGGAGGTGGTGCTGAGCCACTTCCGGCTGAGGGAGCGAAGCCTTCGCCCGGTTTATCGTTCCTGGATGGGGGACCTCCGGGCCGACCCGGAGCGGATGGCGCGCGTCAAGACGGGCGCCCGCCTGCTGGACGTGCTCGCGCCGCTGGGCCCGTACTGGCCCGACTTCCTCACACCGCACGAGTCGAAGAGCGGTCTCGCCGGCGGCCTGGACGCGATCATGTCCACGCCGCGTGCCCGATTACGTGAGGAGTTCGAGCGGCTGGCGCAGCATCGGCGCCTGCCCGGCTGGGTCGCCAGCCTGGCCGACGGTGACGTGGAGACGCTGACCCGGGTGAGCGCCGCCATCCGTTCCTACCACGACGCGGCCATCGCCCCGAGCCACCAGCTCATCCACCTGGCGGTCGCCGCCGACCGCGCCCAACGGGCCCGCGACATGCTGGAACACGGCACCGAAGGACTGCTGGCCGGGATGGGCACGCTCATGCGGTGGCGCCCCCCGGTGCTCGAGGTGGCGTACGACATCGACGCCGTGCTCCACCTGGGCGGGCGCGGGCTGAGGCTGGTGCCGTCGTACTTCTGCCAGCGCACCTCCGTCACGCTGGCCGATCCGGAGCTCCCACCCGTCCTCATCTACCCGATCGACCACCAGCACCACTGGTCCACGGTGGTGCGGCGGGGCGTCGAGCCGTTGCTGGGCAGGACCCGCGCGGCCGCCCTGCTCGCCGTCGCCACGAGCGCCCCCACCACCGGCGAGCTCGCCCGGACCCTGCGGATCTCCCCCGCCTCGGCCAGCCGGCAGGCGACGGTGCTGCGGGAGGCCGGGCTGATTCTGACGGTACGTGACGGATCTTCCGTCCTGCACGCGATCACCCCTCTCGGGGAGGCCTTGCTCGAAGGCAGGCCGCTGTGATCAGCCTCCTTGCGTACGCTGAAGCGCCCGGGCCCTGACGCGCCGGGCGGGTGTCGCCGGATCGACCGCCGCGCCCGCCAGGGGGACGGCGGGCGCGCTCCGATCGGTGCGGAGCTCCGCGGCGACCCGTGCCAGCTTCCTGCTGCCCGGCGCCACGTCGATCTGGAAGTGCGACGCCTTCACCGGGGTCAGGTCACCTCCCCAGCGCACCGTGCCCGCGCAGTCGGCGAGGATGTCTCGTACGATCAGCTCCTGGTGAGGCCAGAGCCGCTCCGAGCCGCGCAGCGGATAGGCGGCGGGGTGGATGGCGATGGCGGTCCCCGACAGATAGGCGGACTCGAACGGGGCCTCCACGACCTGGCCGGCCCTGTAGCCGAAGACGCCTCCGCCTTCTCCGCTGTCCACGGCGGCGATCTCGTAGTGCCATCGGCGGGCGACGTGGAGCAGCACGGTCGCGACGTCCCCGGCACGCAGGGCCACGGTCGCGAGCGAGCCTTCGATCGCGTACGTCCTGATCGCGCCGTGGTCGTGGGGCCGGCCGGTGAACGACTCGCCCGCTTTCCCGGGAACGGGGACGGGTACGGCCATCACCAGGGCGCCGGCGGCGATGAAACGGCGGCGTGTGATCACGTGAACGCTCCTCATGGCGAGACGACGGAGGAAACTCCCGGGTCGCCGCCCTGGCGCCACACGTTACGGTCCAGGCCCCACCCGGGCTGGAACGCGTACTCGCGGATCTGGTTGAGCGACCAGTTGGCGGGCAACGGGTAGCCGAGGTTCCCGGAGAACCCCCACGACATCCCGGAGACGAAGGACCAGCGCGCGCCGGCCTCGGCGGACACGCGGCTGCAGACGTTGCGGGAGCCGTAGACCCCGAACTGGTAACGGCCGCCGAGTTGCTCCAGCGCCGTCCTGACCCCGCGGAAATAGGGCACGACATTGCTGGTGATCTCGGTGTCCAGCGCGTCGTAGTCGACCGCGAAATAAATGCAGGCGCCCGGTGGCAGGCCGAACGCGCGGGCCTTCTCGTCGGCTTTCCTGCCCTGGTCGTAGCCCTTGTCGTAGGTGAAGTTGGCCAGCTGGGTCCCGTTGTACTGGAAAATGGGGAACATTCTCAGCCCGGCCGCGAAGATGTTCTGCAGTTCGCCGGGCTTGAGCGCCTTCCCGAGATAATCCGGGTCGCTCGGGGGGAGGTGCTCGTCGAGATAACGGCCGACGATCCGGTAGCCGTTCTGCATGAGCAGCCGGCCGCGCTCAAGCGTGATCTCGGTGATGCAGTCGCAGCCGGTGGCTTCGCGATCGGTGTCGCCCGCGGAGATGAGGAGCTGCGCCCACGTCGTGTAGTCGTTGGTCCCGGTGACGGGAATCTGGGAAAAGCTCTGGAACGTCCGCAGCCAGCTCGTGTGCGTGGCGGTCTGCGTGTCCGTGTAGATGTCCTGGGAGGAGTACGGGACCTGCCGCCCGTTGTCGTAGGTGGGTGAGTTGAAGAAGCAGGCGGCGCGGAACAGCAGGCGGAAATCGCCGGTGAGCGTCCCCGCCCCCCTCGTCCTGAGCCCCGACTGCGTGCCCGGCCCGAAGTAGCCGTTGATGTCGTTCAGCCCGATCCCCAGCTCGTACTGAATGGCCATCATCAGGCCCTTCTGCACCTCACGGGAGTAATAGCCGTCGCACGGCACGAGATTCATCGCCGGGATCGCCCGCTGGGCCACGTAACGCTTGTTGAGGTGTTGCTGGATCGCCTGGGTGGCGGCGTCTCCGCCCGGGACGAGGCGGAACTGGTCCATGGTGAGCAGCGCCCGGGCGATGCGTGCCCACAGCGCGTTGGTGATGACGACGCCGGTCAGGCCCATGTGCCCGATGAGCGCCTGGAAGGAGTCGCGCGATCGGGTGTCCCAGATATAGGGCGGATCGGTCGCGTAGTAACCCTTGCACCACAGGGCGTAGTTGTAGATGGTGATGATGCTCGGATCCGTCTCGGTGTCCGGGCGCAGCGGGTGGTCCTGCACGGCCCGCATCGTGGCCGGGCCGAAACTCTGCACCGTCGGGGAGATGCCCAGCTCGTGCTGGAGCGCCTGCGTGAGCGAGAGCACCGTGGCCCATCCAGTGCGTCCCGTCTCCAGGACCCTGACGTAGCCCGGGGCCACGCCGTCGTACCTGGTGTTCACCCACTTCTGCGCGGCGAACACGTTCATGTCCATGAGCGTGCCCTCGTCCCATGACACCGCCGGGTCGATGGGGGAGCCGTTCGTCGCGTACGGGGTCAGATTGCCCGGGCATTCGGTGTCGTAGCCGGCCGAGTGAGGAAGGATGCGCCGACCGGCCCGCCGACTGGCCGGGGCCTCGCCGCGCAGATGGGCGATGAGGTCCCTGATGCTCCGCAGCATGGCGTCGGTCGGCTGGTCCCACGACCTCAGCAGCCCGCAGATGGAGTAGAAGGCCGTGTTGCGGCCCAGGCTGACGCCGTCGACGGTGATGTAGGCGCCGAAGTTGGCCTCGCCCCGCTCGTAGCCCCGGCCCTCGTAGACGATGCCGTGCGGGCAGACGAAGAAGTTGTACTGGATATCGGCGTAGTCGCCGGTCACGTCATGGGCGAAGACCTCGGCCACGTCTTTCTTGCAGTCTTCCTCGGAACCGGGGGAGAAGGAGCGGTTGCCCCGGTGATGAAGGAAGACGCCTCCGGTCGAGGGCTCCCAGGCTCCGGAAGAAGGCACCGGAGCGGCGAATGCCTGGGCTTTCTGCGCGTCCGTGACGTCCGTCACGTAACCGGCCCAGGTGCTGCGTGCATTGATGGTCACCGACACGAGGGCAGCGTGACCGATGCGCGCCGGGCGGGTCCAGCTCTTTCCGCGTCAACGCAAAAGCCGCGTTCAGCCGCCGATTACGACCGCGCTGCCGGCGGCGGCCAGCGGTTTTCCGGCACGACGCAAAAGCTTTGTCCGCCGGTTCGGGACCGTGCGCTAATTCCGTTGATCCCGAATCGAAGAAGGAGTGCACATGTTCAAACGCCTGGCCTTGTTCGCGGCCACCGCGGTCGTCGCGGCGACCGTCGCCGGAGTGTCGCCAGCGGCGGCGGAGAGCGCTTCCACGGCGCTCGCCTGCTCCGGCACGTCCTGCAACGGGAAGAACCCCAACACGGAGGGCTGCTCGGCCACGGGCACTCCGCGCGAGCTCTTCCTCCACAGCGGGAGATACACCCTGCAACTGCGGGACGGCGCCGGTTGCCGCGCGTTCTGGGGGCGTATCGTGCGCGACGACTGCGACCTCATCCAGGGGTTCGCGCATCTGCGCGTGCAGCGCCGGCAGTGGACCACCTACGGCTGGTACACCACGCACACCTACTACCGGATACAGTCGTCGGTCCCCTGCAACGGCGGTGTCGGATACACGTCCATGGTGGGCAACGCGAACGATGACAACTTCCGTGCCTGCCACTCCGGCTACATCACGGCTTCCGCTCCGTCCACCATCCCCGAGAGCGCGTGGACCTGCACGAGCTGGTACTGAGACGTCGCCGCGGGTGCGGTCCGGCCGCCGGACCGCACCGTGCAGTAGTTCACCTGTTCATGACCGGTACACGGCGATGCTCCGGGTACGTGCGTGGCATGAAAGCCATCAACGTGTGTTTCGGCGTAGACGTGGACGCGGTCGCCGGCTGGATCGGCTCGTACGGGGGGCAGGAGTCCCCGAACGACATCCAGCGGGGTGTCTTCGCGGCCGAGGTGGGGACGCCGCGGCTGCTGCGGTTGTTCGCCCGGGAAGGCATCAGGACGAGCTGGTTCGTACCGGGGCATTCGGCGGAGTCGTTCCCGAGGCAGACGCACATGATCGTCGAAGCCGGGCATGACGTCGGCGCGCACGGCTACATGCACGAGAACCCGGTCGCGATGTCCGCCCAGCAGGAGGAGGACGTGCTGGCGCGCAGCGTCGAGCTGCTCGACAAGGAGTTCGGCGTCCGGCCGAGCGGGTACGTCGCGCCGTGGTGGGAGATGTCGGCGCGCACCATCGACCTGCTGCTCAAGTACGGGTTCAGCTACGACCATTCGCAGTCGTACCGGGACTTCCAGCCCTTCTACGCCCGCCGGGGCGAGGAGTGGACGCGGATCGACTACGACAAGGACGCCTCGACCTGGATGAAGCCGCTGGTCCACGGCGAGGAGGTGGATCTGGTCGAGTTCTCCGCGAACTGGTATCTGGACGACCTGCCGCCCATGATGTTCATCAAGAACTCGCCGAACAGCCACGGCTTCGTGAACCCGCGCGATCTCGAACAGCAGTGGCGCGACCAGTTCGACTGGGTCTACCGGGAGCTCGACTACGCGGTCTTCCCCATCACACTCCACCCGGACGTGAGCGGCCGGCCGCAGGTGCTGCTGATGCTGGAACGGCTGATCCACCACATGCGCGGTCACAAGGGCGTGAAGTTCATGTCGTTCGCCGAGGCGGAGAAGGACTTCCGGGCCCGCTACCCGTTCAAGGAGCGGGCGCGGCCGGCCGACGTCCACTGAGCCGGGGCCATACTGGCAGGCATGAGCTGGACCCCTGAGCCGCCGGTGAACGCCCTCCGCGACGGCTCCACCCACGGCTGAGCCGGGATGAGCCCATCGCCCGCGCGTCTGCGCGCCCGCATCGACGACGCCCCGATGTCCCGATCGCAGTGGTCGGCGATCGTCGTGTGCGTCCTGCTGAACGTCGTCGACGGGTTCGACGTGCTCGTCATGTCGTGCACCGCCGCGGCGGTCTCCGCCGAGTGGCGGCTGTCGGGGACCGAGCTGGGCCTGCTGCTGAGCGCCGGGCTGGTCGGGATGGCGCTGGGGTCGCTGTTCCTCGCGCCGGTCGCCGACCGGACGGGGCGGCGGCCGCTGATCCTCGCCTGCCTGGCGGTGTCGTCGTCCGGGATGCTGCTGTCGGCCCTGGCCGGGAGCGCCGTCCAGCTCGGGCTGCTGCGGCTGGTCACCGGGGTCGGCATCGGCGGCGTCATCGCCGGCAGCAACGTCATCGCCGCCGAGTACGCCAACCGGCGCTGGCGCGGCCTGGCCGTCAGCCTGAACACCGCCGGTTACGCCGTCGGCGGCACGGCGGGCGGTGTCATCGCCGTGGTGCTGCAGAACGCGTCGGGGTGGCGGTCGGTGTTCGCCTTCGGCGGGGTCGCCACCGCGCTGCTCGTCGCCGCCGTGCTCCGGAGGCTGCCCGAGTCGCTCGACTTCCTGCTCACGCGGCGCTCGCCCGGCGCCCTCGACAGGCTCAACGCGCTGCTGGCCGCGATGCGGCAGCCGCCGCTGCGGTCGATGCCCGAGCCGGACGCGCCCACCGGGCGAGCGCCCGGGCTGCGGCAGCCTCTGTCGCCCGCGCGGCGTCGTAACACACTGCTCACCTGGGCCGGCTTCTTCACGGGCATGTCCGGGTTCTACTTCGTGGCGAGCTGGACGCCCCTCGATCTACCCGCCGGAGATGCGGGCCACCGGCGTCGGCTGGGGCATCGGCGTCGGTCGCGTCGGCGCGATCCTGTCGCCTTTGGTCGCCGGCCGGCTGCTGGACGCCGGGTGGGGGCCGGGCGGGCTCTACCTGCTGGCCGCGGCGGTGCTCGCCGCCGGCGGACTGGCCGTGGGCGCCTTCCGCCTGGACGCGGGCTCGCCCGTACCCGTGAAGACGGAGGCGTGACCGCGGCTCAGGGCAGGCGGTCGGTGCGGTGGGCGGAGAGGCGGGCGGGGTCGGGCCAGCGCACGCCGTGCGCCCAGCCCGCCCGCTCGAACCAGCGGATCAGCCGCGCGCTGGGGTCGAGCTGGCCCTTGAGCACGCCGTGGCGGGCGCAGGCGGGCTCCGCGTGGTGCCAGTTGTGCCAGCCTTCGCCGAACGTCAGCAGCGCCACCCACCACACGTTGGACGACCGGTCGCGGGTGCGGAACGGGCGGTCGCCGAAGGTGTGGGCGACCGAGTTGACCGACCAGGTGACGTGGTGGACGACCGCGTAACGGACGAGCCCGCCCCAGAAGAAGGCGGTCCAGGCGCCCGCCCACGACATCGACCACAGCCCTCCGGCGGCGGCGGGCAGCGCGAACGAGAGGGCCACGACGGCCGGGTAGGCGGCGTCGAAGCGCCGCACGTCCGGGTCGGACAGCAGGTCGGGCACCCAGTGGCGGGTGCTGGAGCGGCGCCGGGCGGTGTAGAACCAGCCGACGTGCGCGTGCAGCATGCCGCGCAGCAGGCCCAGGCCGCTCTCGCCGTAGCGCCACGGGGAGTGCGGGTCGCCCTCGCGGTCGGCGTACTTGTGGTGCCTGCGGTGCTCGGCCGCCCACAGCGTGACCGGCCCTTCGACGGCCATGCCGCCCGCCAGCATGAGCGCGACCCTGAGCGCCCGGTTGCAGCGGAAGGCGCGGTGGGTGAACAGCCGGTGGTAGCCGACGGCGATGCCGAAGATGCTCACCGCGTACATCACGGCGGCGATGACCAGGTCGCGCGGGCCGATGCCCCAGCCCCAGGCGGCCGGCACCGCGAGCCCGAGGAGCAGCACGGGCAGCACGACCAGGACGACCAGATAGGCGGTGCGGCGGCCCGTGGTGACCGCCACCGTCTCCGCCGCGCTCCGGCGTGGAATGGCTGACGTCAAGCTTCCTCCCTGTGGTGACCCCGGCTCCCCATTCAACGGCGGGGGTCCTGGAGTGCGGCTATGACCTGACAGTGACGACTCGATTACTATAAGGAGGCAGAACAATGCGCTCCGTAGCCATGAAGAAACGCAGAGGGTCTCCCTAGATTGTGGTTGCACAACGTGATCATTGATGATCGCTCCGGAACCATGCGGAAAGGTCCACGGAATGGGTGCTGTCGGCCAGACGACCACGGGCGGCTATCTGGAGAGGTACGACGAGGCGCTCGCCAGCGCTCCGATGTCCGCGTTCGGGCTGGTCAGAGAGTGGATCCGGAGCGACTGGCGCGGCCTGTTCGCCGAGCTGCGCGAGCGGCGTCCCATCCTCGTCACGCCCGCCTTCACGGTCGTGACCCGCCACGCCGACGTCACCGAGGTGCTCTCCCGCGAGGAGATCTTCTCGGTCCGGGCCTTCGGCCCGCGGCTCGACGCCGCCCTGGGCGGGCCGTTCATGCTCGGCAGGGACTCCACCGCGATGAACTGGCGCGAGAAGGGCCTGATGCAGGTCATGCTCGACCCCGGCGACGTGGCCGGGGTGCGCGAGCTCGCCGGGAACCTCGCCGACGAGCTGCTCGACGCCGCCTCGCCCGGCGGGCGCGTCGAGACGGTCGGCGGGCTGTTCAGGCCCGTCGCCCTGGGGGTGTGCGCCCACTACTTCGGCTTCCCCGGCCCCGACCCGCAGACCCTGTCGCGGTGGACGCGCGCCGTCGTCACCGACGGCTTCGCCAACTTCCACGGCGATCCGGAGATCCAGGCCGCGTCCGTACGAGCCGGCACGGAGATGATCGCCTACCTGCGCGAGCGGCTCGCCGAATACCGGGCGGCGCCCGATCCGCCCGACGACATCTTCGCCCGGCTCGTCCGCTCCTCGCAGGTGCCCGACGACCGCATCCTGATCAACATGGCCGGGCTGCCGCTGGGCTTCGTGGAGAGCGCGCCCGGAGCCATGACGGAGGCGGTCGAGCAGCTGCTGATGCGTCCGGAGGTGCTGGCGGAGGCCGTCGAGGCGGCGGGGGACCCCGAGCGGTTCGACCGTTACGTCTGGGAGGCGCTGCGGTTCAACCCGTTCTTCAAGCTGCTGCCGAGGCTGTGCGAGCGCGATCACGTGCTGGCGGCGGGCACGCCGCGCGCCACGCCGATCCCGGCGGGCACGTTCGTGCTCGCGGCGCCCGCCTCGGCCATGTTCGACGCCGACGTGGTGCCGGAGCCGGGCGAGTTCCGCCTCGACCGCCCGGCGCACCACCACCTGTTCTTCGGCCACGGCCACCACGCCTGCCTGGGCGTCCATCCGGCCAGGGTCGTCGTGAGCGAGACCGTACGGCGTCTGCTGCTGCGTCCCGGCGTCCGCCTGCTGCCCCCGCCGGAAGGCGCTGTCGAGCGCGCCCTCGGCATCTTCCCCGACCGCTTCGTCGTCGGGCTCGGCACCGAGCGGGGGGAGGGCTGACGATGGCGGGCAGCACGACAGCGCGCGGCGTCGCCTCCGACGGGCTCGTCAACCGGCTCAGGTTCCTGGCCCTGACCAGCGGCCGGCCGTTCTGGGACCTCCTGCAGCGGGTCGATCCGGTGCGGCGCAGGGTCAACGCGACCCTGATCGACCAGGCGATCCGCGAGATGCCACCGCGGCCGGAGCCGCTGAGCACCATGGCCGGCTACACCTCCTGGGCCTCGCTGACCGACCGCACCTACAGCGGGCGCCACCTGCCCCCGATCACCGTGGCCGACGACAGGAGGCCCACGCCCGAGCGGGCCGCCGAGCTGTTCACCCGCGGCGAGTCCATGATCCACTGCCCGCGCTCCACGGTGCTGTTCGCGTACTTCGCCCAATGGTTCACCGACGGCTTCCTGCGCGGCGACGTGAACATCCCGCGCGACCCGCGCAAGAACAGCTCCAACCACCACATCGACCTCAACCAGGTCTACGGCCTCGACGAGCGGGCGACCGCCGCGCTGCGCACCTTCGACGGCGGGCTGCTGAAGAGCCAGTTGCTCGACGGCGGGGAGTTCCCGCCCTTCCTGTGCGAGAACGGCAAGATCAAGCCCGAGTTCGCCCCGCTGCGCGTCATCCGCTTCGACGAGCTCAGCGACGAGCAGCGCGACACGCTCTTCGCCACCGGCAGCGACCGGGGCAACATCCAGCTCGGCTTCACCATGCTCACGGTGTTGTTCCTGCGCGAGCACAACCGGGTGGCCCGGCTGCTCGCCAAGAACCATCCGCGCTGGGACGACGAGCGGTTGTTCCAGACGGCCCGCAACATCCTCATCGTGCTGCTGATCAAACTCGTGGTCGAGGAGTACATCAACCACATCACCCCCTACCACTTCCGGTTCACCCTGGACCCGAAGCTGTCGGCGCTGCTGGCGCACGCCCCCTGGCACCGGGAGAACTGGGCCTCGGTGGAGTTCAACCTCGTCTACCGCTGGCACAGCCTCATCCCGTCCCACCTGTCCGTGGGCGGGCACGACCTGCCCCTGGCCCAGACCATGATCGGCGGCACGCTGATCCCCGGCCCCGGGCTCGGCCGGCTCTTCGAGGACGCCTCACGCCAGCGGGCCGGCCGCATCGGGCTGTTCAACACCGACCCGCTGCTGCGGGAGGTCGACGCGGCGAGCATCGCCGACTCGCGCGTGCTCGGGCTGGCCTCGTACAACGACTACCGGCGACACTGCCGCTTCCCCCGGGTGCGCCGGTTCGAGCACGTCTCCGGCGACGCGCGGGTCTCCGGCGCGCTGCGCGACCTCTACCGCGGCGTCGACGACCTCGACCTGTACGTGGGACTCTTCGCGGAGGAACCCGGGTCCCCGGACGCGATCCTGCCGCCGCTGCTCACCAAGATCATCGCCATCGACGCCTTCTCCCAGGCGCTCACCAACCCGCTGCTGGCGCCGCGCGTGTTCAACGCCGCCACCTTCTCCCCGACCGGCGTGCGGATCATCACGGCCACCCGCACCCTCGCCGACGTGGTACGCCGCAACACCCCCGAAGACCCGACCCCCCGCTTCGTCAGCATGACCCGGCAGGCCTTCACATGACCTGCCCTCCCGACCCGTCCCCGTCTGTCCCGTCCAGTCCGTCCGACCTGGTCGCTCCACCTGGCGGGGTCGGCGCGTCTGGCGCGGTCGGTCCGCCTGACCCGTCCGAGGCGTCCCCGGTCGGTTCGTCTGGATCGGCCGCCGCGTTGCTGCGTGCCGCTGCCCGGGAGGTGGTCGATGTCGCGGTCACCCTTCGGGAGGCGGCGGGTCACGCGACGGCCGCGCTCACCGACGGCGAGCTATTGCGTGGCCTGCCGCGTGCCCCCGCCGAGGGCCGGTCCGCCTGCCGTGCGCTGCTGCGGGCCACCACCGGCCGCCGCGGTCTCGGGTACGCGCTCACCGGCGGTCCGCTGGTCACCCTGGCCGCCAAGGCAGGCGCCATGGCCGGGGCCGAGAGCCTGGTCGTACGCGTGCTGGCCACGTCGCTGCGGCTGCGCATCGCCGCCGTCGCGGTGGACCACCCCGAGCTGGCCGAAGACCCGATGATCGCCCGGCTCGTCGACGCGGCCGCGGCCGACCGTGACCTGGAAGCCGTCCGCGCCCTGCGCGCCCTGCTGAAGGACCGCGGCGCGGTGCGCGGGCTCAGCAGGCTCGCCCCCGTCTTCGGTGAGGTCCTCGCGCTGCGGGCGCTCCTGGACGAGAACCCGCTGAACGACGCCACCGCCTGGCTCATCGCGACCGGCCGGGGCCGCGCCACCGCCGACCCGATCACCGGCATCAGCAACCGTGCCATCGCCGTCCTCGACACCGGGGAGGGCGCCGCCCGCCGGACCGACCTGAGCGACGCCGAGTCCGCCCGGCTCGGCGACCGGGGATCACTGCTCGGGTTCCTGGGCAACATCAGCGTCATCGGCCCCACCGGGCGGATCCTCGTCCAGAGCGTCCAGGGCCCTGACGGGGTGGTCCGGCACGTCGTCCAGGTGCCGGGCATGGCGGGGCTGCTCGACGGCGACTCGCCCCAGGACCTGCTCGGCGCGTTCAGCAGCGCCGTGCTCGACAGCAGCCCCTACAGCCGCGCGCTGGCCAGGGCCGTCGCCGACTACGGGCTGCCCGAGGGCGCCGAGGTGGCGCTCGTCGGGCACAGCGCGGGCGGTGCGGCGATCATGAACCTGGCGCAGGACTCCGGCTTCTGCGCCAGGTTCACCGTCACCCACGTCATCGCCGTCGGATCGCCCGTCGACTTCAAGCGGCCCGCCGACCCGCGCACCTGGGTGGCCAGCGTCACCAACCAGCACGACATCATCCCCACCCTCGACGGACAGGGCGCGGGCAACTGCTTCGACCTGAACCCCGGCTGGTACGTCGTCGACTACTACGACTCCACCCACCTGTTCCCGCTCTGCCACCGGCTGGAGCACTACATCGACAACCTCGCCCGCGACCTGCCCGAGGCCCGCGACCACATCGACGACCGGCTCGCGCCCTACCGGGGGCGGGTCGTGCGGTCCCAGGCGTACCAGCTGTTCGACCGCGCGCCCGATCCGGCGGGTTTCCCGTTCCTGACCGTGCCGACCTACTCGCTGGACGGGTCGGTCGAGCTGCCGATCAGGTGCCGTCGCGGCAGCGCGCTCACCGCGCTGTTCGCCGCCGACCGGGAGGCGGTGGCCGGGGTGCTGGAGGGGACCGGGTTCGGGCCCCTGCTCGTCGCGGGCCGCGCCCTGGTCGCCGTGCACGCGGCCTGGAACCGGGACACCAGCTTCGGCGGCTACCGGGAGGCGCACCTCGGCGTCGTCGTGCCCGGCCCGTGGCGGTCGCCCTCGCTCTGGCCCGACCTGCTGCGGAGCGCGGGGCGGCGGCGTTCGGGCAGCCTGCTCGTCGGGTCGGCCGTCGACACCGAGGCCGTCCGTGCCGTCGCGCCGCGGCTGTGGGGTGGTGAGACGCATCTGGAGCCCGTCGATGTGCGGCTCGCCGCGGGGCGGGCGCGGGTCACCGTCGGCGACGCCTTCACCCTCTCCGGGAGACTCGGCCCCTTCCTGCCCGTCGGCGACCGCGACCTGGTCGGCTACACGGCCGGGACCGGTGCCGGCACGCTGCGCTCATGCGTACGGGTCCGCGGCCCTGGACGTCTCCACCCCCTGCCCTTGCTGCGGCTGACGGCCGAACCGGGCTCGGCGCATCCCCTGGCCGAGCGGGTACGCGCCCTCGGGCTCGACGGCGCCAGCCCTCTGTTGTCCTTGTCCTCGCCCGCCCGCCAAACCCTCAGAGACGCCGCCGTCCCCCTGCACTCCCCGTGACCGCCCGCCTGTTGCCGGAGAAGTGTCGCCGTCCTGCTGGTGATCCGCTGATGGAGGAGAAATGCCGGTCGAACACGCAGGGCTCGCCACGCACGCCGAGGTGTTGCGCTCGGACGCCCGCGCGCTCGCCGCCTGCGCCGAGCGCCTGCGCGAGATCGGGGCGCGGCTGGAGGCGGCCGGCGTCGCGCCGCCGTGGCTGCGAGCCTCGGTGAACGCCCACGTCGCCGCCTGCGCCGCCGCCGTCACCGACCTCGACGAGGCCGCGACCCACCTGCACCGCTACGCCGCCCGGGCCCGCCCTTGACGCGGCACGGCTGCCTCGTACGGGACGGACTCGCTCGGGGTGGGTCAGTTCGCTTCGTGGACGGCGCGGGCGGCGCTGAGTCCTGATTCGAGTGCGCCTTCGATCCAGGCGTGCCAGAGCGAGCAGTGTTCGCCGGCGAAGTGGACGCGGCCCTCGGGGGCGATGATGGCGTCGTGCAGGGCCGTCTGCTGGTGGGGCTCGAAGAGGGCGAACGCTCCGGCCGCGTACGGGTCGTTGTACCAGGCGTGGGAGACGCCGAACTCGAAGTGGTCGTAGATCTCCGGGTGGATCTTGGCGACGTCTTCGAGCGCCTGCTCGATGCGTTTCTGGGCGGGCATCGCGCCCCAGCGCAGCGCGTCCTGCCCCCAGGTGTAGGCCGCCAGCAGGACCGCCCGCTCGTCGCCGTCGGCGGGATGCGAGGGGTAGCAGATGCGCCGGATCGGCAGGTCGGTGACCGTGGTGCCGCCGACGATGCCGTCGGTCCGCTCCCAGAACGCCCGCCGCACCTGCAGCAGGATCTTGGTGGAGGCGTTGTAGTTGAGCTCGCGGATGGCGCGCTGCTTGCGGCGGGAGAAGGCGGGCCTGGTCTCGACGTCGCGCAGCACGGAGAACGGGATGGCGCAGATGGCGTGGTCGCCGGTGATCGACGTGCGGCCCGAGCCCGTACGGACGTGCAGGGTCACCGAGTGGTCGTCCTGCTCGATGGCCGTCACCTCGTGGCCGAACCGGATGTGGCGCCTCAGCTCGCGGTAGAACGCGACGGGCAGCCGGTCGGCGCCGCCCACGATCTCCTGCATGTCCTCGAACGCCCGCCCGACGATCTCGCGGAACTGCTCGATGACGGCCGCGTTGAGGTTGGACTCGCGGAAGCTCATCACGCCGTAGAGCTCGATCGCCCCCTCGGAGAACCCACGCTCGCGCAGGAAGCCGCGGATGGAGTAGCGGTCGTACTCGGCGCAGATGCGGTCGAGCGCCTTCTCGCCCTCCAGCGCGTAAAGGTCGTGGATCTCCTGGGTGGCGGTGCGCCACAGATCCTCGTAGGTGCGGCCGCGCTCGTGCTCGGCCAGGCCGAAGTCGACGAGCTGCGGGTTGCGCCCCAGCTCGCCGATGGTCGTCCGGACACCCTGGATGTACGCGAGCGTCCGGGGGTTGTTCATGACGAAGGGGCGCAGGGGCAGCCCGAACCGTTCGCAGTAGGCGAGGGTGAGATCGTGCACGCGGGGTATGCGCATCGCCCCCGCTTCCGCGTACAGACCGGGGGCGAAGTCGCGCAGGGTCAGCACCCGCCCGCCGGCCCGCTGCTGGGCCTCCAGGACCACGGGCTCGTGGCCCTGGCGCATCAGCTCGTAGGCGGCGACCAGCCCGGCCATCCCGGCTCCGATGACCAGCACGCGCTTGCGCGGCCGGCCACCGGCGCCGAGCCCGCGCCCGGCCGTCGCGACCAGCTCGGCCGGGACGCGGAGATCGTGACGCGGGCGGGGCACGCCCGGCGGGTTCGCTTCCAGGGTGCCACGCCCTTCCCTGACGGCTACACAAGGTAATGAAGTGACTACCTGAGGTCAATGCCTCTGTCAAGCCGGGCGCCCGGCTTGACAGTCGGCAGTGGTCAGGAAGACTCCGGCTTGCCGTGACGGTGCTCGTGCGGCCCGTCCATGTGGCGCCGGTCCTTCCCCTTCCCCTCGCCCTCGGACTTGGCCCGGATCGCGACGGCGGTGGCCGTCTCGCCGTCCACCTTCGCCAGGACGGAGACCTTCTGCCCGGTCTTCACCGTGTCGATGGTGGCGTCGCGGTTGATCCGGGTGTCGGCGCCGACCGCGTACTCCCTGGAGTAGCCGTCCTCGCTCTTGACGGTGAGCGAGTCCTGGTCGACGGCCGTGACCTCGCCGCGCTGGGTGGCGACGGTGACGTACTCGCCCTCGCCTTCCCGCACCACGAACTCGCCGTGGAGGTTGATCTTGGGACCGTCCCAGTGCCGGCGGTCCTCCTTCTTGGAAGGCTTGTCGGACGGGCCGGTCGACGGGGACTCGGTGGCCGTGGGGGCGGGGGCGGGGGTGCCCGACGGGGGTGTGGCCGCCGCGGTGGCGACGCCGGCGCCGGTGGCGACGACGAGCGCGGCGGTGGCGGCGAGCAGCAGGGTACGCGGGAAGCGGCGCTTGGACGGCTGGTTCCCCGCGGTTTCCGGCTCAGTGGTCATGTGAGGTTTCCTCCCCGATGTGCAGGTGTTACCCCAAGAGTGCATGTGGCTGCTTAAGGCTGAGTTAAGCGCTGCACCTGCCTTGACCTGCGCTTTAGGTTCGGCGGGCATGGCGGAGGACGGTCGCCCCGGCGAAGTAGGCGACGAGGGCCGGGGTCGACAGACCGGTGGGGCCGTGGTCGCCGGGGCCCGCCACCGCGGCGACGAGCAGACCGGCCAGCACGCCCGCCATCCCGGCGACGGCCGACACGATCGGCGAACTGTGCGGATCGGGCCGTGGACCGGCGCGCCGCTCGATCGGCCCGAACACCGCCACCAGGCCGGCCAGGACCAGGGACAGCGCGAGGAGCCAGGGCACCCGCAGGACGAACCAGGACGAGGAGCCGGCCGGCGGGTCCGGCAGCACCTCCGTCGGATACAGCGCCACCACGCCGATCACCGCGGCCGTCATGTGCCACAGGAACACCGTCATGATCACGGAGTTGACCGCCACGACCGCCATCCAGGGGCGCGGACGGCGCAGCCACCGGTTGGCCGGATCGCGCAGCCACAGGGCCAGGCCCGCCTGCGTGGCGGCCAGCGCCAGCAGCGCGAGGGTGGGCGGGGAGGTGTTCTGGATCTCCTCTCCCGGAATCCCCACCATGCTGATCGGATACGGCCCGGCCACCGTCATCACCACGAGGGCGGTGAACCCGCCCAGGGCGAGCGGCGGCCCGACGCGCCACCCGGACGGCAGGCGCCCGTCCTGCCAGGAGAATCCGAGCTGGTAGACGGCCAGCCAAGCGAGCAGGAAGCTGGCGTACGCCACGAAGCCGAGGACCGAGGTCATCCGCGCCAGGTCACCCACACCGACGAGCACGGTCAGCAGGATCGGCACGGCGAGCCCGTACCTGCGGTGCAGGGCGTGCATCAGCGGGGTGAGGACCACCACGGCCAGGTACGCCACGAGAAACCAGAGCGGGATCGCCGCCAGCCAGACCCCGGTGCCGACCAGCTCCGCATCGACCCCCAGCGCCCGCGCGGCCAGGGCGCAGACCGCGAGCACGCCGAGGAACGCGGTGGTGGGCCGGACGAGCCGGTCCGTACGGCCAAGGATCCAGCTCACGGCGGTGCCGCCGCGCTTCCGGTGGGAGGTGAGGGAGGCCGCGCCGGCGACCCCGCCGACCAGGAAGAAGACCGGCATCACCTGGAACAGCCAGGTCAGCCAGCGCGTCCACGGAACGACGTCCAGCACGCTGCCGCCCCGCAGGCCGCCGTCGTACGTCACGTACACGGCCAGCCAGTGACCCGTCACCACGGCGATGATCGCGACGGCGCGCAGCAGGTCGACCACTCGATCCCGATGCGCCGGGGTGTTCCCGGCCAGCTGCCGCAGCCGTCCCATAGGCATCTGCTTACCCGGGCAGGCAGGGCCGTCACACCGGCGCCGGGGTGCGGGAGATCGCGCGGGCGCCTGTGCGCAGGAGCGGGGCGAGTGGCCGGACGGACGGCGATCGGGGCTATCGATAGAAGCCGCGAGCGGCGTTCGCGAGATCCGTCAAGCGGTCTCGCTCACGCTCGCGTTCGTGCTTGATCCACTCCTTGCCTTCGGCGGCGACGCCTTCGAGGACGTGCAGGGTGTTGCCGAGTCCTGCGGTGTCGAGCGTCACCTGAGAGACGGTGCGCGGGTCCTCCTCCGGTTCCGACTCGGGATTCGGCGGAGGACCGGTCACCTCGACCTCGATCGGGTGGCCGTTCACCAGCGTCAGCTCGAACGTGCGGCGACCGTCGTCGGCATCGATGACCTGAACGGCCGCAACGGCGTCGTACCGGTAGTTGATCCGTCTCCGGTTGTGGAAGGTGACCTTCTGGAAGTCGAGGTCGACGCTCATCTGGCGGACACCGTCGGCGGTGAGCAGGAAGACCAGGAGCTTGTAGCGGGAGTAACGCCAGGGCCCGTTGCGGACCCGCGCTCGTTTGTACGAAGTCGCGGGGGCCTCGATGAAGGCGTGGGCGATGACATCGTCCGGTTGGAGTTTGTAGTGCCGCATCGCCTCCTCCGTCAAGGCCTTGCGGTCGCAGTCCAGCCAGGACGCCATCTCCCGGTCGTCGGGCTTGTCCTTGAGCTTGCGCGTCCACCGGTCGAAGGCAGCCTGGCGTTCGTTCAGCTGCCGCTTTTCCCTGATCCGGTCGGCGGCGTACCACTTGTACTCCAGGACGATGCGCAGCCAGCCGCGGACTGCGACGACGCCCACCACCGCGGCGAGGAGCGCGGCGCCGACGACGCTGAAGGGCGAGATGGTGAACCCGGACCAGAGCAGCGAGACCAGGCCCGCGCCGGAGACCAGGGCGCCGAGGGCGAAGCGCGCCTTGGTCGCTGCAGGAACCCGCAGCAGATCGCGGTCCTGGTGCAGGAGTCCCCGCTGCCAGCGGTCCTTCACGTCGCTCACGAGATATCGGATGAGCCATGAGACGCGTTTTGCGTCGATCTTGCTCTCCCGGTAAAGCTCGATCACCTCGTCCCGAAGGACCTGGCGAATGCCGTCCGTCAAAGCCAGCCATGCCTCCCTCTCGATGGTGCGGGGGACATACCTGGCGAAGTAGTCGATGAACTGCCTGTCGATCCTGCTGCTGAAGCCGCGGGGCAGGCCTTCGGCGGAGCGCTGCCGGGCGGTCCGCAGTTCACGATCCATGGCCCGCAGGCGTTCGCTGCGATAACGCCACTCCACGCCGGCGGGTACGCACCCGTACGCGCCGGCGGCCAGGAGCAGGGTCGCGAGGACCGTCGATGACCAGGAGTACAGCCAGGCCTGGAGGCTGACGTGACCGATGGCCGTCAGCGACAGTGCTGTGGTGGTCGCTGACAGGATCCAGCCGCTGATCGGTGTGTCGGGACTCCTGGCGGGCCGGGCCCGCGGCTCGAACGGCTTGGGCTGGAAGAACTTCCAGACTCGGTCGAGGCGTGCCGAATCGCACCGGTCCCGGTTCGCCTGCGCGAAGGCGCGCGCCCACGAAGCGTTCTGAACGGGGCCGTGCAGGAACAGTTCGAGATGGCGGAGGATCTCGTCCCGCCGGTCGTCGCTCAGCTCTCTGAGCCGCTCCTCGACGCCGGAGGCGTCGACGTCGCCTGCTCGGAGGGACTCAAGAAGGCGGTTGATCACCCTGACAGCCCGGGTCCACTCGTCCTCGGCGTGCCCGGCGATCTTCCCCTGCGCCATGGCCAGGCAGGAGAGCTCGTGGTCCGGCACCTGTTGCAGAGTCCGGCCGCTCAGCAGGGCGAGCAGCAGGTAGAAGCAGGAACGGCTCGTCACGTGACCGTCCACGACAGCTTGGGTGATGTGCTCTCTCGCCTTCCCCACCATGCCGCCCCGCAGGCAGTTGAGCCCTACCGTGAACGCCTGCTCGGGAGACGCGCCCGGGGGGATCATGTACACCGTGATGTCGCCGTGAAATGCCTCCCCCTGGACGGCCACCATGGCAGAACGATCCGCGAGGTTGGTCGTGCCGGGCCCTGGATCGGTCATGAGAGGCCTCGGATTCCGGTGATGACGGCCGTCACCTTGGACGCCAGTTCGGCTACGTCCATCAGCAGCCCGCGCAGTCTCTTCAGAGCTATCAGGGCGCGATTCTTGGTCTGCTCGGTGTCCGCAGGCAGGGATTCCGAGACGACGTCCAGTTCTTCCTCAGCCGCCGCGAACGTTTCTTCGTCGATCTTTCCCGCTGTGCGCGCCCGTGCCAGCGCGTCGCGGAGCTCTGCGAGGAGCGCAGGCAGGTCGGCGGCGGGGCCGGGCGTCTGCCGGATGGAGACGTTGCCGTGGATGATCCCGGCCTGCACGCCGACTTGCGCGTTGCCGGATGCGATGTTCCGCACGTCCCTGGTCATCGATTCGCCTTCCGCCTTCCTCGCCGTACGGGCCCGCCGGTCCGGGCAGGAGTCCTGAGCCAGCTCGGCGGCGAGGGCCGCGGCGAAGGCGGCGGCGTTCGCCACCGCCCGCGGCTGCCAGTTCGCGCCGTCGGAGGTCACCTTCGTGCCGTCGGCCCGGTCGCTCACCCCCCGTATCACGACCATCGGCAGGGACTTGTTCAGATGAGCGGCTTGGGCCACGCCCGCCGCCTCCATCTCGATCGCCAGCGCGTCGTTGTAGGTCTGGCGAACCCACCGGGCATGCGCGGATATCGCGGAGTCCGCGACAACCTCGCCCGCCGCGATCGGCCCGAAGCGGACCTTCGGCACAGTTGCGGCATCGGGAAGGTTCCGTGCCCAGGCGCCACGGCGATCCACGTGGTGCGCCACCTGCGCCGCTTCGTGCGAGATCTCCCATGTGCGCGGACGTGCCTTGAAACCGTCGTCTTCGCTCGTACCGCCGTGGTAGGCGTATACATGGGTCGCCACCACCACGTCGCCCAGACCGACGGCCGGCCAGAGAGCGCCGGCCACGCCGACGAACAGCAGGGCGCAGGGGTCGAACTCGGTGATCGCCCGTTCGGTGAGCACGGCGGAGGGATGGTTCCCCTTGCCCGCCAGCCCCAGCACCGCAGGACGTCCGCCGTCTCTCAGTCGGCCGACCTCGAACAGAGTGCCGGCACGGTGGCGGTGGATGCGCAGGTCGTCCAGGTGCTTCCGGACGGCCTGGTATTCGAGACCCAGCGCTGTGAGGATCACGATGGGACGCTCGTCCATAAACGCACGCCTCCTTAGGGGGCGATCGCAGCCGCCTGACTGCTCAAAGCCTGATTCGTACGGACCATCGGGGGATACAGAAACTGGACCGGTCCTGCCTTGAACAGCCGGGCGGGCCTGCCGTTCTCCGTCCGGCGTTTGGGGCCCGCCGGGACGATGAAGCCCTGCGCGCTCTGCACCTTGCGGTAGAAGTTCCGAGGATCAAGCCGGACACCCCACACCGCCTCGTACACCTGCTGAAGCTCGGTGATGGTGAAGTGCTCCCCACAGAATGCCGTCGCGAGCGTCGTGTGCTCGAGCTTGGCCCGCGCCCGCTCGACGCCGTCTGTGAGGATCCGCTGATGGTCGAATGCCAGTGGTACGCGTGCGGAGCCGGAGATGACATCCTCGACGGGTGTCCAGCGAGCGTCGGCCGCGTCCGTGCCGGCGATGGGCTCCGGCAGTGAGGGCGCGATCGCCAGGTACGCGACGGAGATCACCCGGCCGCGAGGGTCGCGACCCGGCTCGCCGTACACGCCGATCGTCTCCAGATGCACGTCGGTCAGACCGGCCTCCTCCGCGAGCTCCCGGCGCGCCGCCGCCTCGATGCCCTCGCCTTGATGGCTGAGAAAACCTCCGGGCAGGGCGAACGCTCCGTGAAAGGGCTCGACGCCGCGTTCGACGAGCAGGACGTACAGGCGCGCGTCGCGCAAGGTCAGAATCACCAGGTCAACGGCCAGCAGGACGCTCGGCGGCTCCCAGGAGGCGTCTGTCATGGCGCCAAGTTAGCTTTTTGTCGAGCTGACAAAAAGTCCGGGAAGGTGACACTTTCAGCACCGTCCGGTCAGGCCCAGGCCAGGGTGCGCCTCCACGACCGCACTCGGTGAAGCGCAACGTCCCCTGATCGCGGGCAGTGAAGGGCGCCGGTCAGGCAGGGCCGTCACACCGGCGGCGGGGGTTCCACTGCGCCATTTACGGGATATGTCCAGCTGGCCTCGCCGGAGAGATGTCAGGTGTCGTCGATCTCGCTACTTGGGGCGGAACTCCTGTCGGAGCCGCCAGAATTTTTTGCCGGACGCGGTGGTGCAGGCGGTCGCCCCGGAGTAGCCGTACGTGGAGTCGAACCCCGACCGGTTCATCGTCGTGCCCGCCGCGGCCGTGTCGTAGACGCTGTCGACCATGACCTCGACGTGCTTGTCGAACAGCCGGACGACGTCGTCGCAGAAGTACTCCAGGCGTTTCTTGCACGCGTCGCAGGGGCCGATGTTGCTCACCACGAGGACGTGGATGGTGCGGACATTCTGGAGTTGCGTGCCCTGTCCCTCGATCCAGTCGTAGGCGTCCTGCAGCGCGGCGACTTCGCTGTCACGGCTGGACAGGCGTGCCTCGTCCGCGCTGATCCCGGACGGCCGGGGGTGCGCGCCCTTGCTCGCGGAGGTCAGGGAGTAACGCTCCTCCCCTCCGGAGCCGGCCGCCTTGACCGCCGTCCGGTAGCTGTTCGCGTCGTCGAACGAGACGTCGCTGTCGACCATGACCAGGACCTGGGTGAACAGGCCCTGGTGCTGGGCGTGCACGTCCGTCAGCGCCTGGACGACGACCTGGTCGAGCGGGTCGTGCGAATGCGGGGTCGAGGTGGACATCAGGCCTCCTTGCCGATGCGAGAACCCCAATGTTTCACCGGCGGGAAGGGAGTCAACGCCGCGGTGCCGTCCAGGATTGACAGGCCACATCCGGCCGGCACGTGTATCACGGTGAGCCGACGGCCCGGCCAGGGCGGGTGAACGCCTGGGCCGGGCCGGTGGATGTCAGGAGGGTCTGTCGTCAGGTGGGGGTGCGAACTGGCCGAAACGGACGTCGCGGGTCCGGTCCTCGTAGGGCGGCTGGGGCCGGCCCCGCGGGGGCGCGGGATGCCCGTACGGGCCGGCGCCGTGCGGGCCGCTGTGCTGACCGTCCGGCTGGTGGGCGCCGTAGGGACCGCCGCCGTACTGGCCGTGCTGGCCGCCCTGGTGGCCGCCGTACTGGTCCGCGCCGTACGGGACGTTGTTGTGCTGCGGGCCTGAGCCGTACGGGCTCTGCGCCTGGTGATGCGGGGCGGCGGGGAGCTGCTGCATCGGGTACGGCGACGGCTGGGCGTAGCCGCCGCCCGGCGGGTGCGGAGGGAAGGACGGCGGGGGACGCCGGCGGCCGCGCAGGACCTTGACCAGGATCAGCGCGACCACCAGGGCGACCAGCACACCTGCACCGATCAGCACCCACATCAGCATCGGCCGGGGCGACTGGTCCTTGCCCGCGGAGATCGCCTGCTGGGTGTCGCTGATGTACTTGGCCACGTACGGGTGGTTCGGGAACAGCGCCTGGACCTCGCGGAATTTCGGCAGCGCGTCCTCGTAGTAGTGACGGAAGTAGTCGTTCAGCGCCTCGTTGTACCGGGTGGTCGTGGTGGCCTGGGCCGCCTTGATGTTCTTCTCGCCGAGCTTCTCCTTGACGATGCTCACCGGCAGCACGAAGCTCTCGCTCTCCGAGGCCTCGCCGCCCTCGCTCACGGTGCCGGCGATCAGCATGCCGATGACCTTGCCGTCCTTGCTGAAGACGGGGCCGCCGGAGTTGCCGTGGTAGGAGGGCGCCTGGGTCTGGATGTACGGCACGCCGGTCTGCGTCGCGCGCGTGGCGTTGTACGGGCCCTCGGTCAGCGCCGGCTCCAGCCTCGACTCCAGGCTGAAGAACGCCGTGTTGGTGACCAGGCCGGGGAAGCCGCTGATGTAGAGCGTGTCGCCGGTGCGCACGTCGCCGTCGTCACCGAGCGGCACGGTCGGCATGTTCTGCTGGCCGTTGACCTTGAGCAGCGCGAAGTCCTTGCCGGGGTAGTTCTCGCCCACCGAGACCAGCTCGGCCGGTACGGCCTTGGCGGTCTTGTCCACGCCGCCGCCGGGCAGGCTCTGCAGAACCGTCAGGCTCTGCTGCAGGCCGCGGATCTTCATGTGGGTGCTGTTGAACGTGACGAAGATCTGCTGCGCGAGCTTGAGGATCTCCTCGTCCGTCTCGATGCCCTGCAGACCGCTGACGATCCCCTGCGCGTCTTCCTTGTTGAACGTGGCCAGCGCCTGCTGCGCGAACATCTGCGCGAGCTCGGTGTCGCCGACCTGGACGCAGTGCGCGCCGGTGACCATGTAACCGTCGGGGGTCACCCACCAGCCGGTGCACAGGCCGCCGACCTCGGCTTCGACGGTGCGCTCCGGCGAGCTCACGGTGAGGTAGGCGTCCACGTTGCCGGCGATCCGCTGGAACATCCACTTGGCGATGCTGCGCTCGTCCGCGGAGATCTTGCCGGACGTCACGGCGTCGGTGGCCTGCACGGTGAGCTGGTTGAACGCGGCCTGGTTGAGCGCGCTCGACGGCACGGCGACCGTGCCGGTGTAGGTGAGGCTGATCAGCTGCACCGCCGGCTGGGTGCGGGCGGCCAGCCAGGTGCCGACGGGCACGTCGGGACGCTCGTCGGCGCCGTCGTCGGCGACCGCCGGTAGGGCGGGCAGCGCGACCGCCATCGCGACCACCGCGGCTGCGGCGATCTTTCGCAATTTACTGCTGTGATTTCCACGCACAACCGCACATGGTGACGAATCGATCTTGTGGATGACTTGTGGATGACTTGGCGACAGTGCCGCCGAGGGTCACGTGGTGACGGTCACGTCGCGCAGCAGGAGTCGGCTGGCCGCGTAGGCGTGCAGATAGAGGTGGAAATCCTCGGCCTTGGCCTTGGCCGACCTGTCGGCGGTGACGACCGTGGCGACCACGTAATTCTGCGACGGGTTCGTACGGATCATCCCGTAGGCGAAATCGGCATGCGTCATGTCCCTGCGGGTGTTCACCGAATTGCCCGCCTGTTTCTGCAGCTTCTTGGCCGTGGCCCTGGCGACGGAGGCCGTCGGGAACTCCATCATGACCTGCACCGCTTTCACATGTCCGCGGTAGGCCGTGTAGGCGATCTGAATGGCGCGCTGACACTTGTTCCCGGCCAGCACACCCCGGGCGTCCACCGGGTCGCACGTGTCGTACGTCCAGCCGTCGACTTTCTTGGCCGAGTAACGCACGCCCTGGAACTCGAACCGCCAGTCCTGGAACTCGGTGTGCGCGAATCGCGTCCCCGACTCGTCCGGCGCGGCTGTCGGTTCGGGCTCGGCGGTCGGCTCCTGCGAGGGCTCCTCGGACGGCTCGCCCGACTGCCAGGGCGCCGTCGTGGGGAACGAGGGCGCGGTGCTCGGCTGGGCGGCGGGCGCGGAGCCGGAGGCGTTGACGTAGTAGGCCGCACCGGCCACGCCCCCGCCCACCAGGACCACGGCCAGGCCGACGGAAAGCGCGACGATCAGGCCGGTGTTGCGCCTGGGCGGCGGGTCATACGGAGGCAGGTTCATGCCGAACCCGTCCTGCCAGGCCCGAGGGTCGAACTGGTCCTGCGGGCCGTGGTTCCGGTGGCCGGTTCCCCGGGTCTGACCGGTGTTGTCCCACTGTCCGAAGTCGGACCGGGGGAACGCGTGATCGGGGGACGGTTGCCGCCCGTGTCGCATCGGTGGCCGCTGTGGCCGGGAGGCCCAGGGGTCGTCCGGATGAGGCTGTCGAGGGTCGGTCATTGCCCCATTGTGAGATGACTTTTCGC
The DNA here is from genome assembly GCF_040676925.1 of Nonomuraea sp. NPDC049486. Taxonomy (NCBI): domain Bacteria; kingdom Bacillati; phylum Actinomycetota; class Actinomycetes; order Streptosporangiales; family Streptosporangiaceae; genus Nonomuraea; species Nonomuraea sp. NPDC049486. The sequence goes on from NZ_JBFAPV010000003.1 coordinate 718,684, forward strand.
AGTTAATCGGACTACGCCGGTTAATGGCATGGAAGTGAACCGGGCCGCCGCTTTCGTGCGTACTACCTCAATCGAGCCGTCTCGCGAACAACGGGATCCTCACTCACGGGGAAAGGCTGAAACCATTCTCCCTATGCGCCTTTCCCTCCGTCATCGGCAGCGCCGGCCATAAGGAGCAGGGCGGCATGTTCCGCCGGTACATCATCTGGCGGAGCAAGCATGCCGCCGACGAACGGCTCCGCGAGGTCGTGAACAGGGCGGAGGTTGCCGGACGCGGCACGACTAGCGCCACGGATCGAGGGCGTGTTTGCCGCGGGTCCGGCCGGCTTCGAGTTCCCGCAGCACCGTCGCCCCCGCAGCCAGGGGGTGAACCTGGGGGGTGCCGGGCGTGTACACACCGTGGGCGATGAGAGCGTCGATCTCGACGAGCAACGACTGATAGATCGACGGGACCGCGGTCGCCAGCGCACCGATGTGCAGGCCCTTGACTTGAACCTGGTGGGTGAAGACCAGGTCGTGCGTGGTCAGGGTGGCGTCGCCGGAAGCGGCGCCGAACACGATGACGCGTCCGGTGAAGGGTTTGGTGACCGACAGGCTGGTTTTGAACGTGGCCTGTCCCACCGATTCCAGGACCAGGTCGACCCCGCCGGTCAGGCGGGTGATCGCCTCAGCCAGATCGGGACGCCGGCTGTCGAGGATCTCGTCGGCGCCGAGCGCTTCGACGGTGTTGTGCTTCGCTGGTGAGGCCGTGGCGATCACGCGTGCACCGTAGTGGCGGGCGAGACGAACGGCGGCCTGCCCCACGCCTCCGGCCGCGGCATGAACGAGCACCACCTCACCCGTCTTGATCTCGCCCAACGGCTTCAGTGCCGCCAAGGCGGTAGCCCAGTTCAGCACCAGGCCGAGGGCTTCGGCATCGCTCCAGCCGGAAGGCACGGGCAGCACACCCGCAGTCGGCATCGTCATGTACTGCGAGAATGCGCCGGGGCCGGCTCCGACGACGCGGGTGCCGAGCCGCAGTGGCCTCTCAACGTTCGGGCCAACACCCACGATCTCCCCGGCGGCCTCGAAACCCGCCACATAGGGCGCCTGCGGGCCTCCTCCGTAAGTTCCACGGGTCTGCATGACGTCAGCGAAGTTGACCCCGGCGGCGCCCACGCGGATCAGGTACTCGCCGGGCCCTGGGGTGGGGCGGCGATGATCGGCCGTGAGGGTCAGATCCTCCGGTCCCCGGTGCGACCGCTGGACCAGCGCTCGTACCCACTGCTCAGCGGTGTGCTGCTCGTTGATCTCCATGCGCCGAAGGTAGGAGCCTCACACTTACGTCAGGGTCAAGTAGCTGTCAGAGATCAGTGCGGCAGGCTTCTCGAAGGTAGGCGTCGAGTGCCGCCTGCTGATCGCTGAGAATCGCGATGCGCGCGGCGAGCCGATCGCGATAGCTCTGCACCTCGTGCAGGAACTCCGCGCACACCACGCCGGTGCCGGCATCGGGTCCGTCGGTGAGGCGGGGCAGGGCTTCCCTGATCAACCGTACGGGCAGCCCGGACTCCAGCAGCGAGCGGATGATGAGCACCCGGTCGATCGTGGACTGGCAGTAGTCGCGGAACCCATTGCTGAATCGGCCAGGGACGATCAAGCCCTCATCCTCGTAGTGCCGCAGCGATCTCACACTCACACCGCTGACCCTGGAGGCTTCGCTGATCTTCACACTCGGAGACAACACCCAGGAGCACCGCGGTCTTCCAGCGATCACCACGACGAAGTGCACCGCGCCGGGATCAGCGCACGTCACAACAGGGCGAACGTCGCCTGATGCGGCATTAGGGTTGTCGACGCGCGCGCAGGTGGTGACCGGACCGTCCACACCAAGACCGTCAACACCCCCTGGCAGCACGAGACCGCCTCCCGCACCCGCTCCTGGGGCACCTCCGCCGCGGTCCTGACCGGCGTCGCCACCACCCGCACCTGGACCGCCATGGACGGCGGCGGGTGGCGGCAGACCCGCACCGACACCGCCCACGACACCGTGACCGGCCTGCCGACCGAGGTCGACGCTACACGGACGGCCACCCCTACACCGAGCGGATCGACGCCTACGACCACCAGGGCCGTGCCGTCAGATACACCGTCGTCATCCCGGAGACGGAAGGAGCCCTGGCCGGAAGTTACACCTTCACCACCGCCTACAACCCGGACGGCACGGTCCGCACCCAGGGCTTCCCGGCGGCAGGCGGTCTGCCCGCCGAGAGCGTGACCACCACCTATGACGAGTTGGCCCGTGCCACCCGCCTCACCGGCAGTCTCGGCACCTATGTCGGTGCGACCGTGTACTCCGCGATCGGCGACCCTCTGCAGTACGAGCTGACCACCGGTGGCAAGAAGGTGTGGCAGACCTTCACCTACGAGTACGGTTCGGGCCGGCTGGCCACCGCCCGAGCCGAGCGCGAAGGCATGACCGGCGCGGACCGCAACGCTACCTACACCTACGACCAGGCCGGGTCTTTCACCTCGATCTCGGACGTGTCCCGGTCGGGCACTGATACGCAGTGTTTCGACTACGACCACCTCCAGCGCCTCATTCAGGCGTGGAGCCAGGCCACGCCCGGCTGCTCGGCGGTCCCGGCGGTCTCCGCCGTCGGCGGGCCGGCGCCCTACTGGCACAGCTACTCCTACGACGCGACCGGAAACCGCACCCGGGAAGTCCGGCACGGCATCGGCGGCGAGACCGACACCGTCAGGTCCTACGCCAACGCGCCCGCAGGGCAGGGGCACCAGCTCCGCTCGGTCTCCCAGACCGGTGGCGCGAGCCCCCGCACCGAGACATTCGACTACGACGCTGCCGGCGGCGTGACGCTGGGGGTGGACGGTCAGGTGGGGACCGCGATGCGCGGTGACGGCTCGACGGGCCATGCCGAGACGTCCGCATCGGTCGTCGACACCTCCAGGACGTACGCGGTGGGCGCCTGGGTCAGGCTCGCCCACACCGACGGCTTCGCCACCGTCGTCAACCAGGACGGCGACGTGGTCAGCGGCTTCTACCTGCAGTACGTCAAGGACGAGAACCGCTGGTCGTTCAGCCTGACCGACGCCGACGCCGTCCAGGGCCGTCACCTGGAACGCCACCGGCCCGATGGCCATCGGCCGCGCGAAGCACAACGGCGCCGCAGTGGACTTCTTCCCCGGGGAGATCGACGATGTACAGGTCTACGACCGCCTGGTCAGTGCGGAGGAGGCCGCAGACCTGTTCACCCGTCACCCCGTGCTCTCCGGCCGCTGGACGCTCAACACCGACGGGCAGGACGGCACCGGCCACGGCCGCCACCTCACCATGGGGGGTGACGCTCACGTGGATCAGGCGGCCGGCTGGCTGGGCTCCCCGATGGGCGCCCTGGTGCTGGACGGCGCCGGCGACCACGCCGCCACGACCGGGCCCGTGGTGTCGACCAGCCGCAGCTTCGCCGTCGCCGGCTGGGTGACCGCCGCGGGCAGGCCCACCGCCCGATCGGCCGTCTTCTCTCAGGCCGGCAGCACCAACAGCGGCTTCACCGTGCGGTATGACCCTTCCGCCGCGGATGGCGCCGGCGGCTGGCAGGTCGAGATGCCGGGCTCCGACGCGTCAGGCGCGGTGGCTCAGCGGGCGGAGCACTCCGCCTATCAGAGCCAGCTCGACTGGGACCATGTGGCCATCGTGTACGACTCCTTCGCGGACGTCCTGCGTCTGTATGTCAACGGCTGGCTTGAGGAGACCGAGGAACGGGTTTCGGCTCGCTGGCACACGATCGGCTTCGACGCCACCGGCCCGCTCCAACTGGGCCGTACGAAGACCGCGGGTGCCTGGGGCGAGCACTGGTCCGGCGTGATCGACGACGTGTGGGCCTTCTCCGGGGTGCTCACCCAGGAGCAGATCCAGACGCTCGCGGGCTACACGGAACTCCCGTCGGACTCTCCTTTCTGACTTTGGGTGAGATGGCGAATCATCGGTAAACAGAATGGATCTGTAATCGGCGTAAGAAAGAACCGGGCGTGCCTTTTGGCGCCGGTCCGGTCAAGCCGGGGCGTGCGGCGGTTCGCCGTCATTCGGGGCCGAAGCCGCCACCTTCTCCCGGAAAGCGCGCAGTGCCGCGGCGCCCACCGCCTTGTCCTGCTCGCCGTTGCCGCCGCTCACGCCCACGGCGCCGACCACCTGGCCCTCGTGCACGATGGGGAAGCCGCCGACGAAGACGGCGAACCTGCCGGGGTGCATGTGGCTGATGCCGAAGGCCTCGTTGCCGGGCAGGGCGGGGCCGTTCGGGGGTTCGTTGAAGAGGTGGGTGTCGCGCTGGTGGCCGGCCGCGGTGAAGGCCTTGGCGATCGCGATCTCCACTCCGGTGAGGCGGGCGCCGGTCATCCGGTGGAGGGCGATCGGATGGGCCCCGTCGTCGGCGACGCAGATGGTCTGTTTGACGCCGATGCGGCGGGCCTCCTGTTCGGCGGCCTCCAGCATGACGAGGGCGTCCTCAAGGGTGAGGCGGAAAACCGTGTGCATTGCCTTTTCAGCTCCTGCCCGCATGAATATTCCGGCCGTCTGACAAGAGAAAGCGGCGCGACGCCATTTACCGGCGACCCGCGGTCCCTGACATCGGGCTATTGCCTTCCGTTCCCCCGAAATGGAAAATGAGGGAAATCCGTCCTCCCTCCTCACCCGTGACTCGCGGCGACTCCGTTGACACCGTCAGTCTCCGAGGGCCGGTGGCCCACGGCTACGTACACACTGCCGAACCGGCGAGACAGGATTTGGGCACATGGCACAGACGTCCCCCAGCAGTGTCGACCTGATCGATGCCCAGGACCGTGACCCCAGTGGGCAGATCTCCCTGCGAGCGCTTCTGGCCGAACCTCTGCTGCGCGGCCGGGTCATCGCGGGCACGGCCGGGCTGAGCCGGAGCGCGTCCTGGTGCCTGCCGCTGTCCGAGCTGGGGGAGGCCGGGCCGGTGTCCTCGCCGGACCTCTCCGGCATGGTCGTCCACCTGCCCGCGGACGCGCTGGCCGAGCCGGACGAGGCGTGCGCGCTGGTCGCCGACCTCGCCCGCAGGGACGCCGTCGCGCTGCTGGTCTGGCCGTCTCCCGAGGGCCGCGTCCCGGACCTGACCAGGGCCGCGCGGGCGGCCGAGGAGGCCCGCATCCCGCTGCTCGTGCTGCCGGCGGAGGCCGACTACCGTGCGGTGAGCCGTCTGGTGGGGCAGAAGGCCCTGGCCCAGACCTCTCACGTGCTGGAGTACGGCTCGCGGGTGCACCGCACGCTGGCCGAGGTGCTGGCCAGGGGGTCGGGAATCCCGGCCATGGCGCGGGCGGTCGCCGGGCTCGCCCGCTGCCCGGTCCTGGTCATGGACGCCGACGGCGAGACCCTCGTCTGCGCGGGCTTCGAGCCGGGCGCCGCCGGTCTGGCCGCCGAACCGGCCAGGATCGCCGACCTCATCGCCGAACGCCTGCCCGACCTGCGGGAGAGCGACGACTGCGCCCGGACGCTGACGGAGCTCAACCTGCGCGAAGGCGAGCTGGACGACCCGGTCCGTGTCCTGATCGCGCCCATCGTGGTGGGCGGCGACCTGTACGGCAGGCTGGTGCTCGTGGAGAACGTCTGGCCGCCGGACGCCCACGACCTGGCCCAGCACCGGGTCATCGCCGAGCACGGGGCCACCCTGACCGGCTCGGAGATGTTACGCCAGCGTTCGGTGCGGGCCGCCGAGGAGCAGGCCAGGGGCGACTTCGTCGAGTCGCTCGTGCACGGCCGCTTCGCCGACCCGCACGAGCTGGAGGCCCGCGCCCGCCACCACGGCTTCGACCCGGAGGGCCGCTACGCGGTGCACGTGCTGACGGCGGGCGCCCTGCTGCCGGCCGGCCGGCGCGACCAGCGCCGGGCGGGGGCCGTGACCCGCATGGTCCAGGTGGTCGAGCCCTCCGACACCCAGCGGACGCTGGCCGCCGCGATCGGCCCCTTCATCGTGGTCATCCGGCAGGTCACCGGGGACGCGCTGGCCGGGCAGGCGTCCGTGGCGCAGTTCGCCGGGCAGCTGCACCGGGCTCTCCGCCCCCACCTGGGGGACGACCTGCGGCTCACCCACGGGCGCGCGGGCCGGGGCGCGGCGGGGGTGGCGGCCAGCTACTACGAGGCGCGGGTGGCGATGGGGCTGGCCCGGCACACCGGTGCCGCCCCCGTGTGCGGGTACGACGACCTGCGCGTCCACGCCGCGCTGAAGGACGTGGCGGCCAGCGTCGAGGGGCGGGCGTTCGCCAGGGAGATCCTGGACGCGCTGCGCCGCGTGCACAGCCAGACCGGTGACCTGGAGCAGGTGGTGCTCGCCTACATCAGGTCCGCGGGCAACCTGAACGCGGCCGCCCGGACGCTGAAGCTGCACCGCAACACCATGCTGTACAAGCTGGACCGGGCCTCCAGGGCGCTGCGGATGGACATCCGGTCGGCCGACGCCCAGTTCATGGTCTGGCTCGCGCACCACATCGACACTCTCGCGGCGGTCACCGGCGCGCTCTCCGACGAGTTGTCGCCGCCCGTCGACTCCGTCGAGGCCCTCTGACGGCTCAGCCCTGGGCGGCCTGCCGCCGGCGCCTGGGCCCGTCCTGCTCCTTGGCGTCGTCGGGAAGCAGGACGAAGATCTCGCCGTTCTCCTCGCGCACCGGATACACCCTGATGGGACGCGTCGCGGGCGGCAGGATCGGCTCGCCTGACTCGTAGTCGAAGACGCTGCCGTGGCAGGAGCAGAGCAGCCCCTCCTCGGTGGCCCGGCCGGAGGAGAGCAGGCAGTCCAGGTGGGTGCAGTAGTTGGACATGGCGTGGACCCGGCCGTCCCAGCGCGCCACGGCGACCTCCACCTCGTCCACGAAGAATCTGCGTACGAGCCCGTCGGGCACCTGCCCGGACCGTGCGACGCGCCGGTATTCCATGGTCTCTCCTCAGAGCAGGTCGATCAGGTCGGTGTCCTCGTCGCGGAGCGCGGCGGGGTCGGGTGCGGCCCCGGCCGCCATGAGCTGCCGGGCCGCGGACACCTCGGCGCCCCGGTCCATCCCGAAGGCGGCCTTGAGCACGCCCTTGCGCAGGTAGAAGGCGACGAAGTCGAACTCCTCGGCCGAGCCGCGCACGACCAGCTCGTCCCAGCCCTCGGCGTGTCCCGCGTACTGCAGATCGCGGCCGAACTGCTCCGACCAGAACCAGTGGGGGGCTGTGTACGGGACGTCGCGGCCGAGGATGTTCCTGGCCGCCGCGGCGCCCTGGCCGCTGGCGTTGTCGAAGTGCTCCACCCGCACCGGCCTGCCGGCCAGGGGATGGAAGGCGCGGGCGACGTCGCCGGCGGCGTAGACGCCCGGCACGTTCGTCCGGCAGTACTCGTCGGTCAGGACCCCGTCGTCCAGGTCGATGCCCGAGCCGGCGAGCGGCTCGACGTTGGGCACCATGCCGACGCCCACCACCACCACGTCGCCCTCGACGATCCGGCCGGCGCTGGTCCGCACGGCGGCGACGTCCGGCGTCTCGGCGTACTCCACGACGCTCTCCCCGGTGCGCAGCGTCACCCCGCCGGCCCGGAGCAGCGCGGCGCACACGTCGCCCATCTCCTCGCCGAGCACCTGCCCGAGCGGGTGGTCCAGGCGCTCGATCACGGTCACCGCCGCGCCCCTGGCCCGCGCCGTGGAGGCCACCTCGGAGCCGATGAACCCGGCTCCGACCACCACGACGCGGGCCCCGGGCCGCAGGTCGGCGCGGAGCCGGTCGGCGTCGGCCACGGTGCGCAGGTACCGTACCCGGTCGCCGGCCACCCCCGGCAGAGCGCGCGGCCGCCCCCCGGTGGCGATCAGCAGCGCGTCGGCCGCGGCCGTGGAGCCGTCGGCGAGCTCCACGGCGCGGTCCGCGCCGCGCACGGCGGTCACCGCGGTGCCCAGCAGCAGCTCCACCTCGTTGGCCGCGCACCATCGCGCGGTCAGCAGGTCCAGCCCCGCCCGGTCCTCCTCGCCCGCCAGGTACTCCTTCGACAGCGGCGGGCGCTGGTAGGGCGGTTCCGGCTCGGCGCCGACGAGCGTGACACGGCCATCGAAGCCCAGCCGCCGCAGCGTCCGGGCCGCCACGGCGGCCGTCTGCCCGGCCCCGGCCACCAGCACCGACCGGATCATCGGCTCTCCTCCGCCGTCAGCGCCCGCGGCCGCGGGTCCACGTAGACCACGCCGTCATCGACCCGTACGGCGTGCACCGGCTGGCACCGGTCCTGCCCGTCGGCCTCACCGGTGCGCGGGTCGAACGACCACTGGTGGCCCGGGCAGATCACCCTGCCGTGCAGCAGCGTGCCCTTGCTGAGCGAGCGCCGCTTGTGCACGCAGGTGTCGGCCAGCGCGTACACCTCGCCGTCCACCAGGAAGAGCGCGATCTGCTCGGCGCCCACCGTGACCAGCTTGCGGTTGCGCCGCTCCAGCTCGCGGAGCGAGGCGACCTCCACCCACTCGGCCGGCGTGCTCACTCCGCGGCCACGAGGTCCGGCCGGACGTAGTGGTCGTACAGGCCCTGCGTGTACGAGTAGCGCATCTCGGCGCCCCACCGGCACATCCGCAGGCACCGCTGCTGCAGCTCCGGCGTGTCGGCGTGGTCGAGCACGATCTGGTAGCCCCGCTCGCCGTGCACCTCGTCGGAGGTGATGTGCAGGTCGAAGAACTCGATCTCGTCCTCGGTGAAGCCGTAGACCTCGCGCAGGGGGACGATCTGCTTGCGGTAGATGTTCGGCACCTGCGACTCCAGGCCGACGACCAGCGCGGCGGTGGCCACCACGAAGTGCTCGCGCATCGCGACCGCGTAGCACCACGACTGCAGGCCGCGGGTGATCGGGTTCGCGTTGTCCGGGTCCTCCACCCGCTCCCGGGTGGTGCCGCACGCCTCCGCGAACTTGATGAGCAGATCGGTGTGCCGGATGTCCGCCAGCTCCTCCTCGTACATGTTCTGCAGGGTGAAGTCCTTGGCGCCGGTGTACTGGTCGGGGGTGTTGGCGTAGACGTAGGCGAGGTAGTCGGCGAACGGGCCGACATAGTGGTAGTGGTTCTCGGCCCAGCGGGCGAAATGCTCCCGCTTGAGCTTGCCCTCCGCCCAGGCGACGCTGAAGTTCGCTTTCGAGGCCTGCCGGCCCTTGATCGCGTTCTCCAGGGCCGAGCGGAAATCATCCCGCGACAGCAGTTCCGGCATTTCCGGTCTCCCTTTCCCCGAGACGGCTTTTCTCGTCTCACAGTAGGAATTCCGCGGTTCGTTTCGTACGGTCAACCGGCACAGGGAACCGCCGATTTCGTGTGCACGTTGCACGGCTCATTCGAGCGCGGACAGATAAACGCTTTTCTCCTGCGTGTAGAAGAGCATCATCGTGGGCCCGGCCTGCTCCTTGAAGGTCTGCGTCCCGGACTCCTTGAGCCCGCCGAAGGGCACGTTCATCGCCATGCCGGTGGTCGGCTGGTTGACCTTCACCAGCCCGGTACGGCTGCGCCTGGCGAAGTCCAGGGCCCGGCCGAGGTCCCGGGTGACGATGCCGGAGGCCAGGCCGTACTCGGTGGCGTCGGCCAGCGCCAGGGCCTCCTCGAAGTCGGCGGCCCGCTGGAAGGCCAGGACCGGCCCGAAGATCTCCTCGCGGGCCAGCCGCATGTCCGGCCGCACGCCCGCGAACACCGCCGGGGACACGAAGAACCCGCGCTCCAGGCCGTCACCGGTGAGCCTGCGGCCCCCGGTGACGAGCTCCGCGCCCTCCTCCTGGCCGGCGCGCACGTGGTCGAGCACCTTGGCGAGCTGGAAGTCCGCGGCGAGCGGGCCCATGTCCACGCCCGGCGCCCGGCCGTCGCCGACGGTCCGTTCCCCGGCCAGCTTCGCCACCCGCTCCAGCAGCGGCTCGTACACCTCGCCGAGCGCGATCACCCGGCTGGTGCCGGTGCACGCCTGGCCGCTGAGCCCGAACGCCCCGGTCGCGATGATCTGGGCGGCCCGGTCGAGATCCGCGTCGGGCAGCACGACCACCGGGTTCTTGCCGCCCATCTCCAGCTGGACCCGGCGGGACGGCCCGGCGGCGGCGTGCACGGCGCGGCCGGTCGCGGTCGAGCCGGTGAACGTCACCGCTCCCACCCTGGAGTCGCCGGCCAGCGCCGCGCCCGGCTCGGGGCCGCCGTGCACCAGCGCCAGCGCGCGCGCCGGCAGCCCGGCCGCGAGCAGCGCCTCCACCAGCCGCTGCGCCGTCAGCGGGGTGAGCGGCGAGGGCTTGAACACCACGCCGTTCCCGGCGGCGAGCGCGGGACCGAGCTTCCTGGACGGGATGTTGAGCGGGAAGTTCCACGGCGTGATCGCGCCGACCACGCCGACCGGCTCCCGCCAGGTGTAGACCAGGGCGCTGCCGGGGGCGGCGTAGGTCTGCCCGCTCATCCGCACCGCCTCGGCGGCGTGGAAGCGCAGGTTCATCGGCGTCCGGCGGGTCTCCACCGACGCCTCGGCCAGGGTCTTGCCCTCTTCCCGTACGATCTCCGCGGCCAGTTCGGCGGCCCGGGCCTCCAGCAGGTCGGCGGCCTTCTCCAGGACCCTCGCCCGGGTCTCGGCCGGCGTGGCGGCCCACTCCGCCGCGCCCCCGGCCACGGCCGCCACGGCGGCGTCCACGTCGGCGGCGGAGGACTCGGGGAACGCGCCGACCACGTCGTCGACGTCCGCCGGGTTCCTTCGGGTGAACGTCTCACCCGAAAGCGCGGGCACCCACCGGCCCCCGATCAGGTTGCGACCCTCGTGCGCGCTCACCGGCACGCACCCTCGGGCACACGCCGGGGAAGCGCGTCGGGTGTGGCGTTTTGCGGGATGAGGGCGGTGGGTGCGGTGTCTTGCGCGGTGGGGGTGTCGGGTGCGGTGTGCTGCGTGATTGGGGCAGCGGGTGCGGTGTCTTGCGCGATGGAGGTGTCGGGTGCGGCGTCTCGCGGGATCGGGGCGGCGGGCGCGGTGTCCTCCGTGATGGGGGTGTCGGGTGCGGCGTTCTGCGTGGTCGGGAGGTGTTGGGCTGCTGCGGTGAGTTCGATCTCCACGGGGGCGCCGCCTGGTAGGGCCCGTACGCCTACCGCTGTGCGGGCGGGGGTGCCGAGTGTCGGCGCCGTACGGGCCAGCGCGGCGGACGCGCCGTCCGCCACCGCGGACAGCTCCGTGAACCCGTCCACGCAGGCGATGAAGACGCTCAGCCGGAGCAGCCCGCGCAGCCGGTCGAGCCCGCCCGCCGCGTCCGCCACCGCGGCCAGGGCGTTGCGCGCGGCCAGCCCGGCAGCCTCGGCGGCCGCGGCCGTATCGACCTCACCGCCGACCAGGCCGGTCACGGTGAGCGTGCCGTCGCGTCTGGGCGTCATCCCGGCGCTCACCACCAGCGCCGAGCAGGGCACGTACCCGCGTCCCCGGCACAGCGGGTGCGGCTGGCTCACCGCGGCCGCGTAGGCCCCGCGCGGGCACGGCACCTCGGGAAGCCCTTCCGGGACCGCTCCGCCCGTACTCATATCGGTCTCAGACACCGAGAGCCACTCCGTCCTGTCGCGGATCCGCCGCGCCGAGCAGCGCGCCGGACTCCTCGTCGATCGAGATCACCAGGGCGCTGCCGCCCGCCCCCCACGCGCCCTGCGTCCGGACCTCGTGCCCCAGCTCGGCGAGCCGGGCCAGCGTCCGCCGCCCCAGCCGGGTCTCGCACCGCAGCTCGTACGGGCTGCCCAGGGTGTCGGCGTCGCTGCCGGGGTGCACGGTGAACCGGGGGGCGCCCACCGCCCGCGCGGGGTCCGCCCCGTGGTCGAGGAGGTGCGACAGCAGTTGCGTGTTCCACTGCACCTGGCCGTCGCCGCCGGGCGTGTTGCCCACGTGCCGCAGCCGGCCCGCGTCGTCGGTGACCAGCCAGGCGTTGAGCGTGTGCAGCGGGCGGCGGCGGGGAGCCACCTCGTTGGGGTGCCCGTCCAGGAGGTACGCCCCCCGGCCCAGCCGGTTGTTCAGCACCACGCCGCTGCCGGGCACCGTGACCCGGGCGCCGAACGTGAAGGCGAGCGAGTGGATCAGGCTCACCGCGCGCCCGTCGCCGTCCACGGCCACCACCGAGGTGGTGTCGCCCGCCGCCGGCACCGCCGGGGCAACCGGGTGGGGCAGCCGCCCGGCGGCGAGCAGCGCCCGGCGGGCGGCGATCTCCCCAGATGTCAGCAGCTCCCGCCATCCGTCGTCGCCGTCGCCGCAGCGGGCCAGCCGGTCGGCGAACGCGAGCCGCGCCGCGCCCGCCGCCCAGTGCACCGCCTCGGCCGACAGCCAGGGCAGCTCCGCCAGCGTGCCGTCGCAGATCCCCGCCTGCTGGAGCACCATCCACCCGGGGGAGGGCGGCGGGGTCTGGTGGACGTCCATGCCCCGGTAGCGCCCGGTCAGGGCCGGGCCCGGCACGACCTTCCCCGTCTCGGCCCACTCCATCCCGGAGAACGGCGCGCCGGCGGCGGCCAGCGCGGACACGGCCCGCTCCGCCAGCTCTCCGGTGTAGAGGTCACCGGGGTCGCCGGCGAGGCGGCGCAGCGTGGCGGCCAGCTCCGCCTGGACGATCGGGGCGCCCACGGCCGGCACGGCGCCGCCGGGCAGGAACACCGCCGCGGTCCCGGGATCGGCGGCCAGGGCGTCACGGTGTTCCAGGATGTCGGCCCTGGTCTTGGCGGTGCAGCGCAGCCCGCCCAGCGCGGCGTCGATCGCGGGGGCCCAGAGCTCGGTCAGGCTCCGGGTGGCGCCGGCGCCGTGCAGCGCGGCCAGAGCCGCCACCGCGCCGGGCGCGGCCACCGCCAGCGGCCCCTCCATCGGTACGGCGGTCAGCCCGCGCGCCCGGTAGAAGTCCGCGGCGCCCCCGTCGGGGCCGTATCCGCTGCCGGAGAAGGAGACCACCGCGCCGTCCGGGCGCCGCAGCAGGGCGAAGGCGTCCCCGCCCACGCCGCACTGACCCGGCAGCGCCAGCCAGCTCATGGCGGCCATCGCGAGGACCGCGTCCACGGCGTTGCCGCCGTCCTGGAGCACGCGCACCCCGCTGAGGCTGACGGCGGGATGGCTGGAGGCCACCATCCCTCCTGCCGACACCGCCGGTCCCCGTGGAGGGTCCTGCCAGTCCTGTCGTTCTGAACGCACGAACCACAGTGTCTGCCTGTCCGCAATGTCCAGATATGGAGGAAGTGTTGGATTCGGCGTGCGGAACTTGGGCGTCCTGCACATCCGGGGAAGCGCCCCCCGGCGCGGCGACGCGGGCGTGAGCCGGTTCCGGGTCGCCGCCGCATCGGCACGCTGCACAAACAGCCGGGCGCTTAATGTGCAGTTTCCTCATTGTTCGCCTCGGGTCGACCCAGGACATTCTGTGCAACAGTTCGCAGCTTTGGTACGCGATGCCGTACCGAAAGGGAGGTGCCATGGAACTGGGTGCCGCTCACTGGATTTACCTGGCGGGAATGGCAGTGATCATCGGCGTGATGGTCGCCCGCAAGAACATCGTCATCCCCGCCGTCGCCGCCACTTTCCTCACCGCCTGGGCATACACCGGAGACCTCGTCTCCGGGTTCCGGTCCGTCTTCGGCGCCAGCCTCACGGCCGCCGCCGAACTGTTCAACATCTTCCTCATCATCGCCCTGGTGACCGCGCTGCTCGGCGCGCTGAAGTCGCTGGGCGCCGACCGGCGCATGGTCGAGCCCTTCCGGGTGGTCATGCGCAACGGGCACACCGCCTTCTGGGTGATGGCGGCGGTGACCTACGTCATCAGCCTGTTCTTCTGGCCCACCCCCGCCGTGCCGCTCATCGGCGCGATCCTGCTGCCCGCGGCCATCAGGGCAGGGCTGCCGCCCCTGCAGTCCGCCCTGGCCATGGCCATCGCGGGACAGGGGATGGCGCTGTCGAGCGACTACGTCATGCAGGTCGCCCCCGGCCTGTCGGCCACCGCCGCCGGAGTCGAGGCGAGCGTGGTGGCCGACCGCGCCATGGTGCTGTCCCTCATCACCGGCGGCGTCGCGCTGGTCCTCGTCTACGTCATGAACCGCAGGCACATCCTGCGGCCGAGCATGACCCATTTACAGGCGTGGGAGTCGCTCTCCACGAGCGCCGCCGAGACCGTCCAGGAGACCGGCGCCCAGAGCCTGCCCGCCGGGAGCAGCGTGCCGGTGGCGCACACGGCCGCCGGGCCGGTGGAGATGACCGCGGCCGGCGCCACGGTGGCCGTCGCGCCCGCCCCCCAGGACGGCGGGCCGGGCCACGGCGGCCCTCCCGGGGAGGGCGCCGGGGCGGGGCGCTCCAGGGCCTTCGCGGTCATCGTGCCGGTCGTCCTGCTCGCCGTGGTCGGCTACATGCTGCTCGGCAAGTTCACCGGCCTCGTCCCCGAGACGGTGGGCTCGGACGCCGCCGCCCTCGTCGGCGGCGTGGTCGCGCTCCTGCTGCTGGCCGCCTCGATCACCAAGGACGCCCGGGGCAGCCTGGAGGCGTGCGCCGAGCACGTCGTGGACGGCCTGGTGTTCTCGATGAAGGCGATGGGCATCGTGCTGCCGATCGCCGGCTTCTTCTTCATCGGCAACGGCGACTTCGCCGGTCGCATCATGGGCCTGGAGGAGGGCGCCGAGGCGCCGAGCTTCCTGTTCGAACTGGTGAACGCCGCGCAGGGCGCGATCCCGTCCAACGCCTTCTTCATGGCCTTCGCCCTGCTCGTCATCGGCATGATCACCGGTCTCGACGGTTCCGGGTTCTCCGGCCTGCCGCTGACAGGCTCGCTGTCGGGGGCGCTGGGCCCCGCCGCGGGCGTCGACCCGGCCACCCTGGCGGCCGTCGGTCAGATGGGAGCCATCTGGGCCGGTGGCGGCGTGCTCATCGCCTGGTCCTCCCTCATCGCGGTCGCGGGCTTCGCCCGCGTCTCGGTGCTGGACCTGGCCCGGAAGGCGTTCCTGCCGGTGATGCTGGGACTGCTGGCCTCCACGCTGGTGGCCGTGCTGATCTTCTGACGGCCGCCTCCCTCTCCGGTTCTTGCAAGGTTAGGCTAACCTTATCTAGCATGTCCGGCAGAGGGAGGCGATGCCTCGGTGGAGACACTGCTGAGCGGACCGGACGGCACCTACGACATCCTGGGAATCGGCTTCGGCCCATCCAACCTCGCGCTGGCGATCGCGCTGGCCGAGCACAACGCGCGGGTCCCGGAGAGCGAGCGGCTCCGCGTCGGATTCCTGGAGAAGCAGCACGACTTCGGCTGGCACAGGGGGATGCTCCTCGACGACGCGACCATGCAGGTGTCCTTCTTGAAAGACCTGGTCACCATGCGCGACCCGGCCAGCGACTTCAGCTTCCTCTGCTTCCTCAAGCAGAGCGGCAGGCTGGTGGACTTTCTCAACCACAAGACGCTCTTCCCGTTACGCATCGAGTTCCACGCGTACTTCGAGTGGGCCGCCGCGCGGATGCGCGACCTGGTCGAGTACTCGGCGGAGGTGGTGTCCGTCGAGCCGGTGACCGGGGAGGGCGGTGAGGTCCACGCGTTCGACGTGATCGTCCGCGATCCGGAGCGTCCGGAGCGCACCTTCATCCGCCGCGCGCGCAACCTCTGCGTCGCCACCGGCCTGGAGCCGCACCTGCCGCCGGGGACCGTCGTCTCCGACCGGGTGTGGCACAACAGCGAACTGCTGCCCCGCGTGAGCGCACTCCAGGAAGCCGGGACCCGGGTGCGCAGGGCCCTGGTGCTCGGGGCGGGCCAGAGCGCCGCCGAGACGGCCGACTACCTGCACCGCACCTTCGACCAGGCGGAGATCTGCGCCGTCTTCGCCAAGTACGGCTACACCCCGGCCGACGACAGCCCCTTCGCCAACCAGATCTTCGACCCGGCCGCCGTCGACACCTACTTCGGCGCCCCGCCCCAGGTCAAGCAGTCCCTGCTCGACTACCACCGGAGCACGAACTACTCGGTGGTGGACATGGACCTCATCGAGTCCCTCTACCGGACCGTCTACCGGGAGAAGGTCCGGGGCAGCGAGCGGCTGCGCCTGCTGCGCGCCTCGCGCATCCGCGAGGTGCGCGCGCTGGACGACCGGCTCCGCGTCGAGGTGGAGTTCCTGCCCACCGGCGCCCGCGAGGTGATCGAGGCCGACCTGCTCGTCCACGCCACCGGCTACCGGCCCCAGGACATCGGCGCCGTGCTCGGCCGGGCCGCCAAGCTCTGCCTCCGCGACGAGGAGGACGAGGTCAGGATCGGCCGCGACTACCGCGTACTGACGCCCCCGAACGTGTCGGCCGGCATCTACCTCCAGGGGGCGGGCGAGCACACCCACGGCCTCACCTCGACGCTCCTGTCCACCACCGCGATCCGGGCCGGGGAGATCCGCGACTCGCTGCTCGCCCACCGCACGCCGCGGGCCAGGGCGGCGACCTAGTGGTCGTCGCCGAGGGCCGGCCGGGCGTCTCCGCGCAGCGGCCGGCCGGCCTCGCCGCGGGCGACGCCGGCCGGAGCGGCGTCCTGCTCGTGCTCGTGGCGGCGCTGGCCGCCACGTGCGTCCTCAGCGTCGCCGCCGGCACCAGGACCATCGCCCTCGGCACGGTCTGGGACGCGTTCGCCCACTTCGCCGGCACGGAAGAACACGTGATCGTCCGCGAGCTGCGCGTGCCGAGGACGCTGCTCGGCCTGCTGGCGGGGGCCGCGCTCGGCGTCTCCGGGGCGGTGCTCCAGGCCGTGACCCGCAACCCGCTGGCCGACACGCAGATCCTCGGGATGAACGCCGGCGCGGCGCTCTTCGTGGTGTTCGCGATCGGCGTGCTGGGGCTCACCGGCATCTGGTCGTACGTGTGGTTCGCGTTCGCCGGGGTGGCCTTCGCCACGGTCCTCGTCTACGCGCTCGGCTCGATCGGGCGCGGCGGCGCGACGCCGCTCCGGCTGACGCTGGCGGGCGTCGCGCTCGGCGCGGTCATGTCGGGCGCCTCGGCCGGGATCCGGCTGGTCAAGCCGAGGGCCTTCGACTACCTGCGCTTCTGGGACGTCGGCACGCTCGCCGGACGGCCGGCGCAGATCGCCGTGGCCGTCGCCCCGTTCGTCGTGCTCGGCCTGGGCCTGGCGCTGGCGGCGGCCCGCTCGCTGAACGCCGTCGCGCTGGGCGACGACCTCGCCCGCACGCTCGGCGCAGGGGTCGTCAGGACGCGCGTGCTGTCGGTGCTCTCGGTGACGCTGCTGACCGGGGCGGCGACCGCGGCCGTCGGGCCGATCGGCTTCGTGGGCCTGATGGTGCCGCACGCCGTCCGCCGGATCGTCGGGCCCGACCAGCGCTGGATCCTCGCGTACACGGTGATCTGCGCGCCGATCCTGCTGCTCGGCGCCGACATCGCCGGGCGGATGCTGATCCGTCCGGCGGAGTTGCAGGCGGGCATCGTCACCGCGTTCCTGGGCGCGCCGGTCCTGATCTGGCTGATCAGGCGGAGAGCGGTGAGCGGCCTGTGAACGGGGTGGACTTCGGCCACCGGGTCGTGGTCGCGCGGGGACCCGGCCCGCTGTCGGTCCGGTTCGGCGCGCGTACCGCGCTCGTCTGCGCCGGGCTCGGCCTGGCCGCCCTGGCGGTCGCCGTGCTCGGACTGGGCACCGGCGAGTTCGAGGTGCCGCCTGGCGAGGTGATCGGGGCGCTGGCCGGGCAGGGCTCCGGCGCGACGCGGCTGGTGGTCGTCGAGTGGCGGCTGCCGCGCGTGCTGCTGGCCCTGCTCGTCGGCGCGGCGCTCGGGCTGAGCGGCGCCGTCTTCCAGTCGCTGCTGCGCAACCCGCTCGGCAGCCCGGACGTGATCGGCTTCAACACCGGCGCCTACACCGGGGTGCTGGTCACGATGCTGCTGGTGGGCCGCGACTACCACCAGACCGCGGCCGGCGCGCTGGCCGGGGGACTCCTGGCGGCCGCGGTGGTCTACCTGCTGGCGTACCGGCACGGCGTCCACGGGTTCCGGCTCATCGTCGTGGGCATCGCGATCAGCGCGATCCTCGCCTCGGTGAACCAGTGGTTCGTCATCAAGGTCCAGCTGCAGCTCGCCGTCGCCGCCGCCATCTGGGGGCAGGGCAGCCTCAACACGGTCACGTGGGAGCAGGTCCCGGCCGTGGCCGTCGCGGTCGCGCTGCTCACCGCGGGCCTGCTGGCTCTCGGGCCGCGCCTGTCGCTGCTGGCCATGGGCGAGGAGTCCGCCGCCGCGCTCGGCGTGCGCACGGAACGGACCCGGCTGCTCTACCTCGTCATCGGCGTCGCGCTGACCGCCGTGGCCACCGCCGCCGCGGGGCCGATCTCGTTCGTCGCGCTCGCCGCCCCGCAACTGGCCCGGCTGCTCACCCGTACGGCGGGCGTCGCCCTGGCGCCCTCGGCCGTGATGGGCGCGCTGCTGCTGACCACGAGCGACTGGCTCGGCCAGCGGCTGTTCGCGCCCACCCAGCTTCCCGTGGGCGTGGTGACGGTGTCGCTCGGCGGGCTCTACTTCGCCTGGCTCCTGGCCAGGCCGATGCGGAAGGCGGCACCGTGAGACTGAGCGCCAGGGACCTCACGCTCGGCTACGAGCAGCGGCCGATCAGCGAGCACCTCGACCTGGAGATACCGGACGGCCGGCTCACCGTGATCGTCGGGCCGAACGCCTGCGGCAAGTCCACCCTGCTGCGGGCGCTGACCCGGCTGCTCAGGCCGTCCGCCGGGCAGGTCGTGCTCGACGGCGAGGACATCCATGCGTACCCGGCCAAGGAGGTCGCCAGGCGGCTCGGCCTGCTGCCGCAGACGTCGATCGCCCCGGACGGCATCACCGTGGCCGACCTGGTGGCGCGCGGCCGCCACCCGCACCAGAGGCTGCTGCGGCAGTGGTCGGAGCGGGACGAGGCCGCCGTGGTGAAGGCGATGGCGGCCACCGGCGTCACCGACCTGTCGGGACGGCTCGTCGACACGCTCTCCGGCGGCCAGCGCCAGCGGGTCTGGGTGGCGATGGTGCTCGCCCAGGAGACCCCCATCATGCTGCTGGACGAGCCGACCACCTTCCTCGACATCGCCCACCAGATCGAGCTGCTCGACCTCTGCCTCCGGCTGAACCGGGAGCAGCGCAACACCATGGTGGCCGTCCTGCACGACCTCAACCAGGCCTGCCGGTACGCCGACCACCTCGTCGCGATGAAGGCCGGCGCCGTCGTGGCCCAGGGCGACCCCAAGGCGATCGTCACCGCCGAGCTGATCGAGGATGTGTTCGGGCTGCCCTGCCGGATCATCGACGACCCGGAGACCCACACCCCGCTCGTCATTCCCCGCTCCCACCACGCGAACAGGAGAAACGATGTCCGACAACCCCTTCGACGATGAGGACGGCACCTTCTACGTGCTGATCAACGACGAGGAGCAGCACTCCCTCTGGCCCACGTTCAAGGAGGTGCCACAGGGCTGGCGCGTCGTCTTCGGCGGGGAAGGCCGGAGCAGACGCCAGGAATGCGTCGACTACGTCGAGGAGCACTGGACGGACCTGCGGCCGAGGAGCCTGCGCGAGAGCATGGCCGCCGAGCAGTGACCCGACCCATGACCCGCCCCATCACCGGGCGCCGCGTCCTCTGGCGCGCGGTGACCCGCAACCGGCGCCGGCTGGGCGCCGGCACCGGCCTGATCAGCCTGCACCAGGTGTGCGAGTCGCTGGTGCCGATCCTCATCGGGGTCATCGTCGACCAGGCCATCGGGCCGGGCGACGGCGGCGCGCTCCTGCTGTGGGTGGCGGCCATGGCCGCGCTGTTCACCGCGCTGACCATGTGCTACCGCTTCGGCGCCCGCCAGCTGATGATCGCCATCGCCGACGAGGCGCACACCCTGCGCGTCGAGGTCGCCTCGAAGATCCTGCACCCGCGCGGGATCAGGACAGACCGGCGGGCCGGCGACCTGCTCACCGTGGCCGTCAACGACACCGACAACACCTCCTACCTGCTCGACTACGTGCCGCGCGTCGCCGGAGCGGTGACCGCGACCGCGGTGAGCGCCGTCGCGCTGCTCGTGATCGACGTGCAGCTCGGGCTGGCCGTGCTGATCGGCACGCCCGTCGTGCTCGTCGCCCTCCAGGCCGCCACCCCGCTGATCACCAGGCGGGTGGCCGAGCAGCAGGAACTCGCCGGCGAGGCCACGTCCCTGGCGGCCAACGTGGTCAGCGGGGTGCGCCCGCTGCGCGGCATCGGCGCCGAGGGCGCGGCGGCCCGCCGCTACGACGAGGTCAGCAGGCGCTCCCTGCGGGCGGCGCTGCGCGCGGCCCGCACCCAGGGCGGCTACCTGTCCGCCTCCATGTCCAGCGGCGCGCTGCTGGCGTGCGGCGTCGCGATCCTGGCCGGGTGGTTCGCGCTCAACGGGCGGATCACCGTCGGCGAGCTCATCACCGTCATCGGTCTCGCGCAGTTCCTGATGGAGCCCATCGGCCTGCTCGCGGTCGTCCCCGGCTGGGTGGCCGAGGCCAGGGCCTCCGCCGACCGCGTCGCCGGCGTCCTGGACGCCGAGCCGCTGCTCCCCGAGGGTACGGAGGAGGTCGCGGGCCCGTCCGGCCTGGAGCTGCGGACGCTCAGGTACGGCCCGCTGGACGGGGTCGACCTGCGGGTGCGGCCGGGCGAGTTCGTCGGCGTGGTGCCCCACCGAGCCGCCGATGGTGAGGCGCTCGTCAAGATCCTCTCCGGACAGGTGGCGCCGGAGGAGTACGAAGGCGGCGTGCTCGTCGGCGGCGCGCACCTGTCACGGCTCACGCCCGCTGACGCCCGCCGGGTGATGCTGGTGGAACCCCACCTCACCGACCTGTTCACCGGGACCGTCGAGGAGAACGTCACCGCGGGCGGGCCGCTGGACGAGGCCGCGCTGGAGGCCTCAGCGGCCGGCCAGGTCGTCTCCGCCCATCCCGACGGCCTCGCCCACCTGGTCGCCGAGCGCGGCGCCAGCCTCTCCGGCGGGCAGCGGCAGCGGCTCGCGCTCGCCCGCGCGCTGATGGCCCGCCCGCCGATCCTCGTGATGCACGACCCCACCACCGCCGTCGACGCGGTGACCGAGCACGAGATCGCCCGGGGCCTGCGCGCGCTGCGCGGCACCGGGGAGCTCACCACCGTGGTGGTGACGAGCAGCCCCGCGCTGCTCGCCATGACGGACCGGGTCGTGGTCCTCGACGGCGGCCGGGTCGCCGCCGAGGGAACCCACGCCGACCTGGCCGTGACGGACGACGACTACAACCGGGCGGTGCTGAGATGACGGCCTCCGACCAGGCGACGGGCCCCGAGCGGCTGCCCGTCGCGGACGCGCGCAGGACATGGGCGTGGCTGCGGGAGGAGCTGCGCGGGCGGTGGCGGGCCGGGGCGCTCGCCGTGCTGGTGGGCGCCGTGGGCGCCGCCGCGTCGGTGGTGCCCGTGTACGCGCTGGGCAGGCTCGTCGACCTCGTCACCGAGCAGGCTCCCGGCTCGGCGATCGTCCCCGTCGCCGCGGTGATCCTCGTGGGGGCGCTCGTCGGCGGCCTCGCCGCCGGGCCAGGCACCTACCTGATCAGCCGACTGTGCGAGCAGCTGCTCGCCGACCTGCGGGAAAGCACGGTGGCCCGCGCGCTCTCCCTCCCCGTCACCACCCTGGAACGGGTCGGCAAGGGCGACCTGCTGTCACGGGTCAGCACCGACACGGCCGCGATCGGCAAGGCCGCCTCCAACGTGGTGCCCACGATGATCTCCGCGTTCCTGCTGGTCGTGGTGAGCGTCGCCGCGATGGCCGGGCTCGACTGGCGGCTCGGGCTCGCCGGCGCGGTCGCGATCCCGCTGTACGTGATGGCGCTGCGCTGGTACCTGCCACGCGCCGCGCCGAAGTACGCCGAGGAGCGGCGCGCGGTCGCGGACAACTCGCAGTTGCTGGTGGAGAGCATGCAGGGCGTCCGCACCGTGCACGCCTACCGGCTGGAGCAGCGGCGCCTGCACGGCATCGGGAACGCCTCGCACGAGGTGCGCGACATCTCGGTGTCCGTCTTCACGCTGTTCACCCGGTTCGTCGGACGCGTCAACCGCTCGGAGTTCTTCGGCCTGGCCGCGATCCTCGTCACCGGCTTCCTCCTCGTCCGCCAGGGGCACGTGACCGTCGGCGAGAGCGCGGCGGCGGCGGTCCTGTTCCACCGCCTGTTCAACCCCATCGGCATGCTGCTGTTCACCTTCGACGAGGTGCAGGCGGCGGCGGCGAGCCTGGCCAGGCTCGTCGGCGTCATCGACCTCGCCCCCGCGGAGGATCCCCGCGACGGGACGGGCGAGCCGGCAGACGCGTCCCTTGAGCTGGCGGACGTGCACTTCCGTTACGACGGCGCCCCCGAGGTGCTGCACGGCGTCTCCATCAGCCTGCCGGCCGGCTCGCGGGTCGCGCTGGTCGGATCGACGGGCGCGGGCAAGTCCACCATCGCGGCGATCGCCGCGGGCATCCTCACGCCCGGCAGCGGCTCCGTACGCGTCGGAGGAGCGGCGCTCCCGCTCGGGAGCCTGCGCGAGCATGTCGCGATCATCACCCAGGAGGTCCACGTCTTCGCCGGACCGCTCATCGAGGACCTGCGCCTGGCGCGGCCGGACGCCTCGCCGGAGGAGGCCGCCGCCGCGCTCGCCGCCGTCGGCGCCCTGGACTGGGCGACGGACCTGCCCGACGGCCTCGGCACGGTGGTCGGCGAGGGCGGGCACGAGCTCACCACCGCCCAGGTCCAGCAGCTCGCCCTCGCCCGCCTGATCCTCGCCGACCCCCCGATCGCCATCCTCGACGAGGCCACCGCCGAGGCCGGCAGCCTCGGCGCCCGCAAGCTGGAGGAGTCCGCCGCCGCGGCCACCCGCGGACGCACCACCCTGATCGTCGCCCACCGCCTGACCCAGGCCGCCTCCGCCGACCGGGTGGTCGTCCTGGAGCACGGCCGGACCCTCGAAGAGGGCGGGCACCGGGAGCTCGTCGCCGCGGGCGGCCGGTACGCGGAGCTCTGGCGTGCCTGGGAGGCGCGCACCCCCACGTCGTCATCACGTTAGGGCAGCCATGGAAGCGAACCGTCCCGCCAGGATCACCACCATCGCCGACCTTTTCATCGACCAGGTGCGCCGGACCCCCGGGGCGCCGGCCGTGGTCGCCCCCGACGTGCGGCTGACGTACGCGGAGCTGGGCACGTACGTCTTCCAGCTCGCGCGACACCTGCAAGCGCGCGGGTTACGGCCCGAGGACGTCGTCGCCGTCTCGACTCCCCGCTCCGCCGAGATGGTGGTCTGCGTGCTGGCCGTCATGGTCGCCGGCGGCGCGTTCGTGCCCGTCGACCCGTCCTGGCCGCAGGCGCGGCAGCGGCAGGTGCGCGCCGAGGCGGGGGCCGTCCACGTGCTGGACGCGCGCGAGGTCGATCTCTCCTCCTGGCGGTACGGCGACGAGCCCGCCGAGCCGCCGGCCGTGTCCATCCAGGGCGGCCGGCTCGCCTACGTGATGTTCACCTCCGGCTCCACCGGCACGCCCAAGGGCGCCATGATCCGCCACGAGGCGATCAGCCACCGCCTGCTCTGGCAGATGGAGGAGATCCTCGGGTTCGGGCCCGGCGACGCGTCGCTGTTCAAGGCGCCGCTGTCGTTCGACATCTCCGTCAACGAGATCCTGCTGCCGCTCGTCTCCGGCGGGTACGTGGTGGTCGCGGAACCCGGCGGCGAGCGCGACCCCCAGTATCTGCTGGACCTGATCGCCCGCGAGGGCGTCACGTTCGTCTACCTCGTGTCGTCGATGCTGGACGTGCTGCTGGAGATGGCGCGCGGCACCTCGCTGCTGTCCGGGCTGAAGCACGTCTGGTGCGGCGGCGAGGTGCTCACCCCGGAGCTGTTCGAGCGCTTCCGCGGCCAGCTCTCCACGACGCTCTACCACGGGTACGGGCCGGCCGAGGCGACCATCGGCGTCTCCCACGTCATCTACCGCGACACCGCCGAGCGCATCGCGACCTCGATCGGCCGCCCCAACCCGCACACCCGGCTGTACGTGCTCGACGAGCGTCTGGAGCGGGCACCCGAGGGGGCCGTGGGAGAGCTGTACGCCGCCGGGTTCCTGCTCGGCCGCGGCTACGTCAAGGCGCCGTCGCTGACGGGCTCCCGGTTCGTCGCCGACCCGTTCGCCGCCGACGGCTCCCGGATGTACCGGACCGGCGACCTGGCCAGATGGGCGCCCGACGGGTCGCTGGAGTTCGTCGGCCGCGCCGACCACCAGGTGAAGATCCGCGGCATGCGGCTGGAGCTGGAGGAGGTCGAGGCCGCCCTCGCCGCCCACCCCCAGGTGCGGCAGGCCGTGGTCGTCGTGGACGCGACCGGCCGGCGACTCGTCGGGTACGTCCGGGCCGACGAGCCCGTCCCGGCCGCTGCGCTGCGCGACTGGTGCGCCGGCCGGCTGCCCGCGTACATGGTGCCGGAGTCGTACGTCGTCCTGGACCGCTTTCCCCTCACCGCCAACGGCAAGGTGGACCGGCAGGCGCTGCCGGAGCCCGCCGTGCGCGCCCGCACGCGCTTGCCACGCACCCCGCGCGAGCGCGCGCTCTGCGAGATCTTCGCGCGGGTGCTGGGCGTGGCCGAGGTGGGGGCGGACGACGACTTCTTCGCGCTGGGCGGTGACAGCATCGTCGCGATCGGCGTGGTCAGGCAGGCGCGGCGCGCGGGCCTTGAGGTACGCGCCCGTGACCTGTTCGCCCATCCCACGCCCGCCGCGCTCGCGGCCGTGGTCACGCCTGTGGACGTCGTCGCGGTGCCTGGAGTGAACGGGGTCGGCGCGGTCCCCGCCACTCCGATCACGTCGTGGCTCCAGGACGTCGGCCCCTCGATGGACGGCTTCGTCCAGTCGATCACCGTCCGCACGCCTCCGGGGCTCACGGGCGGCCAGCTCGAAACGCTGGTCGACGCCGTACTGGACACCCACGACATGCTCCGCGCCCGAACGGTCGCCGTCGGTGATCAGGTCGTGTCCGGGGGAGTGAGGGCGGTCGGTGGTGACGGTGGTCAGGGCGTGTCCGGGGGGTTGGGGTTGGGGGCGGTCACTGGTGATCAGGCCGGATCTGGGGGTGTGGGGGCGGTCGGTGGTGACGGTGGTCCCGTCTCTGGGGGGTTGGGGGAGCGCGGGGGGCCGTCCGGTGGTGGCCGGGATGGTCGTGGTGAGGTGCGGTGGGGGCTGGTGGTGGGGGAGCACGGGTGGCCGCGGGCCGCGGAGGTGATCACTCGGGTCGCGACGGAGGCGGAGCTGGAGCGGCAGGCCGCCGTGGCGGCGGAGCGGCTTGATCCGGGCCGTGGACGGATGATCGACCTGGTGTGGCTGGACGCCGGGGCGCACGCGCAGGGGCGGCTGACCATCGTGATCCATCACGTGGTCGTGGACGGCGTGTCGCTCCGCGTACTCCTGGAGGACCTGAGCCAGGCGTGGGAGGCGGTGCGGGCGGGGCGTCCCGTCGAGCTGCCCCCGGTGCCCACGTCGTTCCGGCAGTGGGCGACGCTGCTCCGGGCCCGCGACTTCGCCGCCGAGGAGGACCACTGGCGGGGCGTCTGCTCGGCGCCCGACCCGATGATCGGCGAACGGCCGCTGGACCCGCGCCGCGACGTGGTCGCCACGGAGGAGTCCCTCACGGTCGAGATCCCGGCCGAGATCGCCGGTCGGCTGCTCGGCGCGGTCCCCGCCGCGGTGCACGGCGGGGTCAACGACGTGCTGGTGACGGCGGCGGCGCTCGCGCTGGGCCGATGGCGTGGTGCCGGTCCGGCCGTGCTGCTGGAACTGGAAGGACACGGACGGGAGGAGGAGGCCGTCGGGGACGTGGACCTCTCCCGTACCTTCGGCTGGTTCACCACCCTGTACCCCGCGCTGATCGACCCCGGCTCCGGAACACCGGGCGAGGCGGTGAAAGCGGTCAAGGAACAGCTCCGCCGCGTGCCGAACCGCGGGATCGGCTACGGCGCGCTCCGATACCTGGGGGACCGGCCCCGCCCCGACCTGACGGTCACCCCACAGGTGCTCGTCCACTACCTCGGCCGCTTCGACGCGACCCCCGACAGTGGCCCGGACGCGACTTCCGAGGGTGGCCTGGGCACGTCTTCCGGCGCTGGTTTGGATGCGATTCCCGGCATCGACCTGAACGCGACCTCCGGCGTCGGCTCGGACGTGATCCTCGACGGCGGCTTGGACGAGACTCCCGACGCCGACCCGGACGCGACCCCCGACACCGACCCGGACGCCGGGTGGGGGGCCGGGGTGGTCGGTGACTGGGCGCCTGTGGGGGAGGGCGAGGTCGTGGGGGAGCGGCGCGATCCGCGGATGCCGCTGCCGCGGGTGCTGGAGATCAACTCCGTTGCCGTGGACGGGGCCGGTGGGCCGGTCCTGACGACCAGGTTCAGCTGGCCGGCGGGTGTGCTGGACGCCGGGCGCGTGCGGGAGCTGGCCGCGATGTGGACGCGGGCGCTCACCGCCATCGCCACCAGCGACACGGTCACCGGGCACACACCGTCCGACTTCCCGCTCGTACCGCTGGACCAGGAGGACGTGGCCGCCATCGAGGCCGAGTCGCCGGGCCTGGAGGACGTGCTTCCGCTGTCGCCCCTGCAGACCGGGCTCTACTTCCACGCCACCTTCGACCCGGGGCACGACCCGTACGTCGTCCAGCAGATCATCGAACTCGACGGCCCGCTCGACGGCGAGCGCCTGCGCCTGGCCGCAGACCGGCTGATCGGACGGTACCCGAACCTGGGCGCGGCCTTCCGCACCACCGGTGACGGTCACGTCGTGGCCGTGATCGCGGGCCGTCAGACGGTACCGTGGCGTACCGAGGACCTGAGCCACCTCGACCACCCGCGGCCCGCCGTCGAGGCGGCGGCCACGGCGGAGCGGTCGGCGCCGTTCGACCTCGCCCGGCCTCCCGCCATGCGTTTCGCGCTGCTCAAGCTCGGCCCTCGGCGGCACGCGCTCGTCCATACCGTGCACCACATCCTGGCCGACGGCTGGTCGGTGCCCCTGATCCTGCGCGACCTGCTCGCCCTGTACGAGGACAGGGACCTGCCCGCACCGCCGCCCTACCGCGAGTTCTTGAAGATGCTCGCGACGCGCGACCCCGAACCTGCGATCGAGGCGTGGACCGCCGCCCTGGCGGGAGTCCACGAGCCGACCCGGCTCGCCGAAGCCCTCACCAGCCCCGCCGACGGCCCAGCCGGTGGGGCCCGAGGCGGTCCCGGCGCCGGCTCGGCAGACGGTGCTGGCGATTGTCCCGTCGGTGGTTCCGACGGCGCGCCCGGCGGTGGGTCCGGTGGCCCGCTCGATGGTGGATCCGGCGGCGCGTCGGGGGATGGGTCCGTAGGCCCGCCGCGTGGCCTGCTCGGAGATGAGTCCGGCGGTGTTGGTGACCGTTCTGGCGGGTTCGGGCGTGTGGTGCGTGAGTTGCCGGATGAGGTGGGGGAGCGGCTGCGGGGGTGGGCGCGGGAGAACGGGCTCACGGTGGGGTCGGTGCTCGCCGCCGCGTGGGGGATCCTGCTCGGACGTCTGACCGGCCGGGACGATGTGACGTTCGGATCGACCGTTTCCGGACGGGCGTCCGGAGAGGTGCCGGGCATCGACGCGATGGCCGGGCTGCTGATCAACACGGTGCCGGCGAGGTTGCGGTGGCATCCGTCGGACACGCTGGCCGACGCGTTGAGCCGATTCGCCCGCGCCCAGCGGGAAGTGATGGAGCACGAGCACGTTCCGCTGGCGGCGCTGCACCGCAGGCTGGGCGTGACCGAGCTGTTCGACACGCTGGTGGTCGTCGAGAACTACCCGGAGTCCCCGGCCGGGGAGGGTGAGCTCCGGATCGCCGGGGTCGACACGATCGAGGCGCCCCACTATCCGGCGACGCTGCTGGCCAAGCCGGGGGCCCGGATCGCGCTCACGCTGACCCACGACCGGCGGCTGGTCTCCGGCACGTCGGCTGCCCTGCTCATCGGTCAGTACGAGAAGCTGCTCGCCGCCGTCGCCGACGACGCCACCCGGACATGCGGCCAGGTGGAGCTGGTCTCCGAGGAGCAGTACGCGCAACTGACGGCTTTCGGCACCGGAGCCCCGGCGGTTGGTGGCACCGGTGTGAATGACGCGTTCGATCGCCGGGTCGCGGGAGTTCGGGGGAGTGGTGATGGCACCGTAGTCGGCCTGTTCGAGCGTCAGGCCGCCGAGCATCCCGCACGCATCGCCGTCGTCTGTGCCGGCGACACGTTCACCTATGCCGAGCTGCGCGACCGTGCTGATCGGGTGTGCGGGACGCTGGCCGCTGCCGGGGTACGGCGCGGTGACATCGTCGCGGTGGCCGCCAGCCGCTCGGCGGACATGGCGGTGGCCCTGCTCGCCGTGATGCGGGCCGGGGCCGCGTACCTGCCCGTCGACCCCGGCTACCCGGCCGCCCGGATCGAGTTCATGCTCGCCGACGCCCGCCCGGTCTGCGTCCTCACGGACGAGGTGAGCGCCAGGACCCTGCCCCCGCACGACCTGCCCTCCTTCACCATCCGAGCAGCAGCCGCCGGACCGCCCGCCCGACCGCTCGCCGGGTCAACCGTCGTCAGGCCGTTGGACGTGGTGTCCGTCGTCTATACCTCCGGCTCGACCGGGCGGCCCAAGGCGGTCGTGGGCACGCATGGCGCGCTCGCCAACCGGCTCGGGTGGGCGGCGGAGGCGTGGGACGCGCGGGTGCGCCTGGCCAAGAGCTCGCTGAGCTTCATCGACGGTACGACCGAGCTGCTCGGCGGACTGGTCGCCGGCGCCACCACGGTCATCGCGGGCGACCGGGAGGCCACCGACGGGGCGGCGCTGGCCGGGCTCGTCGAACGGTCGGGGGCGACCCAGCTCCTCGCCGTGCCCAGCCTGGCGGCGGCGCTCGCCGACACCGCGCCCGAGCGGCTGGCCGCGCTCACCCGCTGGATCTGCAGCGGCGAGCCGCTCGACCGGGCCTGCGTGCGGTCGCTCAGGAAAGCCTCGCCGAACGCCCGGATCGTCAACTCCTACGGTTCCTCCGAGGTCGCGGGAGACGTGCTCCAGGGCGAGGTCGGCCCCGAGGCGCCGGTGACACTGGGCAGGCCGGTGCCGGGAACGCGTCTCTACCTGCTCGACTCCACCCTCCATCCGGTGCCGCCCGGCGTGCCCGGGGAGATCTACGTCGGCGGCGTCCAGCTCGCCCTCGGCTACCTGAACCGGGCCGGGGTGACGGCGGGCCGGTTCGTCGCCGACCCGTTCGGCAGCGGCTCACGCGTCTACCGCACCGGGGACCTCGGCCGGTGGACGCCTGACGGGCAGGTCGAGTTCCTGGGCAGGGCCGACGACCAGGTGAAGATCAACGGCTACCGGGTCGAGCCGGGCGAGCTGGAGGCCGCGCTGATGCGTCGCGCGGGCGTGGCCGACGCGGCGGTGGCGGTGCGGGGACGGGCCCTGCACGCGTACGTGGTGGCCGAGCAGGGAGAGCGGCTCGACCCGAGGGCGCTCCGGGGCCTGCTCGGCGCGGAGCTGCCCGCCTACCTGCTCCCTGCGACGGTGACCGTACTGGACCGGCTCCCCACGCTGCCCAACGGCAAGCGGGACCGTCGCGCGCTGCCCGATCCTGAGGTCACCACCGGCGGCGGGAAGCCACGGACGGCGGGGGAGGCGGCGGTCCTCGCCCGCGTCGTCGGCCTGCTGGGCATCGACGACCTCGGCGTCCACGACGACTTCTTCACCGCCGGCGGCGACAGCATCCTCGCCATCCGCCTCGTCAGCCTGCTCGCCGGGGACGGGATCGAGGTCACCACCGGTGACGTCTTCCGCCTGCGCACGCCCGCCGCCATCGCCGCCTCCGTGACGGGGACCGGACAGGATCCGGCGGAGACCCTTGAGGGCGAGGTCTGGCCGCTGTCCCCGCTCCAGCAGGGCGTCTACTACCAGGCGACGTTCGCCGACAGCGGCAGCACCTACATCGCGCAGAACGTCTTCGACCTCGACCGCCGCGTCGACGTACCGGCCATGACGGCGGCGTTCGCGGCCCTGCTGCGCCGCCACCCCACCCTGCGCGCCTCCTTCGCCGCCGACGGCGCGTCCCAGCGCATCGCCGCCACGGTGCCCGCCGAGGTGCGGGTGGTCGATCTGACCGAAACCGCTGCGAAACCGGCTGAGGTCCGGGCGGCCGGTGCCGCTGGTACGGGCGCCGATCCGGCCGCCCATGCCGCCGTCCGCGACGAGGAACTCGCTGGGGCGAAGGTGGACGGGTTGGGTGCCGTGCGCGGCGAAGGGCTCGCTGGGGGGAAGGTGCCCGGGCTGGGTGCCGTGATCGAGGCCGTGACGCGGGCGGATCGGGAGGAGCCGTTCGATCTGGCGCGTCCGCCTCTGGTCAGGGTGACCGTGGTGCGGCTGCCGGGCGGGCGGGACCGGTTGCTGCTCACGTCCCACTTCCTGCTGTGGGACGGGTGGTCGCGGGAGCTGGTGCTGCGGGAGCTGTTCGCGCTGTACGACTCGCGTGGCGCACGCGGCGCGCTCCCGCCCGCGGAGAGCACGTTCGCCGACTACCTCGCCTGGGTCGGCGGCCGGGACCGTGACGCCGCCGCCGCGGCCTGGGGCGCGGCTCTCGCGGGCGTCCGGGAGCCGACCATCCTGGCGCCGGAGGCCATCGGCCGCGAGCCGGTGGTGCCGGAGCGGATCGTCGCCGCGCTGCCCGCCGAGGTCACCACCCGGCTCGGCGAGCAGGCCGGCCGCGGCGGCGTCACGCTCAACGCGCTCCTGACCGCCGCGCTCGGCATCCTGATCGGGTACGAGGCCGGCCGCACCGACGTGGTGTTCGGCACGACCGTCGCCGGGAGGCCCACCGAGCTGCCCGGGATCGAGAACGTGGTCGGCCTGTTCCTCAACACGGTCCCGGCCAGGGTGTCGGCCACGCCGTCCGCCACCGTGATCGAGCTGGCCCGCCGGGCCCAGGACGACCGCGTCGAGCTGGCGCCGCACGAACACCTCGGGCTCGGCGACATCCATCGCGCCTGCGGCCAGGAGCAGCTGTTCGACGCCCTGTACGTGCTGCAGAACTTCCTGAACGACAGCACGTTCACCGATCTGGAGCGCGAGCACGGCATCGTCGGCGTGGAGTACACCGACACCACCCACTACCCGTTCACCTGGGTGCTCACCCCCGGCGCCAACCTGCGGATCAAGCTCGAATATCGGCCGGACGTGGTGCGCGAACGCGACGCCCGGCGGATGGTGCGCCGCTTCACCCGGCTGCTGGAGCACCTCGCGGGCGGCCTGTCGGCGCCGGTCGGCGCGCTCGACCTGATGCTGGACGAGGAGCGCGCCGAACTGGCCGGGCAGTGGGCGGCGGCCGAGCATCCGATCGGCACGGCGACGATCGCCGGACTGCTGGCCGAGCGGGCCCGCGCCTGTCCCGATCAGGTGGCGCTGGTCTTCGGCGCGCGCTCGCTGACGTACGCCGAGCTGGACGGCCGGATCAACCAGTGCGCCAGGCTGCTGCGGTCGCAGGGCGCGGGGCCCGGCGAGATCGTCGCGCTCGGCCTGCCGCGCGGCGTCGAGATGGTCGTCTCGCTCTTCGCGGTCCTGCGCACCGGCGCCGCCTACCTGCCGCTGGAGCTGGACCATCCCGTCGAACGGCTGGCCGTCATGCTCGACGACGCGCGTCCCGTCCTGCTGGTCTGCGCCGACCCCGATGGCGACCTGGCCGCGCACCAGCGGCGGCTGGGCGGGCGGTGCGTCGTCCCGGACCGGCTCGCCGGGTTCCCGGCGGAGCCGCTGGACGTGGACGTGCCGGGTGACCTGCCCGCCTACGTCATCTACACCTCGGGGTCCACCGGCCGGCCCAAGGGCGTGGTCACCCCGTACCGGGGTCTGACCAACATGCAGCTCAACCACCGGGCCGAGATCTTCGGCCCGGCCGCGCGCCGCACCGGGCGGGACCGGCTGCGCATCGCGCACACCGTGTCGTTCTCGTTCGACATGTCGTGGGAAGAGCTGCTGTGGCTGGTCGAGGGCCACGAGGTGCACATCTGCGACGAGGAGCTGCGCAGGGACGCCGCCGCGCTCGTCGCGTACTGCCGGGACCACCGGATCGACGTCGTCAACGTGACCCCGACCTACGCCCACCTGCTGTTCGAGGAGGGCCTACTCGACGGCGGCCACGCGCCCTGCCTGGTGCTGCTCGGCGGCGAGGCCGTCGGCGACGCCGTCTGGGACCGGCTGAGGTGGCCGGGCGGGCCCGAGGGCTACAACCTGTACGGGCCGACCGAGTACACGATCAACACGCTCGGCGCGGGCACCCGCGACAGCGCCACCCCGACCGTGGGCCGCCCCATCTTGAACACCCGCGCGTACGTGCTGGACCGGTGGCTCCGGCCGGTGCCCGCGGGCGTGGTCGGCGAGCTGTACGTCACGGGCGCCGGGCTCGCCCACGGCTACCTGCACGCGCCCGGTCTGACGGCCGGGCGCTTCGTGGCCGACCCCTTCCTGTCCGGCGGGCGCATGTACCGCACCGGAGACCTCGTCCGCCGGCGTGACGACGGCAACCTCGACTTCCTCGGCCGCGTCGACGACCAGGTGAAGATCCGCGGATACCGGGTCGAGCTCGGCGAGGTCGAATCCGCCCTGTCGGCGCTCCCCCAGGTACGGCAGGCCGCCGTCGTGGCCCGCCCCGACCCCCGCGCGCCCGGCCTCAGGAAACTGGTCGCCTACGTGGTCCCGACCTCGACCACCGACCTCGAACCGGTCGCCGCCGGGTCGGGCGGGGCCGAGTTCGCGGCGCGGGTGCGGGCGGCGCTGGCTGAGCGGTTGCCCGGCTACATGGTCCCCGCGCTGTACGGGATCACGCCCGAGTTGCCGCTGACCGTGAACGGCAAGCTCGACGTCGCCGCGCTTCCCGAGCCCGTGGCGCCGGGAGGCGGGGCACGGCAGGAGCCGCGCGGCGCCGCGGAGCGGACCCTGTGCGGCGTGTACGCCGAGGTGCTCGGCCTGCCGGAGGTGGGGATCGACGACGACTTCTTCGCCGTCGGCGGTGACAGCATCTCCTCCATCGCCGTGGCCGGTCGCGCCCGCGCGGCCGGGCTGGACCTCACCCCGCGCGACATCTTCCGCCGCCGCACCGTGCGCGCGCTCGCCGCCGCCCTGCCGCAGGCGGCCCCCGAGGCCGCGCACGACCCCGGCGCCGGGACGATCCCGCTCACCCCGATGCTCGCCGAGACGATGCTCGCCCGCACCCCGCTGGAGCGCTTCTACCAGTCCATGGTCCTGCCCACCCCGGCAGGCCTCGACCGGGAACAGGTGGAACGGGCGGTACACGCCCTCTGCCTCCACCACGACCTCCTCCGGGCCAGGCTCGACCGCCACGACGACACGTGGACGCTGTCGGTGCCTCCGCCTGCGGAGTTCGACCCCTCCACCCTCTGCATGAACGCGGACCCGCAGGCTGAAGAGGAGGCGGCCGGGCGGCTCGACCCGGAGCGCGGGATCATGGTGCAGGCGGTCTGGTTCGACGGCGGCCCGCGCCCCGGACGGTTGCTGCTGGTCATCCACCATCTGGTCGTCGACGGCGTCTCCTGGCGGGTGATCGCCGAGGACCTCGCACGCGCCTGGACGGACGTGCGGGCGGGCCGCGAACCCGCCCTGGCCCCCGTCCCCACCTCCTTCCGCGCCTGGGCGGAGAAGATCCAGGACACCCGGGCGAGCTTCCGCGACGAGGCAGGCCACTGGCGCGACGTCCTCGCCACCGACGACCCGCCGCTGGGCGCCCGCCCGCTGGACCCCGCCGTCGACACGGCCGCCACCGTCAGTTCGCTGACGGTGGCGCTGCCCCCGGACACGAGCGCGGCCCTGCTGTCCGCCGTGCCCGCCGCGATGCACGGCGGCGTCAACGACGTGCTGCTGACCGGCTTCGCCGTGGCCCTCGCCCGGTGGCGGCGCACGCACGGGCGCGGCGGCGGCTCGGCCGTACTCCTCAGCCTCGAAGGCCACGGCCGCGACGGCGAGCTCGCCGGCGGCGCGGACCTGTCACGGACCGTGGGCTGGTTCACCGCCATCCACCCCGTGCGGCTGGATCCCGGGCCGCTGAGCTGGGACGAGGTCATGGCGGCCGGCCCCGGGCTGGCCGGCGCGGCCAAGGCGGTCAAGGAACAGCTGCGCGCGGTGCCGCGCAACGGTCTCGGGCACGGGGTCCTGCGCCATCTCGACGGCCTGGACCTGCCGCGGCCGCCGCAGATCCTCTTCAACTACCTGGGCCGGTTCGCCGCCGGCGGGAGCACGCTGCGCGAGGGCGTGCACCCGGACAACCCCGCGATGGGGCTGGAGATCAACGCCCTGGCCCAGGACGGGCCGGACGGGACCACGTTCACGGCCACGCTCTCCTGGCCGTCCGGCGTCATGCCCGCCGAGGACGTCGCCGAGCTGGCGGAGCTCTGGACGGCCGCGCTGACGGCGCTGACCCGCTGCGCAGAACTGGCCGGGCACACCCCGTCCGACTTCCCCCTGATCAAGCTGACGCAGCGGGACGTGGACCGGTTCGCGGGCGCGCGGGACATCCTCCCGCTGCTGCCGCTCCAGCAGGGCATGTACTTCCACGCGTCGTTCGGCGCCGGCCACACGGACACGTACGTGGTGCAGCAGGTCGCCGAGCTGTCCGGGCCCGTGGACCGGGCGGCGCTGCGCCGCGCGGTGACCGCGACCGTGCACCGCCACGACGCCCTGCGCGCGAGCTTCCGCGAACTGGCCGACGGGCGGGTGGTCCAGGTGATCGCCGAAACCGTCGAGGTGCCGTGGCGCGAGGCCGACCTGAGCGGCCTGCCCGCCGAGGAGGCCCACGCCCGGCTGGCCGAGCTGACCGCCGCCGAGCTGGCCGAGCCGTTCGACCTGGCCGCCGCGCCGCTGGTGCGCTACGCGCTGGTCTCGCTCGGCGACGCCGACCACCGGCTCGTGGAGACCATGCACCACATCGTCGCCGACGGCTGGTCGTACCCGCTGGTGTTCGGCGACATCGTCGAGTCGTACGAGCGCGGGCGCGCGCTGCCCGCGCCGGCGGTGACGTTCCGCGACCACGTGGAGGCGGTGGCCGGGCTCGACCGGGCTGCCGCCCGCGACGTGTGGGCCGCCGCGCTGACCGGTGTCTCCCCGACCCGCCTGTACGACGGCGCGTACGCGGTGTCCAGGCACGACGGCGTGCACCGGGACCTGCCCGTCGGCGAGGTCGTCGCGGCGGCCCGCGAGCGCGGGGTGACGCTGAGCACGTTCGTGCACGCGGCGTGGGGGCTGGTGCTGGGCGGGCTGCTCGGGCGCGCGGACGTGGTCTTCGGCTCCACGGTGTCGGGGCGCGGCGGGAGCCTGCCCGGCGTCGAGACGATCGTCGGCCTGCTGATCAACACCATTCCCGTGCCGATGTCCTGGGACCCCGGCGCCACGCTGGGCGACGTCCTCGACCGGCTGCACGCGCGGCAGGGCGACCTGCTCGACGCGCAGCACGTCGGGCTCGCCGAGCTGGCCCGTCTCACCGGGGTCCGCGAGCTGTTCGACACCATGGTCGTGGTCGAGAACTTCCCCGCCGTGCCCGCCGGCGAGCGCTCCGGGCTCACGTTCCGCGGCTTCACCGGCACCGACTCGCCGCACTACCCGGTCTCCCTGGTGGCCTTCCCCGGCGAGCGGCTCACCCTGGAGATCAAGTACGACGTCGCGCTGGTCGGCGAGGAGCGGGCCGGGCGGCTGCTCGACCTGGTCGTCCGGGTCCTCGACCAGCTGGTCCACGCCCCCGGCACGCCCGTCTCCCAGCTGGACCTGCCGCCGCTCGGCACGTCGCCGGACCGGGCGGGTGTGGCGGCATCCCGTACGGCGTTCCTCGGGGCGGCGACGCTGGCGGACGCGTACGCCGCCGCTCGGCCGGAGGCCACCGCTACGGCCGTGACCTGGCGCGACACCTCGCTCACCCACGCCGAGCTGGACGAGGTCGCCACCAGGCTGGCCAGGACGCTGGTCGCCAGGGGAGTGGGGCCCGAGTCGAGGGTGGCCGTGGCGCTGCCGCGCTCGGCCGATCTCGTCGTCGCGCTGCTCGCCGTCGTCAAGGCCCGCGGCTGTTACGTGCCGCTGGACATCGACGCCCCCGCCGCCCGGCTGAGGTTCATCCTGGACGACGCGGCCCCGGTGTGCCTGCTGACCGATCCCGCGACCCTGGCCCGCCTGCCCGAGCCGACCGTACCGGTCGTCCTGCTGAACGAGCCGCCCCAGGACGGCCATCAGTACGGTGCGGATCTGGACGGACCCGGTGCCGCGGACAGTGCGGCGTACATCATCTACACCTCCGGGTCGACGGGGCGGCCGAAGGGGGTGGCGGTGACGCATCGCAACGTGCTGTCGCTGTTCGGCGCGGCCGGTGAGGTCTTCGACTTCGACGCCTCGGACGTGTGGACGATGTTCCACTCGGTCGCGTTCGACTTCTCGGTGTGGGAGCTGTGGGGGGCGCTGCTGCACGGCGGGCGGCTGGTGGTCGTCGACCAGGAGGTGGCCCGCGACCCGCGGCGCTTCCTGGGCCTGCTGGAGCGCGAGCGGGTGACCGTGCTCAACCAGACCCCGTCCGCGTTCTACCCGCTGGTCGAGGCGGCGCGGGGCGAGCTCGCGCTCCGGTACGTGATCTTCGGCGGCGAGGCGCTGGACCCGGGCCGCCTGGCCCCGTGGCGGCGGCGCCATCCCGCCACGGCCCTGGTCAACATGTACGGGATCACCGAGACGTGCGTGCACGTCACGTTCCACGCCCTGACGTCGGACGACACCGCGAGCGTCATCGGCGGGCCGTTGCCCGGCCTCCGCGTGCACGTGCTCGACCGCCACCTGCGGCCGGTCCCGCCGGGGGCCGCGGGAGAGGTGTACGTCGCGGGTGACCAGCTGGCCCGCGGGTACCTCGACCGCCCGGCGCTGACCGCCGCCCGCTTCGTCGCCGACCCGTTCACCCCGGGCGGGCGGCTGTACCGCAGCGGCGACCTCGCCCGCCGCACCCCCGGCGGGGACCTCGTCCATCTCGGCCGCGCCGACCGGCAGGTGAAGATCCGCGGCTACCGGATCGAGCTCGGCGAGGTCGAGTCCGCCCTGCTGACGCTCGACGGCATCGCCGACGCCGCCGTGGTCGTACGAGAGGACCGGCCGGGCCGCCGGCGCCTGGTCGCGTACGTGGTCGCGCGTCAGGGAGCGCGGGTGGACATGGCCAGGGAGCACCTGGCCAGGCTGCTGCCTTCCTACGCCGTCCCGGCCGCGTTCGTCCCCCTCGACGCGCTGCCGCTCACCGTCAACGGCAAGCTCGACCGCGACGCCCTGGCCACCCACCCGCCTGCCCCGGCCCCCGCCGGGCCGGGCGCCGAAGGGGGCGCGGCGGAGGTGCTGCGGGCGCTCTTCGCGGAGGTTCTCCAGCTCGCCTCGGCCGGGGGCGACGACGACTTCTTCCACCTCGGCGGCGACAGCATCATCGCCATCCAGCTCGTGAACCTCGCCAGGCGCCGCGGGCTGCGGCTGTCACCGCAGGACGTGTTCGTGCACAGGACCCCGGCGGCCCTCGCGGCGGCGGCGGCTCCGCGGCCGGTCGAGCCGGTGGCGGACGCCGCAGAGGGAGACGGCGTCGGCGAGATCATGCTGATGCCGATCGTGCACCGGCTGGCCGAGCTGGGCGGGAGGATCTCGCGGCTGAACCAGGCCGAGCTGCTCCGCACCCCGGCGGGGATGACCCGTGAGCAGGTCGCCGCGCTCGTCCGGGTGCTGGTCGACCGGCATGACGCGCTGCGGTCGCGGCTGAGCAGGCTGTCGCCGTTGCTGTGGTCGCTGGAGGCGCGAGCGGCCGGTGACACGCCGGATCCCGGCGTGCTCGCGGTCGACGCGACGGGGCTCGGCGACGACGGCCTGAGCGCCGTGATCGCAGCCGAGTCCGACGCCGCCGCCGACCGGCTCGACCCCGACGCCGGGCGGATGGTCGAGGCGGTGTGGTTCGACAGGGGGCCGGACCGGCAGGGCAGACTGCTGATCGTCGCCCACCATCTGGTGGTCGACGGGGTGTCCTGGCGGATCCTCGCCGAGGACCTGAGGCAGGCCTGGGAAGCCGTCTCGGCCGGGGAGCGGCCCGTGCTCGACCCGGTCGGCACCTCCCTGCGCGCCCACGCGCGCTCGCTGGCCGAGAACGCCGCCCAGGCCGCCAGGCTGGCCGAGTTCGAGCACTGGACGGCCACGCTGCGGCCGGGCGGCGAGCTCGACCCGTCGGCCACGACCGCCGGCCTGACGGTGGGCGCCACCCGGGACCACGTCCTCCGCGTGCCCGGCGACGTGACCGGGCCGCTGCTCACCACCGTCCCGGGCAGGCTGGGCGTGGACGTCACCGAGGCGCTGGTCGCCGCGCTGCGCACGGGCGTCGCGCGCTGGCGGGCGGCGAGGGGCGGGGACGCCGGGGCGCCGCTGGTGATCGACCTGGAAAGGCACGGCCGCGAGGGCGACGCCGACCTCTCCCGTACGGTCGGCTGGTTCACCGCCATCGCGCCCGTACGGCTGCCGGGCGGCTCGGCCGGTCCCGCCGAGGTACGGCGAGCCGTGCGGGCGGCCCCGGACGGCGGGCTCGGGTTCGGGCTGCTGCGCTACTGCAACCCCCGGACCGCGGCCCCGCTCGCCCGGCTCGGCACGCCCCAGCTGCTCTTCAACTACCTCGGCAGGTTCCCCGTCGGAGGGGAGGGGGATTGGGACACGGCGCCGGAGACCGCCGCGCTGCGCGTGGCCCCCGACCCCGACCTGGGCACCCCGTACCTGCTGGAGATCAACGTCGCCTGCCACGACACGCCCGACGGGCCGGAGCTGCGCGCCGTCCTCACGTACGCGGAAGGAGGACTGGGCGCGGACGACGTGCGCGCGCTCGCCGACGACTGGGCCGCCGCCCTCCGCGACCTCATCCTGGAGAAGGCCGAGCCGCGAGCACTGACCGCGGCCACCCGGGAGCCTCGGACAGATGCCGGGACCGCGGCGGCGCCGGGGGACGGGCCGCGGACGTGGGCGCTGTCCCCGTTGCAGGAAGGGCTGTTCTTCCAGGCGCGTTACGCCGGGGACGCCGACGTGTACGTGGCGCAGAACGCGTTCGACTTCGCCGGACGGCTGGATCTCGGGCGTCTGCGCCGGGCCTACGCGGCGCTCCTCGACCGGCACGCGACGCTGCGTCTCGGGTTCGTCGCGGACGGCGGGCACCGGCCGGTCGCCGTGGTCGGGAGCGGGCTGGACGCCGCCGTCGGGGAGATCGACCTGTCGGCGGACGGTTCCCGGCTGCCGGAGGTGATGGAGGAGGACCGGCGGCGGCCCTTCGACCCGGCCGCGCCGCCGCTCTGCCGGTTGACCGTGGTCCACCTGCCCGGCCGTGACCGCCTGCTGCTCACGTACCATCTGCTCCTGTTCGACGGCTGGTCGCGGGAGCTGGTGCTGCGCGAGCTGTTCGCGCTGTACGAGTCCGGCGGCGAGCGCGGCGTCCTCCCCGAGGGCGGGGCGGTCTACACCGGCTACCTCGCCTGGCTGGCCCGCCAGGACGGCGACGCGGCGGCGCGGGCCTGGGCGGAGGCGCTCGCGGGCCTGGAGCCCACCATCCTGTTCCCCACGGCGGCGGGGACCGCGCCGGTGCCCGCGACCAGCCTGGCGTTCCGGCTCACCGAGGAACAGACGCGGCGCGTCACCCGCCAGGCCCGCCGGTCCGGGGTGACGCTCAACGCGCTGCTCACCACCGCGCTCGGCCTGGTGCTGGCCCACGCGTCCGGCCGCCGCGACGCGATCTTCGGCACGACCGTCGCCGGGCGGCCGACCGAGCTGGAGGGCGTCGAGTCGGCGATCGGCGTGTTCCTCAACACGGTGCCCACGGCGGTCCGGCTCGCCCCGGACGAGAGCGTGCTGGACGTCATGCGGCGGGTCCAGGCCGACCGTGTCGCGCTGATGCCGCACGAGTATCTGGGGCTCGGCGACATCCAGCGCGCGGCGGGCCGCGACCAGCTGTTCGACAGCCTGTACGTGCTGCAGAACTTCCTCGGCGACGACACGTTCACCGATCTGGAGGAGGCGCACGGCATCGTCGGCGTGTCCAGCGTGGACGCCACGCACTTCCCGCTGACCTGGGTGGCCACCCCGGGCGCGCGGCTCTCCGTGCGGCTGGAGTACCGGGCCGACGTGGTGGCGCGGGAGCGGGCGGAGGCGCTGCTGGCCCGGCTGGAGCGGGTGCTGCTCCGCCTCGTGGACGACCCGGCGGCGACCGTGGCCGACGTGCCGCTGCTGCTGCCGGGGGAGAGCGCCGTGCCCGCCGGGGCCGTGCGGCCCATCGGCGAGGACACGATCGCGGACCTCCTGGCGGCCCAGGCGCGGCGCACCCCGGAGCGGCCCGCGCTCACCTCGGGCACGCGGACCCTTACCTACGCCGAGCTGGACGCCCGGGTGAACCAGATCGCGCGCTCGCTGCTGGCCGGGGGAGCGGGACCCGAGAAGATCGTCGCGCTCGCCGTGCCCCGGTCGGCCGACATGGTCGCCGCGCTGTTCGCTGTGCTCCGCACCGGGGCGGCCTACCTCCCGCTCGAACTCGACAACCCCGGCGACCGGCTGCTGGCGATGCTGGCCGACGCCCGCCCGGTGCTGCTGGTGACCACGCGGGCGGTGGAGCCCAGGCTCGCCTCCCATCCGGTGGCGCGGCTGTGCCTGGAGGACGTGTCGGGACCCGCCGATCCGGTCACCGTCGCGCGCGGGCCGGGTCACCTCGACCATCCCGCGTACGTCATCTACACCTCCGGCTCCACCGGCCGCCCCAAAGGCGTGGTCACGCCGTACCGGGGACTGACCAACATGCAGCTCAACCACCGGGAGGCGATCTTCACGCCGGCCGTCGCCGCGACCGGCGGGCGGATCCTCACCATCGCGCACACCGTCTCCTTCTCCTTCGACATGTCGTGGGAGGAACTGCTCTGGCTGGTCGAGGGCCACCACGTGCACATCTGCGACGAGGAGCTGCGCAGGGACGCCACCGCGCTCGTCGCCTACTGCCACCGCCACCGCGTCGACGTGGTGAACGTGACGCCCACCTACGCCCGGCACCTGCTCGACCAGGGCCTGCTCGACGGCCCGCACCGCCCGCCGCTGGTGCTGCTCGGCGGCGAGGCGGTGCCCCAGTCCCTGTGGTCGGAGCTGCGCGACGCCGAGGGCGTGAGCGGCTACAACCTCTACGGGCCGACCGAGTACACGATCAACACGCTCGGCGCGGGCACCGGCGAGAGCGCCACCACCACGGTCGGGCGGCCGATCTGGAACACCCGCTGTCACGTGCTGGACGCCTTCCTGCGCCCGGCCCCCGTCGGCGAGCTCTACATCGCGGGGGCGGGCCTGGCGCGCGGCTACCTCGGCCGCGCCGGGCTGACCGCCGGGCGGTTCGTCGCCGACCCGTCCGTCCCGGGCGGGCGCATGTACCGCACCGGCGACCTCGTCCGCGTCCGGGAGGACGGCAACCTCGACTTCCTCGGCCGCACCGACGACCAGGTCAAGATCCGCGGGTACCGGGTGGAGCCGGGCGAGGTCGAGGCCGCCGTCACCGCTAGGCCCGGGGTGCGCCGGAGCGCCGTCCTCGCCGTCCCCGACGGCTCCGGCGCCAGGCGCCTGGTGGCCTACCTCGTCCCCGACGGCCCCGCGGGCGCCGAGCTGGCCGCCGCCGTGCACGCCGGGCTCAAGGAGGTGCTGCCCGGTTACATGGTGCCGGCGGCGTACGCGGTGGTGGACGCGCTGCCGCTGACCGTGAACGGCAAGCTCGACACCGCCGCGCTGCCCCCGCCCAGCGCGCCGGCGTCGCGTTCGCGACCGCCCGCCGACGAGCGGGAGCGGCTGCTGTGCACGCTGTTCGGCCGGGCGCTCGACACCGGCGACGTCGGGCCCGACGACGACTTCTTCGACCTGGGCGGGCACTCCCTGCTGGCCATCCGGCTGCTCGGGCTCGTGCGCGCCGCCACGGACGCGGACCTCACGCTGCGCGACCTGTTCGACGCGCGCACCCCGGCCCGGCTCGCCGCCCGTCTCGCCAGCGGCGCGGCGCCGTCCGGGCGGCCCCCGCTCACCCGGCGGCCCCGCCCCGACCGGGTGCCGCTGTCGCCCGCGCAGGAGCGGCTCTGGCTGCTCCAGCAGCTCGACCCCGGCTCGACCGCCTACACCTACCCGCTGCTCGTCCGGCTGCGCGGCGCGGTGGACGCCGCCGCCCTGCGCGCCGCGCTCGGCGACGTGGCGGCCAGGCACGAGGTGCTCCGCACGGTCATCGACGAGGGGCCCGCACAGCGGGTGCTCGCCGCACCCCGGATCGACCTGGACGTCGTACGATGCCCGGACGCGGGCCCGGTGCTGGCCGAGGCGCTCGCCCGTCCCTTCGACCTGGCCGCCGGGCCGCCGCTGCGGGCCACCCTCGTCGAGGAGCACGACACCGGCCACACCGTGCTGGCGCTGGTGCTGCACCACATCGCGATGGACGAGTGGTCCGACGGCCCGCTGCTGCGCGACCTCGGCGCCGCCTACGCCGCCCGGCTGGCGGGCCGGGCCCCCGACTGGGAGCCGCTGCCGGTGCAGTACGCCGACTACGCCCTCTGGCTGTCGCTCGACGACCGGCACGACGACGACCGCGCCTACTGGGAGCGGCGGCTGCGCGGCCTGCCCGCCGAGATCGCCCTGCCCGCCGAGCGTGCGCAACGGGTACGGACCGGGCGCCCCGCCGGGCAGGTGACCGCCACGATCCCGCCGGAGCTGGCCGCGTCGCTGCGGGAGCTGGGGCACGCCGAGTCGGCGAGCATGTTCATGGTGCTCCACGCGGCGCTGGCCACCCTGCTCAGCCGTCTCGGCGCCGGTACGGACATCCCCATCGGCACCCCCGCCTCCGGCCGCGCCGATCCCGCCCTGCACGACCTCGTCGGGTTCTTCGTCAACACCGTCGTGCTCCGTACGGACCTGTCCGGCTCGCCCACCTTCGCCGAGCTGCTGCGGCGGGTGCGCGAGACGGACCTGGCCGCGTTC
The DNA here is from genome assembly GCF_040676925.1 of Nonomuraea sp. NPDC049486. Taxonomy (NCBI): domain Bacteria; kingdom Bacillati; phylum Actinomycetota; class Actinomycetes; order Streptosporangiales; family Streptosporangiaceae; genus Nonomuraea; species Nonomuraea sp. NPDC049486. The sequence goes on from NZ_JBFAPV010000003.1 coordinate 761,686, forward strand.
GAGCACGCGAGCCTGCCCTTCCAGCAGGTGGTCGAGGCGGTCAACCCGGCTCGGGCGCAGGGCCGCAACCCGCTGTTCCAGGTGATGCTCGGCTACCTGCACCGCCCGGCCGGGCGTGACACCGTGCTCGGCCTGCCGGTGGGGGAGGCGCCCCCGGTCGCCGCCGACCCCAAGGTGGACCTGAACCTCACCTTCGTCGACGGCGAGCCGTTCGAGATGGTCCTGGAGTACGACGCGGACCGCTTCCACCCGGCGACCGCGCGGCGGCTGGCCGACCGCCTCCTGGTGCTGCTCGCCGAGGTCGCCGCACGCCCGGAGCAGCCGATCGAGTCCCTGGACGTCCTGTCGGAACGCGACCGGACCGACCTGGCCGACTGGCAGACCGGCGGCCCGGCCCCGATCGGCGGAGCGCCGTGGCACGCCCGGTTCTCGGCGCTGGCGAGGGCGACTCCGGAGGCGGACGCCTGCGTGTTCGAGGGCCGGACGATGAGCTACGCCGAGCTGGACGCCGCCTCCGACGCCTTCGCCGCCAGGCTCGCGGGGCTCGGGCCGGAGGACCTGGTCGGGATCGCCCTGCCGCGGTCGGCGGAGCTGCTGGTGGCCGTGCTCGGCGTGGCCAAGGCGGGCGCCGCCTACCTGCCGCTCGACCCCGCGTTCCCTGCCGAGCGGCTGCGCTTCATGGTCGAGGACGCGCGACCGGCCGCGATCGTCGTGGACGACCGCACCCGCGACCGCTTCCCCGGCGGCATCACGCTCGACGGCCCCCCGGTCCCCGCCCCGGCGCGTGACGAGAGCGCGCCGGGCGATCCGCGGACGGCGGCGTACGTCATCTACACCTCCGGTTCGACCGGGCGTCCCAAGGGCGTGGTGGTGACCCGGGGAGACCTGGAGTGCTTCCTCGGCGCGCTGCCCGTGACCGGGCCGGGCGACCGGCTGCTCGCCGTGACCACGCTCTCCTTCGACATCTCGGTCCTCGAACTGATGGGGCCGCTGCGTACCGGAGGCTGCGTGGTCATCGCCTCGGACGCGCAGGTGAGGGACCCGCGGCTGCTCGCGGGGCTGATGCGGGACGAGCGGGTCACGATCGTGCAGGCCACCCCGTCGCTGTGGTCGGCGCTGCCCGCCGACGCCGAGCTCGGCGGGGTGCGCGTGCTGGCAGGCGGCGAGGCGCTGCCCCCCGCCCTGGCGGAGCACCTGGCCGAGCGGGCCGCGAGCGTGACCAACCTGTACGGCCCCACCGAGGTGACCGTCTGGGCCACCGCCGCGGCCGTCCGCCGGGGCGAACGTCCCGCGCTCGGCCGCCCGCTGCCGGGCACGGCCGCGTACGTGCTGGACGCGGCGCTGCGCCCGGTGGCTCCCGGCGTCGCGGGGGAGCTGTATCTCGGCGGCGCCCAGGTCACGCGCGGCTACCTGCGCCGCCCGGGGCTCACCGCGGCCAGGTTCGTCGCCGACCCCTTCACCGGCGGGCGCATGTACCGCACCGGTGACCTCGCCAGGTGGAGCGCCGAAGGGGAGCTGGAGTTCCTGGGGCGCGCCGACCACCAGGTCAAGGTGCGGGGTTTCCGCGTCGAGCTCGGCGAGATCGAGGCGGTCGCCGCCACCTGCCCCGGCGTGGCGGCGGTCGCGGTCGCCGCCCGCCGGGACCGGATCGTCGCCTACGTCACCGCGCCGGCCCCCGGGCTCCGCGACCACCTCGCGGAGCGGCTGCCGTCCTCCATGGTCCCCGCCGCCGTCGTCGTGCTCGACGAGCTGCCGCGCACCCCCAACGGCAAGGTGGACCGGGCCGCGCTGCCCGACGTGGACCTCGCGCCCTCGGCCGCCGGCGTCGTGCCGCGCACCCGTGCCGAGGCGGCCGTCTGCGCCGTCATGGCCGAGGTGCTGGGCGTCGGGCGGGTCGGCGTGGACGACGACTTCTTCGCCCTGGGCGGCCACTCGCTCCTGCTCGTCAGGCTGGCCGCCGCCCTGCGCGCGGAGCTGGGCGCCGAGATCCCGGTCGCGGACCTGTTCACCGCCCCCACCGCCGCCGCCCTGGCCCGGCGGATCGCCGGCGGCGCCCCCGCCGGCGACGCGATGGCCGAACTGCTCGTCCTGCGGCCGGGCGGATCGCGGCCGCCCCTGTTCTGCTTCCCGCCCGCGAGCGGGCTCGCCTGGCAGTTCGCCGCGCTCAAGCGCCACCTGCCGGAGGACGTCCCGCTGTACGGGCTGCAGTCGCCCCGCCTGAGCCGCGACACCGCCCTGCCCGAGACCATGGACGAGCTCGCCGCCGAGTACGCCGGCCTGATCGGACGCACCGCCCCGGAAGGCCCCGTCAGCCTGCTCGGCTGGTCGTTCGGCGGCGCGGTGGCCCACAAGGCCGCGGTGCTGCTGGCCGCGGAGGGCCGCGAGATCGGCCTGCTCGGCATGCTGGACACGCCGCTGGAGGTGCCCGGAGGGGCGGACGACGTCGCCGCGCTGCTGGCCGAGATGGGTTACCGGGTGCCGGACGGGCGCATGTCGGTCGCCGACGCCGTCGCGTTCCTGCGCGGCCTCGGCGACGGCGTCGCGGTCCTGGCGGACGAGCAGATCGGGCGCGTCGTGGAGAGCTACCTGGACAGCGACCGCATGATGGCGCGGGCCCGGTACGACGTGTTCCCCGGCGACGTGCTCTTCGTCGACGCCACCGTGCCGGAGCCGGGCTTCACCGGGAGGGCCTCCGGCCGGTGGCGCCCCCACGTGGCGGGCGAGCTGCGCGCGGTCGCCGTGGAGTGCCGTCACTCCGAACTGCTGGACGCCCGCGCGCTGGAGATCGTCGGCCCGCTGCTGGCCCGCCTCATGTGATGGCGGACAGGTCCTTGACCGGGGTGGAGGGGTCCATGTCGGCGGCGTTCGCGAGCTGCGGCACGAGCACGTCGAGCGCGTACAGCAGCGCGTCCGGCCCGCTGTAGGAGAGCGCGCCGCCGAGCGGGGTGGAGAAGTCCGTGTAGATCGTGCGGTCGCTCTCGACGACCTTCAGCCGGGAGAAGACCGGCGAGGCCAGCATCTTCTCCTTCGTCGAGCCGTTGACGAACAGCACGTCGCGGTCGATCAGGTCCAGCCGTTCCTCGCTGATCTCGTTGGCCTCGCTCTGCGCGGCGAAGCCGAGCGCGTCGAACAGCGCGCGGCGCGGATCGCGGGCCGGGATCAGCCAGTGCTGCCCGTTCTCCGGCCCGAAGTCGACCACCAGGACCTTGCCGGCGAACTCGGGGTGCGCCCGCTTCGCCTCGGCGATCTTCGCGTTGACCTTGTCGACGAGGGCCTGAGCCTCGGCGGCCTTGCCCAGCGCCTTGCCCGTGGTGATCGTCTGGACGTCCCAGGGGGTCTGCTCGTCGGCGTAGGCGTCCGACTGGATCACGGTGGGCGCGATCTGCGAGAGCTTCTCGTACGTCTCCTTGTTGATCGTCTCGTAGATCGCGATGATCACGTCGGGGCGCTGCTTGATGATCGCCTCGAAGTTGAGCTCCGCCGAGAACGTGGACAGCTCCTGGCCGCCCAGCGCCTTCTTGACCCACGGGAAGGTCGCGTACGCGTCGAACCACGCGCGGGTGCTGACCGGGACCACGCCCAGCGCGAGCGCGAAGTCCTGGTCGTTCCAGCCGACGGTGACGACCCGGGCGGGCCTGGTCTCGATCGTGGTGCTGCCGAACTTGTGCTCGATGGTGACCGGGAACGCGGTGTCCGCCGGCGCGGAGGCACTCGGGGCGGCAGGCTCCGGGGCCGCGCAGGAGACCAGCGAGGCCGCCAGGAGGAGGGATAAGAAGGCTCGCGGAACCGCACGGGAACTGATCATGGGGATTCCTTCTGGCCGGAGGGCTGCAATCAACTTAGGATAGCATTACCTAACTTTGATCACCGGAGGCTGGAGATGCAGCGCACCCTGCTCGGCGGGAAGATCCATCGGGCCACCGTGACCCAGGCCGACCTGCACTACGTCGGCTCCCTCACGATCGACAAGGTCCTCATGGACGCGGCCGGGCTCGTCGAGGGCGAGCAGGTGCACGTCGTCGACATCGACAACGGGGCACGGCTGGTCACCTACGCCATCGAGGGCGCCCCCGGTTCCGGCGTCATAGGCGTCAACGGGGCGGCCGCCCATCTGGTGTCGCCGGGCGACCTCGTCATCGTCATGTCCTACCGGCAGGTGACGGAAGAGGAGCTCGGCTCGTACGTCCCGTCCGTGGTGCACGTCGACGGGCGCAACCGGATCGTCGCGCTCGGCGCGGACCCGGCCGCCCCGGTGCCCGGAGCGGCCGGGCAGGTCACCGGCCGGTGAGGTAGCCGCCCATGGTGCGGAAGACCTCGGTGGCGGGCAGGTCCGCGCCCTCGTCGGTGCGGACCCGCTCGATCACCAGCCCCCGGCTGCGCCCCCGGCGGGCGTCGGCGCCGGCGACGATGACCACGCCGTCGCCCTCGCGGATGAAGACCCGACCGGGAGTCCCGCCGTAGACGCCCTCCGACACCGACGCCTTCAGCACCCGTACGCGCTCGCCCCGGTAGAAGGTGAAGGCGTTCGGATACGGGTCCGACTGGGCGCGCACCAGCCGCTCGATGTCCTCGGCCGGCCAGGTCCAGTCGATCCGGCTGTCCTCCGGCGAGCGTTTGTGGAAGAAGCTCGCCCTGGACCGGTCCTGGGGGACCGGGACGGCCCGGCCGGTGTCGATCAGCGTGAGCGCGTCCCGCACGATCGGCTCGATCAGCGCGACGGTCCGGTGGAACAGGTCGGTGGCCGTGTCGGACGGTCCGACGGGGACCGCGCGCTGCAGGAGGATGTCGCCGGCGTCCAGCTCCTCGTCCATCAGGTGGGCGGTGACGCCCACCTCCTCCTCGCCGTTGATCAGGGCCCAGATGAGCGGGGAGAAGCCCGCGTAGGCGGGCAGCAGCGAGTCGTGCACGTTCAGCGTGCCGTGGCGGGGCAGCCGGAAGATCTCCGGCGGGATCCAGGTGCGCCAGTTGTTGGCGACGATGATGTCCGGCTCGGCCTCCTTGAGCGCGGTGACGAGCTCGTCGTCGGGCCGGGCGCGCAGCAGCACGGGCACGCCGTGCTCGGCGGCCAGGCCGGCGACGGAGTCGTCCCAGATCTTCTCGTAGGCGTGTTCGCTCTTGGGGTGGGTCACGACGAGCGCCACGTCGTGGCCGGATCCCAGCAGTGCCTGCAACGTGCGGTGTCCCCAGGTCTGGTAGCCGAACATCGCGACCCGCATCTGCGCCTCCTGGTGGGGAGAATCCCTGATTAGGTGAGCCTAACCTAAATAAGGTCGGTCAAGGAGGGCAGTTTTCCGAGCCCTGCTCGGAGTTTCCGACGCCTTCCTGGTGGGAGGACTATGCGGTTGGGAGCGCTCCCAACCGTCGTCCTAACAGAAGCGCAGATGGCGGTGAAAAGGTTGACTCGCGTGCTGACGCGAGCCTAGCGTTCCGTTTGGGAGCGATCCCAACGATCTTGCGAGTGGGGCGCGTGGCTGCCCCTTGCTGAACCCCATCACCGGCGAGGAGCGCCCGTTTCGTGGCGCACGGTTCCCTTGGTGACGGGTGTCGTTTCCGCGCTACGAGGAGAATGCGTCATGGCTGTGCTCGGCGTGCTCGAAAACGAGGTCATGCGGTTGTGGTCCGAGATCCTCGGGGTCGAGGTCGCGTCCGCGGACCAGGATTTCTTCGAACTGGGCGGCCAGTCGCTGGCGATGGTCCAGTTCCTGGCCATGGTGGAGAGTGAGTTCCGGATCGAGTTGCCGGTCGAGGTGCTCTTCGTCGACGGGTTGACGGTCGCGGAGGCGGCGCGGGCCATCGAGGAGGGGTCGCGGGCCCAGGCCGCGGCCGGGGAGTCCCCTTGACCACCGTCATCATGGTCACCCACGGCACGCACGGCGACGTCCTGCCGTTCGTGGGTCTTGGACGGATCCTCCGGGAACGCGGGCACCGGGTGGAGATCCTCACGCACGCCCCCTTCGAGGCGGTGGCCCGGCGCGAGGGCCTGGAGTTCACGCCCATCGACACCGAGCGCGAGTACGAGCGATACCTCTCGGACACGCCGATGCTGCTCGGCGCCGGGATGGACCGGTGGCGGCGCTTCTACGACGCCATCGGGCTGTTCGACCAGATCCGGTTCGAGTGCGAGGTGCTCAAGGCCCGTCACGTGCCGGGGGAGACGGTGTTCGTGGGGCGCCACACCACGGCGATCTCGACGCTCTTCGCCGGCGAGGTGCTGGACGTGCCCACCGCGTGGGTGGCCGTGACGCCGGTGCAGTACATGTCAGAACGCCCCGCCGTGCACATGTACCGGGAGACCATGAGCGACCGGCTCGACGCGGTGCGGGCGACGCTCGGGCTGGGGCCTGTCGGCGACTGGACGTCCTGGTTCACCTCGGCCCGGCTCCACCTGGGGCTGTGGCCGGAGTGGTTCGACCGGGCGGGGGTCACCGCGCCGTCGCGGGTCCGGCTGACGGGGGCGCCGTACGGCGACGACACCTTCACCGACCCGGTCCCGCCCGAGGCCGAGCGCCTGCTCGACCGCGGCGCGGTGATCGTGACGGGCGGCACCGGCCGCATGATCCACGAGCGGTTCTACGCCGCCGCCGTCGCGGCGTGCGCGGCCGCGGGCGTGCCCGCCCTGGTCGTGGCCAGGCATCGGGACCTGGTGCCCGCCGACCTGCCCCAGGACGTCTCCTGGTTCCCGCACCTGCCCTTCCACCAGGTCATGGGCCGCGCCAGGGCGGTGCTGCACCACGGCGGCATCGGCACCGTGGTCAGGGCGGTGGCCGCGGGGGTCCCGCAGGTCCTGCTGGCGCACGGTTTCGACCGTTCCGACAACGGCATGCGCCTGGCCAGGCTCGGACTCGGGTCCTGGCTGCCCGAGCGGCGGTGGACGACGGAGGAGATCGTCCCCCTGCTGAACGAGGCGCTGGCCGCCGACGGTCACCGTGAGCGGGTGGCCCCGTACGCGGGGGCGGCGCGGCCGGGGCTGCGGGCGGCCGCCGAGGCCGTCGAAGAACTGCTGCACGTCTGATCCCACCGGAGCTGACCATGTCGAACCGGAGTTGACCATGCCAGTTTTGGGAGCGCTCCCAACCCTTGTCGAATCGTTCGGGCGCCAGGCGGCGAGCACCCCGGACCGGATCGCGCTCGTCGCCGGCGACGAGCGCCTCACCTACGCCGCGCTGGACGAGGCCGTGGACCGGCTGGCCGCCAGGCTCGCCGCCGCCGGGGCCCGCCCCGGCACGCTCGTGGGGATCTGCGCGGCCAAGTCGGCCGCCTGCGTGACGGCGATGCTCGCCGTCCTGCGGACCGGCGCGGCCTACCTGCCGCTCGACCCCGCGCACCCGGCGGCCCGCGTCGAACTCGTCCTGGCGGACTCGCGCGCGGACCTGCTGCTGACCGAGGGTGAGCCGGTCACGACCACGGTGCCGGTGCTCCGGCTGGACGGGGAGCACCCCCCGGCCGCGCCGGTCCCCGCCGCGCCCCCGGACCCCTCGTCCCCGGCGTACGTGATCTACACCTCGGGCTCGACCGGCACGCCCAAAGGGGTGGTGGTGCCGCACCGGGCGCTGGCCAACCTGCTCGCCGGCATGCGCGAACTGGTGGGCTCGACGGCCGGCGACGTCTGGCTCTCGGCCGCCTCCCTCACCTTCGACATGTCCGTGCCCGAGCTCTACCTGCCGCTCGTCACCGGAGGACGGCTGGTCCTCGTCGACCCCAGGACCGCCCTCCTCGGCAAACGGCTCGCCGCGCTGATCGAGCGCGAGGGCGTGACCCACATGCAGGCCACCCCCTCCGGCTGGCGGGTCCTGCTCTACGCCGGGTTCCGCGGCCCTCGGCTGACCGCGCTCGCCGGCGGTGAGGCGCTGCCCGCGGCCCTGGCCGGCGACCTGCGTTCCCGGGTCGGACGGCTCGTCAACATGTACGGCCCGACCGAGGCCGCCGTCTGGGCCACCTCCTGGGAGGTGCCCATCGAGCCGGGGACGGTCTCGATCGGCGACCCGCTCCCCGGCGCCACCGTCCACGTCGTGGACGACGGGCTCGACGAGGTCGGCCAGGGCGAGCTCGCCATCGGCGGCGTCTGCGTGGCCGACGGCTATCTCGGCCGGCCGGCCCTGACCGCCGACCGATTCGTCCCCGACCCCTACGGCGAGCCGGGCAGCAGGCTGTACCTGACCGGCGACGTGGTGCGGCGCACCGGCGCGGGACTGGAGTACCTGCGCCGGGCCGACACCCAGGTGAAGGTACGCGGCTACCGGGTGGAGCTCGGCGAGGTGGAGGCCGCCATGGACGGCCTGCCCGGCGTGCGGCAGTCCGTGGCGGCCGTGTCCGGCGACGCCCTGGTGGCGTTCGTCGTCGGTGACTGCCCTGACCTGCGCCGCCGGCTGGCCGCGATCCTGCCCGCGTACATGGTGCCGACCAGGGTGATCCCCCTGGACTCCGTGCCGCTCACCCCCAACGGAAAGATCGATCGGCGCGCTCTTGAGGAGAAGATATGAGCGATGTTCTGGTGGTCGTCAACCACGAGGAGCAGTACTCCGTCTGGGCCGCGGGACGGGAGTTGCCTCCCGGCTGGCGGGCCACGGGCTTCGCCGGCACCCGTGAGGAATGCCTGGCGCACATCGAGACCGTGTGGACCGACATGCGTCCCCTCAGCGTGCGCGGCGGGGGGTGAGGCGGCATGGACTCCAACCCTGACGCCGTCATCGTCGGCGCGGGCCTGGCCGGACCCCTGCTGGCGAGCATGATCGCACGGCGCGGGTACCGGGTCGACCTGGTCGAAGGCCGCCCCGACCCGCGCTCGGCCCGCCACGACAGCGGCCGATCCATCAACCTGGGCATGTCGGCGCGGGCCATCGCGGCGCTGCGCGAGGTGGGCCTGTGGCAGGAGGCGCGACGGCTGTCCGTGCCGATGCGCGGGCGCATGGTGCACACCGCCGGCGGACGGTCGTCCTTCTACCCGTACGGCAAGGACCCGTCGCAGATCCTGCACTCCATCAGGCGGGACGCGCTGGTCTGCCTGCTGGTCGAGCACGCGGAGAAGCAGCCCGGCGTGCGGCTGCGCTTCGGCACCAGGTGCGTGGCCGTCGACCGGGACGCCGCCGCCGTCACCATGGAGGACGGTAGCAAGCTGACGGCCGGCTTCGTGGTCGGCGCCGACGGCGCCTCCTCGCTCGTCAGGACCGAGATGCAGCGCGGCCTGCCGGCCGGCTTCAGCCGCGAGTACCTCGAATGGGGCTACAAGGAGATCACGATCCGGGCCAGGCCCGACGGCACGCCCGCCGTACCGCTGGAGGCGCTGCACATCTGGCCGGGCGAGCGCGGTCTGGGGGTCGCCCACCCCAACGTCGACAACAGCCTGACCTGCACGCTCTTCCTGCCGCGCGACGAGCCGCCGGACCGGGCGTCCGACGCCTTCCCGCACCTGGCGGAGCTGGTGCCCGACCTCGACGAGCAGGCGTCCGCCGCGCCGATGGGGCACCTCACGACCGTACGCACCGCGCCCTGGCACCACCGGGACACGATGGTCCTCGTCGGCGACGCGGCGCACGCCGTCTACCCCTTCTACGGCCAGGGCATGAACGCCTCGTTCGAGGACTGCCTGGCGCTCGACCGGATGCTGGCCCGGCACCCGCGCGACCGGCAGGCCGCCTTCGCCGCCTACGAGCGGTCCCGCAAGCCGCACACCGACGTGCTGGCCGAGCTGTCCGCGCAGAACTTCCTGGAGCTCCGCGACGGCATGCGCTCCCCGCTGCGGCTGGCCAGGAAGCGCCTCGACCTGCTGCTGCACAAGGCGTTCCCCGGCACCTGGGTGCCGCTCTACACGCTCGTCTCGCACACCACCGTGCCCTACGGCGAGGCGCTGCGGCGCGCTCGCCGCCAGGACCGGGTGGCCGCCGCGCTGACCGTGACAGGGGCGGGCGCGGCCGTCGCAGGCCTGCTCGCCGTGCTCGCGCGCCGCCACGGGAGGACCTCTCGATGATCACACATCCGCACGACGCATCCCTCGTGCTGTTCGACCCGGCCGACGTGGAGGCGGACCCCGCCGCGCACCCCCTGATCGGCGAGCACCGGGCCGACCTGCGGGCCGTCGTCGAATGGGCGCGCGCCTACCTGTGCCGGCCGCACCCGGAGCTCGGCCGGCTCGGGCCGGTGTGCCCGTACGCGCAGGCGTCGCTGGACCGCGGCGCCTTCCGCCTGGCCATCCAGCCGGGCGGCGGCCACACCGTCGAGTCGTTGAGCGCGCTGCTGGCGCCCTACCGCGACTGGTTCCTCGACCTCGCCCCCCGCAGGATGCCCGCCGCGCAGTCGACGACCATCCTCGTCCTGCTGCCCGGCATGCGTGACGCGCGGGAGGTGATCGACGCCGCGCAGTGCGCGCTCAAGGACGCCTACGTGGGGCACGGCCTGATGATCGGGGAGTTCCACGACGGGCCGCCGGACAAGGCGGGGCTGTGGAACCCCGGCTTCCGCCCGCTGCGCAGCCCGGTGCCGATGCTGGTGATCAGGCACATGGTGCCGACCGACCTGCCGTTCCTGATCTCCGAGGAGGCGCATCTGGCCGCCTACCGGGATCTGTTCGGCGAGCAGGTGCCCGGGCACCTGCGGGACCTGGTGGCCAAGTCATGACCGGCACGAGCTTCCCCCTGACGCCCGCCCAGGAACGGCTCTGGTTCCTGCACCAGGCCGGCCACGACCCGTCCGGCTACCACGTCTGGGGCGGGCACCGGTTACGCGGGCCCCTGGACGCCGGACACCTGGGCCGGGTGCTGAACCGCCTGGCCGCCAGGCACGAGGCGCTGCGCACCGGGCTGGCCGACACCGGGGACGGGCGCCCGATCCAGATCGTGAGCGACGCGTCCGAGGTGGACCTGGAGGTCGTGGAGGTCCCGGACGAGGTCGCGGCGCACGCGGCGTGCGACTCGTTCGTGGCCCGGCCGTTCGCGCTCGGCCGGGCGCCGCTCATGCGGGCGCTGCTCCTCCGGCTCGCACAGGACGACCACGTGCTCGTCCTGTGCCTGCACCACACGATCTGCGACGGGCGCTCGCTGCAGGTCCTCTTCACCGAGCTGTACGGGATGCTGGCGGGGACCTTCGAGCCCGCCGAGCCCGCCGTCCCGTTCTCGGAGTACGTCGCCCGGCTCCGCGGGGGCAGCCGGGAGCGGGCCCAGGCGGCGCGCGACTACTGGCGTACCCGGCTGGCCGGCGCGCCCTCCCTGCTGGGCCTGCCCACCGACCGGCCCCGTCCCGCCGTACCGAGCGGGCGCGGCGCGCAGCATCGCTGGACCCTGCCCGAGCACCTGCGCGCCGGCCTGGTGGACGGCGCGCGCAGGACCAGGACGACGGTGTTCGCCATGGTCCTGGCGGCCCTGGGGGTCACCCTCGGCCGGTGCGCCGACCAGGACGACATCGTGGTCGGCTGCCCGATGGACGGCCGTACCGGGCGGGACGGCGGGACGGTCGGCATGTTCGCCAACACCGTCGCGCTGCGGCTCGACCTCGGCGGCGACCCGGCCGTGACGGACCTGCTGCGGCAGTGCAGGCGGACCGTGGCCGAGGCGCTCGCCCACGGCGGCACGCCGTTCGACGAGGTGGTTGAACTCGCCGGAGGCCGCCGCGACCTCAGCCACAACCCGCTCTTCCAGGTCATGCTCGTCATGGACCACCTGGACGGCCGGCCCAGGACCGCGGGTGACCTCCTCGTCGAACACTGGGAACTGCCCGCGCCCGAGGCCCGCTTCGACCTCACCCTGTTCGTCACCGTGGGCGACGACATCGAGCTGTACCTGGACTACGCGGCCGACCTCTTCGACGCCGACACGGCGGCGACCCTGGCGCACCACCTCACCACCGCCCTCGAAGCCCTCACCGGCGACCCTTCCCTCCCCCTGAGCCACATCCCCTTCACCACCACCCCAACCGAAGCGACCGGGGCCGCCTCCGCCGCTCCGGTCCCGGGGCTGGTTTCCGGGGAGGACGGTCCGACCGGGGCCGCCCCGGTGCCGTCCGGGGTGCAGACCGTCATCCCGCGGCTGTCCCGGGCGGGGCACCCCGTTCTGGGGGGCGGGTCATCCGGGGTGGCGGGCGAAGGTTCCGAAGAGTCCGCGCACCCCGTTCCGGAGGGTGGGGCGTCTGCGGCCGGATCCTCCGTTCCGGCCGCTGGGTTCTCTGTGGCGGGGAGTGTCGCATCCTCCGAGGTGCCGGCCGAGGGCTGGGCCGGGGTGGCGGAGCTGGTTGTGCGTCAGGCTGAGCGGGGTCCGGATCGGGTCGCGGTCATGGCCGCGGGGGAGCGGTTGACGTACGGCGGGCTGGTCGCGCGGGCGCGGGAGGTGGCGGCGCGGTTGGGGCCGCTCAGCGGAGACCCTGACGCGCGTCCGGTCGTCGGGGTGTCGCTCCCGGCGGGGCCGGACGGGATCGCCGCCGTCCTCGGTGTGCTGCTCGCCGGTGCCGCGTACCTGCCGCTCGACCCCGGCCACCCGCCCGCCCGTGTCACGCACCTGCTGCGGCGGGCACAGGCTGTCGCGGTGATCGCGCCGTCCGGCAGGCTCGCCGAGCTGAACGAATTCCCGGGAGCGAAACTGCCGGTCACCGACCAGACAGGACCGAGCGGCGAGTTCGTGACAGGCCGGACGCGTCGGGTCGGTCCGGGACGTCTTGAGGGGCGGATCACGGGCGAGGTACGTCCCGGCTCCGCAGACCCGGTGCGTGCTGCCGTGCGGCCGGGGGATCCGGCGTATGTGATCTTCACGTCCGGGTCGACGGGGGCGCCCAAGGGGGTGGTGGTGTCGCACGGCGCCGTCGCGGAGTTCACCCGCTCGTTCGCCGACGTGCACGGCTTCGGCCCGGAGCACCGGGTGCTGATGCTGCCGCCGCTCACCTTCGACGCCTCCGTGGGAGACCTGTTCCCGGTGCTCACCACCGGCGGCACCCTGGTCGTCCATCCGGAGCCCGCCCGGCTGGACGGCGCGGAGCTCGTACGGTTCTGCGGCGAGAACGGCGTGACCGCCGTCGACGCGCCCGTGGCATTGTGGCGGCGCTGGGTCACCGACCTGGCCGAATCGGGCGTACCCGAGAGCTGGCCGGTCGAGATCATGATGGTCGGCGGCGAGCAGGTGCCGGTCGAGGACGCGCGCACCTGGCAGCGGGTGACACGCGGCAGGTGCGCCCTGTTCAACCACTACGGCCCCACCGAGGCCACCGTCTGCGTCACCGTGCACCGGATCGGCGGCACGGACGAGCTCGGCGACCTGGGCCGGGTGCCGATCGGCGCGCCGCTGCCGCACGTGCGCGCCCGCGTCCTGGACCGGTCGGGGCGCGCGGTGCCGACCGGCGGGGTGGGCGAGCTGCACCTGGGCGGAGCCGGCCTGGCCGACGGGTACGCGGGCGAGCCGGCGCTGACCGCGGCGGCCTTCGTGCCCGACCCCGACGGCCCCGCCGGGGCGCGCCTGTACCGTACGGGCGACCTGGCGCGGGTACGGCCGGACGGCGCGCTCGAGTTCCTGGGCCGCCGCGACCGCCAGGTGAAGATCCGTGGCCACCGGATCGAACCGGCCGAGGTCGAGCACGCCATCATGGAACATCCGGACGTCACCGACAGCGCGGTCGTCGTCTCGGGGGACCGCCTCGTCGCCTACGCGGCGACCCGCACGCCGGACCTGACGCCGGGCGCGCTCCGCGAGTTCCTGCGCGAACGGCTGCCCGGATACCTGGTGCCCGGGGCCTTCGTGCCCGTCGCTGCCATCGCGCGCACCACGCACGGGAAGGTGGACCAGGCGGCCCTGCCGCCCCCGCCAGGACCGGCGGGCGAGGCGCCCGCGACCGCCACCGAGTCGGCGCTGGCCGCGGTGTGGCAGCGGGTCATCGGCGTGCCCGACGTGCGCAGGTCGGACAACTTCTTCGAGGTGGGCGGGCACTCGTTGCTCGCCGGCCGGGTGGTGGCCGAGATCAGGCGCGAGCTCGGCGCCGACGTGTCCCTGCGCGCGGTCCTGGAGACGGCCGACCTGGCCGAGCTCGCCGCCGCCGTGGAGCGCGGCGCCGACCGGGAGCATCTCGACCTCGAACCGCTCGCCGTCCTGCCGCCCGACCTCGCCGTGCGGCCCACGCTCCCGTCTCCGGTACGGTGCGGCTCGGCCATCCTGCTGACCGGCGCCACCGGGTTCCTCGGCGCCCACCTCATCGGCGAACTCATGGCCCGCACCGATGCCGAGATCATCTGCCTGGTCAGGGCCGGCGACGAGCACCGGGCCGGGGAACGGGTGCTGGCCAACCTGCGGGCGTACGGGCTCGACGCCCCGCCGGGCAGGCTGCGCGGGCTGCCTGGCGATCTGGGCTCGTCCCGGTTCGGCCTGGACCGGGAGCGGTTCGGCGAGCTGGCCCGCGAGGTGGAGGTGATCTGCCACAACGGCGGTCAGGTGAACTTCTACGAGAGCTTCCACCGCATGCTGCCGGTCAACGTCGGCGGCACGGTCGAGGCCCTGCGGCTGGCCGGGCTCGGCGGCGCCCGCCTGCACGTCGTCTCCACCCTCGGCGTCTTCCTGGGCCTGGCCCACCGGGGCCGGGTGGTGACCGAGGCGACCGCCCCCGACGACCCGGCCGGCCTGGAGACGGGCTACGACCAGAGCAAGTGGGTGGCCGACCGGCTGGCGCGCCGGGCCAGGGACGAAGGGCTGCCGGTCGTGGTGCACCGGCCCGCGCGGGTCAGCGGGCACAGCGCGACCGGCCTGGGCAACCCGGGCGACTACTTCAGCCGCCTGCTGGCCACGTGCGTCCGCCTGCGCATGGTGCCCGACCTGCCGATAGAGGAGGACCTGGCACCGGTGGACCATGTCGCCGCGGGCATGGCCCACCTGATCACCGACCCCGCGACGGCCGGCGACTTCCACTACTTCAACGGCGCGACGATCTCCTACCGGGAGATCGCCGAGGCGCTCGGCGCGGACTGCGTACCGTGGGACACCTGGCGGCGCGAAGCCGCCGGCCTGGGCGCGGACAGCCCGTTCGCGCCGTTCGCGCCGGTGCTGTCCGCGGCGGACCCGCAGTTCCGGCGGCCCGTCTTCGACTGCGGGCGCACTGAGCGGGCCCTGGCCCGCGCCGGGCTCGCGTGCCCGCCCGCCGACGGCGCGCTCATCAGGCGCTACGCCGGCCGCCTGGCCGAGGTGGTGCACGCATGAACATCGTCAGGTTCGCGCTCATCTGGACGGCGTCGCTGCTGTCGTCCGTCGGCTCCAGCCTCACCACCTTCGTCCTGGGCGTCTGGGTGTACCAGACCACCGGCTCGCCGACGGAGTTCGCGCTGGTCGTGCTCAGCGGCATGCTCCCGGGCATCCTCATCGGGCCGTTCGCCGGGCTGGTCGTCGACCGGTTCGACCGGCGCAAGGTGATGATCCTCACCGACTGCCTGGCGGCCGTGTCCACGGCCGCCGTCGGCTTCCTGATCTGGGCGGACGGGCTGGCCGTGTGGCACGTCGCCCTGGCCGGAGCCGTCAGCGGCGCGTGCGGCGTCTTCCACCTGACCGCCTACCAGGCCATGACGCCGCTGCTGATCCCCGAACGTCACCTGGGCCGCGCCAACGGGCTCATGCACCTGTCCAGCGGCATCCAGATCGCCGCGCCCGTCCTCGGGGCCACGCTCCTGGCCACCGTGGGCATGGCCGGGGTGGTGGCGATCGACCTGAGCACCTTCGGCGTGGCGATGCTGGCCCTGCTGCTGATCCGGCTGCCCGCCGCGGTGCTGCGGCCCAACGTGGCCGCCGAGCGACCCGCCGTGCTGGAGGACCTCGGGGCCGGGTGGCGCCACCTGCGGTCCCGGACGGGACTGACCGCGCTGGTGGCCGCGCTGACCGGCTTCAACTTCACCTTCGCCGTCGCGGGGGTGCTGGTGCAGCCGCTGATCCTGTCGTTCGCCGGGCCCGGGGTGCTGGGCGTGCTGATGTTCGCCGGAGGCGCGGGCATGCTCGCGGGCGGCCTCGTCATGGGAGCCTGGGGCGGGCCCCGCCGGAAGATCGGCGGGATGACGGCGTTCATGGCGCTCGGCGGCGTCTTCCTCGTGCTGCACACGGTGAGCCCGTCGCCGCTGCTGGTGGGGGTGGCCGCCGCCGGGTTCCTGTTCACGCTGCCCGTGGTGAACGGCTGCGCGCACGCCGTGCTGCAGAGCCGCGTCGATCCGGCCCTGCTGGGACGGGCCATGGGCACCGTGCACACGCTCGGCTCGGCCGCCGTCCCCGTCGGTTACCTGCTGGCCGCGCCCGTGGCCGAACACCTGCTGAACCCGGCGCTGCTGCCCGGCGGGGCCCTCGCCGGCAGCGCGGGTCTGATCGTCGGCGTCGGCGAGGGACGCGGGATCGCCCTCGTGCTGCTCCTCGACGGGCTGCTCCTGCTGACCCTGGCAGGCGTCCTGGCCGTGCTCCCCGCCCTGCGCCGCCTGGACCGCCGGCCCGTCCCGGTCCCCGTCGCCTGAGAAACCCCGGGAGCCGCCCGGACCCCGGGAGCCGCCGGTTTCCCGGGAGCCGCCCGGACCCGGGAGCCGCCGTTCCCGGGAGCCCCCGAGAATCGCCTGAGAGGAATCGCATGCCGGTCGACCTGCCGCCCGACGAGGTGGACGCCTTCCGCAGGGGTGACGCCCCGGCGCCGATGCTGGACCTGATCGGCCTGATGGCCTGCCACGCCGTCGGGGCCGCGCGCTCGCTGGGTGTGTTCGACGCGCTCGCGGCCGGGCCGTCGACGACGGACGAGCTCGCGGCCGCCGTCGGCGCCGACCCGACAGGGCTCGACCAGTTGCTCGGCGTCCTCCGTACCACCGGATACGTGCGCCGCCACGAGGGCCGGCACGCCAACACGCCCGCCACCGCGGCGTGGCTCTGCTCCGGCTCGCCCACCGACTACGGGCGCATCCTCGGGCTGTGGCAGGCCATCGTCGAGGAGCGGTGGGCCGGGCTCGCCGGCGCGGTGCGCTCGGGGACCCCCGCGGGGGGCTTCTACGACTGGCTCGCCGGCCGCCCCGACCTGTCCGCCGCCTTCCACGACCTGCAACGCGGGCTCGCCGAGTGGCTGGCGGACGAGGTCGTCTCGCTGGTGCCGCTGCCGGAGGGCGCCAAGAGCCTGCTCGACCTGGGCGGCGGCCACGGGGCGTACGCCGCGGCGTTCTGCCGGGCCCACCCCGGGCTGTCGGGCACGATCGTCGACGGCGCCGTCACGGACGGCTCCGACGGGAGGTTGACCTGGCGGGCCGGCGACCTGCTCACCGCCGATCTGCCCGGTGAGCAGGACGTGACCGTGCTCTTCAACGTGCTGCACGGGTTCGCCGCGCGGGACGCGGCCGCGCTCGTCGCCAGGGCGGCGGGCACGCTGCGGGCGGGAGGGCTGCTGGTCGTCCTGGAGAGCATGCCCGAGCCCTCGGGCACCGCCGCCGACCTGGCCTTCGCCGCCGGGTTCTCGCTCAACCTGTGGCACACGCAAGGCGGCGCCCTGCACCCGGCGGAGACGATCCGCGGCTGGCTGGAGGCGGCGGGATGCGCCCCCGGTGCCTGGACGGAGCTCACCCGCTCGCCGTCGCACGCCCTCGTGATCGCGACCACGTAAGCGCCCGGGGCTCGCCGTCACGTCGTCGTTGGGGATGAGCGACAACCGGGCCGCCGCGACGCGCGGGACCGCGCCGACCAGCTCAGGGCCGAGATGGTCGACGCGGTCAAGTGCTTCCACGACACTCCGGTGCTCCGGATGGACTGGTCATCCTCAAGCCCGGCGCGTGCGGGCTACCGGTAGGTGATGTCGGACGAGGAGTACAGGCAGTTGACGCCGTCGGCGCCTTCGCCGATCTTGGTGGGCTCGCTGCCCTTGGGCA